>JACPOU010000010.1 GCA_016191345.1 Chloroflexota bacterium
CTCGATCCCCTTCGTCAACACCCGCAAGACTGCGACCACGACCCTCGCCGTCGTCGGCGCGAATCCGGCGAACGGGGCCTACGTCGCTGTCGGCCAATCGATCTCACTGACGGTGACGGAGACCAATACCGGCCAGTCCGTCCTCCACGGAATCGCCGTCAGCGGTACGAACTCCTGCGCGACGTGGACAGCCGCGGCGAACAAGAACAGTGGCGCCGGAGCGTTCAGTGGCACGCTGAACCCCGGCGAATCCGTCAACTTCACCTGCACGTTCAGCGCCCCGAACGTCTCCGACTTCGCGTGGTCGGCCACCGCGACGGGTCTCGATGAGCTCAATGCTCAGCACGATCCCACGGGCGAGACGGTCAACGGCCGGTACGACGTCCTCCAGCCTGCGACCAAGCTCACGATCGTCCAGAACGCGTCGCCCCAGGTCCACGCCGGCGACTCGGTCACGATCATCGTCAATGAGAAGAACGACGGCGAGGGCACGATCACCGCCGTCCGCGTCGATGGCACGGGCCCCTGCGCGAGCAACTGGGTCGCATCCGCGACGAAGGTCGGCGGCGCCACCTTCAGCGGGAGCCTCAACCCCGGGGAATCGGTGACCTTCACCTGCACGTTCTTGGCTCCGGCGAACGACTTCGCCTGGACGGCCGACGGCAAGGGCACTGACGCCCTCGCCAATGCGGTTCCGAGCACGAACGAGCACCAGGAAGGCACTGTCGACGTCGTCAGCCCCTCCACGATGCTGACGATCAAGAGTGCCCCGGCCAAGGTCCACGCCGGGGACACCGTGACGATCGTCGTGACGGAGAAGAACACCGGTGACGGGCCGCTGACGAACGTTAACGTCGTCGGGGGCGGGGCGTGCGCGTCCTTCGCTCCGGCGAATGTCGCCACGCTTGCGGCGGGCGCGAGCACGGACTTCACCTGCACGTTCACGGCCTCCGCGACGGGCGTCGACGCCTCGTGGACCGCCGACGGCAAGGGCACCGATGCCCTCGGCGCCGAGGCCCCCGCGAAGGATGAGCACCAGGAAGGGACGGTCATCGTGATCGCTCCCGCCACGACGCTCGGGCTCGTGAGCGCGCCGACCACGGCCCTCAACGGCACGTCCGTCACCATCGTCGTCGTCGAGACGAACACCGGCGATGACACCCTCACCGGAGTCGGGGTCACGGGCACGAACTCGTGCGCCGACTGGACCGCCGCGGCCAGCAAGAACAACGGCGCCGGATCGTTCTCCGGCTCGCTTGCCCCCGGCCAGTCCGTGAATTTCAGCTGCACGTTCACGGTCGGAACGAGCGACGTGAGCTGGACGGCCCTCGGCCACGGGACCGACTCGCTCCAGGCTCCGGCACCCGCCGCGAACGAGGACGAGTCCGGCCGGATCGACGTGCTCAACCCGGCCACCACGCTGACCCTCGTCTCCGAGACCCCTGATCCCGTCCTCGCCCGCGGTTCCACCACGATCACCGTTCGCGAGGCGAACGTCGGCGACACGCCGCTGACGAACGTCAACGTCACGGGTTCCCCGTGCGCCATCTGGACGCCCGTGAATGCTGGCTTCGACGGGACCCTGGATCTTGCTGAGTACCAGGACTTCAGCTGCACCGTCGCCGACGTTGGGACATCCAACATCGAATGGAGCGCGCTCGGCCACGGAACGGACCCGCTCGGGAATGCCGCGCCCCTCGACAACGAGGACGAGGCGGGCAGCATCCACGTCGTCAACCCCGACATCGATGTCGTGAAGACGGCCGGCTCCAGCCTGGGCAACCAGGCTGCGGACGGCACGGTCTATGCGGTCGAGGACGGCTCCACGGTCGTGTACCGCTACGCGGTCAGGACCCAGGATCCCGACGGCCTGACCGGCGTCACCGTCACCGATGACCTCTGCTCGCCCGTGACCGCGGTCCTCACCGCGGGCCAGAACTCGGGCGACACGAATGCCAACGGCAAGCTCGAGCCCGGTGAGACGTGGGTCTTCACCTGCTCGGCGACCCTCTCGGTCGCCGAGGACGGAGCTGCGGTCCACAACGTCGCGACGGCCAGCGGAACCCCGCTCGTCGGCCCCAAGGTTGATGACACGGACGACGCGAACGTCGCCCTGCTGACGCCCGGCATCGAGATCGTCAAGACGGCCGGCGACGCAAAGGACGGCGAGGTCTACGTGACCGAAGCCGGGACCGACAACGTCGTCTACCACTACGCGATCACGAACACCGGTGAGCTTGACCTCGTCAACCTTGCGGTCGTCGACGATCGCGGAACGCCTGGCAACACCAGCGACGACATCACGGTCTGCACGATCCCGACCCTCGCGGTCGATGAGACGAAGACCTGCGACATCACGCTGACGGTGCTCGAGACCACGACGAACGTCGCCGTGGCCACGGGCCACACCGAGGGTCGGCCGAACGACGACGTCACCGATACCGACAGCGCGGTCGTCCGTGTGCCCGACGTGTCGATCACGAAGGCCAACAGGGACAGCGACGGGATCGTCGGTCGTGGGCAGGTCGTGACGTACACGATCGACGTTACGGTCGTCGAGGGCCCGGTGACCAACGCGGTCGTGACCGACACCCTGCCCGCCGGGCAGACGTACGTGAGCGACTCGCAGTCGGCCAGCCCATCGGCAACGTTCGAGCTCCTCGACGGTGGGCGAACGTTGAAGTGGAGCTGGACGTCGCTGGCAAGGCCTGCCCAGATCAGCTACCAGGTCACCATCGACGGCGACGCCCCGACGGGCTCCCAGACGAACAGGGCAGTGCTCTGCGTCAGCGAGCTGGAGGTCTGCAGGTCGTCCGACTCGAAGGTGGAGGTTCCCGACCTCACGATCGCCAAGAGCTACGCCGGCAACACCGGTGGGACGGCAATCGACGGGACGGCGATCGCGAAGATCGGTGACACGCTCACCTACACCCTCGCGTACGACCTGACCGGCGGCCCGGTCCAGAACGGGATCATCACCGACACCCTGCCCGCCGGCCTCACGTACGTCTCCGGTTCCGCCACGAACAACGACGAGTTCAGCTTCGTCAGCTACGACGCGACGACTCGCATGCTCCAGTGGACCGCCAGCGCCGTCACGAACGACGGCTCGGTCACCTACCGGGTGACCGTCGACGTGGACTCGTTCAGGCTCGATCAGCCGCTCGTGAATGTGGCGACCATCGACTCGGACGAGACGGACAAGCGCCAGGACACGGAGAAGGTCTTCGTCCAGGCCGTCCTCGCCGAGACCGACGCCCCGACTCCGAACATCACCCTGCCGCCCACGGACGGCATCGACGCCGGCGACCAGGCTCCGAGCAACCCGGGCTTCGGCCTGATGCTCGCCCTGCTCGTCATCGCCGGGATCGGCCTGGCCGCGGGGCTCTTCGCCCCGACGCCGGGCACGGCCCGCCGGCAGGAGGTTCGCCGCCGCTAGGCAAGGACCTCCACCGGACCCAACCCTTGGGTCCCCGAGACCTGGACGGGACGTACTGCCTGAGTGCGTCCCGTCCATCCATGTCCGGCCCTGGTACCAAGGTCCTGGGACGTTGTTGACAGGCGGCACCGAAAGTTTGGGCGGTGCGGTGCGGTCTGGTGCGGTCAGAGCTGGAAAATAGGCATCCGGACGTACTGGACGGCCCAGTACCTTTCGGTCATCCTGTGCTCCCGCTCGCGCCCCGACGGCGTGTCAGGCACGGGTGGAAGCGTCTCATCAGGCCACGGTGAACTTGTCTCGGAGGGGACCAATCGATGGAACTCAATCGCACGGCGCGACGTGTCGCGATCGTCCGCAAGCTCGGATGGCTCAGCGTCGCTTCGCTGCTCGGACTCGCGCTGCTCGCCCCGTCGGCGTCGGCTGCTGCGAATAACAGCGGAGCGATCTGGACGTCACTGTCCGACGGCACCAGCGTCAACGCCAACATCTACGCTGCCAAGGAGGACGTGTACCTCAACGGCGGCCCGCAGAACTGCGGCGGCGGCGGCGGACTCCCCGACGGCATCTACTACTTCCAGGTGACTGATCCCAGCGGCGCGGATCTGCTGTCGACCGACGCCATCAAGTTCCGCCAGGTCGTGGTCGTCAACGGCGTCATCGCCGGCAACGGCACCGGCGACGGCAACCACGCTGAGGGGACCGGTGGCTGCAATGGCGGCATCCCGGTCAAGCTCGCGCCCTACGAGACCACGCCGAACAACGGCGGCGAATACAGCGTCGACATGGCGTCCAAGGCGGAGGTCGAGGCCTGCGAGGGCTTCAACGCCGAGTCCACCACCTTCAACTTCCTGGACTGCACCACGAGCAAGAACGACAACTACAAGGTCCGGATTGCCGACCCGGCAATCGCGATCGTCAAGGTCGCGGATCCAACGGAGGTGCCGGCGGGAGGTGCCAACGTCACCTACACGTACACGGTCGGCAATGCGGGTGACACCGCCCTCTCGGACGTATCCGTCACGGACGACAAGTGCTCGCCGACGGCCTACGTCAGCGGTGACAGCAACGGCAACGAGGTCCTCGAGCTCACCGAGACCTGGCTGTTCACCTGCACGATGCCCATCACGCAGGAGACGACGAACGTCGCCACCGCCCGTGGCTGGGACGGCGAGACCGAGGTCACGGCCAGCGACACCGCGACGGTGACGGTGGCCGCCCCGACCGCCGCTCCGACCGCCGCTCCGACCGCCGCTCCGACCGCCGCTCCGACCGCCGCGCCAACCATCGCCCCGTCCCAGAGCGTTCTGTCCGAGACGGACACCCCGTCCCAGAGCGTCCTCGGCGAGACCGACGGCCCGAGCGTCACGCTCCCGCCGACGGACTCCCTGACCGGCACCTCCGCCCCGTCGGGCGACAGCTGGCGGATGCTGGTCATCGCGATGGCCGCGCTCCTCGCGAGCGTCCTGGTCATGACCCCGGCGAAGGCCTCGAGCCGCCGCCGCTAGGTCGCTCCACCGCCACACGTTCGAGGGGGTCGAAGCGGGCAACCGCTTCGACCCCCTCGCTGCTCCCGATCGAAGGCCAGGATCCCGAAACCTCCCGCGGCCCGCGCGCCGCACACCACATGGTCCCCGAGACCCGGACGGGACGCGCCGGCCTGAGCGCGTCCCGTCCGCCCATGTCCGGGCCAGGGTGCGCTGATCGAGGCGGGCCGTCGCCACCCGGCGCGACGCCGCACCGGACCCTCCCTGACGCGAGTACTCCCGGACCCCCACCCGCCGGTCCTGGGCCCTTCGGTGACGAGGCGCACCACGAATCGGGACCGGCGGTGGAGTGCGGTGGATTCAGGTGCGAATCGAACCCGCCGCAGGTACTGGACGGGGCCGTCCAAGGTCCCCCACAGTGACGGAGCCCCCTAGGCAAGGGCCCCGGGATCTCCCGGGTTCGGGACTCATCCAGACCAGTACTCGGGGACCATGATGAACGATCGAACCTTCCTGTCGGTCACGACCGGCCGTGCGGCGCGCATCGGTGCGGCGTCGCTCCTCGCCCTCGCGTCCGTCGGCTCGGCCGTCGGCGCGACCCTCGCCGCCCCGGGTGGCGGCGGCTCCATCCGGACCACCGACGCGCCGTGCCTTGCGCCGGCCGCAGTGAACCAGAACCACTACGCGACCGGCTCCACGCTCTACATCCGTGGCGAGAACTTCGCCGCCTCGTCGGCGGTGACCTGGTCGATCAATGGGCTCCCCGGCGGCGCCAGCGGCGACCCGGGCGCCACGGTCGCGTCCGGCACGGTCTCCAGCGCGGCCGACGGCAGCTTCTGCTTCGGCGCCTACGTGATCGCGGGTGACGACTGGGGCGAGTACACGGTCCTCGCCGGTGGCAAGCGCGACAACTACCGCGTCGATGCCGGCGACCCGGCGCCCGACTCGGATGATCCGGGCACGACCGACGGCACGACCGACGGCACGACCGACGGGACCACGGACGGGACCACGGACGGGACCACGGACGGAACCACGGACGGGACCACGGACGGGACCACGGACGGGACCACCGACGGCACGACCGACGGGACCACCGATGGCACGACCGATGGCACGACCAGTGGGACCACCGACGGCACGCCGCCGGTGCAGTCCGTCCTCGGCGCCACCGATGGCTCCACGGGCGACACCGGGGCCACGCCGCCCACGCAGTCCGTCCTCGGCGCGACCGACGACAACAGCTCCACCATCGAACTCCCGCCGACCGATACCGTCTCCGATGTCGTGACGACCGGCAGCTCGCTGCTCGCCGTCCTTGGCCTCGGCGGCCTGGCGGGCCTCGCGGTCCTCTTCGCCCCGAGCTGGCGTCGCGATCCCGACGCGACGGAGTAACCTGGCAGCGGACGCTGTCCCCGAGCACTGACGACCCGGATGCCGTGCCCGCATCCGGGTCGTTGGATTCCGGGAGTCCCCTAGCCCTAGATCGTCGCTGAGAATCCCGGGTGGACCACCGCCACAGGTCCATCGAAGGCGGCGCGCACGGCGGCGATCGCCGCCTCGGGGTCCATGCCGGGCAGGATGTGCGTCAGGAGGACGCTCGAGGGCCGCGTCGCGGCGGCAAGGGCTCCGACCGCGGGGCCGTCGAGGTGGGCCGCGCCCACCGGGACCGGACCGGCCCCGAATGAGCACTCGACGAGCAGGACATCGCCCGGCCGGATGAGTGGGGCAAGGTCATCGGCTTCGCCGACATCCCCGGAGTAGACGAGGCCGACGCCCGACGCCGACCCGTCGTGCAGCCGGAACGCGAAGCTGTCCGCCGTGTGCCGAACGGGTGCCACGATGACCTCGAACGGCCCGACGCTGCGAGCTCCCGCGGAGAGGGGAACGAGATCGAGGGACCCGTCCGCGAATCCAGCCTGGCCATGCAGTCCGTCGAGGCGCGCGGACAGGTCCACGTGGGCATGCACGGCGATCTGGGCCGGTGGCGCGACGTGATACCGGAGCCAGTGGCGGAGGGGCACAAGGTCGACGAAGTGATCCGGATGGAGGTGGCTCACGAGGACCGCGGCGAGGCGCTCCGGTGCCACTCGAGACGCGAGTGACGCGAACGCCCCGTGCCCCAGGTCCATGGCCATGACGCCACCCTCGCCGTTCTCCGGCCCGGCCTCGAGCAGGTAGCAGGCGCCGCGGCTCCCGGGATCGTCGGTGTACGCCGGCCCCGCGCCGATGACGGTCAGGCGCATCGAGGTCGGGTGGCGATCGGCATTCGCGGAGCCTACTGCCCCACGGACGGGTCAGCCCTGCTGGTCGTCCGCCGAATTGCTCGTGGGCGGCCCGGACGTGGCGGGACCATGCGAGGGCGCCTCCGGGGCGGCGGTGCGGGCTGGGCGGTCGGTGGCGGCGGGTGCGGGGGTCCGCCCGGGCCTTGCCGTCGGGTCGCCCGGCCCTGACGGATCCTGGCCGCTGTCGATCGGGGGCTTCCCGCGCTGGATCCGATCGGCGGCGTTCTGGCTCGCCTGGATGGCTCGCTCGATCCCGTTGACCGCTGCGTTCGGCACCTTCCCGGCGAGGGTCTCGAGGACCGTCACCTGCAGGCCGAGGGCGAGGCGCAGGCGTTCGAGGCGGGCGGCGTCCGACCCGGCCTCCTCGAGCGCGACGCGCACGGCATCGCGATATGCCTGGATTGCGGCAGCCACGCCGGCCTCGTCACCGGCCGCCGCGGCGCGCTCGGCGTCGGCGAGCCGCTCCTCGATCTGGCGTACCCGCTCGACCGCTCGCGAGTTGGCCTCGGCCGGCAGGGTGGCGGCCTCGATCCACAGGCGCGTCCCATAGAGGGGACCGCCGGGAGCGGACGCGGCCCCGACGGCGGCAGCACTCGCGAGCGTCAGCGCGGCGGCGAGGAGCAGCGACGCCGCCCGGCGGCGCGGCGAGGAGGCCCCGGACCGACCCGAGATCTGCGCGCGCAGGGCTCGCATCCGTGCTTCCTCGACGAGGGCGCCACGCATCCGCGTGGCGGCGAGGCGGTCCGGAGTGAGGCGTGCCGATGCGTACGCCTGGAGGCGCAGCGCCAGCTCCTCGGTCCCCGGATGGTCGTCCTGCACGCGGTGCTCCTCGCTCATCGGCCGTGACCCGCTCCGGGTGCCGGCTCGATCGGTCTCGTCTCGAGCGGTCTCGTCTCGATTGCCTTCATCTCGAGGATGGGGCCCTCGTGGAGGTCCATGCCCAGTGACCGCCGCAGCGCGGCGATCGCCCGGAACTGGAGGCCCCGCACGGTGCCTTCCTGCTTGCCCATCACGTCGGCGGCTTCCCGGGCGGAGAGACCGGCGAAGAACCGGAGCTCGATGGCCTCGCGCTGCTCATCGGTGAGCTCCGAGAGCGCTCGCGTGACCGCGTCGAGGTCCTGACGGAGGATGGTCGCCTGTTCGGGCCCCTGGTCCTCCGCCGCCATGTCCAGCGCCGCGTCCAGCTCGGCGTGCTCGTGGCGGGTCCTGGCGTGATCGATGACCGTGTTCCTGGCCAGCCGGAAGAGCCAGCCCCCGAAGGGAACGCCTCGCTGCTCGTAGCGCGGGAGCGCCTCCAGGGCCTTGACGAAGACGAGCTGCGTCAGGTCCTCCGCGTCGCTCGGGCGATGGACGCGGCTGGCGATGAAGCGATAGACCGGCTCGTGGAACTCGTCGAAGAGCCGTCCGAAGGACCACGGGTCGCCCCGCTTCGCCTCCTGGACGAGCCGCTCGAGCGCCTCGTCGTCCAATCGCATAACGAACCAACCGCCCTCGTGTTAGGCAGCGTCGCCGGCGCTCGGGATCGAGGATGGATCGGGAAGGGGAATGCGCGTGCGGACCCCGTCCCGGCGGAAGGTGAGCGCCGTGATGCCGGCCTCGGCAAGGACACGATACGCGGCCTCCAGCCCCCACGCGAACTGCTGCTCGCGGTGGGCGTCGGAGCCGGCCGTCACGACCGTGCCGCCGAGCTCCCGGTAGCGGGCCAGGAGGGGCGGTCCCGGGTACGCCTCGTGGGCCGGGTGGCGGTAGCCGCTCGAGTTCAGCTCCAGTGCCGTTCCGGAGCCGATCAGCGCCCGGAGGGCGGGCTCGAAGAGCTCCACGGCGCCGTAGATCTCGGGCGCGCTCCACGAGGCGTGGAGGTAGCGGCGGACGACGTCGATATGGCCGATGGTGTCGAAGAGGCCAGACCGGGCCGCGGCCGTGATCTGCTCGAGATACGGGCCGAGGGCCTCGGCGAGCGAGCGACCGGTCGCCCAGCTCCGGACCTTCCACGGCACGTACGGCGAATCGGGCCAGTCGTGGACGGAGCCGATCGTGAAGTCGTAGGCGTGCGTCGCGAGGTGCCGCCGGAGGTCCGCGTCCCAGGCCGTGTTGTAGGTCAGCTCCGCCCCGAACCGGATCGTCACGCCCCGCGGCGCCCAGCGCTCGGCGGCTTCGCGCACGGTCCGCTCCCGACGCTCGAACGAGGCGTACTCGTAGGCTGGGTCGCGAGCGTCGAAGTCGACGTGGTCGGTGATCGCCAGCTCCCGGATCCCGCGCTCCACGGCCAGCGCGGCGTAGACGTCGATCGGGACGTCGCCGTCGGGCGAGAGGTCGGTGTGGAGGTGGGCATCGAGGGGCAGGTCGTGCGCGTTGCGGTCGCGGTCGTCCGGGCTCCGCCCGGCCGCGGCCTCGACCGAGGACCCGTCCCCGCTCACCCGGCGATGAGCCCCAGTTCGCGCCCGACCCGGTCGAAGGCCGCGAGGGCGCGGTCCAGTTGCTCGTCGGTGAGCGCGGCGGTCACGATCGTCCGCAGCCGCGCCTGGTCGAGGGCCACCGTCGGGAACACGACCGAGGTCGCGAACACGCCCTCCTCGAAGAGCCGGGCGGAGAACCGGATCGCCGCCTCCGCCTCACCGAGGATGACCGGAGTGATCGGCGTCTCGGAACGACCCGTGTCGAAGCCCAGGCGCGCCAGCTCCACCTTGAACCGCCGCGTGCTGGACCACAGGCGCTCGATCCGCCACGTCTCCTCCTCCATGATCCGGATCGCCTCCCGGCAGGCCTCGACGACGGCCGGCGGATGCGACGTGGAGAAGAGAAACGGCCGGGCCCGCTGGACGAGCAGGTCACGCAGGTCCTGCGAGCCGGCCACATAGCCGCCCAGGACGCCGACGGCCTTGGACAGCGTCCCGACCTGGATCGCGACCCGCCCGTGGAGCCCGAAATGGTCCACGGTCCCGCGGCCGTTGCGACCCAGGACGCCCGACGCATGGGCGTCGTCCACGAAGACCGCGGCGCCGTAGCGCTCGGCGACCTCCACGATGCCCGGCAGCGGCGCGATGTCGCCGTCCATCGAGAAGACGCCATCCGTGACGACGAGGATGAGCCGGTACGGCCCGGCGCCGCCGGGGCGTCCCTGCTCCGTCGCCTCGCGGAGGACCGCCTCGAGGCCCGTGACATCGGCGTGCGGGAACACCTTCCGGGGCGCCTTCGAGAGCCGCATCCCGTCGATGATCGAGGCATGGTTCAGGGCGTCGGAGACGATCAGGTCGGCCTCGCCGGTGATCGTCGGGATGACGCCGGTGTTGGCGGTGAAGCCGCTCTGGAACGTCAGCACAGCCTCCGTGCCCTTGAAGGCCGCGAGCTCGGCCTCGAGGGCCTCGTGGATCGACATCGTCCCGGCGATCGTCCGGACCGCCCCGGAGCCGGCCCCGTACTCCCGGACGGCCTCGATCGCGGCGGCCTTCATCCGCGGATGGTGGGTCAGGCCCAGGTAGTCGTTCGACGAGAGGGAGATGACCTCCCGGCCATCGACGGTGGTGACCGGCCCCTGCTCCGCGGACATGATCCGGAGCGGCCGGTAGAGGTGCTTTGCCCGGAGCTCCTCGAGCTCGTCGGCGATGAAGGCGAGGGGATTCTCGCGCGTCGTGTCCGTCATCGATCCGTCCAGTCCATGATGACCTTGCCCGAGTCGCCGGAGCGGGCGGCCGCGAAGGCCGCCTCGTGGTCGCGGTACGAGAAGCGGTGGGTGATCGCGGGCCGGATATCCAGGCCCGACGTCAGCAGGACCGACATCTTGTACCAGGTCTCGTACATCTCCCGGCCGTAGATGCCCCGGACGGTCAGCTGGTTGAAGACGATCGTCGTGACGTCGATCGGGATCTCCGCCGTGGGGATGCCGAGGATCGCGATGCTGCCGCCGTGGGCCATGTTCGCGATCGCGGCGGTCAGGGCGGCGGCATTGCCGGACATCTCCATCGCGACGTCGAAGCCTTCGACCATGCCGAGCTCGCGCTGGGCGTCCCCGAGGTCGCGCTCGCGGGGATCGATGACGAGCGTCGCGCCCATCCGGGCCGCCAGCTCGCGGCGGTACGGGTTCGGTTCCGAGACGACGATGAACCGGGCGCCGGCATGGCGGGCCACGGCGGTGGCCATCAAGCCGATGGGGCCGGCGCCCGAGATCAGGACATCCTCGCCGAGGATCGGGAAGGCGAGGGCCGTGTGCACGGCGTTGCCGAACGGGTCGAAGATCGCGGCGACCTCCTCGTCGATCCCCGGCCAGTGGTGCCAGACGTTCGTGACCGGCAGGGCCACGAGTTCCGCGAACGCCCCGTCGCGGTTGACGCCCAGCCCGACCGTGTTGGCGCAGAGGTGGTAGCGGCCGGCCCGGCAGTGGCGGCAGCGGCCGCAGACGACGTGGCCCTCGCCGCTCACCAGGTCACCGGGATGGAGGTCGGCGACGTTGCTCCCGACCGCCTCCACGATCCCCGCGAACTCGTGGCCCACGATGAGCGGCGGCTTGATCGTCCTGGCGGCCCACGGGTCCCACGACTCGATGTGGAGGTCGGTGCCGCAGATCCCCGTCCGGCGGACCCGGATCAGGACGTCGTTGATGCCGTACTCGGGATCGGGGACGGTCTCGAGCGAGAGGCCGGGGCCGGCCGCCGTCTTCACGAGCGCGCGCATCGCCGTCTCCTCGTCAGTGCCCGGTCCCGCGGCGCCTGCCGCGGCCGGGGTCAGGCCTGGTCGTCGGCTTCATCCTCGGGGACGTCGGACCAGTCGATGACGGGATTCTCCACCGTTCCGATCCCCTCCACCTCGCAGGCCACGCGGTCCCCCGGCTGGAGGAAGACCGGCGGGCTGCGGAACGCGCCGACCCCCGATGGCGTGCCGGTCGGGATCAGGTCGCCGGGCTCCAGCGTGATCTGGCGGGAGATGAACTCGACCAGCTCGGCGACGGACCAGACCATGTCCGACGTGCGCCCGTCCTGCATCAGGACCGGCTCGCCCGCGACCCCCCTCGTCCCCGGGCCCGGGACAGGGATGCGCCAGCTCCGGAGGCGGAGGGCGGACGGATCCGGGATCGCCGCGGTCGTGGCGAAGACGGGCCCGATGGGGAGGAACGAATCGGAGCCCTTGGCCCGGACCCACTGGCCGTCGCCGCGGCCGCCGGGCGGGAGTGCCGCCTGGACGCCCTGCCAGTCGCGGGCCGTCACGTCGTTGAGGACGACGTAGCCGGCGACGTGGTCCATGGCGAGCGCGGCGGGCACGCGCCGCGCTCGCCGGCCGATGACGACGCCCAGCTCCACCTCGAGGTCGAGCGCGTTCGTGCCTTCCGGCCGGACGATCGGCTCCCCATCCCCGACGATCGAGGTGGCGAACTTGGCGAAGATCGTCGGCGCAGGCGGGCGGTCCAGCCCCTGCTCGCGGAGGTGGTCGGTGTAGTTGAGGCCGACGGCCACGACCTTGCCCGGGAACTCGATGGCCGGCAGGGGCGTGAGCTCGGCGCTCGGCGTCCCGGCGATCATCGGGCCCGCGGCGAGCATCTCGGCTTCGGCCAGGACCTCGTCGAGGCGGCCGTCGGCGAGAACGAGGTCCAGCCCGGCCGCCGCGGAGGCGAGCCGGATCACCCGCCCGTCCGGCGTGAGGACACCAAGGGCCGGGCCGTCGTCCGCGAGGAACGCGAAGAGCCGCATCGCCGGGCCGAGGCCGCTCAGCTCGCCGACGGGGCCGGTGTCGGGGACGGGGCGGGGCTGGCGGAGGGCGCAGGGCTGGAGGAGGGCGCGGGGCTCGTCGACGGGGCGGGGCTGGTCGATGGGGAGCCGCTCGGAACGGGGCTGGAGGAGCTCGTCGGCGCCGGCGTATCGGTGGGAGCCGGGGAGTCGGTGGGCGTCGGGCAGTTTGGCTCCGGGTTCGTGCGATCGCCCTGTTGTGCGTAGAAGTCCTTCACGAGCTGGGGATCCAGCGTGTCCATCGGCAGGACGATGTCCCAGACGAGGGCCGCGTACGGCCATGCCATCTGGTCGAAGCGGGCGATCACGGGCCCCGAACCGCCCGGCGGAATGTTGCAGATCGGGCTGTTCGGGAAGCTGTCGTTGAGTTGCTTCAGCGCCGCCTGGCCCGAGCTGTCGCAGGCCGTGTCGCCTTTGTCGCAGCGGTAGAGCAGGACGAGGCCCCCGTGCTCGAGGTTATGGATCCAGCCCTGGGGCGCGGCCGGCTCCTCCGGGCCGTAGATGCCGGCCTTGATGGGGCCTTCACCGGTTGCGTTGTAATGCTTGCCGCTCGCCGGCGGACAGACCACGTAGCGGACGAATGCGCCGACGGCCACGTGCTGCTGGCCCAGGTCGTCCTGGACGATCCCGAGGCGGGGTGTTGCGCTGGGGGCCGTTGTGGGCGTGGGCGCGGGCTGCCACTCCGTCGTGCAGGCGTAGGCCGGCGACGTCGCCCCGACGAAGGCCACCCCGACGATGACGACGAGCGCCAGGCCGGCGAGGCCCCACAGGAGGCGGGTCCGGTTCCGCTCGAGGAACGACTTCGGCGGAGCGGCCCGGTAGACGCGGGAGCCCCGCGTCCGGTTCGGCGGTGTCGTGCGGCGCGGGGGAGTCGTCAAGGGTGGCCTCGTGGTGTGCAGGTCGGAAGGGCGGTCCGGCTGGCCGCGACCGCGCGTGCAGAGGGTAGCGTGCCGCGCGCGCATGTGCCGCCGCACGGGCAGGTGCCGGCGGACGCGCCGCCGACGCAGGCGGGCGCCCATGCCGCCGGATCCACGTCAGGCCTCGCTCAGCCAGGCCTTCGCAGCTGGGCCGCGCAGGCCCCGGAACAGGAGCAGCGCGAGGGCGCCGAGGAAGATCGCGACGATCGGCTGTCCGGCGGCGATTGCCCAGGGGATCGGCGGCAGCGTGAGCGAGCTGAGCCCCAGCGCCAGCGAACGCCCCGCTTCCTTGCGCTGCAGGACGAGGGTGATCGTGAAGATCGTGTAGGCGAGGAGCGCCATGACGACGATCCCCGGCAGGCTGACCGGCGCCGCGATGGCCATGTCGACGACGAACCGGAGCGAGAGCCCGATGGCGCCGAGGATCACGAACGCATAGACCAGGAACAACCGGATCGAGGCGGGCATGGCCGAGAGGGTCGCAAGCACGCGGGCATTCTGCCCGTTGCGCGGGCTGCGCGGGCTGCGCGGGCTGCGCGGGCGGGACCGCGGCCGGAGCCCGACCCTATACTCCCGTCCTCGTGTCGAACCTGCCGCTCCCACTCATCCCCGAGCTCGGGGCCCGGCTGGCGACCGCGCTCGACGTCGAGGGCAAGATCGCCCGGGGCCTCGAGGCGCTGGGGCCGGTTGCCGGCCGCGACGTCCTGCTTGTCGACGCGGCCGGCTCCGCGGTCGCGGCGGCGCTGGATGACCTGGGATCGCGCGTGGAACACCAGTCCGTGGCGGCGCCGTTCCGGAGCGCGCTGGCGGACGGCTCCGTCGACGCGATCGTGGGCCTGTGGTCCGCCTTCCGGGGCGTGGACGCGACAGAGCTCGCGGAGGTTGACCGGATCCTCCGTCCCGGCGGGCGCCTGCTCGCCGTCCACGACTACGGCCGCGACGACGTCTCGCGCCTCCTGGGCGAGCGGCCGGAGTACGGGGCCTGGAGCCACCGCACTGGCCCATTCCTGACCGGCGGGTTCCGCGTTCGAGTCCTGCACTGCTTCTGGACGTTCGACTCGATGGAGGCGATGGCCGGATTCCTGGCCGAGGCCTTCGGCGAGGCGGGCGTGGCCGTCGCCGCGACCCTCAAGCGCCCGCGGCTCTCCTACAACGTCGCGATCTACCACCGGTCCCGCGGCGGGGCCGTGGATGCGCCGGGCGCCGGCGACGCGGCGGCGATCACCGCGAGGGCCTGACCGGAGGCGGGAGCCGGGACGGGCTCGGGCGGCTGTGGGGGCTGCGCGCCGGGGGCTGCGCGCCGCGGGCTGCGCGCCGCGGGCGGCTGGTACCCTGCGCGCGATGGCCTCCCGACCCCCGCGCCTCGATGATCGGTCCGGCGTCGCGCCACGCCGAGCGGACGGCTCCCGCGGTCGCTCCGGACCGCACCTGGGCCCGATCCGGATCACCCCGATCCGGGTCATTCTCGTGGTCGCGCTGCTCGGCTCGCTTGCGTACATCGCCTACGCGATCCTCCGCGTCAAGGACTCCGCCCAGATCCCGATGGTCACCTCCGGCCTGGCCGTCCTCGGGCTCGTCTTCGCTGCGTTCTCGATCGGCGGCGCGATCCGGATGTGGCGTTGCTGGCGCGCCGGCCTCCAGGGCTGGACGCTCTTCTACGCGGTCTTCGGCGGCATCGCCGGGGCCATCGCCCTGGGCTGCTTCGCTGGCACCCTCGTCCTCGCCCTCGTCTGGGGCACCTGACGAGCGCTGGTACACTCGCCCGACGCCCGGCCCCCATCGTCTAGAGGCCTAGGACGCCACCCTTTCAAGGTGGAGATCAGGGGTTCGAATCCCCTTGGGGGTACCACCCCGGAGCCGGGCCCCTGCTACCATCCCGGGCGATGGAGATCATGGGCATCCGGATCCCGACGATCGTCAAGGACAACGTCGCCGTGCGCTGCGACGGCTGCCTCGAGGTCATCGACGGGTCGCCCTGGCGGCTGAACGTCCTCGACGTCGTGGCGGCCGAGACCCCGGTCTCGTGGGCCGGTCGCCCGGCCATCAACCCTGGGCCCTTCCAGTTCCATCGCGACGCCGCCCATGTCCGGACGTGGATGGCGAAGCGCGGCTGGCTCTTCTGCCGCAGGGGCGAGATCCGCGAGATCATGCGGCCAATCCCGATCCCCGGCGACGAGCCGCGCCTCGCCCTGTGCGACGGCATCCACCGCGACGACCACGAGCTGATCCCCGCCTGACGGCGCGCTGATTCGCAGGCTCGCGCGGGCCCCGTCGCGCCCCATCGGACGGGCAGGTTCCGGTTCTCGATCTTCCGTTTGACAGCGGCTCCCCGGGGTCCGTATCCTCCGCCGGTTCTCGAGCCACGCTCGGTACCAAGATTTACCAAGGATTTGGCCGGCCGCGGGGGCGTGCCGGACGTGGAGGACCAGCCGAGGATGCCTCGCGACGCCGTCCCGCTGATGGGCGCCCCGTCGGACTGGCTGTCGCTGGGGCCGGCGAGCCGGCTCGTGGGCTGCGACCCGGACACGCTGCGGCGCTGGGCGGATACGGGTCGCGTGCGGGCCTTCGCGACGCCGGGCGGCCACCGACGCTTCTCGCGTGACGACCTGGACCGGCTGATCGCGGCCCGCCGTCCCGGCTCCAGGCCGCTTGCGTCGCTGGGCACGACCCCCGACCGGATGACCCGCGCCTATGCCCGGGCCTACCGGGATGGGCTGCCGGTGGCGCCGGGCCGCCTCGGCGACGACTCCCGCGCGTCGCTCCGTGCGGAGGGCCGGCGCCTCGTGGCGGTCATCCTCGCGTTCCTCGACGCCACGAAGCCCGCCGACCGTGAGCGCTGGGAGGGCGAGGCGATGACGCTCATCGGGTCCGCGGCCCGCCAGCTTGCCACCGCCGGCGCGGACGTCCAGGAGCTCCTCGCGATCTACCTCCGTGCTCGCAAGCCCCTCCTCGGCGAGCTCGCGGCGCTGGGCCGCCGTCGGGCGCTCGACCCGACACAGCTCGCCGGGCTCTACGAACGGGCCGTCGGCCTGCTCGACCGGCTCCTGCTCCATCTCGTGGAGACCCATGCGGCCGCCGGCCAGCCGGCGGCCCCCCAGCGGAGACCCGAATCGTGGACCTGAACGTCGCGCTCCCGTTCACCTCGTCCGTGCTGTCGTTCGTGTTCGCCGTCTTCCTCCTCGACCAGTGGCGCGAGCGGCGCCGGCCGTACCAGCTCATCTGGACGATCGGAATGCTCTGGTACGGGATCTCCGCTGGCACCGAGTTCCTGGGCGGAGCACTCGGCTGGTCTGAACCGCTCTATCGGGCCTGGTACCTGATCGGCGCGATCTGGGTCGCGGGCTGGCTGGGCCTCGGGACGGTCTTCCTGCTCGCAAAGACCCGCTTCGGGTACGCATTCGCGTTCTCGCTCGGGCTGGCCGGGCTGTTCACGTACCTCTCGTACGCGAAGTACCGCTACCCGGACTCCGGGGCGGCGCCGTTCATCTACGCGGGGATCGCCCTCGCCCTCGCGGTCGCGATCGTCGTCATGACCGCTCGACGGGACGACCGGTGGCCGCTCCTCGCGGCCGGGCTCGTCGTCGCCGGCTCGGCCGTGTCCGCGGTGATGATGGCCACCGCGCCGCTCGCCGCCGGCAGCTACGTGGATCCCGCGACCCACATCCCAACCGGCCAGCTGCTGCCGGGCTATCTCCGCCTCCTGACGCCGTTCTTCAACGTGACCGGCGCCTTCGCGCTGACGTTCGGGGCGCTCTACTCGGCCTACGTCTTCATGCCGAAGCGGCGCGTGATCCGATACGAGCGCGGCCGTGGGGTCCGGGCAGTCGCCCGGCTGCCGGTCGCGATCGCGGCGATCGTCGTCAACTTCCTCGCGTCGCTTCCGGGCGCCCTCGTCTCCCTCGTGCGGGGCCGGCTCAACAGCCGCGTCCCGGCGACGATCCTGATCGCCATCGGCGGCTTCATCCCGGCGATCACGAGCGGCGCCAACCGCTTCGGCAGCACGAGCGGCTTCTTCGTCGGCGAGCTGTTGGGGGTTGTCTTCCTCTTCCTCGGGTTCCTCGTCTCGGTCGAGGTCTTCCGCGAGATCCGGGTCCCGTTCACTCGGATCGTCCTGCGCAGCCGGCACATGGAGGCCTGATGCCCGCCTGGCTCCTGCCGGGGATCACCTCGGCGCTCGCCATCGTCTTCGCGATCGCGCTCCTCGACCAGTGGCGCGCGCGCCGCCAGACGTTCCAGCTGGTCTGGGCGATCGGGATGGCGTTCTTCGGGATCGCCTCCGGGAGCGAAGCCATCGCCGGCGCCGTCGGCTGGAGCGAGCCCCTCTACCGGACGTGGTACCTCACGGGCGCTGTCTGGACCGCGGGCTGGCTGGGCCTGGGTACGGCCTTCCTCCTCAGCCGCACCCGGTTCGGCTATGCCTTCGCGTTCACCCTGTTCCTCGGCGGCCTGTTCACCTTCCTGACCCAGCGCAAGTTCGAGTACGCGGGCGCGGGGGCGGCCCCGATCCTGTACTTCATCGTGGCCGCGATCCTGGGCCTCGCGTGTGCCGTGGAGACGTACTTCCAGAATGATCGATGGCCGCGGATCGCGGCCATCGGGATCCTCGGGGCGACGGCCCTGTCCGCGGTCCTCATGGTCACGACGACGCTGCCGGCCCCTGGCTACTCGCTGGATCCGGCGACCGGCCAGCCGCTCGCCACGCTCTTCCCCGGCACGCTCCGGCTGCTGACGCCGTTCCTCAACGTGACCGGCGGGCTGAGCCTGCTCTTCGGGGCCCTCTTCTCGGCCTACGTCTTCATGCCGAAGCGGCGGGTCCTGCCGTACTCGCTCGATGCCGACCAGTCCGGTGACCAGTTCCTCTTCAACCTCCTGATCGCCCCGGTCGCGCTCACCGTGAACTTCGCCGCCTCGCTGCCCGGCGCGGTCCGCGAGCTCGTCGCCCGCAGGCTGCACAGCCGCGTGCCGGCGACCCTCCTCATCGCCATCGGCGCGTTCGTCGCCTCGGCGGGCGACAGCCTCAACCGCTTCGGGATCACCGCTCCGTTCGCGCTCGCCAAGTTCCTGGCCGTCGTTTTCCTGCTCGCCGGGTTCCTCGTCTCGATCGAGGTCTTCCGCGAGTTCCGGATCCCGTTCACCTCGATTCGCCTCGGCGTCGCCCGGCGCGAGCGCGAGGGCGCGGCGGGCTGACCTCGAGCTGGGCTGACCGCGCCGGGTTTGCGGCCGCCCGCCCTACCATGGCCGGGTGCCCCTGGCTCGAATCCCGCTCCTCGGCAGCCTGACCGTCGCGACCGCCGCGGCGCTGTTCGGGATGCTCGGCGTCCTGTCGCGGACGGCGTACGGCGAGGGTCTGGGGGCCGTTGCGTTCGTCGCCTGGCGCGCCGGGATCGGCGCGGTTGCCACCCTGGGGCTGATCGTGTGGGGCCTGCGCCGGGGCGGCCGGCTCGTGGGCTGGCGATCGCTGGACGGTCGCGGTCGGGCGGCGCTCGGCGTTGCGTCGCTCATGGGCGCGACCCTGAACATGGCGATGTTCGTGGCCTTCGGGCGGATCCCGATCGCGATCGCCCTCCTCTGCTTCTACCTCTACCCGGCGATCGTCGCGTTCGCGTCCGCGATCCTGGGCTGGGAGCGACTGGACCGGGCCCGGGTCATCGCCCTGGCACTTGCCCTCGCGGGCATGGTCGCGGTGGTGGTCGGCGGGCCGGCCACGGCCGCGGGCGGGGGACTGGACGTGCTCGGCATCGCGCTCAGCCTGTCGGCGGCCGCGAGCCAGGCGATCTTCGTGCTCGTCAGCCGGCACGGCTACCGGACGGTCCCCACCGAGCAGGCCATGGGCACGATCCTCGGCGTTTCCGCGGTCGTGGCCGCGGGCCTCGCGCTTGCGGGTGGTGGCGTGGCGGCCTTGACCCTGCCGTTCGACCGGCCATCCCTCTTCGGCCTGCTCCTCTTCGCCGGGTTGTTCTCGGCCGCGATCCCGAGCTTCCTGTTCCTCGCCGGGATCCGCTGGATCGGCCCGGTCCGGGCGGGCATCCTGATGCTCATCGAGCCGCTCGTCGGCGTGGCTCTCGCCGCCGCCTTCCTCTCGGAGGCGATCGGGCCGATCCAGGCCCTGGGCGGGCTGGCGATCCTCGGCGCCGCCGTCATCATCCAGCGAGCGGCCCCGGCCGAGCCCGCCATCCAGCCCGCGGCCGAGCCGGAGCCGCAGCTCGAGCCCAACCTCGTGCCGGAGCGCGAGGCCGGGCCGGGAGCGGCGGTCGGGACTCGAGCGACGTGACGGATTCAACCCTGGAATCCCGGGGGCGAGACGCCGCCGCTCCACCGCCGGCGTGGGGCGCCGATGGTCCACCCGATGGGCCGGTCATCGTCTTCGTCCACGGCAGCCGCCTGACCGGTACCTCATGGGGCTGGGTGACCTCGCGCCTCGACGACCGGTTCCGGTGTGTCCGCCTCGACCTGCCCGGCCACGGCCGGCTCGGTGCCGAGGCCTTCGACCTCGAACGGGCGGCCGGGCTCGTCCTCGAGGCGATCCGGGCGGAGGGCGGAGGCCGGCCCGGGATCGTGGTCGGTCTCTCGCTCGGCGGCTACGTCGCGATCGCCGCCGCCGCCCGGGAGCCGGCCCTCGTCCGGGGGCTCGTCCTCGCGGGTGCGTCCGCCGAGCCGGGAGGGCCCGCCGCCGCGGCGTTCCGGCTCTTTGCCTGGTTCCTCCGGGCGATGCCCAGCCGCGGCCTCGACGGCCTGAACTCGTGGCTCTTCCGGCGGCGCTATCCGCCCGAGGTCGCCGAGCCGATCATCGCCGACCGCTACTGGTCGAAGGCGGGCGCCGAGGCCGTTCGCTCGCTCCCCGCGACGCGCTTCCGCGAGCGGCTCCTCGCCTACGCGGGGCCCATCCTCGTGATCAACGGCGACCTCGACGTCGTCTTCCGGATCGGCGCGCGTTCGTTCCTCCGAGGCGTGCCGAACGTGACCCGGCGGACGCTCCGCTGGACGACGCACCTCTCGCCGATCGACCGTCCGGCCGCCTTCGCCGCAGCCGTCGCCCGCTTTGCCGATCGCCTCCCGACCTGAGAACGAGGCCGCCTGCAAGGCGGTCGCGAGGGGGTCGAGTGGTATCCTCGGGCCACCCACCCACCCGCCCCAAGGGGTTCCATGCGCGTCCGAAAAGCGGTCTTCCCGGCAGCCGGCTGGGGCACTCGATTCCTGCCCGCGACGAAGGCCCAGCCCAAGGAGATGCTGCCCCTCGTCGACAAGCCGATCATCCAGTACGCCGTCGAGGAGGCGGTCGCCGCCGGCATCGAGCAGGTGATCATCGTCACCTCCAGCCAGAAGCGGGCGATCGAGGACCATTTCGACCTCTCCTTCGAGCTGGAGCGCCTGCTCGAGGACAAGGGCGAGATCGAGAAGCTCCGCCAGGTCCGGGCGATCAGCGACCTGGCCCAGGTCGCCTACGTCCGCCAGAAGGAGCAGCTGGGGCTCGGGCACGCGGTCCTCATGGCCAAGGACCTCATCGGCCACGAGCCGTTCGCCGTCCTCCTGCCAGACGACGTCGTCATCGGCGACCGGCCCGCGATCGGCCAGCTCATCCACGCCTACCAGCAGACCCACGGCTCGGTCGTCGCGGTCAGCCAGGTGCCCGAGGATGAGACGTCACGCTACGGGATCGTGGGTGTCGAGGCGGACGAGCCGGGCCAGGACCCTCGCCTCCACCGGATGACGAAGATCGTCGAGAAGCCGCCGGCCGGGATGGCGCCCTCGAGCCTCGCCGTGATCGGCCGGTATGTCCTGACGCCGAAGATCTTCGACAAGCTCGAGCAGACCCAGCGCGGCGCCGGCGGCGAAATCCAGCTGACGGATGCGATCGAGGCGCTCATGGCCGAGCAGCCGGTCCACGCCTACGAGTTCGAGGGCACCCGCTACGACGCGGGCACGACCATGGGCTGGCTGAAGGCCACCGTGGAGCTGGCCCTCGCCCGGCCGGATCTCGGGACCGCCTTCCGCGAGCACCTCCGCACGCTCGACCTGTAGGGCCTGGCCTGACTCGTCGAGTCACGCGGCGCGGGGGCCCGCGCGTCGTACGCTACGATCCCCGCGGTCGACGGCATGGCCGTGCCGGCGGGGAACCGTGACGGAGGATCGGGTGGCAGAGATCGGGAGCGTGCTCGGCGGTCGATATCGCCTCATCGAGCTGCTCGGGCAGGGTGGCATGGCGACGATCTATCGCGCCCGCGACACCCAGCTCGAGCGCGACGTCGCGGTCAAGGTCCTTCGCCCCGAGTACGGCCGTGACCCGGACTTCTTCGCCCGGTTCCGGCAGGAGGCCCAGTCCGCCGCCTCGCTGAACCATCCCGGCGTCGTCGCGGTCTACGACTACGGCACGGACGAGATCGGCCCGTTCATCGTCATGGAGCTCGTCGACGGCGAGGACCTCGCCTCGATCGTCCGACGAAGCGGCGCGCTCCCGCCGCGCCAGGCGGCCCGGCTCACGGCCCAGATGGCCCGCGGCATCGCGGCGGCCCACGAGCGGGGCTTCGTCCATCGCGACATCAAGCCCGGCAACATCCTCGTCACGCGCGATGGCAGCGTGAAGGTCACCGACTTCGGGATCGCGCGGGCCCTGGCCGAGGCGGCGCTCACGCTCCCCGGCACGACCCTCGGGTCGGTCCACTACTTCAGCCCCGAGCAGGCCCGCGGTGAGCCGACGACCCCGGCCTCGGACATCTACAGCCTCGGCATCGTGCTCTACGAGCTGCTCACGGGCCGCCGGCCGTGGGAAGGCGACAGCGCCGCCGCGATCGCGACGGCCCGCCTGACCGGGCCGGTCCCGAGTCCGTCCGCGGTTCGTGGCGGCATCCCGCCGGCCCTCGAGGCCATCGTCCGGAAGGCCCTCGCGACGAATGCCGATGATCGCTTCGGCACCGCGGCGGAGATGGCGACCGCGATCGAGGCGTACCTCGCGACGCAGGCTGCAGGCGCGGCGGGCGCGGCGGGGGCCGGCGCCGCGGGGGCAGGGGCGGCGGCCGCCGGGGCGGCCGGCATTGGCGCGTCGGGTGTCGGTGCCGCGGGGGCGGCCGGTTCGGCCGCCGGTGCCGGTTCGGGCGCGGCCGGAGCGGGTGCCGCCGGAGCGATCGGCGCGGCGGCCGCCGGTGGAGCCGCGCTGGGTGCCGCCGCAGGCCTCGGTGGCGGGCCGACCCTCGCCGGCACGGCCCGGCCGAATCCCGGCGCCCGTGTCCCCTACGCTCCTGATGCCTATGCCGGCACGGAGCCACCCGCCCGACCGGTCGGTGGCGGACGCCGCAGCCCGGACGAGATCGAGGACGAGGACGAGCGCTCCAGGACGAGCCCCTGGATCTGGGTCTCCGGCCTGCTGGCCCTCGCGATCCTCGCGCTCGCGGCGTTCCTGATCTTCCGCCTCGTCTCCGGTTCGGGCACCACTCCCGGCCCCGACCAGGTCAGCGTCCCGAACTTCGTCGGCCTGACCTACGAGGCTGCGCAGAAGAAGGCGTCCGACGTGGGCCTCGAGGTCGCCCGGAAGGAGTTCAAGCCGTCGACGGAGCCGGACGGGACGGTCCTCGCCCAGAACCCGGCGAGCGGCGCGCTCGTCGACAGCGGCTCGACCATCGACCTCACCCTTGCCCTCGGCGACGCGACGGTGGCGGTGCCCGATCTCCGCGGCAAGACCGAGACCGAGGCGGTCAACCTCATCGCGGCGGCGAAGCTCCAGATCGGGACACGGACCGATGCCTTCGATGCGTTCATCCCCGCCGGCTCCGTCGTAAGCCAGGACCCCGGCGCGGGCCAGGTCGTGACCCAGGGCCTTGCCGTGAACTACGTCGTCTCGAAGGGTCCCGAGCCCACCGCCTCCCCCTCCCCGACGCCGGCACCCACGCCCTCCCCGACGCCGGCACCCACCCCGCCCCCGACGCCGGCACCGACCCCGACGCCGCCCGGCTCGGTGAACGTCGGCGACTATCGCTGCCTGACCCTGGCGCAGGCCACGGCCGCGATCGCCGCGGACGGCCTCGTTCTCGGGAACACGACCGGCCCGAGCGATGGGCGAGTCGTCGCCCAGACGCCGGGCCCGGGCACGAAGACGACGGTCGGCACGGCGGTGGACCTGACCTTCGAGAACCCGCCGACCTCGATCACCTGCCCCTGAGGCCGGGCTCGCTCTCCCGCTAGACCTCGCCGTCGGCGAAGAGCGTGACCCGGTCCGTGGGCAGCGGCGGCGCGCTCGGGGGCGCCGCGGCCGGCGCCGGCTCGGGATCGTGCCCGGGGCGACGCGCGGCGGGCCGCGGCCGGATCCGGTGGCCGTTGAGCTCCACGGGCACGAAGTCGCGCAGCCGGAGCGCGGGCGAGGGCGGTTCCGCCGCGTCGCCGTCGATCGCCGTGACTCGCTGGTCGGGAACCTCCATCGAGCGCTGCGGCGCGGCCTCCCAGCAGCCCCGGAGCTCCGTGCCGGCAAGGGGCAGGCGCCGGCGGTCGAGGCCGCAATAGCCCAGCTGGCCCGCCACGGACTGCCGGAACTGGCGGCAGGTCGAACAGGTGGTCGAAGAACGGCGGCAGACCCAGCATCGCGCGGTCTCCGCCTGGGGCGTGCCGCAGTGCGGGCATCGCCAGATCGGCATGGCGCGATGGTAGCTGCGATCGGCGGCGGCGTCGAGGCTGAATCTGCGCGTCGGCCGGAGCGTGTGACGCACGGCGGTCGGGCCGCAGAGGGCGATCCTCGGTATTCGGCGGCCAAGCAGAGACAGATCGACACCACGCGGGGCCTCGTCCGGGCCGGGGCCCTGTCCGAACCTCAGCTCGCGCTCAAGACGACCTCCGGGTCGGACAAATCGCGCGGGGGTGTCGATCTGACGGCAACCGGCTGACCAAGCTCCACCTGATGTCGATCTGGCTGGAAGGGGTCGGCCGGCGCATCAGCGGCGGTTCATTCGAGCCCAGCCACGTGACCATGCGCGAGGCGAGTCCCGGAACCATCCGCGGGGCGATCCCCGCCCCCCGTCCGCGGCCTGCCCGGCCGCTCAGTTGGCGATCGTGATCGTCCTGGAGGCCGAGGTCGTCCCGAAGTCAGTCGTCGCCACCACGACCGTCGCGAGTCCCGCGCCGGCCGTGACGCCCGTCGGGAGCGTGGTCGTGAAGGTCGCCCGGCCATCGCCCGCGGTTGTCGCCTCCTTCGCGATCGGCTGGATGCCGGGAACCGTCAGGTTGAAGGTCACGGTGGCCCCCTCGAGCGGCAGCCCGTCGGGGTCGGTCACGAGGACACCCAGCTGGAGCGACACCGGCAGCGAGCTCACGGAGATCCGCGACGATGACGCCGTGAGGGTGGCGGTCAGGCTCCCGCTGCCGCGGACCACGGAGAGGATGAGCTCGCCGGTGTTGCCGGCCGGGTCGGTACCCGTGATCCGGATCCCGTTCGGTCCGGGCTCCAGCGGCAGGCTGAGCGTGAACGTGCCATCGGTGGCGGCAACCCCGGAGATCGAGGTTCCGTTGGCCTCGTTCCGGGCAAGGATCGTGGTCCGGGGCTGCGTCGTCCCGGTCAGGTCGACCGTCGAGCGGTTGATCGTCGCCCCCGCGGCCGGGGACGAGAGCACGAACGCTGGCGGCTCCGCGTCGAGGATGAACGTCACGACCGGGGACGCCTCGGATTCGAGGCCCGCTTCCACGATCGTGGCGTAGAAGTCGTTCCGGCCCGGGGTCAGGTCAACTGGCACGATCATCCGGATCGTGGACCCGACCGGGACCTCGGCGATCGGGGCGGGTGCCTGGCCCTCGAGCGTCAGGTAGATCCGGACGCGCACGGCGGGATCGCCGACGAGGTTGTCCGCGATCGTCACCTCGAGATCCGCGATCGGCTGGTTCGTGTACGGCTCGGCGGGTGAGGCGATGGTCGGCGCGCCGGCGATGACGATCGGGGTCGCCGAGGGCTTCGGCGTGGCGGTGATGTTGTCGACGAAGCCGGTCAGCGACGACCCGAGCGCCCGAACGAGCGAGCCGATGCCGCCCGTCGCCGTCGAGAACACCGCGAACCCAAGCGCGGCGACGGCAACGACGAGGAGGAGCCGGGCCGGCAGCGGGATGCCACGCCGGCGCTTGTCGAGACCCTTCGCCTGCTTCAGGCGGTACGCGTCGGGCGCCGGGACGCGGACCCGCTGGGCGGCCGGGCGGCCCGTGCTCGGTGCGCGGGGCCGGACATGCGAAGATCGTCCGCCACGACGGGTCGTCATCCGCCCTATCGTCGCACGGATATGCCGGGCCGCGTTTCGAGGTCGCAGCGGTGTACGCTGCGACGGTCCGGTGCCCACCGGGGAGCGCCGTCGCAGTCCAGGGAGGTTCGGTGGAGGAGCGCGACCGACGGTCCGGCGCCCCGCTGCGCGCAGACGGCCGCCCGGCATTCGGCCTCGGGCCGATCGCGCGCGTCCCGACCCTCGCCGCCCTGGCGCGACCGGCGATGCCACCGCCCCAGCCCCCGGCCCACTCCACCGCTCCCGCGACGGCCGCCCCTCCGGCCCGTCGGAAGCCATCAGCTCCGCGCGTGGGCGTGCCGGTGTTCCGCGCCGCGGCGCCGCCCGGCCAGCGCGGCGTCATGTCCCATCCCGGCGCGGAGATGGCGCGGGCGAGGGCCTTCGGGCTGCCCAACCTCCGTCGCAACGTGTGCCCGCACTTCTTCCTGACCGGCGGACGCGGGGCGATCCCGATCCACGCTCCGCATCTCCTGAAGGCGCTCGTCCGCCAGGACGGCACGACCTCTCGCTGCCAGCTCCGCGGCGGGGTTCACCTCGAGCAGGGGTACGTCAACGACGTCTGCCTCTCCCCCCGCTTCAACCAGTGCGTCTTCTACGAGGAAGACCTCTCCGACCGATGAGCCGGCCCGGAACCGGCGCGAGCCCGACCCGCGATCCCGGCCCGATCCGGGACGACTACCGGGCCGCCGTGCGGGCGCTCGAGGCGAGAGGCAGGTTCGGGATCCGGCTGGGCCTCGGGCGGACGCGAGCGCTGCTCCGCGAGCTCGGCGACCCGCAACTGGCATTCCGGGGCGCCCTCGTGGCGGGCACGAACGGCAAGGGCAGCGTCCTGGCGCTGGCGGGCAGCGCGCTCCGAGCCGCGGGCATCCGGATCGGCGAGACTCCGAAGCCGCACCTCGTGTCCTATCGGGAGCGCCTGGTGATCGGCGGCGAGCCCATCGATCCGGTGACGTTCGCCCGGCTCGTCGCGGAGGTCCTGCCCGCGGCCGACCGCGTCGCCGCGCGGCACGGCGAGCCGACGGAGTTCGAGCTGTTGACCGCGATCATCTTCCGCTGGTTCGCGGAGGAGGGGATCGAGGTGGCGCTCGTGGAGGTGGGGCTCGGCGGGCGCCTCGACGCGACCCACACCTGGGACGGCGGGGTGGCCGTCATCACGAACGTCGCCCTCGACCACATGGACCGGCTCGGGGGCACCATCGAGCTGATCGCACGGGAGAAGGCGGCGATCATCGAACGCGGCGACCTTGCCGTCACGGGGGCGACGCCGCCCGCGCTGGGCGTGGTCCGGCGCCGGGCGCGGCGCCTCGGCGTGCCCCTCCGCGAGGTGGCCGCGCCGGCGCTCCTCGGCTGGGACCGCGATGGGATCGAGGCCGAGCTGCCCCGCCTCGGCGCGACGCAGATCGGCCTGCGGGGTCGGCACCAGGCCGTGAACGCGGCCGTCGCGGATGCCCTTCTCGACGCGCTGGCCGAGGCGGGGATCGCACGGGTCGCGGACCTGGATCGGCGGCGTGGGTACGCTGCCGCCACATGGCCCGGCCGGCTGGAGCTGCTGCGTGTCGGTGGGCGCGACGTGCTCCTCGACGGGGCCCACAACCCGGCCGGCGCGGCGGCACTCGCCCAGGCGCTCGAGGACCTCCGGCCGTTCCTCGCCGGTGGCGCCGCGGGCACGGACGCGGACGCGGCGCAGGAAACGCCGCTCACCCTGGTCGTCGCGTCGATGGCCGACAAGGACGTCGATGGGGTGATCCGCGCGCTCCTCGAGTGCCGCGCCGTCGCCGGTGCCCGGATCGTCGCGACGAGCCTCGACGTCCCGCGCGCGCTGCCGGCAACGGACCTCGCCCGACGCTGGCGGACGCTCGCGGCGGATGCCCTCGTGCTCCGGGCGCCGATCGGCGAGGTCCGGGTGGTCCCGGATCCCGGCCACGCCCTCGAGCTCGCCCTCGCCGATGCCCCCGGCCCGGTCGTCGTGGCCGGCTCGCTGTACCTTGTCGGCGACGCGCGCAGGCGACTCGTGGACGATCCCCGGCTGCGCGATCCGGAGGACGGATCCCGATGAGCGACCGCGGCCCCCGCGCGGTGCCCGCCACGCCCCCGCCGAGCGGCATCCCCGACGGTCTCGGCTCCACGCGGATCGGGCCGCGCCGCTTCACCTGGGGCGAGCGGACCTTCGTGATGGGCATCCTCAACGTGACGCCGGATTCGTTCTCCGGCGACGGGCTCCTGGCGACGGGTGCGGGCGCGGCCGAACCCGTGGCGGCCGAACCCGTGGCGGCCGAACCCGTGGCGGCCGGTCCCGTGGCGGCGGCGGTCCGCCTTGCCACGATGATGGCCGAGGACGGCGCGGACATCCTCGACATCGGCGGCGAATCCACCCGCCCCGGCCATGCGCCGGTCGCGGCCATGGACGAGCTTGCCCGCGTCCTGCCGGTCGTCGCGGCGGTCCGGGCCGCCCTGCCCGCGATGCCGCTCTCGATCGACACGACCAAGCCCGCGGTCGCGGCCGCCGCCCTCGACGCCGGCGCGGACCTGCTCAACGATGTCTGGGGCGTGGGCGATGACGACGGGCTCGTCCGGCTCGCGGCGGAGCGCGGCGTGCCGATCGTCCTGATGCACAACCGCGCCGAGGCGCGCTACACGACGCTCATCCCCGAGGTCATCGCCGACCTCCAGCGCGCGATCGAGCGGGCCCTGCGGGCCGGCGTCCGCTGGGACTCGATCCTCGTTGATCCGGGCTTCGGGTTCGGGAAGACCCCGGACCAGAACCTCGCGCTCCTGCGCGACCTCGCGAGCCTCGCGGTCCTGGGCCGGCCCGTCCTCCTCGGCACGTCGCGCAAGTCGACGCTCGGCCGGGTCCTGGACCTGCCGGCCGGCGAGCGCCTGGAGGCAACGCTCGCGACGACGGCGCTCGCGGCCGCGTCGGGCGTGGACATCGTCCGCGTCCACGACGTCCGCGAGAACATCCGCGCGGCGCGGATCGCCGACGCGATCGTCCGCGGCACCTGGACGGAGGGAGCCGCGACATGAGCGACCGCATCCTGCTCGACCGCATGACGTTCACCGCCCGGCACGGCGTCCACGACCACGAGAAGCGGATCGCCCAGCGCTTCGAGGTCGACGTGGAGCTCCACGCCGACCTCCAGCCGGCCGGCCTCGAGGACGACCTCGAGCGGACGCTCGACTACGGCATGGTCTACGAGACCGTCCGGACGATCGTCGAATCGACCACGTTCAATCTCATCGAGGCCCTCGCCGAGGCGATCTCGCACGAGCTCCTGGCAGGCTTTCCCGGCCTCGATGAGGTCGTCGTCCGGGTGCGCAAGCCGGACGTCCAGCTGGGCGGGCCGCTCGCCTTCGCCGGCGTCGAGATCCGGCGGCGCCGCTCCCCCTGACGCCACGAATCGGAACGGGCCCGACCGTGGGTCGGGCCCGTTCGCGACGCGCGTTGGAGGAGCGCTGCGGAGCGATCAGAGGTCGGCCGGGCGGGTTCCCAACGCGACCGTGATCGTGAGCTTGGAGGTCCCGCGAAGGATCTCCAGGTCGACCGACTGGCCCGGAGCGAAGCTCGAGAGCACGAGATCGAGCGGATGCTCCGTGTCGATCTTCTGGCCGCCGATCGAGACGATGATGTCGCCTTCCTTCACGCCCGCCTTGGCGGCGGGACCGCCGGCGACGACCGCTTCGAGCGTGCCGCCGGTGCCGGACTGGGCCTTGGCGACGAGCGCACCCTCGCTCACCGAGAGGTTCTGGTCGGCCTGGACCTGGCGGTCGATCGCCACGTAGCGGATTCCGATATAGGGGCGCGACAGCTGCTGGCCGGCGAGAGCCTGCTGCATGATCGGCCGGGCGATGTCGATCGGGATGGCGAAGCCGATGCCGTTCGAACCCTGGGCGACGGCGGTGTTGACGCCGATCACGTCACCGACCGCGTTCAAGAGCGGCCCGCCGCTGTTGCCGGGGTTGATCGCGGCATCGGTCTGGATGAGGTTCGTGATCCGCTCGCCGCTCTGGACCGTCACCGTCCGGCCCTTGCCGGACACGATGCCGCTCGTGACGGAGTTCGAGTAGGTCCCGAGCGGGCTGCCGATCGCGATCGCGAGCTGGCCGACCTCGAGATCGGATGATGATCCGATCGTGGCAGCGGTGAGGTCGGTCGCCTCGACCTTCACGATGGCGAGGTCCGTGAGCGTGTCGACGCCGTAGACCTTGCCCTGGAAGGTTCGGCCGTCCTTGAGCTCCACGGTCAGGGAGTCGGCGAGCTGGCCGGTACCGGCCGTCACGACGTGGCGATTCGTGAGCACCCAGCCTCGGACGTCGAAGATGATTCCGGAGCCGACGCCCTGCTCGGGAATCGTGCCGCCGAACGGGTCCGTGGTCGTGCCGCTGACGAGGATGCGAACGACTGCGGGACCGGTCTTGGCAGCGGCATCGATCACGGCGGACGATTCGTCGATCGTGACCGGCTGGCGCGAGGCCGCGGTCACTGCCGGGTTGTTGCTGCCGCCGGTGGCCACCGGGTCCAGCGCCCCGCTGCCCTTGAGGGCCAGGACGGTGCCACCGGAAGCGAGGATCGCTGAGAGTAGCGACGCGGCGACGATGCTGCCGGGGCCCGTCCGGCGCGGAGCGGCGGGGGGCGTCACGGGAAGGGTGGCGACAGGCTCCGGGGCCGGCGTCGCGCCGGGGGCCCGGAGCGGCTCGACGGCGGGGTCCGTCCGGGCTGGGGCGACCCAGTCGCCGCGGGGCTCCGCGGGCGGGGTATAGGCGGCGGTCGGTGCATCGTCCGTCGACGGTGCGCCGTCGGGCGATCGAGAGTCCTGGGGATCGGTCATGTCGTCGGGCGCTCAGGCTGCGAGGGAGGGACGCGCCGGACGGATTGCGGTCGTCCGGCGCGGGAGGACGGGAGTCATGCTGGCTCCTCCACGTTCAGGCGCGACCCTTCGGACGATGAAGAATCCGCCACGAAGGGGGGGCCGCCGCCGACGCCCGCGGGGGTGGAAGCGGCGGGGGTGGAAGCTGCGGGGGCGGAAGCCGCCGGGGTGGGGGTTGCGTTGGCCGTCGCTGCGCTGGCCGTGGCCGTGCTCGCCGTGGCTGCGCGAGGGTCCCGGGGGAGCGTCACCGCGAAGGTCGTCCCGGCGTTGAGCCGGCTCTCCACCGTCACCGTCCCGCCGTGCATGTCGACGATGCTGCGAACGATCGCGAGGCCGAGCCCGGAACCGCTGCCGCGGGCCTCGTTGGCGCGGGTCCCGCGGTAGAAGCGCTCGAAGATCCGCGGCAGCTCATCGGCATCGATCCCGACCCCGGTGTCGGTGACGACGACGCGGGCACCGTCCTGGACGGCCTCCACGATCACGGAGATCTGCCCATCGCGCGGGGTGAACTTCACGGCGTTGCCGACCAGGTTCGCGACGACCTGCCCGAACCGGACCGGGTCGTGGCGGATCCGGAGCGGGTGCTCCGGCATGCGGAGGACGAGGGAGAGTCCGCGCCGCTTCGCCGCCGGTTCCGCCTGCTCGATGGCCTGCTCCACCGTCGAGCGGAGGTCGTCAGGCCGGAGGTCGAGGAGCACGAGGCCAGAATCGAGCTTCGAGAGGTCCAGCAGGTTCTGGGCCAGCCAATCGAGCCGCTCCAGCTGCACGCCGCTCGCCTCCAGGAACTCCGTCCGGGCTGCTGGATCCTCGCCGGCCCGCTCGCGGAGGAGCTCGTTGAACGTCCGGAGCGCCGCGATCGGGGTCCGGAGTTCGTGCGACACGTCGGCCAGGAAGTCGCGGCTGCGGTCGCGGTCGCGGCGGATGATCTCGACGCTGTTCTGGACGCGGTCCGCCATCGCGTTGAACTGGAACGCAAGCTCGGCGAGCTCCGAGGAGCCGGCATCGAGCGCGTCCTGGGGCACGCGCCGGGCGAGGTCGCCCTCGGCCAGGTCGCGGCTCGCCTCGGTGAGGCGGCGGAGGGGCGTCGTGAAGCGGCGCGCCAGGGCCGCGGCCGCGACCACCGACACGGCCAGGGCGACGATCCCGATGACCGCGAGGAGGCCCGTCGTCGTGGCGATGGCCGCAGCCCGGTAGGTATACGGGTTCGAGAGGGTGACTTCCACCACGTAGCCCGGGAAGCCGGGAACCGTGTAGTAGATCGGCGTGCTCGTGATCGGCTCGCGCGTCTGCCCGGGCCGCTCCTCGGTCTCGAGGAGGGCCACGAACTCGCCGTTCGAGGCCGGGGTGAACGTCCGACCGAGGACCGTTCCGAGACGGATCCGGACGTCCGCCTTGCCGAGGTAGTCGGCCAGGATCCGCTGCTGGCTGGTCCGGCGCAGCTCGACCGCCGCCCCCGGATCCACGACGCCCACGGGATCGACGACGGGTCGCAGCCCGCCGCCACTCGCCGATTCGGCGACGAGGGCCACGTACTGGGCGACGCCGAATGAGCGCGCCGTCAGGTCCTCGCGCTGCTGCTGGTCGAAGTAGTCGCCGAGGCGGTTCAGGACGAGGACCGTGACGAGCGACAGGGTCAGGGCGAGGATCGCGACGAAGGCGAGGGTCAGGCGGCCCTGGAACGTCTGGGGCATGACCCGTCGCGCAGCACGGCGCCGGAGGCCCGGGTCGGGGTGCGGCTCGGGCTGATCCGCCGCCGGCGGGTCCGGGAGGGGCTCGAGGTCCGGCGCGACCGGCTCCATCGGGCTCGCCTAGCGCTCGGCGAAGGCGTAGCCCACGCCCCGGATCGTCTGCACGAAGACGGGCCGGGCGGGATCGTCCTCGATCTTGTCGCGGAGGTGGCTGACGTGGACGTTGATGGTCTTCTCGTCCTGGTCCAGGGCCTCGTAGTCGCGAAGGAGCTCCAGGAGCTCGCCGCGGGTGTAGACGCGGCCAGGCCGGCTGGCGAGGTGGCGGAGAATCTCGAACTCGGTGGGGGTCAGGCCGATCCGCTTCGCCCCGCGCTGGACCCGCCGTCGCTCGAGGTCGATGACGAGATCGCGATGGCGGATCACGCGGCCGCCCTGCGCATCGGCCAGGTCGCCGTAGGCCCGGCGCAAGAGCGCCTTCACCCGGCTGAGGAGCTCACGGAGCCCGAACGGCTTGGTCATGTAGTCGTCCGCGCCGAGCTCGAGGCCGATGACCTTGTCCACCTCGTCGTCGCGGGCGGTGAGCATGAGCACCGGGGCCTTGGAACCCGCGGCGCGGAGGCGGCGGAGCATCTCGAAGCCGTCGATCCCCGGCAGCCGGACATCGAGGACGACGAGGTCCGGCGCCTGGCCGACCGCGGCCTCGAGGCCCTCCTCGCCGGACTTCGCGAGGGCGACCGTGTAGCCCTCCTGCTGGAGGGCGTACTGGATCCCGCGCGCGACGGCGTGCTCGTCTTCGACGATGAGGATCGTGGCGGACATGGGGCCGATGCTACACCGGCCCTCGATCGAGGCTCCGGACGGGGTCGCGGCGTGCCTCGTGGTACCGTTGCGGGCCAGAAATCGGAGGCCCACTTCCCCATGTCGACTGCGCGCCCTTCCCTCGCGGCCACGCACCGCGACGTCACCGGCAAGAACGTTGCCCGCCTGCGCCGCGAGGGCAAGTTGCCCGCGGTCGTGTATGGCCACGGCGTGGCGTCCACGAACGTGACGGTGGACGGTCACGAGTTCGACCAGCTCCGCCGCAAGACCGGCCCGAACTCGCTCGTCGACCTCTCGATCGACGGCAGGAAGCCGAGCCCCGTGCTGGTCCAGGCGATCCAGCTCCATCGGGTCACGCAGCGAGCGCTGCACGCGGACCTCTTCCTGGTCCGCATGACCGAGGAGCTCACCGTGGACGTGCCCCTCGTCGCGACCGGCGAGTCCGAGGCGGTCAACACGCAGGGCGGCACGCTCCTCCACCCCATCGAGCACGTTCGGGTCAAGGCCCTGCCGGACCACCTTCCGCAGTCGATCAGCTACGACATCTCGCCGCTGGCGACGTTCGATGACGTGATTCGCCTGAAGGACCTCGACATCCCCACCGACGTGACCCTCCTCACGGACCCGGAGGAGGTCGTCGCCAAGGTCCTCCCGCCGCGCGTCGAGGAGGTCGTCGAGGCCCCGGCCGCGGAGGGCGAGGGTCCCGAGGGCGAGGCCGCCGAGGGTGCGGCCGAGGGCTCCGGCGACTCGAGTTCCGGTTCGGCTGGCGCCGGTGGGGGCAGCTCCGAGAGCTGAGCCTCGCCGGGTTCAGCCCGGCGTCCGGCCCGTCACGTAGACGACGGGGAGGCGCAGTCGGAGATCGGCGGGCCGCAGCCCGGCCAGCCGCTGGAGAAGGCGCCGCCGGAGTGCGCGGCGCTCCCGCTCCACGAGCTCGGCGAACAGTGATTCCTCGGAGAACCCCTCGAGGAAGTCGAGGTATGCCCGCGGCGTCCAGCGATGGACGAGGACGTCCTCGCGTGCCGTGACGGCCACGAAGCCCGCCCGACGCAATCCGTCCGCGGCGGCTCTCGGGCTGGCGGCATCCCCGGCGTCGCGGCCGTCGCCCTTGCCGTCCTCGGCCGGGGGATCGAACCCGAATTCGTCGAGGACCTCGTCGAGGACTCGATCCGGTGGGTCGACGGTGCCATCGCCCTTCAGCCACGTGACGTAGGCGATGGGCGCGCCGGGCTTCAGCATGCGCCGCGCCTCGCGAAGCGCGGCGGACCGGCTCGGGACGAGCTGGATGACGAATGAGGACATCGCGGCGTCGAAGGTCGCGTCGGGAAAGGGCAGCCGATCGGCGAACGCGACCCGGGTCGCGAAGTGCCTGCGCGCCGCCTTGCCGAGTCGCCGATCCGCTTCGGCATCGGCCCAGGCCGCCATCTCGCGAGATGCATCGATGCCGGTGACGCGCGTCGCGGGTCGTGCCTCGAGCAGTGCCAGGGCGAGCGTGCCCGTGCCGGTACCGATGTCGAGGATGTGGGGCGGGGCGGCGCTCGCGCCCCTGCGCCCGGTGGCCCGGAGGCGCGGCAGCAGCTCGTCGAGGACTTGGAGCGCGGCCGGCCGGATGACCGGCGCCCAGTGGCGGGCATAGGCCTCCGCGATCCGGTCGTAGCGAGCGCCCTGGTCCTCGTCCTCGGCCATCGCGGGGCATGGTAGCGAGTGGAGGGTGGCGAGCGGCTGGCCAGTGGCTGGCCAGTGGCGCCACCCCGCGCATGCCGCGTGGCGCGTGGCTGGCCAGGGGCGCCACCCCGCGCGTGCCGCCCGCCGCCGGCCGCGACCCCCGCCGCCGGGCGTGTCCCTGAGACACACGATCCACACCAATGAGCATGGGCCACCGTCGACTTCCAGCAGTTTCGGCGCGAAACCGGGGGTGGGCCACGCTCATTCGTTCGATTCGTGTGCCTGGCAGCGACACCGCGGCGGGTGCACCGACACCGCGGCGGGTGCGGCGGGCGGGCCGGTCGCGCCGGGCAAGCCGGTCGGCGGCGCAGAGAGGTGCCGCGGGCCGGCGGATCGGGCGATTCGGCCCCCGAGGGACGGACGGACGGCCGATGACCCCCGCGGCTCCATGTCGGATCGTGAAGGGGCACGAGCCGGACGGATCGACTGTTTCCCCGACCCGTGGTCGAAAGGAGCCCTCGATGCACAAGATCCTGCTTGCCTATGACGGCGGCGACCCGGCACGCCGCGCCCTTGAGGCCACTGCGGAGCTCGCCCGCCTGACCGGCGCCACCGTCGCGGTCGTGTCCGTCGTGCCCGTGCATCCCGGCCGGTACCCGATCGATCCGTGGGACGACACGAGCATCCATGCCGAGGAGCTCATCGAGGCCCGCAAGCTGCTCGCCGAGCGCGGCATCGAGGCCGAGCTCATCGAGCCGGCTGGCGATCCCGCCGCGACCATCGAGCGAGTCGTGGACGAAGGCGGCTACGACACGGTCGTCATCGGCTCGCGCGGCCTCAACGCGATGGGCCGGATCCTCCAGGGCAGCGTCTCGGAGCACGTCGCGACGCACGCCCACGCGACGGTGGTCGTCGCCCGCTGACCCGCGGAACGTCCGGCGGAGCGCCAGGCGGCTCCGCCGGTTCGCCGGCTCCGGCGGTTCGCCGGCTCCGCCGGTTCGCCACGTGCGCCGCCGCGCCGCCCGCCGCCGGTTCGCCGGCTCCGCCGGTTCGCCGGCTCCGCCGGTTCGCCACGCGCCGCCGGTTCGCCACGTGCGCCGCCGCGCCGTGCGCCGCCGCGCCGTGCGCCGCCGCGC
>JACPOU010000011.1 GCA_016191345.1 Chloroflexota bacterium
ACCGGGCCAGCGATGATGGACCGACCAAGGAGGTGGACGAAGGCAAGAGCCTGCTGCTGGCGTCCTGACCGACGCCGCCGATACTGTCGCTGCGGATCACGACGGATCGCTCAAAGTCCACCACTCCAGGGGGCACGGCCGCCCGCGATCCGCGGCCGGCCGGCGCCGCGTTCGGACCCGCGTCGCTCCAGGACACACTCCGGCAACGAATGAGCATTGGCCCTGTCGCAATTCGTGCAGATTCGGCAGGAAGTCAGGCCCCGTCCACGCTCATTCGTGCCGATCGTGTGTCCTGGAGACAGGGCGCATAGGTGCGGACGCCGCGCTACCGCCTTGCCCTCCACCTCGGGTCCGCGTTGCTCCAGGACGAACTTCGGCACTGGTGAGCATCGGCCCTGCCGCGATTCGTGCACTGTCGGCTTTAGCCCGGTTAGAATCGCTGTTCTTCTACATCCGACGAGGTCGACGCCCTTTTCCATCGGACCCGAGCTCGCCAGCGGCACGATCGCGTAGTGCTCGATCGCGCGGCGGTTGGCCAGCACGTAGCCGCGGACCGCGGCCAGCTTGTCGGCGCGGGCGAGGTCGGCTCCCGCCTCCTCGTACGCCCAGCCGGCGAGAAGCTCCGCCAGGCCCTCGGCGTCGCCCGGCGCCGCGATCGCGAGCGCGGTCTCGAGTCGGTCGGTCCGTTCGTCGCCGATCGCCCGGCGGAGAGCCTCGACGAGGTGGTACCAGTCGAGCAGCTCGATCGCGGTCGGGAAGCTGCGCTCGCGGATCCAGCGGATGGCAGCCGCCCCGTCGGACACGAAGAAGATGCGTTCGGCATCGAACACGCCGAGCTCCTGACAGGTCGCGGTGAACCGCTCGGCGAAGGCAGTCCACGATCCGGTCCCCCCGACGTACGTCCGGCCGGTCAGCGCCCGACGGGTCCGGCCGGTCCGCCGGACACCGTCGAAGACGAGCCCGACCTTGATCTCGAAATCGGTGCCCGAGGCACGGTCGTTGACCATCGTCCCGTCGGCGCTCACCCAGACCGTGCCCCGTCGGGGGCCGTCACGCTCGCGGATGGGGTGATCCCCGAGGACCGCCTCGGTCTGCGCCTCGCTGGCCGCCTCGATCCGGGCGCCCTCGGCGGCCACCCAGCGGTGGAGGTCGCCCCGGCCGATCGGCCAGCGGCGCAGTTCGGCGGCGGTCTCGACCGCGCGCTGATAGCTCATCTCGGTCACCAGCCACAGGCCGCGCTCCTGGACCCCGAGGGTGTGCTGGACTCGGGGCTCGAGTCCGAGCGCCGCATCGAGCGGCACGACCTCGCTGCCGCAGTCGAGACAGCGATAGCGGCGGCGGCGCAGCTCGACCTCGCCGCCGAGGCTCACCAGACGGCGGGGTGCCCGACCATTCGCCTTCAACCGGCCGCCGCACCCCTCGCAGGCCGCCGGCACCGGGAGGCTTGCCTCGAGCCGGTCGACGAGCTCGTGCCACAACTTCAGCCCGACCTCGACGAGCGCCGCGCTGATCGTCCGCTCGAGCGAGCCCACGTCGGCGTGCTCCGTCGCCAGGTGAACCTCGACCGGAACCGTACACTCCATCAGTGAGCCCTCCTCACGCTGGTCCTTCGACAACAGCGACAGCGTGATGGATGGGCTCACCTCGTTCCAGCCCGGTTCAACACAGACGTTGGGATGCTTACTGGGCGGAGATCAAGGATTGACATCCCGACCGGGGCGGCTTAGGGTGGCCTTCTGATCGATCCGCGGGTGGGAGTGAAGGTGGCGAAGTTGATCTTTGCTCACCCGAGAAGGTTCGCTCCGGTCGTCGCCGTGTGCTTGATGGCGTCGATATCCTTTGTGGGTTCTGTAGCTCGAGCCGGGGACACGATCGCGGGCGGCGATTGCTGGCAACCAGGCACGCCCTTGATCTGTCGAAACGTCTGGGTCGATAATCAATTTCTCAGGGTTCGGCTCATCGACCAGATGAGCAATGCCCAGCTCTCCAGCAAAGCCGACGTTGCCCGGGCGAATTGGACCGCGGCCGCGGGACCGCAGATCCTCTCGTGGGCTCCAGTGGCAAACGACACGTGGATCTACCTAAAACGCAATGACCTCCTGGCTGTGCCCAACGGAGTTACATTCAACTGCAACAATGCCCTCGTGCCGGCCTGCAGCGACCAAGCGCGCGCAATGCAAATTGTCTGGTCCGAGATCTATGTCCCGCTTGGGAACAAGGACCACGCCAAGGGGACATCAGTGTTCTCACACGAGATCGGGCACGCACTCGGCCTGTTTCATCATGGCAATGCTTGTGTTCCATTGATGAGTTCCGGCCTAGGTGCGGCAGGGTGCGTGAATCCGCCTGTCGCCCCGCAGGCGGTCGATATCGGAGGACTTCCCCCTTGCGGAGCCAACGTCGAGCACGGGATCCGCTGCATCTACAAGTGGGACTGACGCCATGCGAATCGACATTCGACGCCTACCATTCGTCATCGCTGCGGGCCTGATTGCCACCGTGGCCGTTGGAGCTTCGGTCATAGCAGCATCGCCCAACCTCAAATTCGCGCTGGACCCGTGGGGTGGACTAGCTGATTCGGATCGGCAGGCTCAGGTTCAGAGCGCATACGAACAACAGGCAAATTTCATCCGCGACTTCAACGCTAGCGGTCAGGATCCGCGCTCGATCCACCACGAGGCAAGCCAGTCTTTCTACGCTGGGCCCGAATCCCTCAAAGACTCGCTGGGGGCCAGCGATGTCGTCGTGCTAGCGACCGTCCGTACCACAACGTTCGAGCCCGTCGCGGGGCAATGGCTTGGTCAGGCCAGAGTGACTGTAGAAGTACTCCGCACCCTCAAAGGTCAAGCGGGAGCGACTTTCGAGCTGCTCCAGCCTGGCAGTCCTGCGCCGACGGCTGACGGCCACGGAGTCCTGCAGGAACTCGATGTCATGCCAGTGCTACTCCCCGACGATCGCGTCATCCTCAGCTTGATCAGAACCACGAGCGGGGTACTCACACCCCTGGCGGGGACGGGTATTGTCTACGTCGAGGCAGGTCGCGTCCGAACCGTCGAGCGCAGTTCGCTTCAGGCCACCCTGTCGGGCGTTACGGAGGAGGAGATCCTGAGCCTGTACGCTGCCGAGCTCGCGGCCGACCTTTAGAGCACCTGATCAGCGATCGCCTCAGCGCCGCGCTGGATGATGGCGCTCTCGAGCCGACGGGGGACCGGTTTGCGCGCCCTCCAGAGCCCCCGCCTGCGAGCACGCTCGAGCCGTCTCGCGGACCCGGGATCGGCGGACTGGAAGGCGTGATGGGCGGTGAGCGCACGCCTGTCCAACTCGAGCACGCCTGACCGAGCATAGTGAGCGTGGACGGTGCCCGATCTTCTGCGGAATGTGCGCGAATCGCCGCGGGGCTGCTCCGTGGCTCGTGAGCCGCGACTTGTTCTGGAGCGGAGAGCGACGGCGATGGCCCGGAATATGGCGCTGCCCAGGGCGACGCGTCGCCTGCCGGCAGCAAGCGTATGTCCCAGAGACACGCCGCGTGGCCAGGTTGCCGCGCCGGCTACGCGTCCAGCCGGCGGCGCGGCGCCTCCGCCAGCTCGCGATCCTCGATCGGGTCCAGGCCCGGCGCCGCGCAGACGTAGTAGCGCAGCACGGTCCTCCCGGTGTTCTCGACCCGGTGCGGGCGGCCCTCCTCGACCCGGATGCCCTTGAGCGGCTCGAGCGTCTCGGTCTCGTCGCCGACGGTCACCACGCCGCGGCCCTCGAAGACCACGATCGCGTGCTCGGCCCGCGGGTGGCGGTGCCACGCATCGATCGCGCCCGGCTGGACCTCGACCTCGGTCACCGTGAACGCCGCGGTCCCGAACGCCCCCGGCCCCGCGATCCGTCGGCGCCGGATTCCGCCCATCTCGACGATCTCCGCCTCGGCGCCTCGCCGGACGGGCTCCGCCTCCGAATCCCAGCGCCGCAGCATCTCGCCGATCCGCCGCGGGTCCGGATCGATGGAGGCGAGGAGGGCCAGCGCGTCGACCGTCCCCTCGTTCCGGATCCGGTGGTGCTCGGAGGGGGCCTCGTACAGGACGTCGCCGGCCCGGACGACGACCCGCCGGTCGAGGTCCTCGCCGTGCTCGAAGACGAGCTCGCCGCCCGCGACGTAGACGACGGTCTCGACACCGTGCCGGTGGGGTCCGATCTCGACGCCCGGGGCGATCCGATCGAACTGGAGCCGGATCCTCACGACTGGACCGGCAGCTCGCGTCCTGCCGCCCGCGCGGCCTTCGCCTTCTCCGCCCAGGCCTCGAGGACCCGGTCCTTGTGGGGACGGATGGGGCAGTGCCCGTCCCGGTTGCCCATCTCGTCGCAGTAGCCGAGCGGCACGCACTTCGGGGCGAGGAAGGATCCCAGGAACGGCGAGACCGTGAAGATCTCGTGGCGGATGAGCTGGAAGAGCCGGCGGATCTCCCACTGGGCCATCGTGCAGAGCCGCAGCCCCGACATGTGGATGAGCGCCCGCAGGTTCGTGGTCATGACGAGGTTCGTGCGCGTCCCGTTCGGGAAGACGAACCGCGCGTCCTCCCCGGGGATCCCCGCGCCGACGAGCTCCCCGTACAGCTCCATCGACGACTCGACCTGGTCCTCGTAACGCGCCCGGAGCTCCGGGTCCGCGTCGGCGATCGTCTGCGGCAGCATCGTGGCCGCCTGCTTGTAGGTCACGTAGCGCTGGCTCTGCTGGTCGAACGCGACGCCCGCCCGGTGCCGGACCAGCTGGTGCGAGAGCGTCCGCGAGACGCCGGTGATCCCGAAGGTGAAGACGACGTGCTCGATCGTGGACCCGTGGCCGGATTCGATGACGCCGTTGATGAGCCGCTGCATTTTCGCGACGTCGATCTCGCCGTTCGCGGCCTTCCGGAAGATCTCCTCCGGCGGGAGCTCGGAATAGCAGGTCCGGCAGGCCGTGTAGATGAGCGGCACGTAGTACTGCTCGACGATCGCCTTCGAGGGGACCAGGAGCGTCGCCTTCATGCCGAGGTCGGCCCGGCCCGGGTTCTTCGGGATGCCGGTCTTCGCGCGCTGGGACGCCTCGACGGTCATCCGCGGAGTCTAGTCCGTCGCCCCGCCGGACGCCGCCGGGAAGGGGGGCGCCGCGGTGAGTCCGGGGCCGGACGGGCCCGGCTCGACGTCGCGGAACCAGTGCCAGTAGAGCCAGGTCGCGACCGAGTAGAGGACGATGATCGTGACGAAGTTCACCGTGTAGCCGGCGTCGAAGCCGAGGGCGGCATGGACCGCCGAGTAGTAGAACCCGGCGATGACCCAGCCGATCGACCAGGTGAGCGACATCGCGGCCGCGAGCGTCGCCCGCTCCGGGGCGCTGACCCGGTCCATCGCGAACGCGTTCGCGATCGGGTTGCCGGCGTTCATGAGCGAGTTCCGGACCGCCATCGCGAGGATGACCGTCACGAGGAGCGGGCTGAATCCGAGGACGACGAGGAAGGGGATGCTGACGCCCTGGACGAGGACGACGGACCGGACGCGGCCGAACCGTCGGGCGAGGGTCGGCTGGTAGAGGACCGCGAGCATCGTCCCGACGCTGGTGATCGCGAACACGCCGTTGAGCGAGGCCAGATCCAACCCGAACTTCTGCTGGATGAAGAGGTTCAGGAACGGGATGATCTGGCCCGCCCCGATCGGGATGAGGAGGCCCGGCAGCAGGAGCCGGAAGAAGGTCCGGCGGTCGCGGATCGTCAGCCCGAAGCGGGCGATGGACAGGCCCCGATGCCGAGCCCTCGGGAACGCCGCCGGCTCCCCGGTGGCCAGGAGCCGCGCCGGGTTCCTGACCTTCGGCCGGTCGTCGCTGAGGCGCAGGATGATGAGCAGCCCGGCGACCAGCAGGAGGGCCATGAAGGCGAGGATGATCCGGTACGTGTCCGGGCTGTCCGCCACGTAGCCGAGCCGGTCGGACAGCAGGCGCGCGACGACGCCGCCGAGGACGGCCGCGACGACGTTCGTGGCGCTCGTGATCGCGAACTGGAGCGCGAAGAGCTCGTTCCGATGCTCCGGCTCCGAGTGCTCCGACATGTACGGCACCGAGACGACGCCGATCGCCTGGTTTCCGGCGCCGTAAAGCGCGGCCAGCAGGAGGATCGCCCCGGGGTCACGCGTCCCGATCATCCCGACCACGGCGACGAGGCTGGCGCCGCCGCCGACGCCCATGACGACCCGTCGTCCCACGCGGTCCGACCAGGACGAGGCGGGGAACGCGGCCAGCGCCGAGGCGATCGAACCCGCCGTCGCGATGAGCCCGATCCGCGACGCATCGAATCCGAGGGCCGCGAGGTAGAGGTTGAAGTCGATCCACCACAGGCTGAGGGCGGCCCCGCCGACGAGGGTGACGACCAGGAAGCGACGAGCATCCGGCTGGAAGCCCCGGTAGCCGGACGTCAGCGCCCCGAGGCGCGCGCCGATGCCGCTCGCCGGCTTTGACGGCGACCCGTTCGGCGGGAGTCCACTCACCGGGCCGCTGCGTCCTCGAGGATGTCGGCGAGGTCGTCGAGGTAGCCGGACCAGTACGCCTCGTGGTCGTCGCGGAGCGCCTCGTCCGCCCCGGCCCTGTCCCAGCCATCGTGGACGAGGAGGATCTCCGAGCCCCCGCCCTCGGCCGGCTCCACCGTCCAGGTGACGAGCGTCTCGAGCCGGGGCTCCGCGTCGAGCCAGGCCCAGCCGTGGGCGAAGCGCCGGCCCGGCTCGAGTTCCTGGAGGGCCCCTTCCACCACGCTGTCATCGCCGAAATCCAGACGGTACGTGTCGCCGACGTCGCCCAGGGGGCTCGCCTCCGTGAACCACGTGCGCACGAGCTCCGGATCGGTCAGGTGGGCCCACGCCACCGGCGCCGGCGCCGCGGAACGCAGCACGAGGCGGATCGGGGTCACGGGCTGCGGGTCCATCACGAGCCTCCTGGGACGCCAGTCGCGCCCTGCCGCGCATGCCGGGCACGCGCGTCGGCGTGCCGGACCGGCGGGGCGGAGATCCATCGTCCGGTCCGCCCGCGCCGTGACCATCGTACGTCAGCCGGGCGGGTGCGCCTTCGCGAGCAGGTCCGCCGCGCTGGTGTCGAGGGCATAGGCGACGGCGTCGTCGAGGGTCATCGCCGCGCCCTCCGCGCCGAGCCGCTCCAGCTCTTCCGTCGAGAGGCGCCGGACGACCTGCGGCCGGGCGAGGAACTCGTACTGCTCGTTCACGAAGCCCGCGAGCTCGGCACCCGTGATGGCCGTCAGGTGACGCGCGGCGCCCCGCAATCGGGCTGCCCGGGGGAGATCCTCATCCACGACCGCCTGGGAGGACAGGTCGTCGAAGACCAGGGCGATCCCCGAAGCGTCGCTGGCGTCGTAGAAGTGGCGGAGCGCATGGCGCAGCAGCTCACGGGATTCCTCGGGCCGCCCCTGCCGCAGCAGCGCGCTGCCGAGCATGTGCAGCGACCAGGCCTCCATCGTGACGTCGCCGACGCTCCGGAACAGGGCCAATGCCTCCCGGAACTGGTCCTCGCCCGAGTCGGGCGTGAGCGAGAAGTAGCGCCGATTGCCCATCCCCCAGAGGACGTTCGCCTGGCCCCGGACGTCGCCGACCTCGCGGAACAGCGCGAGCGCCTCCTCCTGGGCTCGGGCCCCCTCCCCGTCGGGATCGGCCTGCCGCGGATCTGACGTCGGGTCGGCGCTGACGGCAAAGGCGAAGGCGTAGTTGTAGAGCGCGTTCGCGATCTCGCGCTTGTCGCCGATGGTGCGCCAGATCTCGACCGCCTCGCGGTATGCGGCGGCCATCGCGTTGATGTCCGCCTGCCACCAGCAGACGCCGCCGAGCGCCTCCAGGAGCCGGGCCCGCAGGACGGGATCCGGCCGGGACCAGGCGGCCGCGGCGTAGCCCTGCAGGCGCCGGCGGGCTTCGTTCAGATGGCCTCGCTTCTGCCAGAAGCGCCAGAGGGCGAAGGCGGTCCGGATGGTCGTGCCGGCGTCGCCGGCCGCCGCGCTGCGATCCATCGCCGCCCGGAAGTTGTCGTGCTCCAGCTCCAGGAGCTCCAGCATGCGGCGCTGGTCGGCGCCGGCGAGCTCGGGCGCCGTCCGCTCGGCAAGGTCGCGATACCACTGCGCGTGGCGACTCCGGATCTCGGCGGCATCGTCACGGCCCTCCAGCATCTCGCCCGCGAACTCCCGGATCGTGTCAAGCATCTGGAACCGCGGTGGCTCGCCGCCGGCGGATCGCAGGAGGCTCTGGTCCGCCAGGCCGATCAGCCCATCGAAGACGTCCAGGCCGACCTCCCCGGAGGATCCGCCGACCGCCTCGGCGGCCTCGATGTCGAAACCGCCGGCGAAGACGGACAGCCGGTCGAGGAACCGCCGCTGCGGTTCATCGAGGATGTCGTAGCTCCAGGCGATCGCACCGCGGAGCGTCTGCTGCCGCGCCGGGAGGTCGCGCGCGCCGGCGGCGAGGAGGTTCAGCTGGTGCTCGAGGCGGGCCAGGATCGCCTCGGGGCCCAGGAGCTTGACCCGGGCGGCGGCCAGCTCGATGGCCAGCGGCATGCCCTGCAGGCGGGCACAGATCGCGGCGACAGCCGGGGCGTTCTCGTTCGTGACGCTGAATCCGGGCCGGACCGCGACCGCCCGGGCGACGAAGAGCCGGACCGCCTCGTACGTGGACAGCCTGGCCGGATCGAGCGCCCCCGAGCTCGCCAGCTGCGAGCGCTCGTACCCGCCGAGGAGTCCCGGGTCGGGCGGGACCGGCAGGCCCGGCACCGGGAACTCCTGCTCCCCTGACACGCGGAGCGGAGCCCGCGAGGTGACGATCGCCTTCACGTTCGGCGCCGCGCGGAGGATGTCGGCGATGACCGGCCCCGCATCGAGGACCTGCTCGAAGTTGTCCAGGACGAGGAGGACGTGCTTCTCGGCGAGCCACTCGACCAGCGCGTCGCGGCCCGACGTCCCGCCGGATTCCCAGATTCCGATCTCGCCGTTGATGCGCGACGCCACGAGCGACGGGTCGCGGACCGTCTCGAGCGGGATGAAGAAGACGCCTTCCGGGAAGTCGTCGACGCCCTGGGCGGCCACCTGGAGCGAGAGCCGCGTCTTGCCGGTCCCGCCCGGGCCGGTGAGCGTCACGAGGCGGTTGGCCCGCAGCAGGGCGCAGGCGGCCGCCAGCTCGTCCGCCCGCCCGACGAAGGACGTGAGCTGCGTCGGCAGGTTGTTCGGCCGGGCATCGAGGGTCGCGAGCGGTGGGAACGTCGCCGCGAGGCCCGCTGCCGTGACCTGGTACAGATGCTCCGGCTCGCGCAGGTCCTTGAGGCGGTGCGCACCCAGGTCCTGCAACCCTGCGCCCGGCTCCAGGCTCGAGCCGGCGATCGCGCGGACGGCTTCCGAGACGAGGACCTGGCCGCCGTGCGAGACGGCCGCGATCCGGGCGGCGCGGTTGATCGCGAGGCCCACGAGGCTCCCGCCGACGAGGGTCGCCTCGCCGACGTGGACGCCCATCCGGACCCGGACAGGGGCCTCGGCCGGCCACGGCTCCGCGGCCATCGCCCGCTGGGCGTCGATCGCGGCGGCGACCGCGTCCGCCGGGGCCTCGAAGGCCACGAAGAACGAGTCGCCCTCGGTGCCCTGCTCATGGCCGCGGTGGGCATCGAAGGCGGCGCGAAGCAGCGCCCGGTGCCGCTCCCGAAGCTCGGCGTAGGCCGCGGTGCCGACGGCCTGCTCGAGGCGGGTGGATCCCTCGATGTCGGAGAAGAGGAACGCCAGCGTGCCGCCGAGCGGACGGTCGTCCGCGGCTGGGCTCATCAGCGAATCGCGCATGCTGCCGGCCCGCCGGTCAGTGCCGCGACGCCTCGGTCGCGGCGCGCAGGCGGGTGGCGACGCCCCGGAGGATGGCGAGGGTCACGGCCGGGTTGTCCAGGAGGACGGATTCGAAGTCCCACGAGGCGATCGCGAGGCAGGTCGTGGGCGACTCCGCGGCCACCATCGCGTTCCGGGGCCGGCCGTCGAGGACGGACAGCTCGCCGAAGAACTCGCCGGGGCCCAGGCGCGCCAGCTCGGTCCCGTCGCGGACCACGCGGACCAGTCCCTCGACGACCACGAAGAACCCGGTGCCGATCTCGCCCTGGCGGGCGATGACATGGCCCGCCGGGAAATCCACCTCGGCGGCGCGGCCTGCCAGCGCCGCGACCCCGTCGGCGCCGACGCCGGCGAACAGCGGGCACGCGGAGAGGAGCTCGGCGCGGCGTCCTGGGGACAGGGACATCTGGGCTCCGGAGCCTCCAGCGGTGGGTGCCGCCGATGCTGCGCGCCCGGCGGTCCCGCGTCAAGATTCGCGGCCACCGATGACGGCCCGATGACGACGGCGCGACGACGACGGCTCGATCGAACCGCGGCGCGACCTCGACCGTCACCGTGCTGGCGAACGGTGCACAATCTCGGCGACGTCCCACCCGGGGCGGCTGGAGGAACCACGCACCCATGGCCACCCGCGACGAGATCGCCGACGCGATCGCCGGCATGGCGCTCTTCGCCGACCTGACCACCCCGCAGCTCATGGGCGTGGCCAGCCGGTTCGAGGAGGCCTTCTTCCCGGAGGGCGAGCGCGTGCTGCGCCAGGGGCTCACCGGGTCCGGCTTCTACGTGATCCTCGACGGCGAGGCCGCCGTCATCGCCGACGGCGCCCAGCGGGCGACCCTGTCCCGGGGCGAATTCTTCGGGGAGATCTCGCTCCTCCTCGGGGAGCCGCCGACGGCCGACATCGTCGCGACCCGGCCCCTCCGCTGCATCGTCCTGGCCGGGAGCGCGATCGAGCCGTTCCTCGTCGAGCATCCGCGGGTCATGTTCCGCATGCTCCAGGCTCAGGCCCGCCGGCTCCGGAACGCGAACCGGGCCCGGAGCTGACCGCGGCGATGGCTGAACCCGATCGCCCGGCCCCGCCGGGCGACTACCCCATCCTCGTCATCGGGTCGGGCCCGGGCGGGCTCCAGGCAAGCTACTTCCTGGGCCGGGCGGGAATCCAGCATGCCGTCATCTCCGCCGACCCGGCGCCGGGCGGCATGTTCCGCCACTGGCCGTTCTTCCAGCGCCTCCTGTCGTGGACGAAGCCGTACGCGCCGGCGGACCGGCGCGCCCGCGAGTTCGAGCGCTGGGACTGGAACAGCCTCCTGGCCGTCGAGCCGGAGCTGCGCGGACTCCAGGTCGAGTTCATGGACGGGTCGTCCGACTTCCCGTCCCGGCCCGAGATGCAGGCCAACCTCGAGGCCTTCGCCGACCGGGCGCGCATCGCGGTCCGGTATGGATGCAGGTGGGAATCAACTCGCCGCGAGGAGGGCCCCGACGGCGTGACCTTCGTCGTCGGCACGAGCGACGGCGAGTACCGCTGCCGGCAGCTGATCGTCGCCGTCGGCGTGGCCGACCCGTACACGCCCGCCAAGCCCGGCCTCGAGCTCGCCGACCATTACGCCGACACGCGCGCCGCGGAGTCGTACGCGGGCAAGCGCCTCTTCATCCTCGGCAAGCAGAACTCCGGGTTCGAGCTCGCCTCGGGTCTCCTCCAGTGGGCGAGTCGCATCACGCTCTCGTCGCCCTCGCCGGCGAAGACGTCGATCGAGACACGTTCGCTCATGGGCGTCCGGGCCCGCTACGTCCAGCCCTTCGAGGACCACGCCCTCGGCGGCGGGGTGGACATCCTGTCGGCCTCCGTCGAGGGCATCGAGCGCGTCGCGGGCGGCCTGCGCGTCGACCTGAAGCGCTCCGACAACGGGCTCCCGGTGAGCTTCGAGGTGGACGAGGCGATCGCCGCGACCGGGTTCACCTGCCCGCTCGTGGACCTGCCCGCGCTCGGCGTCGCGACGTTCGGCCAGGCGAAGCTGCCGGCTCAGACCGCGTTCTGGGAGAGCGCCACCGTGCCCGGCATCTTCTTCGCCGGGACCATCACGCAGGGTGCCTCGGGGCTCAAGAAGCACGGCATCTCGAGCTACTCGGGGGCGGTCCACGGCCACCGCTACAACGCCCGCATCCTCGTCCGGCACCTCGCCGAGACGGCCTCCGGCCAGGCCCCCCGGCGCGAGACCGTCGCCCTCGGCGACCTTCGCGACTACCTGCTGGCCGAGGCGACGCGGGCGCCCGAGCTGTGGCACCAGAAGGCCTACCTCGCCCGGGTCATCGAGGTCGATCCGGCGGCGGGCATCGTCGATGCCGGGATCGGGCCGCTCACGCACTTCCTCGATTCGAGCGGACCCGATGCCGCCGCGATGACGGTCGAGGCGGATGGCCAGGGTGCCATCTATCCGGTCGTCTACCTCCGCCGGTCCGGCCGGATCGAGGAGCACGCGATGGAGTCGCAGCCCCTCAACGACTTCGAAGGCGCCACCCACCGGAAGCACCTCGGCGCGCTCCTGGAGCTCATCGCAGCCGGCGCGTCCGCCGCCTGACCCGGTGCTCACCTCGTTCGCCGCCGGCGCGCTCGCCGGCTGGGCCATCGCGATTCCCGTGGGCGCGATCGCGGTCCTCGTCATCGAGCAGGGAATCCGGCGCGGCTTCCGTGTCGCGGCGGCGGCAGCCGCCGGTGCGGCGAGCGCCGACGGCATCTACGCGACCCTCGCGGTCGTCGGCGGCACGGCGCTGGCCGCCCTCCTCGTCCCGTGGGAGCGGCCGCTGCGGATCGTCGCGATCGGCGCGCTCCTCGGCATCGGGCTGCGCGGCCTCGCCGGCATCCTCCTCGCTCCGCGGGGCGAGCCGCGCAGCACCGAGCTGCCCGTCAGCGCGACCGGGACCTACCTCCGCTTCCTGGCGCTCACCCTCCTCAACCCGGCCACCGTCATCTACTTCGCGGCCCTCATCCTCGCCCTGCCGGCGATCGGCCGCGGGCCCGGCGAGCGGGCCGCCTTCGCGGCGGGCGCGTTTCTCGCCTCCATCAGCTGGCAGCTCCTCCTCGCGGCGGTCAGCGCGGTCGCCCACCACCGCCTCCCGCCGCGGTTCCAGGTCGGTATCAGCCTCCTCGGGAACCTCGTGATCTGCGGCTTCGCGCTGGCCCTCGCGGCGGGCCTCTGAATCTCGAGGGCCGCCGGGGGTGGCCGGTCGTGGGCCGCCGGGCTCGGCGGTCGAGGGTTGCCGGGGTCGCCGGAGTGCTAGCGTCCCGGCATGCAGCGCGAATGGGACGTCATCGTCGTCGGGCTCGGGGCCATCGGGTCGGCGGCTGCCCACTGGGCCGCGGCTCGACCCGGGACGCGTGTCCTGGGCCTCGAGCAGTTCGAGTTCGACCACCCGAACGGTGCTTCCAGGGACCATTCCCGGATCATCCGCCTCTCCTACCACCGTCGGGACTACGTGCGGCTCGCGAAGCGCGCCTACGAGACGTGGGCGGAGGTGGAGGCCGCCAGCGGGATCCGGATCGTCACGAGGACCGGCGGCATCGACGTCTACCCCGCCGGCGGGGCCACGAGCGAAGCCGGCTACACGGGCAGCCTCGCCGACGAGGGCGTGCCGTTCGAGCGGCTGACCGCGGCCGAGACCATGCACCGCTGGCCCCAGTGGCACCTGCCCGAGGACGCCGCCGTCGTGTACCAGGCCGAATCGGGGATCGCCGACCCGAACCGCGGCAACCCGGCCCACCGCGCGCTCGCCATTGCCAACGGTGCCGTCCTGCGGGAGTGGACGCCCGTGACCGGAATCCGCGCCGCCGGCGACGAGTACGAGGTCATGACCGCGGACGGCGGCCTGCATCGGGCCGGTCGGGTGGTCGTTGCCGCGGATGCGTGGACCAACGACGTGCTCGCCTCGCTCGGGCGCCGGCTGCCGCTGACGGTGACGCGCGAGCAGGTCACCTACTTCGCCTGCCCGGACCCGGCGGCCTTCGCACCGGACCGCTTCCCGATCTGGATCTGGATGGACGAGCCGTCGTTCTACGGCTTCCCGACCTACGGCGAGGCCGGCCCCAAGGCGGCCCAGGACGTGGGCGGGGATGTCTGCACGCCGCAGACACGGACGTTCGAGGTGAACGTCGCCGCGCGCGACCGGCTCGTGGCCTTCCTCGAGCGCTACCTTCCCGGCGCGGTGGGGCCGGAGCTGGTCACGAAGACCTGCCTGTACACGCTCACGCCGGAGCGCGACTTCGTCGTCGATCGATTGCCGGACCACCCCGGCGTCGTGCTCGCGCTCGGGGCCGGGCACGGCTTCAAGTTCGCGTCCGTGCTGGGGCGGATCCTCGTCGAGCTCGCGCTCGACCGCGACACCCCCTCGGCAGGCGAGATCGGCGCCTTCCGGGTTGACCGGCCGCTGCTCCTCGAGGAGCGACCGGTGGCCAACTTCCGGATCTGAGGACGCCGGACCGTCAGCCGGCCGTGAGCGGGGCGTCCGGGGCCGGGTCGGCGAAGTCCATGGGCTCCACGGCGACGATGTCCCCGTCCTCCGGCTGGATGCCGTCGGACGAGAGGACCCGGTAGACGATCCAGCCGACGACGGCGCCGAGGAACGGTGCGGTCAGGTAGATCCAGAGCTTGGCGAAGTCCATCGAGACGAGGGCCGGAGCGAAGGCCCGGGCGGGGTTCACGGACGCGCCGCTGAACGGGATGCCGACGGCGTGGATGGCGAGCAGCGTGAGCGGGATGACGAAGAGGCCCTGGTTCTTCGGCTTCCGGGTGATCGTGAGGATCACCGCCAGGAAGATGGCCGTCAGGACGACCTCGACGAGGAATGCGCCGATGTCCGACACGCCGGGCATGTTCTTCGTGCCGGCGACGACGCCCTGGTTCGAGAGCGAGAGGATCAACAGCGAGCCACCGAGCGCGCCGACGACCTGGGCCACGACGTACCAGGCCGCGTCGAGAAGGCTGATCCGGCGGTCGAGGACCGCTCCCAGCGTCACGGCGGGGTTGAAGTGCCCGCCGGAGGCCTCGCCGGCGATCGCGATCGCGGCGAGCAGCCCGAGCCCGAAGCCGATCGGGGCGACGAGCAGCCCGGGCAATCCGACGGCGCCCGCCGCGAGGATCGACATCGAGCCCATCGCCACGAGGACGAACGTGCCGACAACCTCGGCGAGCAGCGCGCGGACGTTCATGCTTCCTCCCTCTGGCCGCGGTCGCGGTGCGGCGATGCTAGTCGATGGCGACCCGTCCGGGTTGGCGGGCCGATGCGAGAGGACCGGCCGGCCGTGGCCCGCAGGAGCAGCGCGTCCCGCCAGACGCGGCACAGGACGTCCACGAGCTCGAGGCGGTTGACGGCCGTGGCGATCGCGGCCGTGGCGGCGCCACCGCTCGCGTCCTCGGCGGCGCCAGCGCTCGCGGCCGCAGCGGCGCCAGCGCTCACGTCCCCGGAGCCGACCGCCACCGCCCCGTGGCGCTCCAGGATGACGGCGCCCGGCAGCGGTCCCTCGGCGGTCGCGAAGGCCGCCGCGATCCGGCCCGCGAGCTCCTCCGAGCCCATCGCCCCGTAGGGCACGTACGGCAGCCGCGGCAGGAGGAGCGCCGTTTCGGGGAGGGCCGCCGGATCCGGGACCTCGTCCGCGAGGCTGAGGGCCATCGCGGCCGGCAGGTGGGCATGGCCGACGGCGACGACGTCCGGTCGCGCCCGGTAGATCGCCCGGTGGATCGCCACGTCGGAGCTCGGGCGCGGCCCAGCGGCGCTCCAGCCCGGCGACGCGCGGTCCAGCGGCACGACGACGAGGTCCGCCGGCACCAGCTCGTCCTTGCGGAGGCCAGTCGGCGTGATGAGCAGCCGCGCGCCCGGAAGCCGCACCGAGAGGTTGCCCTCCGCGGCGGCGATCAGGCCGCGCGATCCGAGGCGCCGCCCGGCAGCGACCAGCGCGGCGCGGAGCGGACCGAGATCGTCGGGAGGCACCGCCGGATGGTAGCGAACCGGCACCGCGCGGCGGTGCCGGTTCCGTCGCTCAGGCGGCGATGGCCTCGGCGTGGCCCGGATCCGGGTCCGCGACCGTCCACGAGACGGCGCAGTCATCGCAGCGGAGCGACGCCGGGAGCGGGAGCTCGACGAGGAGCGGGGAGTCGCAGCAGGGGCGTTCGAGATTGACCATGTGCGGAGACTCGGCCCGCGTCGTGCCACCTAGCGTGGCACGATGGCGGGGCAAGGGGGACCACATGCCGGATTCCGATGCCATGCCCGTCGTCGATGTCACCGACCTCCGGAAGCGATACGGCCGCGTCGAGGCCCTCAGCGGGCTGACCATGACCGTGAATCCCGGGGAGCTGTTCGGCTTCCTCGGCCCCAACGGCGCCGGCAAGACGACGACCGTCAAGCTGCTGCTTGGCCTGGCGCGGCCCAGCGGCGGCGGCGGCCGCGTCCTCGGCGCGCCGCTCGGCGATCGGGAGGCCCGGCGCCGCATCGGCTACCTCCCCGAGCTCTTCCGCTACCAGCCCTGGCTCCGGGCCACGGAGGTCCTGCGCCTCCACGCCGACCTGATGGGCCTGCCCGCGGCGGGTCGCCGGAAGGCGTTCGACGACGTCCTCGGGCTGGTCGGGCTCTCGGACCGGGCGAGCCATTCGGTCGGCGGCTTCTCGAAGGGCATGCAGCAGCGACTCGGGCTCGGCGTCGCCCTCGTCGGCGACCCGGCGCTCGTCATCCTCGACGAGCCGACCTCCGCCCTCGACCCGATCGGCCGGATGGATGTCCGCGCGATCCTGCGCCACGCCCGGGACCGCGGGGCCGCAGTCTTCCTGAATTCTCATCTCCTGACCGAGGTGGAGCAGGTCTGCGACCGGATCGCGATCGTCGACCGGGGGCGAGTGGTCGCGGAAGGCTCGCTCGACAGCGTCCTCGGCGAATCCGCGACCCGCATCCGGGTCGACGGCCTGGCGCCGGCCGGCCTCGCCGAGCTCGTCCGGTTCGGCGAGCCGCGCTTCGACGGCCAGGAGCTGGTCTTCCCGGGGCTGCCGGACGAGCGGATTCCCGACGTCGTCGTCGCACTCGTCGGGATGGGGGTCCGCGTCCGCGCGGTCGCATCCGGGCGCGAGTCCCTCGAGGAGCGTTTCCTCGAGCTCGTCGGCCGGAGCCGCGCCGGGGCCGTCGCGTGATCGCGATCGCGCGGCTCACGATCGGCGAGGCGGCGCGCCGGAAGATCCTGTGGGTCTTCGTGATCCTCGCCCTGCTGGCGGTCGCGCTCATCGGCTGGGGCGTCGGGCGGCTGACCAGCCTGTTCCATGCCGAGGGCGGCTCGGAGGTGACGCTCCAGCTCGCCGTCTCCCAGCTCCTGATCTTCATCGCCTTCCAGTTCAGCTTCGTGCTGGCGATGACCGCCGCGTTCCTGGGTTCGCCGGCGATCGCCTCCGACCTCGAATCGGGGGTCGCGCTCGCGATGCTGGCCCGGCCGATCCGTCGCTCCTCCTACCTCCTCGGCCGCTGGCTGGGCCTGGCCATCGTCCTGGTCGCCTACGGCGCCGGTTCGGCGGGGCTGGCCATCCTCGTCGTCGGCGCCGTGTCCGGCTACTCTCCGCCGTCCGTCCTCGTCCCGATCGTGTCCATGGCTGCCGAGGGCATCGTGGTCCTGACGCTCGGCATGTTCCTCTCGACGAGGCTGCCACCGATCGGTGGCGGCGCGATCGCGGTCGTCGCGTTCGGGCTCGCCTGGATGGCCGGCGCGATCGAGCGCGTCGGCATCGCGATCGCCGCGGCCAACCCCGGGGTCGACCTCTCCGCGATCGGCGACGTCGGCCGGATCCTCCTGCCGACCGACGGCCTGTGGCGCGGCGTCATCTACGGCCTGGAGCCCCAGATCGTCATCGCCGCCGCGCAATCCCAGCCGCTTGCCGAGGCGAACCCGTTCTTCGCCAGCCAGCCGCCGAGCATCGCCTTCCTCGTCTGGGTCGTGGCGTGGATCGCGATCGTGCTCGGGCTGGCGGCCTTCTCGCTGCGGCGCCGCGAGCTGTAGCGCCGGCGGCGTCACCGCCGCGCCGCGTGGCTCGCCTCCCGCCGCCCGGCCCGCGCCGCGCCTCGCTCGCCCCGCGCCTCGCTCGCCGCGCACCTGCGCCGCGTCGAACCGCTCAGCCCCGGTACCGGAAGCAGCCCGGCAGATGGTCGTCGACGAGGCCGACGCTCTGCATGAAGGCGTAGACGATCGTCGTCCCGACGAACCGGAACCCGCGGCGCTTCAGGTCCTTCGACAGGGCGTCGCTGGTCGGGCTCGAGGCCGGGATGTCGGCTGCGACGGCGGTCCGGGGGAGGCGGGCCGGCGGCGGCGGGACCATCGAGCGCAGGTATGCGGCGAACGCCTCGTATTCCCGGGAGGTCTCGAGGAACGCCCGGGCGTTGCCGATCGTGGCATCGACCTTCTGGCCGTTCCGGACGATCCCGGCATCGGCCATGAGCCGCGTCCGGTCCGCCTCGTCGAACCGTGCCACGACCCGCGGGTCGAAGCCCCGGAACCCGAGCCGGAAGGCATCGCGCTTGTTGAGGATCGTCGACCACGACAGGCCGGCCTGGAAGCACTCGAGGCTGAGCCGCTCGAAGAGCTCGACGTCGTCATCGACCGGCACGCCCCACTCGGTGTCGTGATAAGCCTGCATCCGCGGGTCCGGCCGCTCGCCCCCACCCCACCAGCATCGCTGCACGTCGTCCATCGGCGGGGAGGATACCGCCCGGCTACCCTTCGGCGATGACGATCCGCCTCCATCTCGGCCACGGCGCCAGCGGCACCGCCGCGAGCATGGCGCCCTTCGTCGAGGGCCTCCGGAACCGCGGCATCGAGGCCGCCGCCCACGACCTCCCGAAGCGGAAGGCGGAGGACGCGGTCGGGGCCTGGCGAGCCGCCGCCGGCGACGGGCCGCAGGACGGCGACGGCCTCGCGACGGGGGTCGGCGGACACTCCTACGGCGGGCGGGTCGCGAGCCTCGCGGCCGCGGAACCCGGCACGGCCTATGCCGCGCTCGTTCTGTTCAGCTACCCCCTGCATCCACCCGGCGCGCCGGATCGGACGGCGGCCCGGATCGCGCACTGGCCACGAATCACGTGCCCGGTGCTCCTCCTTTCCGGGGAGTCGGATCCATTCGCCCGGATCGAGTTGCTGCGGACCGCGGTCGGGCTCCTCCCGGATGCCCGCCTGGTGACCTATCCGCGCCTCGGGCATGGCCTCCGCCCCGTGCTCGACGACGCCCTCGACCGGGTGGCAGCCTTCCTCCACGAAATCCGCGGCTGACCGCAACACACTTGCAAGTTGCCCGCCGCCGGTCCGCGGGCTACCATCGCGATCCGCACGGAGCCCTCTTGGAGGAGGACTATTGCCCGAGGTCGCCGGTCGCCTGCGTGCGGCCGCATCAGCCCTGATCGCCGGGGCCCTGCTCGTCGCCCTGATCGGGCCCGCCACGACGCAGGCCGTCGATCCCCCGAACATCGACCGCTTCATGGCCGCCCTCGGTGCGGTCGAGTCGAACGGTCGGTATGACGCCGTGAACTCGACGAGCGGGGCGATCGGCAAGTACCAGATCATGCCCTCGAACTGGCGAGCCTGGTCGCTGAAGTACCTCGGCGATGCGAACGCCGCGCCGACGTCCGACAACCAGGACACGGTCGCCCGGCGGAAGCTGAGCGCGCTCTACGCCTGGCTCGGCGACTGGGCCTCCGTCGCCCACTGGTGGCTGACCGGCGACGGCGACACGAACCCGAACCACTGGTCGGACTTCTCGCGCCGCTACGTCAACCGCATCCTCACGCTCATGGGCGAGTCACCCCTGCCCAGGCGCCTGTCAGCGCCCGCCAGCCCGGTGACCGCGACGGCGCCCGGGGCCGCCCGGCGGGTCTTCGACGAATCCAGCCGGGAGATCAACTTCTCCGGAGGCTGGGGCGAGGCGGCGTTCGCCCGGTACAACGGCGGCCAGGTTCGCTACGCCATCGAGGGCGGCGCCACGGCGTGGTTCACCTTCACCGGCAGCTCCATCACCTGGATCGGACCGAAGGGTCCGACCCGCGGCCAGGCCCGGGTCTACGTGGACGAGGAGCTCGTCGCGACGGTCGATGTCTTCGCGTCGCGGTATCGGGCTCGTTCGGAGATCTTCTCGATGTCGTTCGACCGGCCGGGCACGCGGACGATCACGATCGAGGTGGTCGGCACCCCGGGCCGCGAGACGATCGCGCTCGACGAGTTCGTCGTCGGCGGGTAGCCCTGCGGCTGCCGCCGGCTCAGCGAGCGGCGATGACCTCGATCTCCACCCGGTACTCCGCCGCGAGCGCGGTCACGCCGACGGTGGCCCGCGTCGGGGGCTCCACGGGGAAGAACTCGCGGTACACGGCGTTCATCCGCTGGAACTCCGAGAAGTCGCGAAGGTAGACCGTGGCCTTGACGACGTCCGGGTAGTCGAGCCCCACCGCCCGCAGCAGCCGCCCGACGTTCTCGAGCATCTGGCGCGTCTCGCCCTCGATCCCACCCTCCGCCATCCGCCCCTCGCCGGGCACGTCGCCGACCTGGCCGGCGAGGAACACGAGGCCGCCGGCCTCGACGACCTGGCTGAACGGATTCGACGACGCGACGATGCCGGGACCGGCATGGACCTGCTTGGGCATGACTGGACTCCTCGTGCTCGGGTGGAGTGCTGATCGTAGCCCGCGGCCTCGACCGGGCGCGCGGCGAGGTCCAGCCGATCCCCGGCAATCGCCATGTGCGGCAACCGGATCCGCGTCGGACGCCATCGCCGTCGGGCGGCGCATCGGGCCGCCTGACCGCGCCGCGCGCCCGACCCCCGAGCTCCGAGCCGAGCCTGCTGTGAACCGGCAGCGGAACCTAGAGTCGCCGCGCGGCGGCCGCCACCGCCTCGTCGCACCACCAGCGGAGGTCGTCACGCGCCGTCGAGCCGTCGGGCAGCGCCACCCCCGCGGCGGCGTCGAGGCCCTTCCGCCAGCCGCGCAGCAGCAGCCCGGTGAGGATCGCGAGGTCGCGCTGCGCCTCCCAATCGCCGAGGACGGCGTCGCCGCCGGCCGTCGCGAGCGCCGAGCGATAGGCGTCGAGGATCGTGTCCGGCGCCGAGACGAGCTGCGCCACGTTCGAGACGAGGAACCAGCCGAGCTCCAGGGCGACGGGGGCGAACGTCGTCAGCTGCCAGTCGATGAGGCTCGCCCGGCCGTCCGGGAGCAGGGCGACGTTCGCAAGCTTCAGGTCGCCATGGAGCCCGGTCGACGGCAGCCGCCCGAGCGTCGCGAGCAGCGGGCCCGGATCGGCGGTCAGGCCGTCCACGAGGGCCCGCGCCGGGACTGTCGCCAGGGCGTCGAAGGCGTCCCAGCCGGCAAGGAATCGGGCGCCGACCCACAGCCCCCCGAGGTGGTAGCGGATCGCCGACGCCCGCGACAGCAGCTCCACGCGCTCGCGCACGGGGCACCACGGCCAGGCCGGGTCGTCGGGCTCATCGACGGCACGAACCGCCGTCCACGGCTGGGCATGGATCGTCGCCATGGCCGCGAGGACCCGTGCCAGCGGTTCGCCGTCCACGATCGCGGGCCCACCGTCGCCGCGGTCCCACGGGATGAGCCAGGCCGACAGGTCCGGCATGAGGATCGCCGCGGCGGTCCCATCCGCGGCGGCGCCCAGATGGGCTGGTGCGATCGGGTGGGGGAGCGGCACCGGGTCGGCGGCGAGGACCGCCTCGCGCAGGGCATGGTCGCGGGTCGAGCGGGCGATCCAGTCGGTCGCCCACGACGTCCGCTTCAGGATGAACCGGCCGGCCGACCCGTCGAGGACGGTCAGCGTGGCGCCGGACCAGCCGTCGTGCTCGAACGGCTGCTCGGCGACGCCGGCGAGCCCGTGCGCGGCGAGGAGGTGGGGCAGCTCGACCGCGGCCCAGGGCGAGCGGCCGCTCACGCGTCCCCGTCGAGGTACACGACGTGGGAATCGGGGCAGTTCCGGGTCAGGACCACGACGAGTTCCTCGTCCGCCGACGCGTTCTCCTCGACGTGAATCTCCCCGGCCGGGATGTAGACGAAGTCGCCGGCATCGGCCGAGAACGCCTCCTCGAGTCCGGTCGGCCCGAACGTGAACCGGGCACGACCGCGAAGAATGAAGATCGACGTCTCGCACGGGCCATGATGGTGGATTCGCGTCTTCGCACCGGGCTGGGTCGTGACGACGGACGAGTAGAGGCCCGTGGAGCCGGCGACCGACGCCGAGACCGCGATGGAGCGTTCCATGTCCGCGTGCTGGCCGATCGAGGTCGATCGCTGCTCGGGCGTGATGCGGACCGCCATCTCAGTCCGCCCAGGCCACGCGCCAGACGCGCCACAGCGCGGCCGGCTCGGAGAGCGGGTCGCCATGGACGAGGAAGAAGTCGGCCGGGCCGCCCTCCACGAGGGTTCCGGCCGCGGGCTCGCCGAGGAGTTCCCCGCCCCGCCAGGTCGCCGCCCCGAGCGCTTCCCATGGCTCCAGCCCCGCAGCGACGAGGCTTTCGACCTCCCACGCCAACTGATTGGCACGGAGCGAACCGCCGCCGAAGTCCGTCCCGGCCGCGATCCGGACTCCGGCGCGGTGCGCGACCCGGACGCTTTCCTCGGCCCGCTCGCGACGTTCGGCGACGCGCCGCCGACCGTCGGCGTCCGCGAACCGCGGCATCGGCGTCGTCGTGCTGAAGCCCTGCCATGAGCGCATGACGGCGAGCGTGGACACGAGGAACGTTCCGCGGGCAGCCATCTCACCCGCGACGGCCTCGTCCAGCTCGAAGCCGTGCTCGAGCGCATCGACGCCCCCGAGCACTCCCTCGCGCGCGCCATTGAGGCGCCCGGAATGGGCCGTGACGCGGGCGCCGCGCGCGTGGGCCACGGCCACGACCTGGGCCACCTCCGCCGCCGACCACGGCGAGGTGTCCGGGTCCGGCCCGTCAAGGTACAGCTTCAGGAAGTCCGCTCCATCGTCCAGCTGGCCCTCCGCGTTCGCGACGAGTTCCTCCGCGGTCCCCGCAGGTACCGTGTGGGTCGTCGGGGGGAAGGTGCCGGCTCGATCCAGCCACGTCCCGGCGGCGCGGACGTGCGGCGTCCCGGTCCGGTCCCTCCAGCGGTCGCGGACGCCGAGGTTCAGGCCACGGACCCGACCATCCGCCGGATCGGCGAGCCGCGGGGCGCCCACGTCCCGTGCCCAGCGGACGCCGGCTCGCGTCATGAGCCGCCCGTTCCGCTCGGCGACATCGAGGAGGACCTCGGGCGGGTCGTCGATCCGGTCGATCCAGTGGGCGCCGCCGGGAAGCGTCAGGTGGCTGTGCCCGTCGACCATGCCGGGGACGATCGTGGCGCCGGACGCGTCCACGACCTCGAGGCCCGTCGCCGGGCCCGGGTCCGGCTCGCTGTCGGCCGGCCGGATCCAGGCGATCCGGCCACGGTCCACGAGGATGCTCATGCCGAGCGCGAGCCGGTCCGATCGCCCATCGGCAAGGGCCGCGTCCCGGTAAAGCGTGCGGATCGTGGCCATCGTCTGGCAGCCTAGCGCGAATCGCAGCGTCCGCCCGGCCCGTGCCACTGGTCCGCTGTGCGCCGCCCGCTCGCCGGCCCGCACGGCGGGTCCCCACGCGCCGCCCGCTCGCCGGCCCGCACGGCGGGTCCCCATGCGCTGCCCGCCCGCCGGCCCGCACGGCGGGTCCCCATGCGCTGCCCGCCCGCCGGCCCG
>JACPOU010000036.1 GCA_016191345.1 Chloroflexota bacterium
CGGTACTCGGCCGAGCCCTTCAACGCGAGGTACTTGCTGATCGCCGCGGTGAGCGACGTCTTGCCATGGTCGATGTGGCCGATCGTGCCGATGTTCACGTGCGGCTTGGTTCGCTCGAACTTCTTCTTGGCCACGGTGACCTGTCTCTCTCCAACTGCTTGCGGCGGTCGACGCCTCAGCCGGGCGCGGCTTCGCCAGTGTCCGCCGCTTCCGGGGATCGACTGAGGTCAATGGGTGGAGCCCACAATCGGACTTGAACCGATGACCTCTTCCTTACCAAGGAAGTGCTCTGCCAGCTGAGCTATGTGGGCCCGGAGGCTGCACGGATGGAGCCGACGACGGGACTCGAACCCGGAACCGGCGGTTTACAAAACCGCTGCTCTACCAATTGAGCTACGTCGGCGCGGCGCATGGGCACCTAAGGGGTGTCAGAGCGCCCGCGAATGATAGGGCCGCTTCGCTCGGACGGTCAAGCCGACGCCGTTCGCCGCCGCTTCGGGCGTGGCGCAGGCTGGGCGACCTCGCCCGCCGGAGCGGGGTCGTCGCCCGCTGGGGCGGGCGGTTCGGCTGCCGGCGGCGCGGCCGCAGCGGTCGTGGCCCGCCGACGCTTGGGGCCTGGCAGGGGCGCCGCGACCGGGGTCGGGTCCGGGGGCGGAGCGGCGGCAGCGGTCGTGACCCGCCGACGCTTTGGGCGCGGGGCGGCCTCCACGGCCGGGGTCGGGTCCGGGGCCGCCTCGGGAAGCTCCCGGTCAGCGGTGGGCGGCGGGCCACCCGGCAGCAGCTCGACCTCGTCCGGCTGGACGGCGGCAGCAGCCTCGACCGGGCGCTCGACCACGAGCTCATCGTCGTCCGGCTCCGGGGCGGACCGCCGCCGGCTGCGCGGCGTCGCCTCGACCGCGGGCCCCGTGGCGATATCCGGCCGGGCCTCGGGGTCGCGCTGGCCGAGCGCCTCGAACAGGAGGATGGAACCGGCCACCGCCGCGTTCAGGGACCCGATGGACCCGCGCATCGGGATCCGGACCATGGTGTCGCAGCGGCGGCGGACGGCCGGCGTGAGGCCCTGACCCTCGCTGCCGATGACGATCGCGAGGGGCCCCCGAAGGTCGCCCTGCCGCGCGGACAGCGGAGCCTCCGCCTCGGAGCCGACGATCCGCAGGCCCCGGACGTGAAGGTCGGCGAGGGCCTGGGGCAGGTCGTCCACGGGGCAGAGCAGGAGATGCTCGGTCGCGCCGGCGCTGGCCTTGATCGCGGCCGGGGACAGCGGCGCCTGCCGGGCCGTCGGGAAGAGGACGCCGTGCACCCCGGCCGCCTCGGCACTGCGGAGCACCGTGCCGAGGTTCTGGGGATCCTCGAGCGAGTCGAGGACGAGGACGAACGGCGGCTCGCCGCGCTCGATGGAGCGGGCGAGGACCTCGTCCAGCGTCGCGAACCGGCGCGGCTCCACGACGAGGGCCACGCCCTGGTGGCCGTCGAAGCCGGAGATCGACGTCAACGTCCCGCCCTCGACCTCGACGATCGGGATCCGCAGCGTCGTCGCGTGGAGGACGATCCGCTCGAGGGCCGCCCGGCGACCCGGGGTCACGAGGAGGCGGATGGCCGGGCGCCGCGCCGCGAACGCCTCCTCGACGGGCCGGCGCCCGGCCACGAGCTCCTCGTCTGCGGAAAGGGCACCTCCGTCATGGGCCCCGGGCCGGTACGCCGGCCGGGCTCCCTGGCGCTGGTCGCGATCCCAGGGTCGCGCGTCGCGTTCCCAGGGTCGCGGACCCGGGCGCGGCCCGGCATGGGGCCCCGGCCGGAACGGTGGCCGCGGCGAGCTCGATCGGCCGCCACGGTCGCCAAGGTCGCCACGGACGGCCGGGTCGGTGTCGGCGTCTCCGGGATCTGCCGCCCACGGCGGCGGACCGTCGCGCCACGGTGCTGCCGGCCGCGGATCGCGGCGGAAGGCCGGCGGCGGTCCGGACCGCCGGCCGCGATCGCCGTCGGGCGGGCCCGGTCGGCGGTCCCGGTCGAACGAGCCGGGGCCACCGGGTCGGGGCCGGAAGGCCGGCTCCGGGCGCGGACCGCGAGGCCGTCCGTCATCGAACATCGGGCGCTCCCCTGGCCGCGGCCCACCCTCGAAGGGGCGGCGAGCGAACGAGCCCGGCGTCCGGTTCGGCGGCCCGAACGAGCGGCCGGGCGGTCCGACCCGGCGCGGACGCTCGGCGCGCTCGTCCCGGTCATCGCCTCGCGGTGCGTCGTACGGGCGGCCCGAATCGCGCCGGCGATCGGGCGCGGACCCGCGATCAGGTCCCGGACCCGGGCGAGGTCCGTCGAACCGGGGCCCGTCGGAGCGCGGGCCGTCGAAGCGACGGGGGCCGGGTGGCCGTCCGCCGGCGCCCGGGGGACGGGATCCGAAAGCGCGTCCCGGCGGGCCCCCCGGCCCGTTGCGCCCTCCCGGCCCGCCGGGTCCGCGCTGCGGCGCGCCCCCGCGTGCGCCACCGGGTCGCTGGCGCGGCCGATCGCCGCTCCGGTCGGGGCGCGGTCGATCGGTCATCCGGTCATCTCCGTGCGGCGCCATCGCTGCCCGTCCTTCGTGTCCTCGACGAGGATTCCCCGGCCCGCGAGCTCATCGCGCAGCTCATCGGAGCGAGCCCACTCGCGCGAGGCGCGCGCCGCGACCCGGGCATCGAGGAGCGCGGCCAGGTCGGGCGCGAGGGCCCCAGCCGGCGGGGGCAGGATCGCGAGGACGGCATCGAGGCTCCGGAGCAGCTCCAGGATGCGACCGGCATCCGCGGTCGAGATCGACCGCGCGGCCATCCGCCGGTTCGCCTCGCGGACGAGGTCGAAGACCGCGGCGAGCGCCGCCGAGGCGTTGAGGTCGTCGTCGAACGCGGCCTCGAACGCGCCGCGGGTCCCGTCGAGGAGGGCTCCGAGCGTCGAGTCGTCCGCTCGTGCCTCGGCGTACGACCCGAGCGCGGCCACCAGCGTGTCCAGCCGCTCCAGGGCGAAGCCCGCGGCCTCGATCGACGCGTCGCTGTAGTCGAGGCCCTGCCGGTAGTGGACGGCGATGAGCACGTAGCGGAGCGCACGCGGCGAGACGCCCGCCTCGAGGAGCTCGCTCACGCGCGCGATGTTCCCGGTCGACTTGGCCATCTTGGCGCCGTCCATCCGGAGGTGGGCGCAGTGGAGCCACGTGCCGACGAACGGGACGCCGGTGGCGGCCTCGCTCTGGGCGATCTCGTCCTCGTGGTGCGGGAAGACGAGGTCGACGCCGCCGGTGTGGATGTCGAACGACTCGCCGAGGTGGCGCATGCTCATCGCCGAGCACTCGATGTGCCAGCCCGGCCGGCCCTCCCCGATCGAGGTCGACCAGGACGGCTCGTCCGGCTTCGCCGCCTTCCACAGCGCGAAGTCGCGGACGTCGTCCTTGCCATACTCGTCGGCCTCGACCCGCTCCCCGACGCGGAGCTGCTCAGGGTCCAGCCGGGCGAGCCGGCCGTAGGCCGGCCAGGAGGCGATCCGGAAGAAGATCGAGCCGTCCTCGGTGCGGTAGGCATGGCCGCCGGCCTCGAGCCGCTCGATGAGGGTCACGATGTCGTCGATGTGCCGGGTCGCGCGGGGCAGGACGTCCGGCCGCGTCATCCGCAGCGCCTCCGCGTCCGCGAGGAAGCGGGCGATCCAGCGATTGGCCAGTTCCTCGATCGTCTCGCCTGCGGCGGCGGCGCCGCGGATGATCTTGTCGTCGATGTCGGTGACGTTCATGACCCACGTCACGCGGAGGCCGCGGTAGCGGAGGTACCGGACGAGCAGGTCGGCGAACAGGAACGACCGGAAGTTCCCGACGTGGGCGGGCCCGTAGACCGTCGGGCCGCAGGAATACACCCGGGCGTGCCCCGGCTCCAGCGGCTCGAACGTCCGGGTCTCGCCGGACAGGGTGTCCTGGAGGCGGAGCGTCATGACGTCGCGCTCCCGGCGCGGTCGATCGTCGCGACCGCCGTCGCGGAGATCACGCGACCCGCACCTTCCGAGCCGTCGAGGTTGCCGGTGGAGGCCTTCACGTTCACGGCCTCCGCCCGGAGCCCGAGGAGCTCCGCGACGGCCGCCCGCATCGGCTCGAGGTGCGCGCCCAGGCGCGGCCGCGCCCCGACGATCGTCAGGTCCACGGTGACGGGCCGCCAGTCCGAGGCCTCGAGCCGGCTGACGACCTCGCGAAGCAGGGCCGCGCTCGAGATCCCCCGGGGCGTCCGCCGGTCGGCCGGGAAGAGGCGCCCCAGGTCGCCCATCGCGGCGGCCCCGAGGAGCGCGTCGGCGATCGCGTGGAGCGCGACGTCGCCGTCGGAGTGCCCCTGGAGCGCGGGTGCGCCGGCGATCTCGACGCCGCCGAGGCGGAGATTCTCGCCGGGCCCGAACGGATGCGAATCCGTGCCCAGCCCGACGCGGACCGGCGTCGATCGGGTGGCGTGCATGGCGAGGATCGCTTCGGCCTGCCGCAGGTCGGCGGGCACGGTGACCTTGAGGTTCACGGGGTCTCCGGGGACGGGGTGGACGGGGATTGTACAGGCGTCCAGCAGGCCGGCCTCATCGGTGAACCGCCGCTCGCCGGCCGGCGGGAAGGCCGTGAAGGCGCGCCGCAGGAGCGAAGCTCGCACGCCCTGTGGCGTCTGCGCCGCGACGAGCCCGGCCCGGTCAACCGTCGCGCCCAGCCGATCGCCGTCGAGCCGCCGAAGCGTGTCGGCGACGGGGAGGACCGGGATCGCCGCGCCGTGACGGTCCGTGGCGCTTGCGACCGCCGAGATGACGGATGGCGGGACGAGGGGCCGGGCCGCGTCGTGGACGAGCACGATCCGGTCGCCAGGGCCGCCCGGGGTACGTGCCTCGAGCGCTGCGAGGCCGGCCTCGACGCTCGCGCCACGGTGGGAACCGCCCGCCACGACGGCGTCCGCGGCGGCGCCGAGGAGGGCGGCGATCTCCGCCTCTCGGCCACCCGCGACGACGACGACCAGCCGACGGACCTCGGGCGCGGCACGCATCGCCGCCACGCTCCGGACGATCAGCGGCTGCCCGCCGATCGGGGCAAGGAGCTTGTCGACGCCCTGCATCCGGGAGGAGCTGCCGGCCGCGACGACGATCGCGTCGGCGATGAGGGACATCGCCCGGGACTCAGTCCTGTCGCGGCTGGGCGAAGATCATCCGCCCGGCGACGGTCTGGAGGACGCGGGTCACCGCGACGTCCACGTCCGTGTCGATGAGCCGGGCACCGCCCTCGACGACGATCATCGTCCCGTCGTCGAGGAAGCCGACCCCCTGGTTCGACTCCTTGCCCTGCTGAATCACCCGGATCCGGAGCTCCTCGCCCGGCAGGAGTGCCGGCTTCACGGCGTTGGCCAGCGAGTTGATGTTGAGCACCCGGACGCCCTGGAGCTCGGCGACGCGGTTGAGGTTGAAGTCGTTCGTCAGGACGGCCCGGCTGTAGCGCTTCGAGAGCGCGACGAGCTTGGCGTCCACCTCCGCCACTTCCGGCACGTCGTCCTCGACGATGACGACCGGCGTCGGCGCGTCCTTCTGCATCCGGGCGAGGATCTCGAGTCCCCGGCGGCCGCGGTTCCGGCGGAGGCTGTCCGGGCTGTCGGCGATGTGCTGGATCTCGTCGAGGACGAACCGGGGCACGACGAGCGTCCCGAAGAGGAAGCCGGATTCGACGATCTCGGCGATGCGGCCGTCGATGATCGCGCTGCTGTCGACGACGATGTGGGGATCACCCTGGCGGCCCGAGGCTTCGGGATCCGGACGCCGGACGAGCCCGATCGCCTCAGCGGCGACCATGAGGTCCTGCCGCTTGGCGACGGTCAGCCCGACCATGCCGAGCCCGAGGAACAGCGACACGGCGATCGGCAGCCAGGTGCCGAGCGGCCCCTCGAACGCGGAGAGCGGGGATCCGAGGAGGAGGCCCATGAGCAGGCCGAGCAGCAGGCCGATGACCGCGGTCACGAACTCGGCCGTGGACAGTTGCTGGACGCCGCGCACGACACGGAGCGCCGGGACGATGGTCAGGTACGGCAGCAGGGAGAAGCCGAGGACCGACCATGCGATGACCCAGGCCACGATCACCGCGCCGGCGCCCGGCACATCGCGGAAGAGGGCCGCGTCGGCCGTCACGATGACGATCCCGACGAGACCACCGAGGGCGGCGCCCAGCACACGGATCGAACGGATCACGGGCGGTCAGCCTAGCATCGGCGGCCGGGCCTCCGCCATCCGGGGTCGCTCGGGACGGCGCGGCTCCCCGGGCGGGTCGCCGCCACCGAGGGCAGCCTCGATCGCCTCGCGGAGCGAACCGACCTCGACGATCTGGATGCCCGGCAGGGCGAGGCGTTCGTCCTTGCCGCGGGCGGGCCGCGGCACGATGGCCCGGGTGAAGCCGAGGCGGGCCGCCTCGCGGAGGCGGCGGTCGATCCCGGCAACGGCCCGAAGTTCCCCGAGCAGGCCCACCTCCCCGACCGCGACGGTGCCCGCGGCGACCGGCCGATCGCGGTGCGAGCTCGCGAGCGCCAGGGCCAGCGGCAGGTCGAGCCCGGGCTCGTCGACCTCGAGGCCGCCGGCGAGGTTCGCGTAGACGTCCTGCGTCCCGAGGGCGATGCCCGCGCGCCGCCCGAGAACCGCGATGAGCAGGGCCAATCGATTGCCGTCCAGCCCCGACGCGCGGCGGGCCGGCGTCCCATAGCCGGCCGGGGCGACGAGCGCCTGGACCTCGACGAGGAGGGGGCGAGTGCCTTCCATCGTCGCGGCCACGACGCTGCCGGGGGCCGGGGCGTCGTGCTCGACGAGGAAGGCGCGAGCCGGATCGGGAACCTCGCGCATGCCCCGTTCCCCCAGCTCGAAGACGCCGATCTCTTCCGTCGACCCGAAGCGGTTCTTGGCGGCGCGGAGGATCCGCAGGACGCCCGACCGCTCGCCGGCCAGCTCGAGCACGGCGTCGACCAGGTGCTCGAGGGTCTTCGGTCCGGCGATGGAACCGTCCTTCGTCACGTGGCCGACGAGGATGACCGCGATCCCCTCCCCCTTTGCCAGCTCCATGAGGCGCAGCGCGGATTCGCGGACCTGGCCCACGCTGCCGGCGGCCCCGTCCAGCTCGTCGACGGTCATGGTCTGGATGGAATCGACGATCACGAGCGCCGGTCGCGTCGCCCGGGCGACCTCGGCGATGGCGCCGACCTCGCTCGCGGCGAGGACGGCGATCGCTTGCCCGGCCGGCCCCGTGAGGAGTCCGAGCCGTCCGGCCCGCAGCCGGACCTGGGCGGCACTCTCCTCGCCCGTCGCGTAGAGGACGGTCTGGTCCTCGGCCGTCGCGACGCCCGCTGCGGCCTGAAGGAGGAGCGTCGACTTGCCGACGCCGGGCTCCCCGCCGAGGAGCACGAGCGAGCCGGGAACCAGTCCCCCGCCGAGCACGCGATCCAGTTCCCCGACCCCGATCCGGAGCCGTGGCGCGTCGACCGCCCCGACCTCACCGAGCGGGACGGGGGTCGCGGCGCCGGTGGTCCCCTGGGCACGACCGCCGGTTCCGACACGGCCCGCACGCGCGGGCGCCCGCACGACGGTCTCGACCAGCGAATTCCACGAGCCGCAGGCGCGGCACTGCCCCTCCCAGCGAAGGAAGGACTCGTTGCACGTCTGGCAGACGTAGCGGCTGCTTGCCCGGGCCACGGGCGGCTAGGAGACTTCGACGGGCGTCTTCGGCTCCACGGCGTGGATGTCCAGGCCGGTGTCCTCGCCGCGGTCGACCATGATCGTCGCCCCGGGTTCGTAGCGCCCGAGGAGCAGGTGCTCGGCGAGCACGTCCTCGATGAGGTTCTGGATGACGCGGCGGAGGGGCCGCGCCCCGTAGGCCGGATCCCAGCCGAGCTTGATCAGGTGGTCCTTCGCCTCCTGCGAGACCTCGAGGTGCATGCCCTGCGCCTTGAGCTGGTCGCGGACGCGCTTGAGCATGAGCTCGACGATCTCGCGGATCTCCTCCTGGGTCAGCGTCCGGAAGACGACCGTGGCGTCGATCCGGTTCAGGAACTCCGGGCGGAAGTTGTTCTTGAGCTCCGCCTGGACCTTCTCGCGCATGATGTCGTAGGAGTTCTGCTCGCGCGCCGCGTCGTTGTCGGCGACGGCCCGGAAGCCGAGCGACGAGCCCGTCTGGAGCTGCTTCGCCCCGAGGTTCGAGGTCATGATGATGATGCAGTTCCGGAAGTCCACGCGACGCCCCTTGGCGTCGGTGAGCTGCCCGTCCTCGAGGATCTGGAGGAGGATGTTGAAGACCTCCGGGTGCGCCTTCTCGACCTCGTCGAGGAGCACGACGGCGTAGTTCTTGCGGCGCACCGCCTCGGTCAGCTGGCCGCCCTCGTCGAAGCCGACGTAGCCGGGCGGGGCGCCGACGAGGCGCGAGACGTTGTGGCGCTCCATGAACTCGCTCATGTCGATCTTGATGAGCGCGTCCTCGCTCCCGAACATGAACTCCGAGAGCGCCTTGGCCAGCTCCGTCTTCCCGACGCCCGTGCGTCCGAGGAAGATGAACGAGCCGATGGGCCGCTTGGGGTCCTTGAGGCCGGCGCGGGCGCGGCGGACGGCCTTGGCGACGATCTCGATCGCCTCCTGCTGGCCGATGACCCGCTGGTGGAGCGCGTCTTCCATGTGGAGCAGCCGCTCCGACTCGGCCTCCGAGATGCGGGTCACCGGGATGCCGGTCCACATCGCGACGATCTGGGCGATCTCCTCCTCGTCGACCGTGGGTGACTCGCCGGCCACCGACGATTGCCAGGTCTCGCGGAGCGAGTCGACGCGCTCGCGAACCTCCGACTCGGACTCGCGGAGCCTGGCGGCGCTCTCGTACTCCTGGGCGTTGATCGCGGCGTCCTTCTCCTTGGTCACCTTCTCGAGCTCGCGCTGCGCGTCCCGAAGTGTCGGCGGCGCGGACGCGTGGCGGAGGCGGACGCGGCTGGAGGCCTCGTCGATCAGGTCGATCGCCTTGTCCGGGAGGTGGCGGTCGGCGATGTAGCGAATCGACAGGTCGACGGCGGCCTTCACGGCGTCGTCGGTAATCGTCACCTTGTGGTGCTGCTCGTAGCGCTCGCGGATCCCCATCAGGATGTCGATCGCCTGCTCCATCGTCGGCTCGTCGACCATGACGGGCTGGAAGCGGCGCTCGAGGGCGGCGTCACGCTCGATGTACTTGCGGTACTCGTCCAGCGTCGTGGCGCCGATGCACTGGAGCTCGCCACGGGCCAGCGGCGGCTTGAGGATGTTCGCCGCATCGATGGCGCCCTCGGCGGCGCCCGCGCCCACGAGCGTGTGGAGCTCGTCGATGAAGAGGACCGCGTCGTTCGTATTGCGGAGCTCCTCGATGATCTTCTTGAGTCGCTCCTCGAACTCGCCGCGGTACTTGGTGCCGGCGACGAGCGAGCCGATGTCCAGGGTCAGGACCCGCTTGTTCAGCAGGATGTCCGGCACGTCCCCGGCGACGATGCGGTGGGCCAGGCCCTCGGCGATGGCGGTCTTGCCGACGCCCGGCTCGCCGATGAGGGCGGGGTTGTTCTTCTGCTTCCGGCCGAGGAACTGGATGACCCGCTCGATCTCCTTCTCGCGGCCGATCCCCGGATCGAGCTTGCCGGCGCGCGCCGCGTCCGTGAGGTTGATCGGACTGCGACAGGACGCGGATGACCTCGTGGCGGACCTTGTCCAGGTTCACGCCGAGCGACTCCAGGACACCGGCGGCGATCCCCTCGCCCTCGCGGACGAGGCCCAGGAGCAGGTGCTCCGTGCCGATGTAGTTGTGGCCGAGGCGGCGGGCCTCGTCGATGGCGAGCTCGATGACGCGCTTCGCGCGGGGAGTCAGCCCGACCTCACCGACGACCGGCCGGTCTCCCCGGCCGATGATGAACTCCACCGCCGTCCGGACCTTGGCCAGCTCGACGTTCATGTTCTCGAGCACGCGCGCGGCGACACCCTCGCCTTCCCGGACCAGCCCGAGAAGGAGATGCTCCGTGCCGATGTAGTTGTGGTTGAACCGCTGCGCCTCGTCCTGCGCGAGCGTCAGGACTTTGCGTGCCCGGTCAGTGAACTTGTCGAAGCGCTCCATGGGTTCGAACGCTCGTTCCCCTTCTGCGCCTCGCGGGGCGCCTGGCCATGCTAGCACGCAGGTCTCGCACGCAGGCACGCCGCGAACGGCCGGGGGGCCTCGCAATCGAGCGGCAGCTGCGTGCTCAGGGACGAGCACGGGAACGGCCCCGGGTCGTCGCCCCACCCGGAAATCGAACGACCCGCCGGCGTCCGGCGGGTCGTCGTTCGTTTGTCGGTGGCGAGGTCAGGCCGTGGCAGCCTTCTCGTCCTCGGCGACGGGCTCGGCGTCGGCCGCCTCGGGCTCGGCGTCGGCCACCGGCTCCGGTGCGACGTCCGCGTCCGCGTCGGCCTCCGGCGCCGCCTCGGCCACGGGCTCCGGCTCGGGCTCCGCCCTGGGCTCCGTTGCCGCTTCGGGCTCGGGCGCGGACGCCGCTGCGGCCTCCGGCTCGGGCTCGGGCTCGGCGACGGGCTCCGCTGCCGCTTCGGGCTCGGACTGCGCGGCCTCGGCGACGGGCTCCGCTGCCGCTTCGGGCTCGGGCGCGGACGCCGCTGCGGCTTCCGGCTCGGGCTCGGCGACGGGCTCCGTTGCCGCTTCGGGCTCGGGCTCCGGGCCTGCCTCGGGGGCGGGCTCGGGCTCGGGGGCGGACGCCGCTGCGGCTTCCGGCTCGGGCTCGGCGACGGGCTCCGCTGCCGCTTCGGGCTCGGACTGCGCGGCCTCGGCGGCCGCCAGCTGCTCCCGCACGCCGGCGAACGCGGCCGCCAGCGTCGTGTCGATGCCGCCCTCGGGCTCCTGGGTCATGTCCGAAGCGGTGTAGCTGCGCTCCCGCTCGCCGCCACTGCGCGGGCGACGCTCCGGTCGTGGCTGTGCCGGCTGCGGGACACCCGGCTCCGGCATCGTCCGGACGGGGGCCTCCTCGGCCTGCTTGAGGCTGAGACCCAGGCGATGACGCTCTGAATCCAGGCTGATGATCTTCAGCTTGAGGTTCTGGCCCTCGTGGACGACGTCACCCGGATGGGCGACGCGCTGGTGGCTCAGCTCGCTGATGTGGATCAGGCCCTCGAGCCCGTCGCGGACGCGAACGAAGGCGCCGAAGTTGACGAGCTTCGTCACGGTGCCGTCGATGACGTCACCGACGTTGAAGTCGGCGACCGTGGAATGCCACGGGTCCGGCTGCAGGCGGCGGATCGAGAGGCTGATCCGGCCGCGCTCGTGGTTGATGTCGATGACCTCGGCCTCGACCGCTTCGCCGACCTGGTAGCCGGCCTCGGGGTTGTTGACCTTGTTCCACGAGAGCTCGCTCTTGTGGACCAGCCCGTCGATGCCGCCCAGATCGATGAAGACCCCGAACGGCGCGATGCTGCGGACCGTGCCGGTGACCTTCTGGCCGACCTGGAGGCTGCTGAAGAGCTCGTCCCGCTTCTCGCGGCGCTCCTCGTACAGGGCGACCTTCTCGGACAGGATCAGGCGGTTCGCCTTGCGATTGACCTCGAGGATCTTGAGGCGGAGCTTCCGGCCGACGAATGGCTGGAGCTTCTCGGCGATCTCCTGGGCCGCGTCGCGCGGCTGGTCGTTCTGGGGCCGCCGCGGGAAGTCCACGATCTGGCTGATCGGGACGAAGCCGCGGATGCCGCAGTCGACGATGAGGCCGCCCTTGTTGTGGTCGATGACCGGGGCCTCGATGATGACGCCTGCCTCGAACTGCTCCTGCATCGAACGCCACTTGCGCTCGAGGCCGGCGCGCCGCAGCGAGAGGACGACGTGGCCCTCCGGCGACTCGGGCTGGAGGACGTAGACGAGCACGGTGTCACCGATCGCGAGCGCGGGCTGTGATTCGCCGTGGCGGCCGAACAGCTCGCGGTTGCTGACGACGCCCTCGCTCTTGGCGCCGATGTCGACGAGGATCTCGTCCTTGTCGATGCGGACGACCGAGCCCTCGACCACGTCGCCGTGCTTGAAGCTCTTGATCTCGGAATCCTGCTCGGCGAGCAGCTCCTCCATCGTGGTCGGCTCGGGGCCCAGCTTGCGGGTCGGGATCGGGTCCGGCTCGGCCGCGGGAGCATCGACGAGGTCCGCCGCGTCCATGCCGGCCGGGGCCGCATCGTCCACGTCCGCGGGCTCGGTCGCCGGCTCTTCCGCCACAGCGGGTGCCGCGGCCGCGACCGGATCGGGTGCCTCGGCATCTGCGCCGGGCCTGTCGGGCGCGGCGGCCTCGGCGGCCTCAGCGGCGGGCTCGACCGGCGCCTCCGCGGCGCCACCTGCCTGGTCCGCATCCGCGTCGGCGGCGGGCCGCTCGCTCGATGCCTCGGCGACCGGAGCCGGTTCGGCCGCGATCTCGGCGGTCTCGGGTTGGGGCGCCGCTTCGGGCTCCACGGGCGTGCTATCGGCGGGATCGTCCGCGGCCACGGGGGTCGCGTCGAGTTCCTCGGGCGCCGGGGCCTCGGCGGATGCCTCGGCCGGCGGCGGCGTCCCGCCCTGCTGCTCTTCGGTCAACTGGCTTGCCTCACTTCATCCAACGTCCCGCCGAGAATCAGAAACGGCCCGAGCCCCGCTCAAAGCCGCTTGTCCTTGCGATCAAGTGGTCCGTGGATGGTCTGCCGCGGTCCGCTCCTTCGAAGTCGAATCGGGAATGAACGATGCTCTTCAGCTGTCCTGCCCGGAGGGCCACGGGAGTCTAGCACAGGGCCGTTCGTGGCTACAATCGCGCCGCCGTGCCCGAACTGCCCGACCTTGCCATCGTGACCGAGGCCTTCCAGGCAGCGCTCGCCGGGCGGAGCCTGGTCGCCGCCAGCGCCCCCGGGCCGCTCACGGTGCGGGGAACGCCCGCGGAGCTGACCGCGTTCGCCGGCCAGCGGCTGGAGCGCGTCTCGCGGCGCGGGAAGTTCGTGACCTTCCAGTTCGACCGCGATCGCATCGTGGTCAACGCGATGCTGACCGGTCGCTTCCAGCTGGCGGTGCCCGCCGTAAACGTCCCCTCGAGCACCGCGCTCGTCCTTCGCTTCGGGCCCCGGGCGGCACCACCGCCCGACGTCGCTCGCTGGACGCGGGGCGCGGCGTGGCTGCCGGCCGATGACGCCGTCGTCGAGGTCCGCTACCGCGACCCGACTCAGATGGGCAAGGTCTACCTGATCCCGACCGGCACCGAACGGCCCGTGCCGGGCTTCGACGAATCCCTTGCGCCCGATGCCGACGACCCGAAGCTGACCCTCGATGCCTGGCGCGACCGGATCCGGCGCCATCCCGGGGAGCTGAAGCCACTCCTGCGCAACCAGCAGTTCGTGGCCGGGATCGGCAACGCCTACAGCGACGAGATCCTCCACGCGGCGAGATTGAACCCGTTCCGGAAGCGCTCGTCCCTCGCGGCCGAGGAGATCGACGAGCTCCACCGGGCGATGCGGACGACCCTCGAACGGGCCGTGGCCGTGCTGCGGAAGCGCGTCCCGCCGACCTTCGAGACCGAGGTTCGCGACTTCATGGCGGTCCACCGCAAGGGCGGCGAGCCATGCCCGCGATGTGGCACGCGGATCAGCGAGGTGTCGTCGCGAAGCGAGGCGACCTCGTGGTGCCGGGGCTGCCAGCGCTGACGAAACCCTGGCGCTGCAGGCACCGGACCGCGGCTCCGCCTACGGGATCAGCAGGATCTGTCCGGCGCGGATCGTGTTGGACGTGAGCCCGTTGAGCGTCTTGATCGCGCTCACCGACGTGTTGAACGCGATCGCGATGGTGTAGAGCGTGTCGCCGGACTTCACGCGGTAGCTCGTCTGCGCACTCGCGACCGGCGTTGCGGTGGGGCCCGGCGCCGAGGGCGGCTGCGTCGGTGGCTGCGTCACGACCGGAGCCAGCGTCGGACTGGGGCTCGTGGCCGGCGTCTCCGTGGCGGTCGATGCCGGCGAGGGCGTTCCGGGGACCACGACCTGCGCGGTCGGCGAGGCCGTGGGGATGGCAGCGGTACCGGGCAGGCCCCGCCCGATCCCCGACAGTCCGAGCGCTGCGAGGGCGACGACGAGGATGACCGCTGGAATGACCTGCCAGCCCCGCCGGTCAGCGACGAGCCCGGCCACGGTCGCGCCGATGCCGACCCCGACATCGACGACAGGCGTCGTCCGCGCCGGCGCCCAGCGCGCGTTCGAGGTGGCGGGCGTCGCCAGGCCTCGCTCCTCGCGCGCCGCGAGCGCGGCCAGATAGGTGGCGCAGCCGACGTGGCCGGCGACGAGGCAGAGACGGCGCTGCTTCTCGGTTGCCAGGGGCGCCGCCGGCGCGAACGCGGTGCAGCGGTGATCGCGCGACGGGGACGTGGCGCGCCAGTCGCCACTCGAGGCGAGCAGGTAGGGGCAGGTCGCGAGAGCCCGCGCGCCCGCGGACGCGCCCGCGCCCGCGCCACGTGGGTCGTGGAGCGGCCGCGACCCCTCCTCGTTTGACATGTCCCGAGGATACCGCCTCGGAGAGGTTGGCCGTCCGATGGCCGACCATCGGACGAACCGGTTCCGGCGCTGGACGCACAAAATCCTGGCGACGACCTATTTTCCCGAAAGGCTGCCCTCTCAGTATCTTCGGCGCTGGAGAGCTTGACTTCCGTGTTCGGGATGGGAACGGGTATGGCCTCTCCGCTAGAGTCACCAGGATTTTGCTGCTGGACGTGACATCGGCTGCGACCCGAGCCGAGAGGGCCGGGGGCGCCGTGCGAGAAGTCGAGATCCATCGATCTCATCGTGTGTTGCTGGGGATCAAGATCCCGAACCAGCCGCTGACCCTGGGTCAGGTGCTGGAAGTGGTCAAGCCCTCGACCATTAGTACCGCTCAGCTTCGCCCGTCACCGGACTTCCACATGCGGCCTATCAAACAGGTGGTCTCCCTGCGGTCTTACCCGGTTAACCCGGTGGGGAACCTCATCTC
>JACPOU010000008.1 GCA_016191345.1 Chloroflexota bacterium
CCAAGGAGGTGGACGAAGGCAAGAGCCTGCTGCTGGCGTCCTGACCGACGCCGCCGATACTGTCGCTGCGGATCACGACGGATCGCTCAAAGTCCACCACTCCAGGGGGCACGGCCGATCCCTCGCGGCCGTGTGCCGGCCTCGTCACGGTGCCAGACACCCTCCGGGCCCGTCGCACGCGCCGCGCGGCCAACCCGGCGGTGTGTCCCCCAGACACAATCCGGGCCATCTTCGGCCAACCCCGCCCACCATGAGCCTGCCTCGTGACCGCCAGGCACATTCCGGGCATGAATGCGCACGCGCGTGGCCCGATCTGCCCCACAGCGGGCAAGAATTCGGCCACGGCGGATGCTTGGGCATCGAAATTGTGTCTGGCAGCCACACCCGCGAGTGGGGGCGATCGTGGGCGGCTTCGCGCGAGCGAGGGGCGATCGTGGGCGGCTTCGCGCGAGCGAGGGGCGATCGTGGGCGGCTTCGCGCGAGCGAGGGGCGATCGTGGGCGGCTTCGCACGAGCGAGGGCGATCGCGGGCGGCTTCGCGAGCCGCGTGCGGCTTCCGGGGGCGGGCCGCGGCCGACGGCGACGATCGCGGGCACGGCACGGCCACGCGTTGCGGTCTTGCCGCCGCCCGACAGCCCGGTAGGATGAACAGGCGTGCGTCCCGACGCAGGGACCGAAGCCACCCTTGTCGTCCACGTTGCGCGCCCCGAGCCTTGGAGGACCATCCGAGATGCGCTTCCGGACGACGATCCTTTCGGCCGGCAAGACGGCCGCGGGCATCGAGGTTCCGCCCGAGATCGTCGAGTCGCTCGGCGCCGGCAAGCGCCCGCCGGTCACCGTGACGATCAACGGCTACACCTACCGCAGCACGATCGCCGTCCTGGGCGGGGTCTCCATGGTCGGCGTCAGCGCCCAGAACCGGGCCGCGGCGGGGGTCGCCGGCGGCGACGAGGTGGACGTCGACATCGACCTGGACACGGGTCCCCGCGTGATCGCGGTCCCGGCGGACCTGCAGCTGGCCCTCGACGCGGAGCCAGCCGCGAAGGCGATGTTCGAGCGGCTTTCCAACAGCAACAAGTCGTGGCACACCCTCCAGGTCGACGGAGCGAAGACCGACGAGACCCGGCGCCGCCGCATCGCGAAGTCGATCGAGGCGCTCCGCGAAGGCCGCATCCGCTAGCCCGACTCGACGGGTTCAGCCGCCCTGAGTCGCGCGGGGTTCGCCCGGCAGCATGGGTCAGCCGCCCGAGACCGCCGGGATGATGTGGACCGTCGCGCCCGGCGGCACTGGGGCGTCGATCGCGACCCGCCGGCCGTCCACGAACACGTTGAGGTGCGTCCGGATCACCGGCCCGGCGTCGACGAGGCGGTTCCTGAGCCCAGGGATCTGGCGATCGAGGTCGTCGATGACCGCCGCGACCGTCTGACCAGCCGCGCGCAGCCGCCGCGGGGCGCCGGGGAACAGCGCGACCAGCGAGCGCGGGAGGTGAACGTCGGCCGGGGTGGGGGACGCCGCGGAAGGGTCCGTCAATCGACGACGGCCACGTCCACGGACCAGATCGGCGGCAGGTTGTCCGCGGCGAGCGACCACGATCGCCCCTCGTCGGCGCTCGCGTAGACCTGGCCCGTGCTCGTCCCGAAGTAGACCCCGACCGGATCCAGCCGGTCGGCGGCCATCGCCTCGCGGAGGACCCCGACGTAGGCGTCCCGCTCCGGGAGGCCGTCACCGGAGCGGATCCAGGAGTCGCCCCCGTCGTGTGTCCGCCACACCGCGGCGCTCGCGTCCGGCATGAAGCGCCCCTGGTCGGCGGCGTTGAGCGGGATCGTCCAGATCGTCTCCGGGTCACGCGGGTGGGCGGCGATCGGAAAGCCGAACTCCGAGGGCAATCCCTCGGTGACCTCCTCCCAGTGGCGGCCGCCGTCTGACGATCGGTACACGCCGCAGTGGTTCTGCTGGTAGAGGTGCTCGCCCCCGTCGGCGGCCATGACGAGCTTGTGGACGCACTGCCCGAATTCCGGGTACGGGTCCGGCGCGAAGCCTGCCCGGACGCCCTGGTTGCGAGTCTGCCACGTCGTCCCGCCGTCGGCAGTCTCGAAGGCGCCGACCGACGAGATGCCGACCCACATCCGCTCCGGATTCGTGTCCGAGGGGACGATGGAATGGAGGATCAGGCCGCCGTTGCCGGGCTGCCACTCCGGGCGCGACGGATGGTTCGTGAGGCCCTCGATGTGGTCCCAGGTGGTGCCGCCGTCGCGGCTCCGGAACAGGCCGGCGGGCTCCACGCCGGCGTAGATCGCGCCGTGCGCGGCGGTCACGTTCCAGACCGTCTTGAGCTTCGGGCCGTCGTCGCCGTACGTGAGCCCCTCGCTGGAGTGCGTCCAGGTCCGGCCGAGGTCGTCGCTCCGCCACACGGCGGGCCCGTACCACGGGCTCCCGCCGCCTGCGAGGATGACACCGGACCCGGCCTCGACCGAGATGTCGTGGATCGGCCAGCCCTCGCACACGGGCCCCCGGAGGTCCCAGGTGGCCCGTGACGCGTCGCCATCGAGGATGAAGGCGCCCTTGGGCGTGCCGAGGAGGAGCGCGACGCGTGGGGTCATGGGACGGCATCTCCGCTGGATCGGATCGGGGGCGTTACGGTCAGCCTACACCGGCTCGGACAGGTCGCGGCCGGCACCTCGCCGCGCTGCCCTGGTTCGCGCCGTACCCGGAACGATCCGGCCGTGTCATCCCGATCGTCCGGCTCGTGCCCCTCGACTGACGTTCAGCCGGGCAGGCGGCCCACGATCGAGAACGAGAGCGGGATCCGGCCGTGCTCCTCGGGAAGGGCGTCGCGGTGCCCGCCCCACCAGTCCACGGGGTGCTCGGCCACGGCATCGAGGCGCAGGCCCGCACGCAGCAGCGCGGTGATGACCTCGCCGAGCGTCCAGGCCCGGGCGAACTTCAGGCTCTGCGCCCCGTCGGGGATCGAGAGCCGGTCGATGTACTCCGGCGACCAGCCCCGGGATGCCTCGACCCCGCCGAAGTAGTCGTAGTCGGTGGCGACCCACCGGCCGTCCTCGCCGACGTCGAACAGCCACTCGGCCGGATGGCCCTCGAAGAGCACGAACCGGCCGGTCGGGGCGAGGAGACGGACGACCACCGCGGCCCACGCGTCGAGGTCCTGGAGCCAGATCAGCGACCCGCGACCCGTGTAGAGGAGGTCGGCCGTGCCGTCGAGGTCATGGGGCGTGTCCAGGACGTCCGCCAGGACCCAGCGGGCGGGTGCGCCCGTCGCTTCGGCCAGGCGCGCGGCGAGCTCCAGCATCCGCGGCGAGAAGTCGACGCCGACGACCTCCTCCGCGCCGAGGTTCCAGAGCGACAGCGTGTCGCGGCCGCCCGCGCACTGGAGGTGGATCGCCCGCCGGCAGCGACCCCGAAGGTCCCCGATCAGGTCGTGCTCCACGCCGAAGAGGTTGGAGCCGCCCGACCGGAGCAGCTCGACGGCCTCGTCAAACCAGCCCTCGTAGCGCTCCGCGGCCTCGTCCCAGGCGGCGCGGGTGGCCGCGTGCATGCCCCGGACATCGGCGCGCTCTGCGTCCGTCGCCGCGCGGACCAGCTCGTCCTCATCGTGGGCCTGAGCCGGACGGTCGGAATCGGCCTGCGTCGTCACCCGTGGAGTATCGCCGGGCGAGGAAATCGGTACCGTCGCCCGGCCGCGACCGTCAGGCCGGCCGTGCCTCCGCCGCCTCGCGCACCGTCGGGCTCTGCTGGACCGCCCAGCCGTTGCCGTCCGGGTCGCTGAAGAAGAAGAACGAGTTCCAGTCACCGCCGGGTCCATCGGCAAAGCCGGTGCCGTCGTGATGCTGGATGGCGGACACGGACACGCCCCGGCCCCCGAGGTCGGCATGCGCCGCTTCGATGTCGGCGACGGACAGCTGCAGGCCCTGGAGGCTGCCCGGCGCCATCTTCGCGAGGCCGATGCCGAACGTGACCGAGCAGCCGGATCCTGGCGGCGTCATCTGGACGACCCGGAACTCCGGGTTCGGCCGGTGGTCGACGTCGACATTGAAGCCGCACTGCTCGCCGTAGAACGCCTTGGCGCGATCGACATCCGACACGGGGACGACGACGACTTCGAGCTTGTAGTCCATGGGAACCCCTTGGAGGTGGCGGCAGGGCTTGGCGTGCCCGGATCAGGCCTGGACGAGCAGGGTCGGGATGAGGGCCTCGAGCCGGTCGTAGCCCTGGTTGACGCCGTCACCCATGCCGGCGGCCACCATCGCGTCGCGGTCCTCGACCGACTGGAAGACGGAGCGCACATGGATCGTCGTCCGGCCGTCGTGCTCCTCGAACCACAGCGTGTCCATGGAGACGTGGCCCGGGGCGCCTTCGAACTCGAAGGTCTGGACCATCCCGTCGATCGACGTGGAGTGGAACACGCCATGGAAGGTGTAGGCGGTGCCGGCGTCGTCACGATGGATGTAGCGGTAGCGGCCGCCGTCGCGCAGATCCCACTCGTCGATGACCATCTCGTACTGCTTCGGACCCAGCCACTGGGTGATGAGCGCCGGGTCGGTGTGGGCGCGGTGGAGGAGGGCCCGGGGCGCGGCAAAGTCGCGGCGCATGTCGATGACCGGCTGGCCTTCCGGGGCGATGATCTCGGTGGTTCCCATGACAAGGTCTCCTTCGCGTGTCAGCCGCGCGCCGGCTGGTCCGGATCGAGGGGGGCGGGGCGCTGGAGGGATGCCAGGAGGGCATCCAGCTGGTCGTAGCGGGCATCCCAGAACGCCTGGTAGCGGGCGAGCCACTCGGTGGCCTCGCGCAGGGGCTCGGCCTCGAGGTGGCTGAGCCGGGCCGTGGCCCGGCGGGTGCGGGAGATGAGGCCGGCCCGCTCCAGGACCTTGAGATGGCGCGAGATCGCGGGCTGGGAGACGCGGAACGGGGCCGTGAGCTCCATGACCGATCGATCGCCCTCGGCGAGGCTCGCGAGGATGGCGCGCCGGGTCGGATCGGCGAGGGCGGCGAAGACGGTAGAGAGCGCGTCAGGCATCATATATAACCATCGTGTTATGCAGATGCTGCCATTGAAGCGCGTCGCCGACCGGATGTCAACCGGCCGCCGGGGCGGTGGCTATATGATCCGGGCGTGGATGCCGCCGAGCTCGAACTCCGGAACGCGACCTACGGGCTGTTCGTCGAGCTCGGCCGCGCGCCGTCGGCGGGGGAGATGGCCGCGCGAGCCGGCACGACCGAGGCGGCGGTACGAGCGGGATGGGACCGCCTGCACGCGGCCCATGCGCTCGTCCTTGATGCCGCGGGCGAGATCGCGATGGCCAACCCGTTCGCGGCCCGTCCGACGCCGTTCCGCGTCGAGGCCGCCGGGCGATCGTGGTTCGGCAACTGCGGCTGGGACGCCTTCGGGATCGGCTCTGCGCTCCACGTCGACAGCGTCATCCGGACGACCTGCGCCGACTGCGGCGAGCCGATCACGATCGAGGTCGTCGATGGCCGGCCGATTCCCGCGGCGAACGGGTCGCCGGAGCCGGTGTGGCATGTCCTCGTCCCGGCCGCCGAGTGGTGGGCCGACATCGGGTACACCTGAGGGACGATGCTCGTCTTCCGGTCGGAAGCGCACGTCACCCGCTGGCTCGCCGGCCGTGTGCCCGGCGTCACGCTCCCGATCTCGACGGTCGCCGAGCTTGCGACCGCCTGGTGGGGGACTCGGCTCGCACCCGACTGGGCGCCGCGGTCGCGGGCGGAGAGCCAGGCGATCCTCGACCGGCTGGGGCTGACCGGGCCGTTCTGGCGCTTGTCCTGACAGCGGTCGAGCTGGCGCGGCTTTGACCGACCGTCCGCGCCGCCGGACTCGTGGTCCAGCCCCCGTCGGGCGATCGGCCGATGACTGGATCGATGGGCCAGTCCGGGCCGTTCGAGCCGCCTCGGGGGCATCCCAAGCTCACACCGCTGGATTCCGGAGCCAGCGGGAACGGCAGAGACCGTCCCCGACTTGACTGCGGCGCCAGGCAAGGGCACGGCCGATTCAAGCTAGGTGGGAGGCCCGATGGTGGGTCGGGGGCGATACCAGACACGCACCCGGTCGCCGTCGAGGATGGCCCGGAAGTCCGTCAGGATCGAGGCCCCGTTCGCCCGCCGGAGGATCACGGAGCTGTGGGCCTCTCCGGTCTCGACGAGGATGCCGAGCAGGAGGCTCGCCGTGGAGAGTGCCTCGGGCGACAGGAAGTCCGTGAGCGGTCGCCCGAGGAGTGCTGCCGCGGGACTGCCGACGAGCGCCGCCCACCGCTCGTTGGCGTCGAGGATGGCACCGGACGCGAGATTGATCGTCACCCGCGCCGCCCCGGGTTCGGTCCACCAGGCGCCGCTCGCCTCCGGCTTGAGCCGGCCGTCGCGGTAGACGTAGACCGCCAGCGGCTCGCCACTGAGGAGCCGTTCCGAGATCACCACCTCGGGATAGATCGGCCGGAGCCGGGCGCGCAGCTGCTCCGCGGATCGCACCGTGCTCGCGACGGCCTTGACCACCCGTCCGAACACGAGGTCGCTGGAGGGGATCGGGCGGGCCTGGATCGAGGGCTGATTCGGCATGCGTCGGACCAGCCTGAGCCCGCCGGGTGGCAGCCCACCCTCCGCCCGGGGAGGGGCGGGTAACGACCATGTGACAACGGCGCGGGCGGCGCGACGCCCCGGGGGTTCGCCCTCGTGCGGCCCACGTCCGGGCGAGGAGCTTGATGGAGCCGTCCGGGCCGGCCGGACAGACCTCGCGGTAGCGTTCCCGGAGCGCCGCCCGGCCGTGAGCGTCGAGCGATGCCACGTGCGTCGGGGCGGGGTCGGTTTCGCCATTCCCAGGATGCCGGTGCCGCCGGGATCCCGGCAATCACGGCCGGCCGGAGGTTCCGTCGCGGTACACGTACCAGACGCGCTCATTGGGGAGCAGCGTCGCGAGCCTCGCCTGGGCAGATACCCGGACCTTCGGATAGGTCTCCCGAAGGATCGCCGCGAGCGCCTCTTCCGACTCCTCGTCGGGCAGCGACGACAGGGCGCTCTCGGCAACCTCGGAGAAGCGTCCGTCGTCGCTCGGGAAGCAGCGCAGGCGCAGTGCGGTTGCCGGCGGGAGCATGTCTTCACTTGAGAGCGGGGCGCCCATGGAACGACCATACGCTCGCTGTCTGTCCCGCTCCGGACATTGACGGAAACCGATCGCAGGCGCACCGTGCGATGGAAGGCCCACCGGCATCCAGTGCGAATGGCTGCGTGAACGGCGGTCGACCGGGCGTCCCCGGCCGGATCTCCTTCCCGCTCGAGCCCCCCGATGCCCGGCCTCGATCCCCTCCGAGCCAATCGGCTGCTGTCCAAGCTGTCCGCGGAACCCTACGCGCGCATCGCCGCTGCGGTCGAGATGGTCGACCTCGCCGATCACGTGGTCCTGAGCCGCGGCGGCCGAGCGATGATTCACGCCTACTTCCCCCTGACCGCGGTCGTGTCGCTCCTGGCGATCGATGCCAGCGGCCGCGCAATCGAGACGGCCAGCGTCGGCCGCGAGGGCATCGTCGGATTGCCCGAGGCCCTCGCAGGGGCCGCGACCTCGGACGACGAGATCGTCGTGCAGGTCGCCGGTCGCCTGGCCCGCATCCCGCTCGCCGTCATTCGCCGGGAGATTCGGCTGGGCGGCGAGCTGTCCGACATCGTGGATCGATACGCGGTCGCCCTCCTCGCCCAGGTCTCCCGGGCGGTCGTGTGCCTGCGGCACCATCCCGTCGAGGCTCGGGCGGCCCGGTGGCTCCTGGCGTGCCATGATCGAGTCGGTCGGGTGGACTTCGTCCTGACCCAGGACTTCCTCGCGATCATGCTGGGCCAGACGCGCCCGCAGGTGTCGCAGGCCGCCGGCGTGCTGCGGCGGGCTGGGTTGATCACCTACCGCCGAGGCCACATCACGGTCCTGGATCGCGCGGGCCTCGAATTGGCTGCCTGTGCCTGCTACGCGGCCATCCGCGCGCAGTTCGACGCGCTGCTCAGCCCGGGCGAGGCCGTCGGGGGCTGACCCGGTCTCCGGCGGGAGTCACGGCGCTGCCAGTCGCTCCCCGGCCTCGATCCGAACGGGCAGCCGGTTCTCGGCGGGCGTCAGCGGGCAGGAGAACCTCGTGTCGTAGACGCAGGACGGGTGATAGGCGAGGTTGAAGTCGAGGCTGTACGTGCCGTCCGGTTCGGCCTCCATGTCGAGGTATCGGCCGGCGCCGTAGGTCTCGGTGCCGCTGGTCCCGTCGAGGAACGGCACGAAGACCGCACCCTCCGCGTCGCCCGCGAAGCGGTAGCCCGTCAGCGTGCAGGCCGTGCCCTCGACCTCGAATCGGAAGACGCCGGCTCGCTCGGCCGGCCGGAGGCGGCCGTCGGAGGTCGGAATCTCGAACGACACCGGCTCGTCTCCGGCATACGGCTCCAGCGCCAGGCCCTCGAAGGCGAGCGACTCGTCGACATCGAAGTAGCGGAGGCCGGCGAACTCGGCCCGCTCTGCCGCGGGGATCGGGCTGCCTGACCCGGTCCGGAAGTAGGCGTCCTTGTCTTCGCGGAAGGCCCGGATGGCGTCGCCGTACTCGAGCGGCGCATGGTCGTGGTGGTGGCCGTGGGCGTCGCGGTCGTGCTCGTGGTGCTCGTGCTCGCTGGTCATGGTCGGCTCCTTGGGACGGACGTCCATTCTGGCCCAGCCGGGCCGCTGACGGGGAGCGGCGCCCGGCCCGATGATGGGCACGTGGACGGTGACAGCACCCGATCGCGGCTTCGCGAGCTCCGGACCGCGGACCTCACGCCCGGCGAGCTGGCGGCGATCCGCGCCCTCATGGACGAGGCCTTCGCGGCGGACGAGCACGGCGGGTTTTCGGATGCGGACTGGGATCATGCGCTCGGCGGGCTGCACGTCGTCCTCGACATCGATGGCGAGATCATCAGCCACGCGGCCGTGGTCGAGCGCGAGCTCCACGTCGGCGGGCTGCCACTTCGAGCGGGCTACGTGGAGGCGGTGGCGACGCGACCGGGCCACGAGCGACGGGGCTACGGCTCGGCCGTCGTGGAGCGTGTCAATGCCCTCATCGCTGCGACCTGCGAGCTCGGCGCACTCGGGACCGGCCGGCACGTCTTCTACCGGCGGCTGGGCTGGGAGACGTGGCGGGGACGCGCGTTCCTCCGAACCGACGACGGCCCGGTCCGGACCCCGGACGACGAGGGCGACATCCTCGTGCTGCGCACGCCGGCCTCGCCGCCGTTCGACCTCACCGAGGACCTCAGCTGCGAGTGGCGCCCGGGCGACCCCTGGTGACGTCGCGCGGCGAACCTCGGCCGGGCCCGACCGCCGAGCGTCGGCCGGGCCCGGCCGCCGAGCCCGCCGCGGGCATCGTGCCCGCGCCCCTCCCGGCCGGGGTAGGCTTCGTGGCCACGCAGAACCGATGAGGAGCGTCATGGCCGCGGACCGGATCGACATGCTGCAGGCGAGCCTGCCGTTCTACCAATGGTACGGAGCGTCGCCGCACAGCCGTCGCGCCGGCGAGCCGGGGGTCGTGGACCTCCTCTTCGGCAATCCGCATGACATGCCGATCCCGGCCTACGTCGAGGCGCTCCGCCGCCACGCCGAGCCGCAGAACTCCTCCTGGTACGCCTACATGCTGGACCACCCGGCCGCGACCGAGGTCGTGGCCCGCGACCTCACCGCCCACACCGGCCTGCCCTGGGACCGCGACGACGTGGCGATGACGACCGGCGGCTGGGGCGCCATCGCCACCGCGATCCGGATGCTCACCGACCCCGGGGACGAGGTCATCTACTACGACCCGCCGTGGTTCTTCTACGACATCCTCGTTCGCGGCGCGGAGGCCGTGCCGGTCGTGCTGACACTGCAGGCGCCCAGGTTCTCGCCGGACCCGGACCAGCTCGCGGCCGCGATCACCCCCCGGACCCGGGCCGTGATCCTCAACACGCCCCACAACCCGAGCGGGCGCGTCCTCGATGACTCGGAGTTGGCGGCGGTCGCCGAGGTCCTCAGCGACGCGTCGGCCCGCCACGGGCGTCCGATCCACCTCCTGAGCGACGAGGCCTACCGCCTGATCGTGATGGACGGGCGGCGTTCGGCGAGCCCAGCCGAGCACTACGAGCACACGCTGGTCCTCTATTCCTACGGCAAGCAGCTCCTGGCGCCCGGCCAGCGCATCGGGTACCTCGCGATCTCGCCGCGGATCGGCCTCGCGGAGCGGCAGGCGCTGCGCCAGGCCGCGACGGTGACGCGGTTCGTGAGCAGCTGGGGCTTCCCGAACAACGTCCTCCAGCGGGCCCTGCCGGACATCGCCCACCTCTGCATCGACATGGGCGCGATCCAGCGTCGCCGGGACCACCTCGTGCCCGTCCTCGAGGAGCACGGCTACGAGCCCACCATGCCCGAGGGCACGTTCTACGTCATGGCTCGCAGCCCGGACCCGGACGACGAGGCATTCGTGGCCCGGCTCGCGGCGCAGGACCTCTACGTCCTGCCCGGCAGCACCGTCAACATGCCCGGCTGGTTCCGGATCTCGCTGACGGGCAGCGACGCCATGGTGGAGGAGGCGGCGCGGCGCGTTCCTGGGCTCCGGGCGAGCCGGTAGCGGCGGCGCGGCGGGGACGCCCGTGGCAACTGGGGCCGCGCTCAGATCCGGGCGAGGAACGCGAGCACTCGCTCCGTGAGGAGCGCAGTCGCCGCCGGGTCGAAGGACGGGAGCGAGCTGTCCGAGAAGTAGTGCTGGTCGCCGGGGTAGAGGAAGAGCTCCGCGTCCGGCGCCGTCGCCACGATCTCGCGGGCGGCATCGATGTCGCCCTCGCCGACGAAGATCGGATCGTGGTCCATGCCGTGGATCTGGACCGGCACGTCCTGCGGCCACGGCCCGAAGGCCCAGTCGCCGCTGACGGGGATCGCCGAGTAGAAGAGGAGGGCGCCCTTCGCCCCGGGCCGGGTCTGGGCGAGCTGTTGAGCGATCGACTCGCCGAAGGACATGCCGGCGTAGACGAGCTCGTTCCGGTAGGCGTCGGCGAGCTGCACGCCACGAGCCCGCAGCTCGTCGAAACCCTGGGCCCGGATGTGGGCCATGCCCGCCTCGATCGAGTCGAACGTCTGGCCGTCGAACAGGTCCGGGGTGTGGACCTCGTGACCGGCGTCGCGAAGCACGTCGGCGAAGGCGACGACGCCCGCTGTGAGGCCCTGTGCGTGGTGGAAGAGCAGCACCTCGGCCATCGGATCCTCCGGCGTTCGTGGCGGGACGGCACGCACGGCCAGACGGGCGGCGCGAGGCCAGCAGCATGCCGGATCGAGCTTCCGTGCGCCTCGAACGGTCCGGCGCCGTAGCATCGGCGCTGATGCCCATGTTCTCCTACCCCGTCCCGCCGACCGGCAACGACGTGGACGACTACCACGGAACCCGGATCGAGGACCGGTATCGACCCCTCGAGGACAGCGATGCTCCGGAGGTCCGGGGCTGGATCGAGGCGCAGAACGCGCTGACCGCGGCGATCCTCGAGGCATCGCCGGATCGAGCCGCCATTCACGCCCGCCTGACGGAGCTGTGGGACTACCCGCGCGCCGGAACGCCGTGGCGGCGAGGTCGGCGCTGGTTCCAGCTCCGGAACCGCGGGCTGCAGGATCAGGACGTCCTCGGCACGGCCGGCGAGCCCTGTGGCGAGCCGCGGGTCCTCTTCGACCCGAACCTCCTCAGCGAGCAGGGCACCACGTCGCTGTCCTCGATCGCCGTCGCCGCGAGCGGGGAGTACGTCGCCCTCGGCCTGAGCCACGCCGGGTCGGACTGGCGGCGCTGGCGCGTCCGGGACGTCGAGACCGGGGAGGAGCTGCCGGACCGGGTCGACTGGAGCAAGTTCTCCTCCGCGGCCTGGACGCACGACGATGCCGGCTTCTTCTACGGCCGCTTTCCCGAACCCGAAGCGGGTGCCGCCTATGACGCCCCGAACCGGGACATGGAGCTTCGCTACCACCGGCTCGGGACGGACTCGGCGGAGGACCCGCTGGTCTTCGCGACGCCCCACGAGCCCGACTGGGGCTTCGAGCCCGAGGTCTCCCACGACGGCCGGCTCCTCATCGTCTCGATCTACAGGGGCACGGACCCGGAGAACCGCGTCCACGTGGCGGACCTGGGCGACGGGACGGGCGTCGCCGGTGCCGAGGTACGACCCGTCCTCGATGCCGCGGACGCGCGCTACGAGGTCGTGGGTTCGGCCGGCCGCACGCTCTTCGTCCTGACGGATCGCGACGCGCCGCTCGGGCGGCTCGTGGCCGTCGACATCGACACCCCCGAGCAGCTGCGGGAAATCCTCCCCGAAGCGGCGGATTCGCTGGAGCGCGTGCAGCTCGTCGGGCAGCGGCTTGCGGCGGTCTACCTCCACGACGCGCACAGCCGGCTGGCGATCTTCGAGCTCGACGGGCGTCCCGTCACGGACGTGGCGCTGCCGGCGATCGGATCCATCCTCGACACGGAGGGCCGGCCCGAGGACGAGGACCTGTACCTCTCGCTTGCAACCTTCGCCTCACCGGCGACGGTGCTCGCGATCCGGATGGCCGACGGGGCCGTCCGCGAGGTACCTCGGGCTCGGCTGCCGTGGAATCCGGACGACTACGTCACCGAGCAGGTGTTCGTGACCTCGGACGACGGCACGCGGGTGCCGCTCTTCCTCACCCACCGCCGCGACGTGGTCCCCACCGGCGACGTCCAGACGCTGCTCCACGGCTACGGCGGCTTCCACATCGCGACCGGGCCGGGCTTCAAGGCAGAGTGGCTCCTCTGGATGGAGCGCGGCGGGCTCCTCGCCGTCGCATCGCTGCGCGGGGGAGGGGAGTACGGCAGGGCCTGGCACGATGCCGGCCGCCTCGCGAACAAGCAGAACGTCTTCGACGACTTCGCCGCCTGCCTCCGCTGGCTGGCGGCCTCGGGGTGGACACGCGCGGGGCGGATCGCGATCAGTGGCCGGTCGAACGGCGGGCTCCTCGTCGGGGCGACGATCACCCAGCACCCGGAGCTGTCCGGCGCGGCGCTTGCCGAGGTCGGGGTGATGGACATGCTCCGCTTCGAGCGGTTCACGATCGGCTGGGGCTGGACGAGCGATTACGGATCGGTCGCGGATCCGGAGCAGTTCCGGACGCTGCTCGGCTACTCGCCGCTCCACAACATCCGGCCGGGCACGATCTACCCGCCGACGCTCGTGACCACCGGCGACCACGACGACCGCGTCGTCCCAGGGCACTCGTTCAAGTTCGCGGCCGCCCTCCAGGCGGCACAGGCCGGCGACGCCCCGGTCGTGATCCGGATCGATACCGACGCGGGCCACGGCATGGGCAAGCCGGTCGGCAAGCTCATCGACGAGCGGGCCGATGTCCTGGCGTTCCTGGAGCTCGCCCTGGCCGGGGGAGGGGACGGACGATGAAGGCCGCCAGGCGGCACGCTGCGGCCGGCTCGAGTTCGTCTCGATCGAGGACGTCGTGACGCGCGCGCCGGTTCTCCGTGCCGCGGTGTCCGGGTTCACCCGTGGGCTGCTGGCTCCAGACGACCGCGAGGTGGGGCTGCGCCTCGGTTGTCGTGAGCCACGCGATCCTGTGCAGCACGCCTTGTGGAAGCTGCCCTCGAACGAGCCGCGCGTGGTCCGTTTCGACATCGAGGGTCGGCTCGTCACTGGCGCGGTCGCGAGCGCCGTGACGCTGAGCGTGGCTTGTGCCCTGGGCGCTGACGAATGCCAGCCATGAGGTCGAATTGACATCGACTTCGTGACCAAGCGCCGCCTGAGGTCGATCTGTCAGGTTCGCGCCCGGACGCGGCGCCGGGGGATCGCGTCGGCCAGGGGGATGGCACGGCGCCGGGGGATGGCACGGACGCGACACGGGGGATCGCACGGCGCCGGGGATGGCACGGCGCCGGGGGATCGCGTTGTCAAGCAAGCGCCGCTACGCCATCCGATCCGCAAGCCGGGCGGACTTATCCAACTCGCCGCGGAAGCTGCCCTCGAACGAGCCGTGCGAGAAGCGCGACGAGGAGAAGCCGGAAGCAGGTCAACCGTCTCGAACTCCTGGGTCACCCGGGAGCCGTCGCCGGAGGGCCTGAACGTGGCGCAGGAGCCGCCCGGAGGGTCAGGTTGCCAAGAGGAGTCGCAAATCGACGCGGAACCTCGATGTCGGTGATCTCGGTGGGGGATCGCCTCGGCCCGAAAGGGACGACAGACGTCGTCCCGACCCGATCGACCGGCCCGGAGATGTCGCTGACGCCGGAAACGCCACCGAATCAGACGTCCTGCGGGCGCTCGACTACCTGCGCGACGCCGGCCTGGACCCGGCGGACGACCGGGTCGGGGAGGCCATCGGGCTCGTCAGGAGCCAGGAGCACCCCGACGGCCGGTGGCCGCTCGACCGGGTCCACGAGGGAGCCATCGACCTCGAGCTCGACGACGGCGAAGGCCGGCCAAGCCGCTGGAACACCTTGCGGGCACGGCGCGTGCTCGACTGGTCTCGCTGAAGCGGGTAGCGGCGCCGGCAACGCGGCCGGCCGGGCCCTCTGCCCTCATCGTTCCTGTCAGATCGACACTAGGGCTCGGCTCGTCGAGGAAGTGCCTCGGGTTTGGGCGGTCCTGAGCGTGGACTCAGCCGTCGGCGCTGTCGAATGCCCTGACTTATGTCGAGCCGGCAGCAACGACGCGTCGAAGCGTCGCCTCGTGTCGATCTGCCCGGGTCGTGCTGCGAGCGCGGGGTTCACGATCGGCGGTCGCTCGTCCCAACTGGTCCACGCGCTCGAGATGCCGACCGGCCTCGGTTGGCTACCCCCGGACGGGGCGGACGACCTTGGACGCTCTCGCTCTCGATCGACGATTGAACGACCGGACTACGGTCCGATCTGGGCCGCCACGGCGCGGGTGAGCAGGTACACGGCGACCGGGACGAGCAGCGCGGAGATGAATCCGCTCAGGACCTGGGGTCGCCACGGCCACGTCGGGACCTCGACGATGCGCTTCCGGAGCTCGGACACGGCCGCGAGGGTCTCGCCGACGGCCTTCGTCGCCTCGAATTGGCCGGCATCGATCCGTCGGTAGAGCTCCTCGCCGACCTGCCCATGGCGCCGGTCCAGCTCCCGCATCAGCGCGTCCTTCTCCCGGACCAGTCGATCGTGGATGCCCCAGAGCGGCAGGAAGAAGCACAGGATGCCGATGGCGAAGACCGCGCCGAGGACGGCGATCGCGACGAGGTTTCCGGCCTGGAACGCACCGTTGACGGTCAGCGTGTAGTAGCCGCTGAACACGTAGGCGAGCCCGGTCCGGACAGTCACCGACGAGAAGGCGTAGAGGGGCACCCGGTCGAAGGGATCGATCGACGCCGCCTCGCGATGGATCCGGGCCACGAGGCGCAGCTGGCGGATGGTGTGCGCGAGCGCCAGGACGACGATCCAGTAGCCGAGGAGGGCGATCGGGAGGTAGGCCGCGAAAAGGATGACCCGGTCCGCGCCGCTGCCGAAGACCTCAGGCGGCGACTGCTGGAAGGCAATGATCGTGACGAGCAGCGCGATGCCGAAGGCCGGCAGCCCATATCCGCCGGGCGAGGTCACGAACTGGAAGCGCCAGGCTTCGCGGTCGGCCTCCGGCCAGCCCGTCGCCGGCCAGAACTCGATGAGGGCCCGCTCGGCGGCACGATTGATGTAGGCGCTCGCCGCGAGCGTGTAGGGCGCATAGAACGCACTGACGACGAAGACTGGGTGGAACGTGCCCAGGGGGAGCCGCCCAGTGGCCCACAGGATCCCATGGGACCACGCGAAGAGCGCGCCGTACAGCAGGGGGAAGACCCACCAGCCGCGCCATGGCAGCGCGGCAACGGAGCCGAGGGCGCGACTGAACCCGCCCGGTTGATACCTCGTGGTGATGGATGCCATCGTGTTCGCCCTTCCGTCCAGTGCGGGTCGCCGAGGTCCCGACACTCTAGACGACCGCCGAGCGCAGATGGCCACGCACCCCGCGAGTGGGGCGATCCGCCCAGCCCCCGCGGAAGCTGCCCTCGGCCACGGGCCATGTCCGCTGGGCAAGAAGGCCGGCCCGGACGGGGTGCCGTGCCTGCCCCTGCCGGGGTGCCGTGGGTGGCCGTGCCCGGCCCTGCCGGGGAGCCGTGCCTGCCCCTGCCGGGGTGCCGTGGGTGGCCGTGCCCGGCCCGGACGGGGGGCCGTGCCTGCCCCCTGCCAGGGTGCCGTGGGTGGCCGTGCCCGGCCCGGACGGGCGGCCGTGCCTGCCCCCTGCCGGGGTGCCGTGGGTGGCCGTGCCCGGCCCGGACGGGGTGGCCGTGCCTGCCCCCTGCCGGGGTGCCGTGGGTGGCCGTGCCCGGCCCGGACGGGGTGGCCTGGCCGTGCCTGCCCCCTGCCGGGGTGCCGTGGGTGGCCGTGCCCGGCCCGGACGGGGTGGCCGTGCCTGCCCCCGCCGGATCGACATCCGGCGTCGGCACGTCAGAGACGCGGTGCCGGGCCGCGTGACGTCGTGCGTGGCTCGGCCCCTCGGCACTGACCGTTGCTCGACTTGACGTCGAACTGACAACGACTTCACGACCAAGCGCCGCTCGGTGTCGATGTGTCAGTTCCTGCCGCCAGCCTGTCGGGGATGAGGACGCGGACCGGTGGTGCCGCTACGCCTCGCGCTCCGCGAGCCGGGCGAACGTCTCCAGCTCGCCGCGGAAGCTGCCCTCGTAGGAGCCACGCGAGAAGATCCACGAGCTGATCGCCGAGATCCGCCCGACGGTCTCGAACGTCTGCGTCAGGCGGGTCCCGTCACCCTCGGGCTCGAAGGTGGCGCTCGACCGGCCGCGGAGCACCCAGCTCCCGAATCGCGTGGCGAATCGCCGCGGTGGATCGGCCTCGAGGACCTCGGTCCGGCTCTTGACCGGGCCGAAGTGGACGACGTAGGTCGTCCCGACGCGGTCAATCGGGCCGGAGACGCCTATGACTCCCGTCACGCCGCCGACCCACTCGCCCATGCGCGCGAGGTCCGTCCAGAGCGCGAAGACGCGCTCCGGCGATGCCGCGACGTGCGTGGAGAAGGTGTATCGCGCCACGGATCAGGGGCCCGCTGCGCCGAGGTTGGCGAGGGGGAGGGAACGCATCGCCGTCCCGTCGAGGATCTGGACCAGGGGCAGGCGCCGGGGCAGGAGCCGCAGGAGGAGCCGGGGGAGGAGCCGCAGGCTCCCGAAGGACCGGGGCACCGCCGCACGATAGCGGAGACGACGCCTCGGGTCCAGCCTAGACTCGAACGATGACGTCTGCGGATCGGACAACGGTCGTGGTGTGCCTCCCCGACATGCCCGAACGGGTCCACATGGGTGATCTCCCGGCGAACGTCGACGTCCGGCTGGTCGCGCCGGAACCAGCCCCCCTGCCGGACCTTGCCGAGGTCGACCTGGTCGTGCCGATCGGGCGGATCCGGAAGCCGCTCCTCGAAGCGCTGGCTGGGCCACCCGGCCCGCTGCGCGTGATCCAGACGCTGAGCGCGGGAGTGGACTGGCTCGCCGGCCGCGTGCCCGAGCACGTCACGGTCTGCAACGCCCGGGGCGTCTACGAGGTCCCGCTGGCGGAGTGGGTCGTCGGCGCGATCCTCGCGATGCAGCGCGGGCTCCTCACGGCCCGTGACGCCCAGGCGAGGCGTGCGTGGATCGAGATGGAGCCGCCGGAGTTGAGCGGCCGGCGCGTCGTCATCCTGGGATACGGCGCAATCGGCACGGCGATCGCCGATCGGCTGCGCCCGTTCGGCGTGGACATCGTCGGCGTCGCCCGGACGGCGCGAGGCGATGTTCGAGGGCTCGCCGACCTGGAAGCGCTCCTGCCTGGCGCGGAGGTCCTCGTGAGCATCCTGCCGCTCACCCCGGAGACGGCCGGGCTCCTCGGGGCCCGGCGGCTTGCGATGCTGCCCGACGGCGCGCTTCTCGTGAACGCGGGACGCGGCCGGACGATCGATTCGCACGCCCTGGTCGCGGAGCTCGGGGCCGGACGCCTGCGGGCGGCCCTCGACGTCCACGAGGAGGAGCCGCTGCCGGCGGGCGACGCGCTCTGGGCGATGCCGAATGTCCTCGTGAGCCCGCACGTGTCCGGAGAGTCACCGGCGACGACGCGCCGCGCCTTCGAGCTTGCGGGCGACCAGGTTCGCCGTTTCGCACGCGGCGAACCGCTGATCAACCAGGTCGCGCGGTACCTGCTGGCGTAGCTCAGACAGGCGCCGCGCCGACGCACTCGGAGCACCGGGGACCCGGAGTTGCCAGGCACGAAGGGAGGCGGCGCCGCCGCCGGGCGCCGCCTCCGTGAATCCGTCGCGAACGTCAGCGGGTGCTGACGAAGATGTCGCCGTTCCGTCCGAAGTGGAGCCGTCGGCCGTCCCACGACAGCGACGAGCGGGTCTCGTTGCCGGCCGTGTTGATCGCCGCCCCGAGGTTGACCGGCGCCGACCACGGATCGGCCGTGCTCGCCCGGCTCGCGGTGTACACGTCCTGGCCGCCGAAGCCGTCTGCACGGTTCGAGTTGAACACCATCTCGAGGCCGTCCTTGCGGATGTTCGGCATGAAGTCGCTGGCCCCCGAGTTGAGCTCCGTGACCGCGGTCGCCGGGGCGAAGCTGCCGTCGGCGAGCTGGCGGCTCATGTAGATGTCCTGCGCCCCGCCCGGTGTGTTGCCGTCGCTCGAGAAGAAGAGGAACGTCCCCTCGGCGGTCTCGACGAGCGATGGCCCGAACTCGCCGCCCGGGAAGTTCGGCCCCTCACCGGTGGCGGCGCAGCCGAGGTTCTCGATCGACCAGCCGTGGGCCGGGTTGTTGCGACCGAGGTAGATGTCGCCGCCACCGCAGCCGCCGACGCGTGTCGAGACGAAGAGGAGCGCCTTGCCGCGGAGCGGCGTCGGGCAGTAGTCGGCGGCGGTCGAGTTGACCGGCATCCCAAGGTTCTGGGCCGCGCCCCACGCGCCGTCGATCGAATCGCGGCGGAAGACCCAGATGTCGTTGGCGTCAGGGTCGGCCGTGCCGCCCGCCCGGTTCGAGGCGATGTAGAGGCTGAGGCCGTCGGGCGATTCGATCGGGCAGCCCTCGGCGGCCGCGGTGTTGACGCCGGTCTCCGCCACGGCGATTCCCCAGGCGTCGTAGGCCTTGCCGGCCACGCCGGCCGGGGCAAGCAGGAGCAGGGCGAGTCCGACCGGCAGCAGCCGGGTGGCGCCGATGGCCGCGGATCGGGTGCGGCCTGGCAGGACGTCGGGCATGGTTGATCTCCCTTCCTCGCAGCAACGGCTCCAGAGATGCCGTTCTAAAGGTTGTAGTGGGCTGGAGGCCCGCACACGGTTTCATTTTCGGCCGGGCGATCGGGATGGAACCAATCGCCGCCGCCATCGCACATCATTGACAGCGGCGGACGTCCCGCCGGCAGGGCAGGGTGGAGCGGTGCGCGACCTCGTGATCCTGGCTCGGGAGGGCGATCATCGGGCGTATTCCGAGCTGGCGGCCCGATCGATCGGTCGCCTGACCGCGGCGGCCCGGATGATCCTGCGCGACGAGGTCCGGGCCCAGGACGCGGTCCAGGACACGCTGGTCGAGGCGTGGCGCTCGCTGCCGGGGCTGCGGGACCCGGACCGCTGGGATGCCTGGCTGCATCGGCTCCTCGTGCGCGCCTGCCACCACCGATCGCGGCGCGAGTGGCGGCGCGCGGCCGTCGAACTCCGCCTCACTCCCGCGGACGAGCCCTCGGTCGCCAACGCCGAGGGAGCCGTCGTGCTCCACGACCAGCTAGAGCGGGCGCTCAGCCGGCTGACCCCGGAGCAGCGAACGGTCCTCGTCCTCGCCTATTACGTGGACCTGCCCCTCGCCGACGCGGCCCAGGTCGTCGGGATCCCGGTCGGGACGTTGAAGTCAAGGCTCAACCGGGCCACCCGGGCGCTGCGCGCCGTGATCGAAGCCGATGATCGGGCGCCCAGCCAGGCCACGGAGCGATACGCATGACCACCGATCGAACCGCCGCCACGATCCGGCGCCACCTCCTCGAGACGGCCGACGAACGCCCCGCCGACGGCCAGCTGGACGCCAGCCTCCGCCTCACCTCGGCGATTCCGCAGCGGTCCCGCTGGGTCGTTGCCGTCCGGGACCTGCGACGTCCCACCGCCACCGCGCCGCGAATCGCGATCCGGCTGGCCCTCCTGGCGGCGCTGCTCATCGTCGCGGCGGCCGGGATCGCCGCGCTGGGCGGCGGGTCGAAGGGCGGGACGCCGTTCGAGGGAACCTGGACCTCGACCGATCCGGGCGACGGCAGCCGCCAGACGCTCGTCGTGGGGCCCGGCATGACCCCGACCGTGCGCTTCGAGGACGCCTTCTCGATCATGTGCGCGCAGAGTGGCGACGCCTCCACGCTCTTCATTGCCGAGGGCCCGGGCGTGATCAACGCCTCGCGTCTCGTCGCGAACTTCGGGGACAGTGGCTGTGTCACCTGGCGGGTGCCGGACCTGACCACCAGCTGGGACTACAACGCCTCGGCCGACACGCTGATCGACGACACGGGGATCATCTGGCACAGGCAGCCATAGCGCCGCCGTGGTCCCGCCGCCTGGCCGGGACCACCTCGACCGCAAATTCGAGGACCCAGCACGGTCCTCCACCTTTGCTACCGCGTGGCGCGCCAGCTGCTCAGCCGTCGATCGCTGCCAGCGCCGTGCGCATGACCTCGATCAGCTCGTCTCGCGATGGACCCGGGCGGGGTCGGGGAGTCGAACGGAGGTCCACAAAGATCCGTTCGATGCGCTCCTGCATGGCGATGTCGTCGTCGAGCACGGACAGCGGATCGAGGAAGTAGTTCCTTCGGATCATGGTCCGGAAGACATCGCCGTCCACGAGAGCAGCCGCGTTGCCCGCGGCGAACGCGAAGAGGGGATACGCCCCACCGTCGCGGTGCGCCACGTCGAGCGGTTCCCCCTGCCAGGCTCGAAGTCGCAGCCCATCCACCGCGGTGGCGTTTGCGAAGCGCTCGACCATCGGCGGGCGCACCGCGGCGTCGAACGCGAGCGCGACCGCCTCCAGGTCTCGGCCGTGGGCCTCGATCGCTGCGGCAAGCTCACGCGCCTCCACAAGGCCGAAGGACAACCCGAGGGCGAAGACCGGGTCCGTGTGGAAGAGCGCGTCGCCAATGGAAATGAGCCCGATCGCCGAGGGCCGGCCATCGACGAACGACCGGAGCGTGTTCTGGAGGCTGCCCATCGGCAGGACGTCGGTGATGGGCTCCGACGTGTCCGCGTTGGTCCAGGAATGCAGGGCCGGCATCGTCGCCGTCGCCGCGTCGAAGGCGGGCGCGCGTCGAAGGACCTTCAGTTCCTGGTCGCCCGGCGGAATGGCGATCAGTCCGGCGAACGTGTCGTTGTCGCCCGGAAACGTCGAGAACAGCCCGTAGCCGAGATCGGCGCGCGGCGTAGGGACCCACGGGCCGTCCGGCAGCGAGGCGCCTGCCCGCACGCGGTAGTAGCGGGTGTAGTAGATGACGCCGCAGTCGGACGAGGACTCGGTCATCCGGCGGCCGCCCAGGGCGGTGATCCAATCCGGGACCGGGCTGCGGCGACCCATGGCGTCGACGACGAGATCCGCGGCAATCGGGCCATCGGCCGCCAGGGCGCCGGTCACCACCGGGACGTCACCTCGCGTCGCCTCGAGTCCCACGACCTGGACCCCCGAGCGCACGGTGATGCCAGGCTCGCGGAGGACGGCCCGGCGGAGCGCCCACTCAATGACGGCCCGCCGGACGCCCAGGATCTGGAGCTCCTCGTCCTCGGTGCGGAGCGGCCCACGGAGCTTCGGCCGGAGATCGATCTCGTGCGCGCCGGCGTCGAGGAGGGCCTCGTACACGTCCGGGAATGCGGCTCGGAGCTCGCGCCGGCCGCGGGCCGTGAACGCATGCGCCTGGTGGAAATGGGGAATGCCCTGGCGGCGCCACCCGATGGCGTCGAGCGCCTCTCCGGCCGTCACCTCGTCGCGTTCCACGAGGGTCACCCGGTGGCCGGCACGCCCGAGCGCCAGAGCGGTCGCCAGCCCGCTGACCCCCGCCCCGAGTACCACTACGGACAACGTGGCCATGCGACGTATCGTAGGGACTGCCCGGCGTTCCGGCCGCCCGTGCCGGCGCGGCCGAGGGATTCCTGTTCGCGAACGAGCGAGACCCATGTCCGACGAAACCCGAATCGACCGCTGGCTGTGTGCCGTGCGTCTGGTCAGGACCCGGCCCATGGCAACCCAACTGTGCGAAGGCGGGCACGTCCGCGTCAACGGCAACCCGGCCAAGCCGTCGACCAAGGTTCGTGCCGGCGACGTCGTCCATGCCCTGATCGCCGAGCGCGAGCGGGTCCTCGAGGTTGTCCAGCCCATCGAGACGCGCGTCGGAGCGCCCGTCGCCGCCACCTGCTACATCGACACGAGCCCGCCGCCGGTCATCCGCGAGATCGCGCCGGGCATCAAGGCAATCCGGGGCGAGGGCCGGCCCAGCAAGCGCCTCCGCCGGGAGCTCGACCGGATGCGGCAGTCCGGACGCGGCAGCTGACTCGAACCTGGTTCAGGCACGGATGACGGCAAGGCCCGGGACCTCGACGAAGTCATCATCCTGCGTGACCACCGCGACGCCGAGCGCCATGGCTGTCGCCGCGATCCAGGAATCATTCACGGGCATTCGCAGGCCGCGAGCCCGGAGCTCGACGCGGAGGCGCGCCCAGGCGCTGGCGACGCGCTCGTCCACCGGGATCGGGTCCAATGCCAGGGCGGAGGTCAGCGTCGCGAGCCGGCGATCTCGGACATCCACCTGTGTCGCCGAGAGCACGCCTGTCCAGAGCTCGCCGACGGTGATAACCGAGATCGCGAGGCGGTCGGGCAGGGCCTCGGGTCGCAACGGGCGACCGGTTTCGCGGGCGATGAACAGGCTGGTGTCGGCGATCCCGACGGTCATCGATCGGGCAGCTGGTCGGTGAGGTCCGGCGCAAGATCGCGCAGCTCGGCTGCAAGCTCGGGATCCGCCTGGACGCGGAGCACATGGTGAACGAACACTTCTCGGCTCACCCAGCGCGGGCGGTCGCCGAGGACGGGACCGCGGGAGACGTCGCGGAGGGGCTGATCGCCGATCGAAACGGGCGCCTCGCGCGCCACGTGCCCGGCAAGGACCTCCTGGATTCCGTCACGGATGAGGCGAGCCTCGCTCCGGCCCTGCTCGCGAGCGGCCGCAGCAAGGGCGGATTTCTGGTCCGCGGTGAGGTAGACCGTGGTCTTTTCCATGCCACCCACGATACCATATATGGGTGGCACAGTATCGGGCTGCCGATCGGGCGGTCAGCCGTCAAGCGCCTCGATCGTCGCCTCGGACGCCTGCCGCTCTGCCTGGATCCGGGCCGCGGCCGCCTCGGCGCCGCGCATGACCCGCAGGACGTTGCCGCCGGCGATGCCGCTGACGTCGTCGTCCGAATAGCCCCGACGCAGCAGCTCGGCGATGAGCCAGGGGAACCGCGAGACGTCCTCCATGCCGACGGGCAGAAGGTCGCCGCCGTCGAAGTCGCTCCCGATCCCGACATGCTGCGGCCCCATGACCCTGGCGAGGTGATCGATGTGGTCGACGAGCTGCCCGATCGTCGTGGGCGGCGGCGGATTCGCGGCGAGCCAGGCCGTGCGGACCTCCCGAGCGGCCGCGGGCGGCGCGTCTGGATGATCACGCTCGAAGGCCTCCTGGAGCCCCTCGGCGGGCTGGACGTGGCGGCGAACGGCCTCGGACACGAACTGCCCGAGGAAGACCGCCATGACCACGCCGCCGTTCGCGGGGATCCGGCGCAGGATCTCGTCCGGGACGTTGCGCGCGTGCCCGTTCACGGCGAAGGCACCTGAGTGCGAGAAGATGACCGGCGCCTCGACAACCTCGAGGGCAGCGCTCATCGTCGAGGGTGCCACGTGGCTGAGGTCCACCAGCATCCCGAGCCGGTTCATCTCGCGGACGACCTCGCGCCCGAACGCGGTCAGGCCGCCGTGCCGCGGCGCGTCGGTGGCGCTGTCTGCCCAGCGCGTCGTCTTCCAGTGGGTGAGTGTCATGTACCGGATGCCGCGGGCGAAGAACGTCCGGAGGATCGGCAGCGAGCTCGCGATCATCGCGCCGCCCTCGAGGCCCATGAGCGACGCGATCCGGCCGCTCGCGAAGACGGCCTCGACCTCATTGGCGGTGCCGGCACGCCCGAACGCATCCGGGTAGCGAGCCGCGAACCCGTCCGCGATGTCAAGCTGCTCGAGGGCCATCGGGAGCGCCCGTTCCTCGGGCAGGTCCGCCGGCACCCAGACGGACCAGAACTGCCCGCCGACCCGGCCCGCCCGCAGGCGGGGAATGTCCGTGTCGAGCCCCTCGACGCGCCCGCGGAGGTCGACCGACGACACCCCGATCCCGCCGACCCGCTCGCGCAGTTCGATCGCCAGGTCGTTGTGGCCGTCGATCAGCGGCGAGCGCTCCAGGATCTCGATCGCGCGGTCGAGATACTGGTCGGAGGGGGCGTCGACTCTGGTGTCGTTCGTCATGTCCTGCCCGAGGGTATCAACGCGACGGGCTCGATCTGCCCGCCGCGTGGCGGTATCGTGTTCCGATGATCGACACGAGCACGATTGATTCCCAGTTTGGCGTACCGGAGCACCTCGAGCATCGCCTGACGACACGGGATGGCCGAATTCTCGCCGTGGCCGAGTGGGGCGATCCGGCGGGCAAGCCGGTGATCACCTTCCACGGCACGCCCGGCAGCCGGATCGGCTACTGGACCCCGGAGCCGGAGATCTGGGCCCGGTTCGGGCTGCGGCGGTTCAGCTTCGATCGTCCCGGCTACGGCGAATCGACGCGCCTGCCGGGGCGAAGCGTGGCCGACGTCGTGCCCGATGTCGTCGCAATCGCCGAGGCGTTCGGCCTTCGCCGGTTCGCGATCTCGGGCGGATCGGGTGGGGGACCGCACGTCCTCGCCTGCGCAGCGCTGCTGCCGGGTCGCGTGCAGCGGGCGCTCGCATCGGTATCAGTCGCGCCGGTCGACGCCGACGGGTTGGAGTTCACCGCCGGCATGAACGACGGCAACGTTCGCGAGTTCGCCGCCGCGGTCGAGGGCGAAGCCGCCCTGCGGACCATGGTCGAGGTCGAGCGCGCCACGATGATCGAGCGCCTCACCAGCGGCCGGAGCGATTTCCTTGGTGACGACTACGAGATGCCGGAGGCCGATCGGATCGAGATGGCCAAGCACCAGCGCGCGTCGGCGGCGCACCTCCTGACCGGCATCGCACCGGGCGTCGACGGCTGGGTGGACGACGACCTGGCGTTCGTCAAGCCCTGGGGGTTTGACGTCGCCTCCTGCCGGGTGCCCGTCGTCCTCGCCTACGGCCGGCAGGACCGGCTCGTGCCGGGTGCCCACGGCGACTGGCTGGCGGCGCACGTTCCCGACGCGGTGGCCTGGGTCGACGAGGGCACGGGCCACATGGGCAGCGCCGCCGACGTGGAACGCGACCTCGCGTGGCTCGCCGGAAGGTCGTATCAGCCCGGCCTCAGCCGGGCGCCATCTCCGGGGCGCTTGCCGCGAGCTCGATGATCCGCCCGTCCACGCCCCCGGTATCCGGGTAGAGGGCTGGATGGCACCGGTGTCCGCGGAGGCGAGTGTTTGATGAACCCGATTGGCTTGACAGAGCCGATGAGGCGCGCAACAGTACGGACATCATCCGTACAAGGAGTGAGTGATGGCGGCCACGCGGCCAGCGCCAATACGGTCGAAACCTCGGAAAGGAGATCGCCTGGAGCTGCGCCTCGAGGCCGATCGTCGACGTCTGCTCGACTTGGCCGCGAAGGAGTCGGGCGTCAGCACGAGCGCGTTCGTCCTGGAGCGCGCAACCCTCGCCGCGCAGGAAGTCCTTGCCAATCGGACGACCTTTGTGCTCCCTCCGGAACACTGGGACGCCTTTTTGCGGCTCCTGGATCAGCCCGTTCAGCCGGTCGAAGGTCTCGCAGCCTTCCTGGCGGAGCCGTCGATCCTCGAACCCGAGTGAGTCGATACGCCCCCGCCGAACGACTCACCAGGGATCACGATCGCACTTCCTTCGACTGCGGCGCCGAGTCGCAGACAGACTGGCTTCGCCGGCATGCCATGCTGGCCCAGCAGGCAGATACGGCCCGCGTCTACGTCGTCAGGCCCCACGGCGAGGGACGAGTGGCTGCCTACTACGCGCTTGCGGCGGGCTCGATCGAACCGGATCTCGGCTCTGCTCGACTCGCGGCCGGCGCTGGACGATCTCCCGTTCCGGTCGTGATCCTGGCTCGGCTCGGCGTCGACCTTCGGGATCAGCGGCAGGGCCTTGGGCGCCAGGTCGTACGCGATGCCTTCATGCAGACTGCGGCAGTTGCCGAGCGGATCGGCGCCCGTGCCATGCTGATTCATGCGGAAACGGCGGGGGCGGCTGACTTCTACCGACGCCTCGATGCGGCATTCGAGCCGTCAACGGCGGATCCCCTGCACCTGATCCTGCTCCTGAAGGACCTCCGCGCCGCCGTCCAGCGCGGCGCACGCGAGCGGGCGTTCAGGGTGGTGGTCCGGCGGTGAGCGATGGCTGAGAGGATGCGGCCCAAGGCCGCGACGCCCGTGCGCGTCCAGCCCAAGGCCGCGACGCCCGTGCGCGTCCAGCCCAAGGCCGCGACGCCCGTGCGCGTCCAGCGCTGATGGCCCGCAATAGCCGCGCTCAGGGTGGACGCAAGGCCGCGAAGTCGACGCGGTCACGCCCGCCACATCGACCACTGCGGTCACCTCGGCATCCGTCCATCGAGGACCTCGCCGGCGTGGTCGCACGTGGTGGGCATGAGCTTCTGGCCCTCGAAGATCCTCTCGAGGCGGAGTTCTGGGCGAGTTCCATCATGGGGACGTTCTACAAGGTCGATGGCCCCCTCGGAGCTCGACTCGAGCTGGAGACGCGACTGTGGCCGGCGGTCATCGCGGCCGCCGAAGCCCTCCGCGACGCCGCCGGACGCGCCGCCCTCGAGGCCATCGCCGAGGTCGGTGAACCGGCAATGCGCCTTCTGGCCCGCGCGGCCGCAGGGCGGTTGGAGAGGGAAGGCGTGCCGGCCCCGAGGTGGGCGTCGGAGCTCGGTTCGGCCGCGTTCGAGGGCGTCTGGGTGCTCCAGGACGTGTTCGGCGACCATGAGGCGTACTTCGCGACCTTTCGCTACCCGGGTCGCGAGCCTCACGTCGTGAATGCCCTGTACGACAAGGCCTTCGGCGGGATTATCAAGGACGCGTTCGTCGGCTACCCGGTCGAGGATCCCCGGCAGAACATCGCGCGCGAAGACGGCGTGTTCTCCGTCGATGTCGAGCCAGAGCCGGTGGCCCGCCGCATCATCGACGCCATTGAGCTCGGTGACACCTACCTCGACAATGACTGGACGCCCGAGTTCCGGCAGTTCCGGGCGCTCGTGCTGGCTCGGATGCGGCAGCTGCCTGCGGCGGCCGCCCCGGAACCCCCCGAGCCGCCCGACGATGCGGCTCGGGCCGCGCTCACCTCCGAGTTCCTGGCGTCAGGCGGAGACCGCGACCATATCGATGCGGACCTGATCGTGAGCCATTGCATCGACTACCTGTGCGACTACCTTGGCGAGGATGCGTTCCGCTGGAGCCCCATCGTGGTCGAGCAATTCCTCCTCGACTACCTACCACGCAAGGCGTCACTGAGCCTGTCCATGGCTGGCGCGCTGCCGGGCGTCTTGCGCAGCTGGGTCCGGTTCGCCCTCTCGAAGCGCGGGCTTGCTGAACGCTGGATCGTCGAGACCGAGGAGGCGGTCGATGAGTTCGCCCCGGCATTCAGGCGCGCAATCACGGACGTTGATCAGTTCGGGCCCGCGAAACGCCTCACCAACCAGATGCTCGCTGACGGAGTGGACCTCACCGACCCTGCCGCAATCGAGCGCTGGATCGATGCGTTCAACGCCCGACCGTTCAACGAGCGGCTGCCCTGAGGGAGGGGGCCATGCTATCGTTGCTATCAGAGGTGATGCCGTGAGTCAGCTGATCGTGCGCAACGTCGAAGAGGCAATCGTTCGCGCTCTGAAGCGCCGCGCTGCGCGTCACGGGCGCTCTGCCGAGGCCGAACATCGCGAGATCCTTCGCGCCTCGCTCCAGGACGACACGGCCGAAGCCTCGTTCAAGGCGATTCTGGTGTCGATGCCCGATGTCGGTGAGGACGCCGACTTCCTCGTCACGCGCGACCTTCCGAGAGACAGCTCGTGACCTGGCTCCTCGACACGAACGTGCTGTCGGAGCTCCGCAAGGGAGTACGGGCGAACTCGGGCGTTCGAGCCTGGTTCGCGGATGTGGAGGAGGACGAACTCTTCACGAGCGTGCTCGTACTTGGCGAGATCCGACGAGGCATCGAATCGATCCGGCGGCGTGACGAAACGGCCGCAATGGCCCTGGAACAATGGCTCGCGCGGTTGGCGTCGACCTTCCGCGAGCGCGTCCTCCCGGTGGACGCTCGGGTGGCCGACCGCTGGGGCGCTCTCAACGTGCCGGACCCGGTTCCGAGCGTCGACGGCCTTCTGGCCGCCACCGCGATGGTCCACGACCTCGTCCTGGTCACCCGCAACACGCGCGACGTCGAACGCACGGGCGTCCGTGTCCTCGACCCGACCGTCGTCTGACCACGTATCTCAATCTGACGCCGGCTGCCGGCCTGCTGCGGGCGGCAGACATAACTCACCTTATCGGAAGTAGCCGGACTCCGGTGGATCGCCCTTGACCGAAGCGGCCACTCATCCCGCGTCGAGGCAGGTGAGCGCACCACAGTCGGGTTCGTCCGGGTCCACCCACGTGCCGACAAGCAGCTCCACGCCGGCCAAGGCGTCGCGGACCGGCTGGCCCGCGTAGTGGTCGCAGGACGACGTGCCGATCGGCTGCTCGCAGTGCTCGTGAACGACGACGTCGAACAGACGAACGAAGACGTCGCGGTCGTGGAGGTGGAAGGCTCGCCGAGCGTCGCGATCGCGGTCGAGCAACTCGTATTCGTACTCCCTCCGCTGATAGGAACCGCCGGCGACCGGCTGCCAGACTTCCCGAACCTCGACGATGGAGCGAGGCGGCGTGCGACCGTCCGGCAGAACCGCCCGAACCTCGAACCATCGTGCCCCGCTCGGGGACGCGTTGATGAAGGGCTCAGGATCCTCATCGACCGACGCGCCGTACCGCTCGAGCAACTCGACAACGTCAGCGACGTAGTCCTCGAGCGCCGATCCGGAGAGCCGCACGGAACGGTCAGACAGGCTGGCGGTCGGGAATCCGCTCCCCTGCCCCGAGGGACGGCTCAGTCGACGTTGGACGTGTCACGACGCGGCGCCGGCTTGGCGTCCTCCCGGCCTGGTAGGCCTCGAACGCGGGCCCGGGTATTCGGATCAGCCGCGGCGACACGCGGATCGCCGGCAGCGTGCCGGCCGAGATCAGGCGCAGCACCGTGTCTGTGCTGACGCGAAGCACGCTTGCGGCCTCGGCCGGTGTCAGAAAACGACGTTCAGTCATACCTTGTGCGATCCCTGCGGCTTAGGTGATCATGACGCACAGACCGCACGTCGTCAACCCCGCTCACATGCCCTGTTTGCGGCATGTCGAAGCGGCCGCGGAACCCACAATCCGTATGACGCAGTGTGCTACGCTCCCAGCGTGCCGTCCTACCGGGAGCAGGTGATCGCCGACGAGTTCGAGGTCCACCAGGCCCGCGCCGGACGACGGATCGTTTCGGCAAGGGAGGCGCAGCAGGTCTGGGACAACGGGTTCCTCCCGCGGCGCAACGTCCGCGGGTCGCGAGACACGCGGCTCCTCATCGGCCGGACGAATGGCGGTCGGACAGTGACCCTCGTTTCGAGGCACATGGGCAGCGGGATCTGGATGACGTTCACCGCGTGGGATACAAAGGAGGCCGACCTGGCCTGATGGCAATGGATCGTGACCCAAAACGCCTGGATCTCACCTCCGACGAGCGGGCGCTCGTTGGGAGGCCCGGAGACCTCGTCAGTGAGGATGCCGTGCCACCACGCCCGAAGGCGTCCACCGTAATGGTCTCGCTCAGGATCGATCGGCGGACCTTCGACGATATCGGCCGGGTCGCTGAGGAGCGCGGCGCGTCGTTCTCGGCAACCGCTCGAGACGCCCTTCGGGCGTTCATCAGTGATCACGACGATGATCGGCCGTATCCAGAGGTCGGTCTGTCGCCGGTGTCCCGGCGCGTATCCGAGACGGCGACCCTCTCGTGGGACGACCAGGCATTGCGTACGGCGCTCGACCGCTACGAGGCAGCCTGCCGGCGCGCCGCGATGCGCGACAAGGCTTGGCGCTCGTATGTCGATTACGCCCGCCGATTCCTCGCCTGGCGCGAGGGCGACTACCGGCCACGCGGCACCGCTGCCGGCGATCGGCCGGTCCCACGCACCCCCGTGTCAGCGAACGGCCTTCGAGATCAGGCAAAGCAGTACGCCATGCAGGTACAGCGCGCCGGGCGCGAACCGTCAACGGTGGACACGTATTTCCGCCACGCACTGTTCTTCGTCCGCTGGCTGGACGGGCAATTCGAACCCGGAGGGCGTCTTCGCGGGCTTCGTTGAGGAGCGGACCGTGATCGCGGCACGGCGATGACTCGAACCCGGATGGCTCGTCGCGCACGTCGTACGATCGCCCGACAGCTGTGAGGAGCGCGTCGTGGGCCGCCTGATCTACCTGATGAACGTGTCGCTGGACGGATTCGTCGAGACGCCGGAGCGATCCCTGGACTGGAGCGTCGTCGACGAGGAGCTCCACTCCTGGTTCAACGACCGCGAGCGCGAGGCCGAGGTCGACATCTATGGCCGGCGGCTCTGGGAGACGATGGCCGCCTACTGGCCGAGCGCCGAGTCAGACCCCGACGCCACGGAGGCGATGCGCGAGTTCGCGCGAGCGTGGAACGCGACCGCGAAGGTCGTGTTCTCGACGACGCTCGAGACGGTCGAACATGGGGCGCGACTCCTGCGAGGCGATGTCGGCGAGCATCTTGCGCAGCTTCGTCGGGAGTTCAGCGGCGACATGGAGGTCGGCGGTCCGACCCTCGCCGCCCAGTTCATCGAGCGCGGCCTCGTCGACGTCTACCGGGTCGTCGTCCATCCGATGATCCTCGGCGCCGGGCGCCGCTACTTCCCGCCTCGGGAGTCGCCGGTCCCCCTCCGCCTCGCCGAAACGCGGACCTTCGCCTCGGGCGCGGTATACCTCGGCTACCAGGTCGTCAGGTCCTGACGGGCCAGGGGCGCGCCTACCCGCTCGCCTCGAACGCTCAGGCCGTGAGGATCTCGACCTCTAGGCGCCGAGGGCGTGATCGCGGGTTACCACAATCGCCCTCGGAGGCGCCGTGACCCGGCCTCCCCCACTCCACCGGCGCCACGTGCGGCCGCTGCTCCTTGAGGCAGCCCGTCAGGCGGGCTTGCGCAGCACCGTCACGAACTGCGGCGAGGTGAAGAGCTGGAACTCCGAGTGGACGTGCTCGAGGCCGGCGGCCGTCCCGATCGCCCGGACCTCCGAGGGCCGGAGCTTGTGGCGATGGAGCTCGCGGGACCGGAACGGGTTGCGATAGATGATGATCGCGTCCGGCACCGAGAAGAGGCCCCGGATCGGCTCCGCGGGGTAGATCAGGAGCATCTGCCCGCCAGGCTTCAGGACCCGCGCCATGTCGGCGAAGGCCTCCGCGATGAGCGGGAAGTGCTCGATCGCGTGGATCGCGACGATCTGGTCGAATTCGGACGCCGGGAACTCCATCTCCTCGACCCGCATCGTCCGGATATCCCGCGCCACCGCGTTCTGGGCCGCCTCGGGGTTGGCATCGATGCCGGTCGCAATCGTGCCAAGCGCCTCGAGCTTCTTCGTCAGGTGTCCCCGACCCGAGCCGACCTCGAGCAGCCGCATGCCCGGCTGGGGGTCGAGGAGGCGCTTCACGGTCGTGATGTGCTGGCCACCGAACCGCTGCGCGAGGGCATAGCGGCGCATGTCCTGCGATCCGGGGGCGTGACGACCGGCCGGGGCTCCAGGAGTGGTCATTGACGGTGTCCCCATGACGATCCGGCCGGGCGAATCGCACCGGCGGCAAGGGATCGAGGGTAGCGGATCGCGCCGAGCCTTCGCGCCCGATTCAGGCTGGCCGGCTCGCGCTGGACTGCGCCGGGGACAACGAAACGCCCGAAGGAACCGTCTCCCGTTCGGTGTCCCTTCCGCCACCAGAGCAAGCTCCGGGGCGGGACCGATGCAAGCACCGGTCGGTCCACCGATCGTTCGAGGCCCCTTCGGGCAAGACCGACTGTATGGGCGCGGGCCAGGTGCGCGGAAGGGCCTTATCCACGAGTTTCAGGGTTCAGGTGGCGTTTTCGACGACCTCGTCCACAGGCCGTCCACGAACCGCCGCCGATGACTGACCTTTTCGCGGGCACCGCGACCACCTCGAGGACGGGCCTCGGGATCACCCTCATCGGTCGGCAGTCCTGCCTCGCTTGAGGACCGTGCCGGTGCCCAGGGCCGCGGGCGGCTGTGAGGAGCGCGATCACGGGCGTCAGCTGCCGACCGGCCGTGGCGGCCTCCTCCCGGACATGGAAAATGCCCAGAGGAACTCCGATCCCTGGACGTTCCCCGCCTCAGAATGCAAGCACCTGAGGCGTCCCGGCGCACCCGGTGCAAGCACCTGGCGCAACCGGTGGTCGATGCAAGCACCGACCGGATCGTTCGTGGTTCGTCGCCCCTCCGGGCAAGACGTAATGTACGGTCCAGGGCCGGAATCGCGATACCGGCTTATCCACGACTTTCGGGACTCGATTCGCGATTCCATGCATGCCGTCCACACGTTGTCCACGCTTCACTGCGCGATCACCGCTCCTCGAGGGGCCAGGATGTGCTAGCGACGGCAATCGCGGGCAGTCCACCCGCTCCGACTTCGATCTCGTAGCCCCTCCCGGCGAGCTCGAGCCGCAGCGTCGCCCGGCCGATCGGGGCGATTCTCCCCTCCCCCGCCGCGACCGCGAGCCCGTCCGAGACGGTCAGGAGGTCGAGCGTCGACGCCTCGGCGAGCGCCGGCAGGCCTGCCGCGAGGATCGCGAGGCCCGGGGCGCCGTGCCCGACGAGGACGAACCGCGGCGCGGACGCATCGAACCGGAGGTGCTCGACCCCTCCCCTCCCCGTTCGATTGCCGTGGAGGCTTCCGTCCGCCTCGCGATGGAGGGTCAGGAGCGCCTCGGGCGTGGCGGATTCGAGTCGCGCGAATGCCCCGTCCGGGCCCGTCTCGACCGTATGGGCCACGCCGAGCGCCGAGCCGGTACCCGCGACCACCCAGCGCCAGCGCCGGCCGCGTCGCCCATCGGCGACGGACCAGGTGACCGTCGAGCCGTCGGCATCGACGAACGTGCCCGCCCGGCGGACGAGGTCGCTCACTCGACGGGCGCGGACTCGAGCGTCTCGGTCCACGCCGCCGCCACGCGCTCCAGCTCGCCAGCGAGTGCCGGCGCGACGCGACCCGTCACGTGCACGTCGCGGTTGCCGTAGTCGAGCTCGATCGTGCCCCGCTCGCGGATCCGGGCGAGGAGCTCGCCGGCCGCGTACGGAACGTGGACGTCGACCGCGACCCACAGCGAGGCGAGCAGTGCGGAGAGCTCCAGGCGGAGCGTGTCGAGGCCGTAGCCGGTGAGCGCGGACACGGACACCGAGCCGGCGATGACCGGCGCCGGGGCGGTCCCGTCGAGCGCGGCACGATCCACCAGATCGGCCTTGTTGAACACGACGAGCCGCGGCTTCCCGCCGGCTCCGAGCTCGTCGAGGACCGTCTGGACGGTCAGGCGATGCTCCAGGAAGTGCGCGTCGGAGGCATCGACGACCTCCAGGAGCACGTCCGCCCGGTTGACCTCCTCGAGGGTCGCCCGGAACGCGTCGACCAGCTGGTGCGGGAGCTTGTGGATGAACCCGACCGTGTCCGTGATGATCGCGGCCTGACCGTCGCCGAGCTTCACCTGGCGGCTCGTGGGATCAAGCGTCGCAAAGAGCTTGTCCTCGGCGAGCGCCACGTCGGAGCCGACGAGCGAGTTCAGGAGCGTCGACTTCCCGGCGTTCGTGTAGCCGACGATGCCGACCGTGGCCATCAGCCGCCGGTCGCGGCCGCGGGCCGCGGTCTCGCGGTTCTGGCGGACCTCGTCCACCCGCCCCTTCATCTTCTTGATCCGGTCGCGGATGATCCGCCGGTCGGTCTCGAGCTGGCTCTCACCCGGTCCGCGCGACCCGATCCCGCCCTGCGTCCGGGAGAGGTGTGTCCAGAGGCGCGTCAGGCGGGGCAGCTGGTATTCGAGCTGGGCGAGCTCCACCTGGAGCCGGCCTTCGTGGGTCCGGGCGTGCTGGGCGAAGATGTCGAGGATCAGCCGGCTCCGATCGATGACCTTGACGTTGAGCAGGCTCTCGAGCGACTTCTGCTGGCTCGGCGAGAGCTCGTCGTCCGCCACGAGGAGGTCGAAGCGAGTCTCGTTCTTGGCCGCGACCAGGTCCTCCGCCTTGCCCTTGCCGACATACCAGTTCGGGTCGACATGGCGGCGGTTCTGCCACTCCGCGCCGACGACCTCGGCCCCCGCGGTCGCGGCGAGGGCGGCAAGTTCGGTCAGCGAATCCTCGGCCGACCAGCCGCTGTCGTCACCGGTGTCGACGGCGACGAGGAAGGCCCGCTCGACGGGCGGCGCGAGGTCGATCGTCGAGGCCTTCGGCACGAAGAGAAGGATAGACGCGCGGGGATGGATGCCGCCGGGGCACGGCCCACCGCACCCGTGTTGTGAACCTTCAGCCGAGCAGGGACCGCGCCTGTTCGACGGCCCATCGATGCGAATCACGCGCTGCCGGATCCAGCCACTCGATCTCGGGCTCGCGCCGGAACCACGTCCGCTGGCGCTTCGCGAAGGCGACGTTGCGGGCGGCGTCACGCTCGATCGCCGCTTCGCGGGTGATCTCGCCATCGAGGACGGCCCACGCCTCGGCATAGCCGATCGCCGAGAACGCGCGCAGCGATGGGTCCCAGCGATCGCGCAGGGCACGGGCTTCCTCGATGAGCCCGGCATCGAACTGGGCGCGGGCCCGGGCGGCGATCCAGCCGGCGTGGACGTCGCGCGGCACATCGAGGCCGAGCCAGGCCACGGGGCCGCCGTAGCCGCGAGCCGCTGGCAGCGCGACGTCGCCGGCGATCTCGGCGATCTCGAGGGCGCGCGCCACCCGTCGCGGGTTGGCCAGGTCGATCCGGGCGGCCAGGCGGGGCGCGATGGATCGGAGCCTCGCCGCCCCGGGGGCGACCCCGTGCTCGGCCATCGTCGCCTCGATGGTCGCGCGGATGCCGGCGTCGGAGGGCAGGGCGTCGAGGTCGAGGCCGCGCGCGATCGCCCGGAGGTAGAAGCCGGTCCCACCGGCGAGGATCGCGAGCCCGCCGCGCGCCGCGATGTCCGTGAGCACGGGCGTCACATGCGCCGCGAAGTCCGCCACCGAGAAGCCGGCGTCGGGATCCACGAGGTCGAGGCCGTGGTGGGGCACGCCTCGCCGCTCGGCGACGGTCGCCTTGGCGGTCCCGATGTCGAGGCCGCGGTAGACCTGCCGCGAATCCGCCGAGATGACCTCGGCCGGGGTGCTGTCGGCTCGGAACCGTTCCGCAATGTCGACGGCGAGGCCGGTCTTGCCGGTCGCGGTGGGACCGGCGATGACGAGCAGCGGCGGGGCCGCGCTCACGAGACGACCGGGCGGCCTCGCAGGGCGTACGGGCCGGCGTGGTCCACCCGGACCGTCACGAGCTCGCCGAGCCAGGCGGTGGGACCGGCGAGGTGGACGAGCTTGTTGCCCCGCGTGCGGCCGGACAGGGCGACCTCACCGGGCCCGGGGTGGACACCGCGGGATCCTGCCACCTCGCCCTCGGCTGCCCCGTCGCCGGCCGGCTCCTCGTGGTCGTGGGAGCGCTCCCGAGCGATCGTGTCCACGAGAACCTCCACGTCGCGGCCCAGCCAGGCTTGATTCCGCTCCAGCCCGATCGGCTCCTGGATCGCCAGGAGGGCGTTGAGTCGGCGTCGCTTCTCCGCCGTCGGGACGTCATCGGCGAGGCGCGTTGCGGGCGTGCCGGGCCGCTCGGAGTACGCGGCCGCGAAGACCTGGTCGTAGCGGACGGCCGCGAGGAACCGGAGGGTCCGCTCGAACTGGGCCTCGGTCTCGCCGCAGAAGCCGACGATGACATCCGTCGAGACCGTGATCCCGGGGATCGCGGCCCGGATCTTCTCGAGTCGTTCGAGGTAGTGCCCGGTCGTGTACTGGCGGCCCATCCGCCGGAGGACCTCGTCGTCGCCGGACTGGACGGGCAGGTGGAGCGACTCACAGAGGCTGGGGCATGCCGCCATCGCCTCGATGAGCCGGTCCGAGAGATCCCAGGGGTGCGAGGTGATGAACCGGAGGCGCGGGATCGCGGGCACGCCGTCGGCGGTCCGCAGCGCATCGATGGCGCGGATCAGCTCGGCGAGGTCCGGCCGCGACCCGAGATCCAGGCGCCGGCCCGCCCAGCGCTCCGTGGCGATATGCCCGAAGCGCGGCTCGGGGGCGAGGTCGTGCCCGTAGGAGTTGACATTCTGGCCGAGGAGCGTGACCTCGCGGAACCCGGCCTCGGCGATCGCGCGGGCCTCCGCCACGATTTCGTCGAAGGGCCGGCTCCGCTCCGGCCCGCGGCTGAACGGGACGATGCAGTACGTGCAGGTCTTGTCGCAGCCGTAGATGATCGGCAGCCAGGCCGAAATCGCGGATCCGCGCTGCACCGCGCCCGAGGCGACGGCCGCCGCCCGCGTGGCCGAGAGGTGATCGGCCACGCCCACCGCCGTCCGGCCGACGATCGTCGTCGCCCCGACAGCACCCACGGGCGCCTGCGCCGAGGCGAGCCCGAGGCGGTCCACGAGCTCCGGCTCCTCGTCCGGGCGGAGGAAGAGGTCCACGGCCGGGAACCGGCGCTCCAGGCCCTCGCGGTCACGTTCCCGGACCGCACAGCCGGTCAGGACGACCCGCAGGGAGGCATTCGAGGCCTTGAGCGCATTGAGATACCCCTGCCGGCCGATGACCTTCTGCTCGGCGAGCTCCCGGATCGCGCAGGTGTTGATGACGACGAGGTCCGCGGCCTCCATCGTGGGAGCCTCGGTGGCGCCCGCGGCCAGGAGCCGGCCGGCCATCTCCTCGGAATCGCTGCGGTTCATCTGGCAGCCGAGCGTCCAGACGTAGAACCGCGGCAGCGCCCGCGGTTCGGGGCGGAACTCCCCGACGCGAACATCTACCGGCGCCGCCGTGGTGCGCGTAGCCGAGGGTCCGGGCGGCGCCACATCGAGGACGGGCAGGGCGGCTCGCGTGGGTCGCGGCGGATCGATCACGCCGAGACGATACCCTTTCGCCATGGATCTGCTGACGAACCCCGAGACCTGGATCGCCCTGCTCACCCTGACCGTCCTGGAGATCGTCCTCGGCATCGACAACATCGTCTTCATCTCCATCCTCACCGACAAGCTCGCCGAGGAGCAGCGAGCCCGGGCCCGGACGATCGGACTCGGCCTCGCGATGGGGATGCGGATCCTGCTGCTCCTGACGATCACGTGGGTGGTGGGCCTCACCGAGCCGCTCGTGACGCTGCTGGGCCAGGAGCTCTCCGGGCGCGACACCATCCTCATCGGCGGCGGGCTCTTCCTCCTGGCGAAGGCGACGACGGAGATCCACGAAACCCTGGAGGGCGAGGAGGCCCATGGGGTCGCTCGCGGCACGGCCACCCTCGGCGCCGTGCTGGTCCAGATCGCCCTGCTCGACGTGGTCTTCTCCCTCGACTCGGTGATCACCGCCGTCGGGATGGCCGACGAGGTCATCGTGATGATCGCGGCCGTCGTGATCGCGATCGGCGTGATGCTCGTGGCAGCCGGTCCCCTCGCGGCGTTCGTCGGCCGCCATCCGACCGTGAAGATGCTCGCCCTCAGCTTCCTGCTGCTCATCGGGATGTCGCTGGTTGCGGACGGCCTCGACATCGACATCCCGAAGGGCTACGTGTACTTCGCGATGGGCTTCTCGGTGTTCGTCGAGATGCTGAACCTGCGGCTTCGCCGCCGGCAGGACCCCATCCACCTCCGCCCGACCTTCGTCAAGGAGCTGGCTGCCGACGCCCCGGGCGGCGAGACGCCCGCCGCCTCAACCCGGGGCTGACGGGTCGATTGTCAGCGGCCGACGACCGCTCGCACGCCCACGCCGACGGCCTCGGGGACGTCGAGCGCCGCATGCGCTTCCGCGTACGTCTCCGTGTCGCCGTGGTAATCCGATCCGCCGGTCGGCTGGAGCCGTGCCTCCGCGGCGACGGCGGCGACGGCGGCGACCGTCTCCGCGTCGAACGTCCGGTAGTAGACCTCGAGCCCGCCCAGCCCGGCCGCCTTGAGCTCACGGATGAGGTCGAGGCGCTCAGGGGCCTCCCCGAAGTGGGCCAGCGACGCGAGCCCGCCCGCCGCCCGGATCGCCCGGATCGCCTCGACCGGGCCGAGGCCCTCGCGCGGCACGTAGCCGGGCCGCCCACGGGACAGGTACAGCGAGAACGCCTCCTCGACGCTCGACACGTAGCCCTTCGCGATCATCGCCCGGGCAACGCGCGGCCGGCCAAGGGCGTCGTCCTCACCGGTCACGGGAAGCGCCTCGAGGGCGTCGTCGACGGGTCGGCCGATATCCGCGAGGCGCCGGACCATCTGCTCGAAGCGCACGCGGCGCCGCGTCCGCTGCAGTGCAAGCGTCGCCTCGAGGCCCTCGTCGTCCGGGTCCACCCCGAGCCCGAGGACGTGGACCTCGCTCTCGCGGAGGTCGGGCCGATCCGTGACCGCGTTCAGCTCGATCCCGGGCAGCAGCTCCAGGCCCGGTGGTATCGCGTGCGCGGCGAGGACCTCCCGCACGCCGGCGAGCGTGTCGTGGTCCGTGATCGCGAGGAGCCGGACGCCGGCGGTCGCGGCCGCGGCGACGAGCTCGCCCGGCTCGAGCAGGCCGTCGGAGCGAGCGGTATGCGTATGGAGATCGATCGTCGACGGCGCCGCGGGGACCACCGGGTCGCCGGCCGCGACATGGCGCCGCCTGGCCGCGGCCACGCTCAACCCTCGAAGACCCGCGTCACCCGCTCGATCGCGAGCGCGCGGCCGGTCGCGGGGTCGATGTCAATCTGCGTCGCGTTGAGGATGACCGGCCCGCTGCCGACCTCGAAGCGGGTGGGCAGCGCGTTGATGAACCGCGGCAGAACCGTCCTGGGATCGAAGCCGATGACGCTCCAGATGGGTCCGGTCATGCCGAGGTCCGTCTGGTAGGCCGTGCCGCCGGGCAGGATCCGCTCGTCGCCGGTCACGACGTGGGTGTGCGTGCCGACGACCGCCGACACCCGCCCGTCGAGGTGGAGCCCCAGCGCGTTCTTTTCCGAGGTGACCTCGCAATGGAAGTCCGCGAGACGGATCGGCGGCAGCGCTTCCGAGGATTCGTCGAGGAGCCGGTCCATGTCGGTGAAGGGGTTCTCGATCGGCTGCATGTAGGTCCGGCCCTGAAGGTTGACGACCGCGAGGTCCGTCCCGTCGAGGGCCTGGTAGACACCCCAGCCACGCCCGGGGACGTCGTGCGTGCCGTAGTTGAGGGGCCGGAGGATCCGGTCGTTCGCGTCGAGGACCGGGTAGATCTCGCGCTTGTCCCAGATGTGGTTGCCGGAGGTGATGACGTCGACCCCATGGGCAAAGAGCGCATCGGCGATTGACGCGGTGAGCCCCATCCCGCCGGCGAGGTTCTCTCCGTTGGCAGTCACGAAGTCGATGCCGCGTTCCTCGCGAAGCCCGGGCAGGATCGCCTCGAGCGCGAGGCGCCCGGGCTTGCCGATGACGTCGCCGATCATCAGGACCCGGCAGGCGCCCGGCGGCCGCGGCGCGTTGCCGTTCGGCGGGTTGCCGAGGCGGACCCGACCCGCGAGCTGGTCGCCGGTCGTGCCGCCGGGGCCGCCTACTTCGCGTACCCCGCGCCCGTGCGTGACGGACGCCTATTGCAGCATCTATGCAGCATCGTGATACACTCCGGCACAGCAGCGCGACGATCCGGCCATTGGCCGACCGGACCGGCTCGCGCTCGACTCGGAAAGGACCCGAGCCATGCAGGAGACTACCCGACCACGTCGGACGCCGGGTGCCGGCAGCCTCTACGAAACCGCCACGGGCATGTGGCGAGGCGCCTACGTCGTCGAAGATCCCACGACGCGAGCGCGCGTGCGCCGCTACGTATCCGGACACTCGCGGGCGGAGGCTGGCCGCCGACTCCGCGAAGCGATCGCGACATCTGATCAGGACGCGGCGCTCGCCGCCTCTCCTACTCTCGGATGGTGGGCGACGCGATGGCTGGACACGCTAGCAGCATCCGACCGTGTCAGGCCGGCAACGCTTCGAAGCTACCGGAAAGTCATCGTGCAGCACGTGGTGCCGCAGCTCGGATCCTGGCCGCTTGCGGATCTCCGTCCGGGCGACGTGGAGCGATGGTGGGCCGGTCTCCTCGAGCGCGGTCTCAAGCCGTCTACCGTGGCTCTATCGCGCCGCATCCTGGCCGCATGCCTTGCTGACGCCGAGCGGGACGGCCGTGCCCCGCGCAACGCTGCTCGGCTAGCCCATGCGCCACGGGTCGAAGGCACGACACGGCGCCGGACGTTGACCGCCGCCGAGGCCCGGAACCTGCTAGACCTTGCCCGGGACGATTTGAGCGCCGGCCTCCTCGTCACCCTGGCACTTGGCACCGGCGCCCGTGTCGGCGAGCTCCTCGCACTCACCTGGGACGATGTCGATCTCAGCGCCGGGACCGTGAGCATCCACGGGAGCCGTTCGCGAGCCGGCGTCGGGCCGACCAAGAGCCGCCGCGGTGTGCGGACCGTCAAGCTCCCTCCGTTCGCGCTCGAGGCACTACGGGCCGAGGCACGCAGGAATGGGCCTGTTATCGCGTTGCCGGATGGGCGCCCGATGACACCCGAACGTGCCGGCGAGCGATGGCGAGCATTTCGAGATGTGGCCGAGCTCGAGGAGCTCCGCTTCCATGACTTGCGCGGGACGTTTGCGACGCTCGCCTTGGCGCGCGGCGTCCCTGCGAAGGCCCTTGCCGACGTTCTCGGGCATGATCCAGCCGTCTTGCTCCGCACCTATGCCGGTCCGATCGAGAACGCCCGCGACACGATCGCCGATGCGATCGGCGAGGCCCTCCGATGACGAGAGAGCTGCCCGGCCCCGGAAAGCCAACCTTCGACGGCGACCCGATCGCCGTGGACCCGGGCCTCATTTCGGCTCTCGCACCCCTACCACATCTCGCGTACTTGATCGGCCAACCCGTCGCAGAGCACGCAGCCCCTCGACCGCTGGCGCCCGCAGCGGGCCGCCCCAACATACGCCGCGCGGCTGGGCGCCCGCCCTGGGAGCGCGATGAGTTCCTACGACACTGGAATGCCGCCGTTGCAGCTACTCCGGAGCCAAAGACGCACGCCGCCATCGCCGAGCACTTCATCAGGCAGGACGGGACCGAGGGGATTGAGCCCGGTTCGCTTCGAAAGCTCCGGCGACGCTTCCTCGATAAATAACCGGAAACCGGCGCATTTGGGACCGGTTTCGAACCTATAAGGGCGCGCAAGCCACGCCCGACCATCTAACGCATGGAAGGACGCCATGCGACACCTGAGCTCCGAGCACTAGCCGCACTCGACGACCTCCGCGATGCCCTGGGCGCGTTCTTTGCCGCGCGTCGCGAGCCCGTCGAGCCGGCGGCCCTATTGACGATCACCGACGCCGCCCGCCGGCTCGGTGTGTCCCGATCCACCGCGACCCGATGGGCCGACGATGGCCGTCTCCGGACGATTGGCGTCCGGAACGGTCGACGCGTACCCCGATCCGAGGTTGAGCGTCTCGCCTCGTGATTGTCTCGAGCCGTCACCTGCCCCAATGGGAACGCCGGAGCCCGCGAGCGATCGCGCTTATGACGCTCCGTGACGCCGTGCTCTCCGAGCGGTCTGTGTGGCCGACTGGAGGCGAGATTCATACCGCCCTGGGACGCGCCGAGCGTGCCATCGCGACCGCCGCCCGACTGGCCGACCACCCGAAGACGTAGTGACGCCCGGCGGGGGCGAATCCGCCGAGCGTCTGAGGATCCAGCATGATCAGCTCCACCGATCCCCAGCCCCAGACTACAGCCACCGTGCAAGCGCCCCACGACGGCCGCAGCCGATGCTGGCGGCCCGATTGCCGCGCTGCATGGGGTTCGTACCGGACCGTGACGTGGCAGCCCTCCTGGGCCATCGCCCGGTGCCACGGCGCCCGTTACCGCCGTCACGACCTCGACCTCGCCGCGGAGCTCGCCGCCCATGCCGATGTGGTGGTGGCCGCGTGAGCCTGCGAGCTCTGTCCTGGACCGAGATCCAAGCCGAGCCGGCGGCACCACCGCCCACCCTCCGGGCCGGCATCCCGAAGGTCGGCCTCACCGTGGTCGCGGGCTCACCGAAGGTCGGCAAGACCCTCTGGGCCGGGCAGACGGCCCTCGAGACGAGCGCGAAGACGTTGCTCGTCATCGAGGAAGGCACCATGGCCGGGATCGGTTACCGCCTCCGGATGCAGGCGGCCGCTCTTGGCATCGTCGACCCGCCGATCGTCGTCATGCACAGGCAGCGCGTCCGCCTAGACACGCCCGCCTCTGTCAAGCAGCTCCGAGACTACGTGGAGATCGCGAAGGGCCGCGGGCTCGGCCTCATCGTCCTCGACCCGCTCAACCGCCTCCACGGTGTCGACGAGAACCGCCCGACCGAGATGACCCGCGTCATGGACGCGATGGCCGGCCTCGCCTATGACTACTCGCTGGCTGTTCTGGCCATCCACCACCTTGCCAAGCCGTCCGCCGAGCGGCGGGGCGACGTCTGGGACCGTTTCCGGGGCGCAAGCTCGATCCGGTCCGGTACCGACGCGAACCTTGTCCTGGACGGGACCGGCGACCGGATCCACCTCGTTGGCGAGTTCCGCGATGCCGAGCCGCTCACCGAATGGCTCGAGCTTGACCGGGATGCCCTGATCTTCCGCCCGGCCGACTCTCCGGACGGTCCGGCCACGAAGGTCGACGTGGGCCGTCTCCGAGCCTTCGTCGAGGACCGCCGCATGGTCGTCGCCCGGCAGGTATGCGAGGAGTTCGGCGTGTCGAAGCACACCGCAATCAACGCCCTCCGCGGGCTCGGCTGCGACGAGTTCGCAGGCCTCCGAGGGGCGATCACCTTCACCCTCGGGGCGACCGTGCAATGACCGTGCAGTGGTGTGTAGTGCACGGTCAACCGACTGTGCAATCACCTCCCCCTTTAGGGGGGGTATTGCACGGTGCACGGTCGTGCTCATTGACCGTGCAGTCGACCCGATGTCCTGGCGAGGAGAGCTCGTGAACCCGACGATCGTCCGGGTCTCCCGCGAGGATCGCTTCCTCTGGGACGACGTCGACGTGACGATCCCCGACTACCCGGACCGGATCGCCCTCCGCGGTCTCAAGCTCTTCCAGCAGCCTGAAGGCTGGGTCATCAAGAGCCAGCAGGTCCGCGGCGCCTACACCTGGGCGCCGGCCGTCGTGTTCGTCGGTCCGCTCCAGCGCCGTGTCATCGCGGCGATCCTCGCCGAGGCCCGCTCGCAAGGGCTCGTCGAGTGACGCGGCCACTCGAGATCGTCGGGCCGCGCCGCAAGCCTGGACCGCGCCGACCTTGCGCCCTATGCGATCGGCCGACCCCGCGCCGACAGGCCGTCGTCATCCGCGACGAGTGGTACTGCCGGCGGCACTGGTCGGACGACCGCGAGATTCCCCGTTCATTGCAGCCCAGTAGCTAGGAGCACCGCCCTATGAACGTCACGATCGTGCCAGTCCGCGTCACCGACGAGACGGGCCAGCCCGTCAGTGAAGACACCGAGATCCGAATGACCGCTGGCGAGCTCAACGCGGCGCTCACCGAGCACACGCGTCTCATCGTCGAATCAGCCGCACACGCGGTTGCATCAGCTGTTGCCCGAAGCGCCCCTACGACCGACGCTCTCGTGGCGGCGATCGACCGGCAGACCGCCGTAATCGCCGCACCAAAGATCCGGACGGCCGTCCGTGACGAGCACGGCATGATCATCTCAACGCGCGAGGTCATCGCCCCCGACCGGCCCGCCCAGTGAGGGGGGGTATGCCGAAACTGGGAGGCATCCCGTCCCTTCTGTACCCGCCACCACGCTCGCGGTGTGTACGGGTCTCAGACTCTGGAGGAAAACAGATCATGACGACCACGGATCCGATCGGCCTGGACATTCGCCGGATGGTTGCCGCGCTTGTGCGCTCCGGGCTCGAACACCCGGACGTTGAACGTTTCCGCCTCGACGCCTGGCGCCTCGTCTTCGCGAACGGCTCCTACGTCGCCTTGTGGTCGGACGGACGGCCGATCGCGGTGTTCGACGAAGACACCGTCGCGCTGGCCGTCGGCCTCCTCCGAGCCCGCCGCGAGGCCCGCCGCGCCCAGCTCAACTAGATGCTTGCGAACTTGCGCAAATGGGGTATACAATCGGACGGTCCGGCCAGAGGCCGGAGGATCGTGGGCAGCGCGCCCGACCGTCCAGAGGACGTGTCCAGGAGCAGCGCCCGTCGAGCCGAGACGACGCCAGAGGCGGAGTCGGAGCACGGCGATGGTCGGCCCGACCTCCGCCCCGGCGCGCACTGCGCCTCTCTGGAGATGACGTGAACTTCACGACCGAACAGGTGAGCGCGCTCAACCGCGCCCTTGCCGCCATCCGCACCTGGACCCGCCTCGAGGAGATCCGTGGCGAGCACTCGTACTTGACGGCCCCGCAGGCCGAGGACCACTCGACCGCGGTGCGCTCTTGGAATGAGGCCGTCGCCGCCCTCCCGGAACTTCGCCTGCCCGCTCTCGATCACGCCTGGACCGCCGATGAGCTCGCCCGCGCCGTGCGAACGCTCGAAGGCTTCCAGAAGATGGCCGAGGGCGCCGCGTTCGGCGCTGAGGTCCGGAACCGCATCGGCGCGGTCTCCGATCCGGCGAGCGGCAATCCGCCCGGTAGGCCGACCGCGACGGACCAGATCCGCGACATGCTCGCTTCTCGCGAGCGGCAGGCGGACTTTGTCTTCCCCGAGTCAGAGACAATCCGCAGCCTCCCCTGGCTGGGCGGCGAGGACGATGCCTCCCGGTCGATTTCCAACTTTGCGAACGGCACGTCGCTGTACGTCAGCGACTTTGCCGCCCGTGTCGCCGCCTACGCCCGGACGATCAGCCCGTACATCGGCCTCGGGACCGTCGTCAACAGCGACAACGGGCGACCGCTCGTCGTGCCGACCCTCACTGGTGATGTCACGGTCTACACCCCTGGCGAAGGTACCGCGATCACCCCGGCCGATCCGACCCTCGGCAGTGTCACGGTCACGCCCGCCGGATTCAAGGCCCTGACATACATCAACCGCGAAGCGTTCGACGACGCCGAGATCAACCTGACGGACGTCCTCGCCCGGTCGCACGCACGCGCCATCGGTCTGGCGTTCGGCTCCGCGTTCACGACGACGGTCCTGACCGGCATCACAAACGGCGGCACCGCCGTCCCCGCCGGCGGCGCCGGCACCGGCACACCGACGTTCATCGGCTACGAGGACCTCATCGACCTCGAGTACGGCCGCGCCGCGCCGTACCGCGAATCGGGCGTCTGGGTCATGTCCAACGGCATGATCAAGAAGGCCCGCAAGTACCGCGATTCCACGGGGGCGTACCTCTGGCAGCCGAACCTCGCGGCCGGCCAGCCGCAGACCTTCGACGGGCACGCGGTCTACGAGGATCCCTACCTCGCGGCCCCCGCGTCGGCGACCAAGTCAGTCCTGTTTGGGGACCTTGCAGCCGCGCTCGTGCTCAAGGCGACCCCGATCCGGGTCGAGCTCTCGAGCGATTTCCTGTTCGACAAGGACCAGATCGCGATCAAGAGCGTCCAGCGGATCTCCGGAGCCGTCCAGGACGCGGCAGGGGCCGCGTACATGGTCAGCTTCAACACGTAGCCGACTCTTCCTCAGCCCGCCGGGTTCCTCCCGCCCGGCGGGCTTCCAACCGACCTCTCCGCCGGCCCCCTCCAAGGGCCGGTGCGAAACTAGAGACGGCCCGTCGAGCCCTAACACTCGGCGGGCCGTTTTCTGTGTCTTGACGACGGCCGCCAAGGGCGCGCACCATCCGCCGCAGCGACGTGTTAGGGCCGGCGCACTTTTCGTGCCCCGGTGTCGGCCCTAACCCGATGCCGGGGCGTCTGTCGTCCCTGGGGGATGAGGAGTCGGGGCGCGTGCAGCCTGTTAGGGAGGCTTGCCAATGTTCCATCGTCGTCTGGCCACGCTCGGAGTAGCGTCGGCCCTCATGTTGTCGGTCGCACCGTCCGCTCTCGCGGCGACGGTCACCGACTCCTTTACCGTCACGGCGTCCGTCGCCGTGACCGGGATCCCCGCCTCGATCAGCTATGGCGCACTCGATCCGGGCACGACTTCGGGCGTGCAGATCATCGACGCGAACGTCAGCAGCAACTCGGCATGGTCAATGAGGATCACCGGCTCCGACTTCACCGGACCGGCCGCCCTCGGCAAGGGCGCGCGCGAAGTCAAGCTCTCGTCGACGAACGGGGCGGCCGTTCAGGTAGCGCCCTTCGCGTTCGTCGCGTTCGATGACCCGAAATACACGGACGCTATCGCCGATGCCACCGGCTCGGCCGGCAGCTTCCTCGTGCGATCGGAGCTCCGGATCGTGGTCCCGGTGGCTCAGGCGCCCGGCTCCTACTCGGGCACGATCACGTACACGTTCTCGGCCCCGTAAACCCGATGGTCCGCCTCATCAGGGCGGCCGTCGTGCTCGGCATCCTCGCGGCGGCTTCCCCCGTCGCCGCGAGCGATAGCCCGACACTCGGCGGCCGACTCTCACCGTTTCCGCTCGTCTGGGAGCGAGACGCCCCCGTCGTCAACGTGACCAACCTATCCACGATCCCCGTGCGCGTCACCGTCGAGGCCGATGGCGGCTGGCGCGTCGACTCGGCATCCTTCACGCTCGCAGTCAACGAACGCCGCAGTGTGTCAATCACTGCGGCGGGCTCGGCGGACGGTCGCATCCGGGCCCGCCTGGACCCGGCGGATGCCATCCCGGGCGTTGAGGCTGTCGGGCTCGTCCTCGAGACGCGGGCCCGTCACGCGACATTCGTCGAGCTCTATCCGGCGGCGCCGGCTGCCCTCCTCGCCGCCGTGACGATCCTCCTCCTAGCCCTCGTGCGCCGAAAGGTCGTCAGACGATGACGCGGCACCCCACCTATCCACCACGCCTAACGGCCGCCGAGCTCCGGCAGCCGATCCCGGCCACGTGTGCCGCCTGTGGCGGCCCTGGTGTCATCCTCGCGGACCCCGCCCCGCGTGGACGCTTTGTCTGTTTCCGGCGGGACCTGTACGGCACTTGTGGGAGGCCAGCAGCATGACCACGGCAACCGCAATGCAGCTCGCCTGGAAAGGCACGGTCAACGACACGCCGCGCGAGAAGATCCGGCTCGTCTGGGCCGAGCTCATCGCTCGGCACCCGAGCTCCGATGCGCTCGAGTCGGACCTGTTCAGCGACTCGTTCTTTCAGGCGATCGACGCACGCACTGACGACGCCTTCCGGGCCGGCTTCGCGACTGCCTCGATCCTCGAAGACACGGGCTATCCCGAAACCGACGATGACAGGGAGGCCCTGCTCCGGGCGATCGTGGAGGCCGCTCACGTTCCCCAGGTGCCCGGGCACATCAAAGGCGACGAGTTCGTCCGGGACGAATAAGCCGCAGCTGAGCGGCTCGCGCCACACTCACCGGCCCCGGCCCGCCTCGTGCGACCGGGGCCGCTCTATGCCGTTATCGAAACCGACGCGACCCGCCCTGGTCGTGCAGCATCGCGTGCAGCATCCATGGAGTCGGATGGTGGACGACTAGAGAGCAATCCCCGCACGGATGCTACGCGGTGCGCCATCGTGCGACGCAATGCAGATCACTTCGCGTACTCCACGGCGCGCGTCTCGCGGATGACCGTGACCTTGATCTGGCCCGGGTAGGTCAGCTCCTCCTCGATCTTCTTCACGATGTCGCGGGCGAGTCGCGTTGCGGTGAGGTCGTCGATCTCCTCGGGCCGGACGAGGATCCGCACCTCGCGCCCGGCCTGGACCGCAAACGACCGCTCGACGCCGCCGAACGATTCGGCGATGGCCTGGAGGTCCTCGAGGCGCTTGACGTAGGTGTCCATCGTCTCGCCGCGGGCGCCGGGCCGTGATGCCGAGATGGCATCGGCCACCTGGACGATCGGCGCCTCGAGGCAGGCGTACTCGACCTCCTGGTGGTGGGCGGCAATGCAGTTCACGACCTTGAACGGCAGCTCCGCCTTGGCGGCGATGGCCGCGCCGATCGCGGCGTGCGGGCCCTCCACCTCGTGGTCCACGGCCTTGCCGATGTCGTGGAGGAGGCCGCCCATCTTGGCGGCCATGATGTCCGCCCCGATCTCGCCGGCGATGACCGACGCGAGGGCGCTCGTCTCGATCGAGTGGACGAGGACGTTCTGGCCGTAGCTCGTCCGGAACTTGAGCCGGCCCAGGAGCTTCACGACATCCGAGGGCAGGCCCGGGACGCCGGCATCGTAGGCGGCCTGCTCGCCCGCCTGGCGGATGACCAGCTCGACCTCGGCGCGCGCCTTGTTGACGACCTCCTCGATCCGGCCGGGATGGATCCGCCCGTCGCCCATGAGCTTCGTCAGGGCAATGCGGGCGACTTCGCGTCGAACGGGATCGAAGCCCGACAGGACGACCGTCTCGGGGGTGTCGTCGATGATCAGGTCGATACCGGTCGCCTGCTCGAGGGCCCGGATGTTGCGGCCCTCGCGACCGATGATCCGGCCCTTCATCTCGTCGCTGGGCAGGTGGACGACGGTGACCGTGTGCTCGGCGGTGTGGTCCGCGGCGACGCGCTGCATGGCGGTCAGGACGATGTCGCGGGCCTTCTCGGTCGCCTCGTCGCGGGCTCGCCGCTCGATCGACCGGGCGAGCTTCACCGCGTCGTGCTCGGCCTCCTCACGGACCGCCTCGAGGATGACAGCCTTGGCATCGTCCGCCGACATGCCGCTGACCCGTTCGAGCGCGGCGACGCGCTCAGCCTGCAGACGGACGAGGTCCTCGCGCTGGCGCTCCAGCTCCATGTCCCGCTCGAGAAGCTTCCGGTCGCGCTGCTCGAGCATGTCGCTGCGCTGGTCCAGCTGCTCATCTCGCGCGTGGAGGCGGCGCTCGAGGGCGCTCAGCTCGTTGCGGCGGCTGCGAGCCTCGTCCTCCGCCTCGCGCTGGAGGCGGATCTTCTCCTCCTTGGCCTCGAGGATGAGGTCCTTCTGCTGGGTGCGGGCATCGGCGACGATGCGGGCGGCCTTCTCGTGGGCGATCTTGACCGCCTGGTTCGCAAACCGGCTTCGGGCGACGAATCCGAGTGCGACACCACCGGCCAGCGCCACGAGGGCGACGGCAAGGTAGTCCATCTTCTTCCTCCCATCCGGCCGCGGTGGGCCGGACGCGTGACGTACGTGCAGGCCCCGTCCGGCGGTGGAGAGGTCTCCGAGGGCCCGGAGCGGAGTGTTGCCGCGTAGCCTACTACGGCGGTCGCGGCGCGCGGTGAGGTCGAGCGCGACATCGCGCGGTCCGCGGACCGGCTGCGCGATCAGGTCTCGGCGTCGGGCTCCGGAACATCCTCGAGGCTCGCGGCCGCCACCGCGACGAGATCGCGCGAGAGGTCCGCGGCGATCTCCGGGCTGAACCCGTTCCGGGCGAGCAGCGCGTAGGCCCGCTGGCGACGCGCTCGGGGTTCGGCGACCCGGGCAAGGGCATGGGCGTGGCGCGCGAGGAGCTTCCGGGCGGCCGACTCGTCCGGGGAGGCGGACACTCGCCGCTCGGCGTCGCCGCCGTCCCCCAGGTGGTCGTTTCCACTCGAAACCGCGGCCTGCCGGCGCTCCTCCAGGGTCTCGGTGATCGTCGCCGCGTCGATCCCCTTGCGGCGGAGCTCGACGCCCAGCGCCCGCTCGCCGCGCGGGCGGGCCCGGTCGCGGGACTCCACCCACTGCGCGGCGAACGCCGCGTCATCGAGCATGCCAAGGTCCCCGAGCCGTTCGATGGCGCGGGCCACCAGGTCCTCGCGATAGCCGGCGCTCGTCAGGCGGCGACGAACCTCGGCGACGGACCTTGCCCGGGCCTCGAGGAAGCGAAGAGCCGCGTCCAGCACGACCGCCGGGTCCTCGACGTCGGCGCGTCGTGCCCGCCGCTCGGCGAGCGACGGCTTCGGCCGGCGAGGGGACGCCACGTGCCTAGGCTTCCTCGATGCCCTCGACGGGGAGGACCACGTCGTTCACCTTGCCGCGGATCTTGCCTTCGATGTCCGCCGCGATCGCGGCATTGGCCCGGAGGAAGTCCTTCGAGGCCTCGCGGCCCTGGCCGAGCCGGGTGTCCGTGTACGTGAACCACGAGCCCGTCTTGTCGACGACGCCCATCGCCACGCCCACGTCGAGCAGGCCGCCCTCCTTCGAGACGCCCTCGCCGTACATGACGTCGAACTCGGCGACGCGGAACGGCGGCGCGACCTTGTTCTTCACGACCTTGACCCGGACCCGGTTGCCGACCGACTCCGTACCCGTCTTGATCGTCTCGATCCGGCGGATGTCGAGGCGGACGCTGGCGTAGAACTTCAGGGCCCGGCCGCCCGGCGTCGTCTCGGGATTGCCGAACATGACGCCGATCTTCTCGCGGAGCTGGTTCGTGAAGACGAGCGCGGTGTTGGAGCGGGAGACCGCGCCGGTCAGCTTCCGGAGCGCCTGGCTCATGAGGCGGGCCTGGATGCCGACGAACGAATCGCCCATCTCGCCCTCGATCTCCGCGCGCGGCACGAGGGCGGCCACGGAGTCGACGACGACGACGTCGATGCCGCCCGAGCGGATGAGCGTCTCGGTGATCTCGAGCGCCTGCTCGCCGGTATCCGGCTGGCTGACGAGGAGCTCGTCCACGTTCACGCCGCAGGCCCGGGCGTAGCCGGGATCCAGCGCGTGCTCGACGTCGATGAAGGCGGCCACGCCGCCCCGCTTCTGGGCCTCGGCGATGACGTGCTGGCAGACGGTCGTCTTGCCCGAGGATTCCGGCCCGAAGATCTCCGTGATCCGGCCGCGCGGGATGCCGCCGACCCCGAGGGCGAGGTCGAGGGCGATGGAGCCCGTGGGGATGAAGTCGACCTGCTGCCGGGCGGTGGCGCCCAGCTTCATGATCGAGCCGGTCCCGAACTGCTTCTCGATCGCGAGGATCGCCGCGTCCACGGCCTTGCCGCGCTCCGCGAGGCCGCGCTGGCCGTTGCGCTCGTCTGTCATCGCCATGTTCCCGTCACGCTCCTGTCCTTGCCGATCGATGCCGACGCCGCGGAGCGGACCCAAGGGCCTGCCTGACGGGTCAGCCTTCGTCCTGGTCGTCCCGGACGGTCCGCGGCTTTCGTTCCTTGCGGATGAGCTCGACGTTCATCGGCGGCTCGGAAAGGGGCTGGACCTTCGAGATCCCGGACCGGTCCTTCGGCTTCTTCTTGGCTTCCTTGCTGGGCTTGTCCCGAGAGGCCATCGAGGGTTCCTCCGCGATGGATGAAGGGTATCCATCGGTCCTTCACGCCGGCTCACCCGCGACTTCGTCGCGACGTACCCGGCCCGCGCGAGCCCGCAGCGTTGCGAGCGATTCGGGGAAGGTTCCGGCTCGCAGCGAGGCCCGGATCCTGTCCATGAAGTCTAGGGTGAAGGTGAGGTTGTGACAAGTTGCGAGGCGGAACGCGAGGAGCTCCTTCGCCCGGAAGAGGTGGGCGAGATAGGCCCGCGAGAAGCGCCGGCAGAGGAGGCACGGACAGTCCTCCTGGACGGGCCGCGGGTCGTCGAGGAAGGCGGCGTTCCGGAGGTTGAGCCGGTCGCCCGGGACCCACAGCTGGCCGTTCCGCGCGACGCGTGCCGGGAGCACGGAATCGAAGAGGTCCACGCCCAGGTTCACGGCCTCGAGCAGGTCCACCGGCGAGCCGAGGCCCATGAGGTAGCGCGGCCGCGGATCGTCCTCGAGCAGCGGAATGACGACGTCGAGCGCGGCGGCCCGCTGGACCGGCGTCTCGTCGCCGGCGAGCCCGCCGATGCAGATCCCGTCGAACGGCAGCGAGGCGATGAACCGGGTGGAGCGCTCGCGGAGCTCCGGGTCCACACCGCCCTGGATGATCCCGAACAGGGCCTGGTCCTCGCGATCGTGGGCGGCGAGACTCCGCTCCGCCCAGCGGTGGGTCCGCTCGGTCGCGTCCTCGACCTCGGGACGGGGCCGGGACGGGTACACCGGATGGTCGAAGGCCACGGCGATGTCCGGTCCGAGGGCCTGCTGGATCGCGATCGCCTTCTCCGGGGTCAGCTCGTGGACCGACCCGTCGATGTGGCTGCGGAACGTGGCGCCCTCGTCGGTCACGACCCGGGCGTCGGCCAGCGAGACGACCTGGAAGCCGCCCGAATCGGTGAGGATCGGATGGTCCCAGCCCATGAAGCGATGGAGCCCGCCCAGCCGCTCGATCCGTTCGTGGCCGGGCCGCAGGTACAGGTGGTAGGTGTTGGCGAGGATGATCGAGGCGCCGGCGGCCTCGAGGTCCGACGGGTCGAGTGCCTTCACGGTCGCGTTCGTGCCGACGGGCATGAACTGGGGGGTGTCGACGCTGCCATGCGGCAGGTCAAGCCGTCCGAGCCGGGCCCGGGTCCGGCCGTCGGCCGGGGCCGGCGCGAGCACCTCGAAGCGGGCCGGACCCGTCGGTGCGGAGGCGGTCATCGATGGACCGTGTGCGATGGCGAGGCCGGCCGCCTCACTCGTCGACGGCGCCAGGGCCCGCGGCCTCCCAGAGGGGCAGGATGTCCGAATCGCCCCGGCGCGGCGGCGGGATCTCGTAGCCGAGGGCGGCGAGGTGACCGCGGGCCGCGTCCGTGGCGATCCGGCCCTGGGGTGTCCGGTCGAGGAACCCGAGACGGAGCAGGAAGGGCTCGTAGACGTCCTCGATCGTCTCGATCTCCTCGCTGAGGACCGCCGCCAGGGCGGCAACCCCCACCGGTCCGGAGCCGAACTTCTGGATGATCGCGGCCAGGAGCTTGCGGTCCGTGGAATCGAGACCCTCGTCGTCGATCTCCAGGAGGCGCATGGCCTCACGGGCAACCTGCTCCGTGACGTGCCCGTCCCCGTGGACCTCGGCATGGTCGCGGACGCGCTTGAGGAGGCGATTGACGATCCGCGGCGTCCCGCGGCCTCGACGGGCGATCGCGACGGCCGCGCCGGAATCGATCCGGACGCCGAGGATTCCGGCCGACCGCTCGACGATCTCGGTGAGCTCGCGCTCCGTGTAGAAGTCGAGGCGGTACGTGGCCCCGAACCGGTCGCGGAGCGGCGAGGAGATCCGGCCCGCCCGCGTCGTGGCGCCGACGACGGTGAACGGCTTCAGCGTCAGGCGAAGCGACCGTGCCGACGGCCCCTTGCCGATCATCACGTCCAGCGCGAAGTCTTCCATCGCCGGGTAGAGGATCTCCTCGACCGCGTGGTTGAGGCGATGGATCTCGTCGATGAAGAGCACGTCGCGCTCGTCGAGGCTCGTGAGCACCGCGGCGAGGTCACCCGGCCGCTCGATCGCCGGCCCCGACGTGTACCGCACGTTCACCCCGAGCTCCCGGGCGATGATCGTCGCGAGGGTGGTCTTGCCGAGGCCCGGCGGGCCGTACAGGAGGACGTGGTCCGCCGCCTCCTCCCTCGCCCGGGCCGCCTGGAGCAGCACGCCGAGGTTCGTCTTCACCTCGCGCTGGCCGATGTACTCGTCGAGCGATCGCGGTCGCAGGGAGCCCTCGATCGCGACCTCGGCGGGATCCTCGGCATCGGCGGCGAGCAGGCGAAGCGCGTCGTCCGTCACGTCGGCCATTCTAGCAGTCTCACCGCCATATCGTACAGATGTTCGAACGCCGATGGAAGCCCCGGATCAATCCCGGGCGAGCCCTCGGAGCGCGGCCTTGACCCGTTCTTCAAGGGTTGGCCCCGTGCCCGGCGTCGCGAGGGCGGCCCGGGCGGCATCGCGCGCCTCCGCCAGCGAATAGCCGAGCGCCTGGAGGGCGGCCACGACATCGCTGTCGCTGGCGGTTCCGGCGAGGACCGTGCCGGCCGCCGCCACGCCCGCCGCGGCGACCTTCTCCTTGAGCTCGAAGATGACCCGCTCGGCGAGCTTCCGGCCGATCCCCGGGATCGCGACGAGCATCGCCTGGTCCTGCTGCATGATTGCGAGCTGGAGCTCCGCGACGGGCCGGCTGCCGACGATCGCGAGGGCCACCTTCGGGCCGACGCCGGTCACGGTCAGCAGCAGGTTGAAGAACCCGAGCTCCTCCACGGTCCGGAAACCGTAGAGGGCCTGCTGATCCTCACGGACGAGGTGGAAGGTGTGGACCTTGAGCCGGGCGCCGGGCGTGGCGGTGACCAGCAGCCCCGGTGACGCGAAGACGCGGTAGCCGAGCCCGCCGACCTCGATGACGAGCGAGTCCGCGGCGACCGCCCCCACCGTGCCCTCGATCGAGGCAATCACCGGCCCGCGGCAGCCTTCCGGTCGCGGGCCAGTGCCTCGCGCACTGCTCGGTCGTACGAGGACTCGCCGCGCGCGATCGGCGCGACCGCCGCGCGGTCCATCACCGGCGCCCCGGGCGTCGCCCGGCCGTCGAGGCGTTCGCTGTTGGCGGCCCAGATCGCGACGGCCAGCGCGTCAGCCGCGTCGTCGGGCCGCGGCACGGCCGCCAGGTTGAGGCAGACCGCCACCATCCGCCCGACCTGCGTCTTGTCCGCGGTCCCGGAGCCGGTGACGGCCGTCTTGACCTCGCTGGGGGTCGCCTCGCGGACCGTGCAGCCGGCCTCGGCGGCGGCAAGGAGCACGACCCCACGGGCCTGACCCACCGCGAACGCGGTCTGGGCGTTCTTCGAGAAGAAGAGCCGCTCCACGCCGACGATCTCCGGCCGGTGGCGAGCGATGAGCTCGCCGAGGAAGCGGTGGATGGCGAGCAGCCGGTCCGGGAGCGCGAGGTCGGGCGACGTCTCAAGGCAGCCGACATCGAGCATCCGGAGCGTTCCCCCGGTTCGATCGACGATGCCCCAGCCGAGCGCTGCGGTTCCTGGGTCGATGCCCAGGACGATCATCCGGCGACCTCGGCGAAGAGGTCCTCCGGGATGTCGAAGTTGGCGGTGACACGCTGGACGTCGTCGAGATCCTCGAGGAGCTCGATCAGACGGAGGTTCTGGCGAGCCCGTTGGCCATCGACCTCGACGGTCGACTTCGCGATCATCGTGTGCTCCGCGGATTCCGCCGCGATCCCCTGCCCCTCGAGGGCCCTCCGGACCTGCTCGAGGTCGCCCGGTTCCGTGTAGACCTCGATGACCTGCGGGTCCGAGGTGTCCACGTCCGCGGCGCCGGCGTCGATGGCCGCGAGGGCGACGTCATCCGCGTCGCGGCCCGCGGCGGTGACGGAGATGAGGCCGCGCGGCTCGAACTGCCAGGCGACCGCGCCGCTGCCCGCGAGGGAGCCGCCGGCCTTGGTGAACATCGACCGGATGTCGCTCGCGGTCCGGTTCCGGTTGTCCGTCGCGGCCTCGACGAGGACGGCCACGCCGCCGGGGCCGTAGCCTTCGTAGACGATCTCCTCGAACTGCTCGCCCTCGGTCCCGCCAGTGGCTCGCTCGATGGCCCGCTTGATGTTGTCGAGGGGCATGTTCACCGAGCGCGCCTTGTCCATCGCGAGGCGGAGCCGGTAGTTCGCGTCAGGATCCCCGCCGCCCGACCGGGCCGCGACCATGATCTCGCGGGCGACCTTCGTGAAGAGTGCCCCGCGCTTCGCGTCGTTGGCACCCTTGGCGCGCTTGATCGTGGACCACTTGGAGTGACCTGACATCGGGCGGGAGTATACCGGACTATGATGGCCGGACCGCCGCGCGACGCCCCTCCGCGGCCGGGTTCGCCCCCTCCGCCAGCAGAGAGGACCGACCGTTCATGACGATGAAGAACGTCGATCTCCCCCACCTCCGGAGCGTCGTCCTGGCCGGCCACGCGGGATGCGGCAAGACGACGCTCGGCGAGCAGCTCCTCGTTCGGGCAGGCGCCGTCTCGCGGCTCGGCCGGGTCGACGACGGGACCTCGCACCTGGACTTCGAGCCGGAGGAGCAGAAGCGGCGCGAGTCGCTCAGCCTCGCGGTGGCGACGTTCGAGACGGACGGCACGCGGATCACGCTCGTGGACACGCCCGGCTACCTCGACTTCGCGGCCGAGGTCGTGTCCGGCTTCCACGCGGCGGATGGGGCGCTCCTGCTGATGGACGCCTCGGGCGGCGTCGAGGCGGGCCTCGAGCAGGCGGTCGCCCTGGCCCGCTCCACGAACAGCGCGGCCTGCTTCTTCATCAACAAGTGCGATCGCGAGAACGCGAACCCGACGGCGGCCCTGGATGCGCTCCGGGCCGTGTTCGGGACCAAGGTTGCGCCGCTCCAGATCGCGATCGGGGCGGCGGAGTCCTTCTCCGGCTACGTCGACCTCGTCCACCGCAAGGCCTGGCGATGGGATGGCTCGAAGGAGGTCGAGATCCCGATTCCGGCCGAGCTCGAGGCCGAGGTGGCGACGCGCCGGGACCAGCTCCTCGAGGCCGCCGCGGAAGCGGACGATGACGTCCTCACCAAGTACCTGGACGGCGCCGACGTTTCCGACCCGGAGCTCGAGGCGTGCCTCCGGAAAGGCGTGAAGGAATCGATCCTCGCCCCGGTCCTCGTCGGCAGCGCTGCCTCCGGGATCGGGCTGCGGGCGCTCCTCGACGCGTTCATCCGCTACCTCCCCTCGCCCGCGGACGAGGGTCCGGCGACGGCTCGCGACCGGGCCGGCAACGAGGTCAGGGTGGACCCGGATCCGGACGGGCCGCTCCTGGTGCGCGTCTTCAAGACCGCCGCGGACCCCTTCGTCGGGCGCCTCACCTACCTCCGGGTTCTGTCCGGCACGCTCCATGCTCAGGCCCACGCCTGGAACTCGACGCGCAACGAGGACGAGCGGATCGGCCAGCTCCTCCTCCTCCACGGCAAGGATCAGGAGGCGATCGGGGAGCTCAAGGCGGGCGAGATCGGGGCGGTGGCCAAGCTCGCCGTGACCGCGACCGGTGACACGCTCTCGAGCCGGGAGAAGCCGCTCGTCCTGCCGCCGCTCGAATTTCCGACCCCGACGCTCATGGTCGCCATCGAGCCAGTGGCCAAGGCAGACCTCGACAAGATGGGCCCGGCCCTCCAGCGGATGCTCGAGGAGGAGACCACGGTCCGCCTGGAGCGGAGCGAGACCGGCGAGCAGGTCCTGGTGACGATGGGCGAGGCCCACACGGCGGTCATCATCGAGCGGCTGAAGCGGAAGTTCGGGGCCGCGATCGCGACGAAGACGCCGCGCGTCCCGTACAAGGAGACGATCCGGGGCAGGACCCAGGTCCACGGCCGCTACAAGAAGCAGACCGGAGGCCACGGGATGTTCGGCGACGTCTGGCTGGAGCTGGAGCCGAACCCGGGCGGCGGGGTGGAGTTCGCGGAGCGCGTCGTCGGCGGCTCCGTCCCCAAGCAGTTCTTCCCCGGCGTCGAGAAGGGCATCCGTGAGACCGCGGCCGAAGGTGTCGTGGCTGGCTACCCGCTCTCCGACTTCAAGGCGACGCTCTACGACGGCTCATTCCACAACGTGGATTCGAACGAGCTCTCGTTCAAGATCGCGGCCTCGATGGCGCTGAAGGACGGCGTCCACAACGCCAAGCCGGTGCTTCTCGAGCCGATCATGAACGTCGAGATCCGCGTGCCGGAGGCCTACATGGGCGAGGTCAACCGGGACCTCAACGGCCGCCGCGGACGGGTCCTCGGCATGGACATCCAGGACGGCATGCAGGTCATCAACGCCCACGTCCCGCAGGCCGAGCTGTTCTCCTACGCGACGGAGCTGCGCTCGATCACCGGCGGCCGGGGGACGTTCACGGCGACCGTGGACACGTACGAGGAAGTGCCGGCCCATCTCGCCGAGAAAGTGATGGAGCAGCACCGCAAGACCGCGGAACCCGCCGGGCACTGACCCGGATGCGCCGCCTACCCGGCCCCATCAGGCGGGCCAGCCTACTGGGCTCGTGGTCCAGTCCCGGACCGACGCTGGGTCACCTGCTGGACTGCGGGGCCGAGAGCAGGCCCTTCCGATGTTGCCGGCGCGGCGTCCGGGTCGCCAACTGGACTCGCGTGCCACTGGCTGGACCATCTGGCGATGCCAGCTGGACTGTCACGCCAGCCCGCGTTCGCCGCAGGGCGTTCGAAGCGCTCGTCATTGCCCCGATTGCGGCTTCGAGTCGGACGCCTCACCTTGCTCGCCCCCCACGCCGGCGCCCGTGGCGCGAATGGCCCGGGCCAGGTCGAAGTCGCCCTCGTACAGCGCTCGACCCACAATCGCGCCCGAGCATCCGGCGGTCCAGGTGGCCAGCAGGTCCTCCACCGTCGCGATCCCGCCGGAGGCGATGACCTTCGCGTCGCCGGCCTGCGCGAGCACCCGCTGGAGGAGCTCGAGGTCCGGCCCCTCGAGGGAGCCGTCGCGGGCGATCGCTGTCACCTCGAACCATCGGACCCCGGCGGCGATGAGGTCGCCGAGCGCGCGCTCGGTGGCCTGTCCCACGGCGTCGGGCCGCCAGCCCTGGCCGACGGCCTCGCCGTCCCGGACATCCAGCGCGACGGCAATGCGATCCGGGCCGTGCCGCTTCACGAGGTCCGCAGCGAACCCGGGGTCGTGGATCGCGGCCGATCCCACGACGGCACGGGCCGCGCCGGAGGCGAGCAGCGCCGCGACGGCGGCCGCGGTCCTGAGCCCGCCGCCGACCTCGATCGCGGCGCGGCCCCCGACGGCGTCGATGATCGCGGCGACCTCGCGGACCTGGATCCGCTCCCCGGCCCTTGCGCCGTCGAGGTCCACCAGGTGCAGCCACCGCACGCCCCGATCCACGAACCCGCGCGCCACCGCGGCCGGATCGTCGGCGTACGTCGTCTCCCGCGCGAAGTCGCCCTCCCGCAGCCGGACGACTCGTCCGGCGCGGAGGTCGATCGCCGCCAGGACGTCGAACCTTGCCAACGCGCCTTCACCGTGCTAGCGTTTTACTACGTTACAACGCTACCACAGCAGCAGGAGCTGATTCGCACGTGGCCGACGACTGGAAGAACGAGGAGACGCAGGCGCTCTTCGACGCGATCCTCAGCCTGAGAGATCGCGACGAGGCCGGGCGGTTCTTCCGCGACCTCCTGACCCTCAACGAGCTGCGCGACCTGACGCTCCGCTGGAACGTCGCCCGGCTCCTCGACGCGGGGCTCCACTACGCGGAGATCTCCGATCGAACCGGCGCGAGCACCGCGACAATCACCCGGATCGCCTCCTGGCTGAACCACGGGGAGGGCGGCTACCGGCTGCTCCTCGACCGCCTCCGCGCGAGCGGCACGCTCCCCTACCCGACCGCGGGCGTCGATCGCTGATGCGGGATCGCCTGCGGCTGGCCGTCCCGAACAAGGGCCGGCTCGTCGAGCCGACCCTTGCCCTCCTGCGGGACGCCGGTCTCGCCTTCGAGGAGCACGACCGGAGCCTGGTCGCGCGTGTCCAGAACCTGGATGTCGACATCCTCTTCGTCCGCGCCACGGACGTCATCGAGTTCGTGGCCGACGGCGTCGCCGACCTCGGGATCACCGGCCAGGACCTGCTCGCCGAGGCCCGCAGCACGCTCGAGGTCCGGCGCGCCCTCGGCTACGGCCGCTGCCGGCTCGCCGTCGCGGTTCCCGCGGATTCGCCCCACCGCGCGGTCGGGGACCTGCGCGGCCTCCGGGTCGCCACGGCCCACCCGAACGCCGCGCGCAGCTACTTCGCGGCGGAGAGCATCGATGTCGAGGTCATCGCCCTCTCCGGCGCCGTCGAGGTCGCCCCGCGCCTCGGCCTTGCCGAGGGCATCGTCGATCTCGTCTCGACCGGTTCCACCCTCGCCATGAACGGGCTGCGACCCATCGCCGACGTCCTCGCCTCCGAGGCGGTCCTCGTCGCGAACCCGGCGTCCGCGGACGCCCGTGGACCGGGGATCGCCGGCATCGACACGATGCTCGGCTCCGTCATCGCGGCCCGCGGCCGCAAGTACGTGATGATGAACGCGCCCGCGGATCACCTGGCCGCGCTCGAGGCGCTCCTGCCCGGGCTCGAGTCACCGTCGGTCATCCCCCTCGCCCACTCCGGGATGATCGCGATCCACTCGGTCGTCGGCGCGGACGACGTCTGGGCGCTCCTGCCGCGCCTGAAGGCGGCCGGCGCCTCGGGGATCCTGGTCCTGCCGATCGAGAAGATCGTCGCGTGAGCGCGGACGCCGGTCCCGGGACGCGCCTCGCCTGCCTCGATCTTCGCGCCGCGGGCGCCGAGGCCGCGCGCGACCCCGAATTCCTGCGGCTTGCCCGCCGGGGCGCCGTTCCCGACGCGTCGGTCCGGGCCGGTGTCCGCGAGATCCTCGCCGACGTCCGGGCCGGTGGCGGTGCCGCGGTCCAGCTTCGCAACCGGCAGGTCGGCGGCGGCCTCGCCGATGGGCGCCTGGTCATCGAGCGGGCCGAGCTCGCCGCCGCGGCCTCGAAGCTCGATCCGGACGTTCGGGCCGCCCTCGAGGTCGCGATCCGGAACGTCTGGCGCTTCGCGGAGCGGCAGCGGCCCGCGTCCACCGTCACGGCCATCCTGCCGGGCGTCGAGATCGAGCGGCGCTGGCGGGCCGTCGAGCGGGCCGGGGCCTACGTCCCCGGCGGCAGCGCGGCCTACCCGTCGTCGGCGGTGATGACCGTGGTCCCGGCGCGGGTCGCCGGCGTCGCGTCCATCGTCGTCGCCTCGCCGGCCGGCCCCGACGGGGCGGTGAACCCCGTCCTCCTCGGCGTGCTGGGGCTCCTCGACGTCGATGCCCTGATCGTGGCCGGCGGGGCGCAGGCCATCGCGGCCCTCGCGTTCGGTCTGCCGGACGCCGGAACCGAGCCTGCGGACGTGGTCGTCGGACCGGGCAACGCCTGGGTGACGGCCGCCAAGCTGGAGCTCGCCGGTACGACGGCCATCGACCTGCCGGCCGGCCCCTCCGAGGGGATGGTCGTCGCGACGCCGCCGGCGGACCCGCGCCTCGTGGCCGCGGACCTCATCACCCAGGCCGAGCACGGCCCCGACTCGCCGGCGATCCTCGTGACGACTTCGGCCGAGTTCGCGGATGCCGTCGAGGCGGAGGTCGCCCGTCAGGTCGAGGAGGCCGCGCGTGCAGACATGCTGCGCCGCTCGCTGGGCAGCCACGGCCGGATCCTGCTCGTGTCGGACCTCGCCGCGGCGGTCGCGATCGTCAACGCCTACGGGCCCGAACACCTGTCGATCGAGGTCGAGGAGCCGGAGGCGCTCGTCCGCTCGATCCGGAACGCGGGCTCCGTGTTCGTCGGCCCATGGGCACCGGAATCGGCCGGCGACTATGCGACGGGCGCCAACCACGTCCTGCCGACCGGCGGCCTCGCCCGTGGCTGCGGCCCGCTCGCGGTCGAGACGTTCGGCAAGTTCAGCCAGGTCCAGCGGATCACGCGCGAGGGCCTCGAGGCGCTCCGGCCGACGATCACCATGCTTGCCGCGGTGGAAGGCCTGGCGGCTCACGGCCGGGCTGTCGAGCTGCGGTTCGAACCTGCCCCGGCCGGCGCGGAGATCCGGGCATGAGCCCGACGCCGGTGACGTTCGCCTCGCCAACGGCGCCGATCGCGTACGCCTGGGAGGCGACGGACGAGGCCGTCGCGGAGCGCTACGGCATCCCGATCGACCAGGTCGCCCGCTTCGACCTCAACACCTCGCCGGTCCCGCCGGACCTTGCCGTCCGCCTGCTGGCGGAGAACCGCTTCGACCGCCCCATCTCGGAATACCCGCCCTCGGACTACCGGGCGCTCGTCGCGGCGGCCGCGGCACGCTACGAGGTGGGGGCCGACGAGATCATCGTGGGTGCCGGGGCGGACGAGATCCTCGACCTCATCGCCAAGGCGTTCCTGCCGCCCGGCGGCAGCGCGGTCATCCCGACGCCCTCGTACGCGATGTACCGCGTCGATACGGAGCAGCGCGGAGCCACGGTCCGGGGCGTGCCGCGCCTGGGTCCCGAGGCGGGCTTTGCGATGGACGTCGCCGGGGTCCGAGTCGCCGCCCGTGGCTCGGACGTCGTATGGCTGTGCAGCCCCAACAACCCGACCGGACTCGCGGAGCCCGATGGCGCGATCGAGTCGCTCCTCGGGTTCCTCGCTGCCGACGCCGCGTCGGAGGGCGTCGAATCGCCGATCGTCGTCCTGGACGAGGCCTACGCGGAGTTCGTCGGGACATCGCTCCTGGGCCTCCGAGCGGCCTATCCCCGCTTCATCGGGATCCGGACGGCCAGCAAGGCCTATGCGCTCGCCGGGCTCCGCGTCGGCTTCGCCATCGCGCGACCGGAGATCATCGACCGGATGGCCCCGTACCGGCCCCCGGGGTCCGTGGCCGTGCCGTCCGTCGCGATCGTGACGGCGGCCCTCCGCGACGACGACATCCTCGCCGGCAACATCGGCAGGGTGGAGCGCGAGCGAGCCCGCCTGTCCGGGGCCCTGGTCGCCGCCGGCTGGACGGTTCGGCCTTCGGTCACGAACTTCGTCCTCGTCGACTTCGGGACGCCGGACGCGGCGGGGCGCGTGGCGGAGGCCCTGATGCGGCGCGGCCTCGTGCCCCGGACGTTTCCATCCGGCCACCCGCTTGCCCACTGCCTCCGGATCACGGTCCGGAGCGAGGGCGAGGACGACCGCGTGATCACCGCCGCACGGGATCTGGCGGAGGGACGTCCATGACCACGCCGCTCGGCACGCTCGAGACGCTCGAATCAGGGTCCCGCGTCGCTGCGCTCCGGCGCCGGACGCGTGAGACGGACGTGACCGTCCGGGTGGCGCTCGACGGCAGCGGAGAGGCGTCGATCTCGACCGGGATCGGCTTCTACGATCACCTCCTGGTCTCGCTCGCCCATCACGCGCTCATCGACCTCCGGATCGAGTCGGCGGGCGACCTCGACGTCGACGACCACCACACCGTCGAGGACATCGCCCTGGTCCTCGGCTCGGCGCTCGGAGCGGCCCTCGGCGACCGGGCGGGCATCCGGCGGTTCGGCGACGCCGCCGTCCCGATGGACGAGGCTGTCGCGACGGCCGTCATCGACCTGGGTGGACGGCCGTACGCGGTGATCGACCTGCAGTTCCGCGCCGAGCGGATCGGGGCGCTGTCCAGCCAGCTCGTGGAGCATGCCCTGGAGGCATTCGCGCGAACCTCCGGGGCCACGCTCCACCTGCGCGGCACGGGGCGCAACGACCACCACCTCGCCGAGGCCGCGTTCAAGGCCCTCGCCCGGGCGCTCCGAACCGCCATCGAGGCCGATCCGCGCCGCGCGGGCGTGGCCTCGACGAAGGGTTCGCTCGGATGAGCATGACCGCGACCGGCCGGGCCGGGTCCCCGGGGCCGGAGCCGAGCGGCGGGCTGCGTGTCGCCGTCGTCGACTACGGCGCCGGCAACCTCGTCAGCATCGAGCAGGCCCTGACCTTCGTCGGCGCCGAGGTGCACGTCGCTCGCGAGCCGGCCGACCTCGAGGGCGCCGAGGCGGTCGTGGTGCCCGGCGTCGGTGCGGCGGGGCCGGCGATGGACCGGTTGACCGCCGCTGGGCTCGTGGACCCGCTCCTGCGCTGGATCGCCCTCGGCCGGCCGTACCTCGGCATCTGCCTCGGGCTCCAGCTGCTCTTCGACGGCAGCGACGAGGATGGGGCCGCGACATTCGGCGTCATCCCGGGCCGGACCGCGCGGCTCCTCGATGCCCCGACGCTGCCCCACATCGGCTGGAACCAGGTCGAGCGCGGCCGCGAGCACGCGCTCTTCGCCGGCATCGCCGACGGGGCGGATGCGTACTTCGTCCACTCCTATGCCGGCGCGCCCGAGGGAGTGAGCGGCGAGGTGGCGATCCTCGCCGAGACCACGCACGGTGCCCGCTTCGTCTCGGCGATCGACCGCGGAAACGTCCTCGGTGTCCAGTTCCACCCGGAACGCAGCGGCGCCACCGGGATCCGGCTGCTCGGCAACTTCACGCGCTGGGCCCGTGCGCTCGCGGCGGGCGCGGGCGCGGAGCGGAGCCCGGTCGGAGCCGGCGGCACGGCGGGCGGCGACTGATGCTCGGCCGCCGGGTCATCCCCTGCCTCGACGTCGCGAACGGCCGCGTCGTGAAGGGCACCCGGTTCGTGGACCTCGTGGACGAGGGTGACCCGCCCGAGCTCGCCGCGCGGTACGCCGACGAGGGCGCCGACGAGCTCGTGTTCCTGGACATCAGCGCGGCGCCGGAGAACCGGGGCACGCTCCTCGAGATCGTCGAGCGGACCGCCCGCCGGGCGTTCATCCCGCTGACCGTGGGCGGCGGAGTCCGGACCGTCGAGGACATGCAGGCGGTCCTGCGGGCCGGCGCCGACAAGGTCTCGCTGAACACGGCCGCCGTCGCGGACCCAGATCTCATCCGCGCCTGCGCGGCGCGGTTCGGACGGCAGGCGGTCGTCGTCGCGGTCGATGCCCGGCGGCGGCCCGGCGTCACGGATGGCGCCGCCGGCGCCGCTCCCCGCGCCGGGTGGGACGTGTTGGTCCGAGGTGGCCGCGACCTCGCTCCACTCGAGGCCGTGGCGTGGTCGGCGCGAGCAGTCGAGCTCGGCGCCGGCGAGCTCCTCGTGACCTCGATCGATCGCGACGGAACCCGGACCGGCTTCGACACGGAGCTCCTGCGAGCCATCACGTCGCGCGTCGAGGTGCCGGTCATCGCGTCCGGCGGGGCGGCGGGACCGGCGGACTTCGTCGCTGCGGTGCGGCTCGGCGGTGCCGACGCCGTCCTCGCCGCCTCCATCTTCCACCGCCGCCTCCACACGATCGCCGACGTCAAGCGGGCGATGCTCGAAGCGGGTCTCCCGGTCCGTCAGACCGAAGGGGTGGCGGCGTGACCCTCGCCCCGGCCTGGGCGCCGGACGGTCTCGTGCCCGTGGTCGTGCAGGCCGAGGCGGATGCGCGCGTCCTGATGCTCGCCTGGATGGATGCCGAGGCGCTCGCGGCCACCCTCGAGACTGGCGACGTCCACTTCCACTCGCGCTCGCGTGACCGGCTCTGGCGGAAGGGCGAGACGAGCGGCAACGTCCTCCGGCTCGTCCGGCTCGACCTCGATTGCGACGGCGACTCGATTCTGGCCACGGTCCGGCCGGAGGGGCCGGCCTGCCACCGCGGCACCCGAAGCTGCTTCGATGCGACCGCCGCGGCCGCGGGACCGGGCGCGGATGCGGCCGCGGAACCGGACGCGGATGCGGCCGCGGCGCGGGACAACCGACAAGGCTTCGCCTGGCTCGAGGATCTGTGGATGACGATCGAGCAGCGAGCGAGGACCCGACCCGCCGGCTCCTATACCTCCTCGCTGCTCGACGGCGGGGTCGACGCGGCCGGCCGGAAGGTCACCGAAGAAGCAACCGAGATGCTGATGGCCGCGAAGGACGATGCAGCTGCCCAGTCGGCCGGGGCGGATCGCGCCGCGACGACGTCGGCGCTTGCCGGCGAAGCCGCCGATCTTGTCTTCCACGCGCTGGTGCTGCTCGCCGAGCGGGGCGTCGAGCCGCGGAACGTGCTCGAGGTCCTTCGGCAGCGTCACCGCGGCTGAGCCTTCCCAGCGCCGCGGCGAGACTTGGGCAACATGTCCATTCACGTCGCATGACAGCGGAACCCGACCGTCGGCCGCGTGACGGCGATCGAGAACGTGCTGCCGTGACTGAGTCACTCGAGCGGCGTGGCCGCCGCGACGCCGCATGCCATGGCCTCGCGGGCTCCGCCGAGTACGAACCCGGATCGTGGTATCGCCCGCATCCCACCGATTTCGCCCCACCTACGAACCAGGATCGTGCAAGGCGCGGCCGACGGCCAGATCGCGACGCCGCGGCCCTGCGGCGGAAGCGACGCAAGCACGAACTGCTCGTGCGATACGCACGCCTGGGCCGGCGGACGTGACTGGGCCGCACCTACGACGACGGGGGTTCGTATCTGAGCCCGCCGGCGCGGCCTGAGCCCGCCGGCGCGGCCTGAGCCCGCCGGCGCGGCCTGAGGGTGATGTCCCTAGAGTTGGTGTAACAGCGAGGCCGTGAATCAAAGCGGCCACCGCGTCATCCTCGCGTCGTTGGAGTTGGAACCCACGACACGAAGGGACACCACGATGGCCAATGACAGGATGGACGTGCTCGAGACG
>JACPOU010000033.1 GCA_016191345.1 Chloroflexota bacterium
CGGAAGCCCTCGTCCGTGGCCGTTTGGGCGTAGATGCCGGGGTCGTCGGCGGTGGCCTGTGCCGTGAATGCCGCGGGCGGCGGGAAGAGGCGCTCCTCGCGCAGCAGGTTCTCGATGGTGGCCGCCTCCGCGGCCGGCTCGATGTGCTCGGACTGCCCTGAGATCTGCTCGTCTGCCATGGCGGTCGTGGGGCTCCCTGCGGTGGGCGTGTGGCGCGGATTCTAGCCCCGGTGCGTCGCCTCGGTGCCTACCACGGTGCCTGGCCGGTGCGTGGCTCGGACCCTGGCCCGGACCCTGGCCCGGACGAAGAGGATGCCGTCCGCACCCAGCGGCTCGCCCGTGCGGAGCGCCCGCCAGGTCGACGCTGAGGAGGCCGGCAGCGTGCGGGCGAGCAGCTCTTCGAGTGGCGCGAGGCGGGCGCGGGTCGTCCGGGTGTCGGGGACGGCAATCACGAGCCGGATGGGCCGGCCCTCACGCTCCGCCAGCGCCTGGCGCTTGAGCTGGGCCGCGCGGAGCTGCGCCTGGAGGTCGACCAGCGCACGCTCGATCTCGACATGGAGGATCTCGGCCGCGCTCGTCAGCACGAGGTCGGCCGCTCTGAGGTCGCCACGCGCGACGGGCACCTCGAGGCGAGCCTGCCAACTCCGGTGGACCGCCTGCACGATCTCCTGGGCGATACGGAGCTGACCCGAGTCCCGGAGGCGCAGCGTGGCGACTGGGTAGAGGCGCCATCCCAGCTCGTGCCCGCACGCCGCGGCCATCCGGCACCGGGCTTCGAGCGAGACGTCGCCCGCACCAAGCTCGGCCTGGCTGGCCTGCTGTTGGCTCAGGCCAGCCAGCCGGGCCATCCGAGACTGTGATAGCCCAGCAGTCACGCGTGCAATTCGGAGCTCCCGACCAAACGAGGCGGCCAGATATCTTGCTCGAGAGCGGCCAGCAGACGATGGTCGTGTTCGGAATGTCTCCATACCGATCACGATCGTGGATGAGTCCTTATCGTCGACGTATCGGCGGCTTACCACCTCCGATGGTGGACCGATGCGTGAGGTGCGTCCCAGGCCAAGCCAGGCAGACTCTTACCACCATGAATGGTGTCGGGGCGCGCGGACTCGCGCGGATCATGTCTTCCTGGCCCCTCACGTGCCGATGTACCACCTGGGGTGGTAAGCACGAGGTGGGTACGGCGTGCCATGGTCTACACGCGGACGCCCGGGAGAACTACGCGGTCGTCGCCCCGGGGGCGTTCCGGTCCACCTGCACCAGGCCCACCAGCAGCGCCGCTCCCAGGTAGGACGCTGCCATCACCACGAACGCCGCGGGGTACCCCCACGTCCCCGCCACGTTCCCAACGACCAGCGCCCAGAACGCCCCGATCCCGAAGGCGAACGTGAAATAGACGCTGAAGGCGACGTCCCGCGTGGGGCCGGTGGCGCGGTCGGCGAGGAAGGCCTGGAGGACCGGTGACTCCGAGAAGACCGCGGTCCCGAAGGGCAGCAGCAGCGGCACCAGCAGGACGAGGTTCGAGCCGGCGGCCAGGAAGGCAAGGATCCCGGCGGCGGAGAGGAGGTAGTAGACGACCAGCGTGCGCCGGCGGCCGAATCGGTCGGAGAGCCACCCGGCCAGCAACGGCCCCACCACCGCCCCGACCAGCAGCAGGGCGTAGAGGAGCGCGGTCGTCCCCTCGGAGATGCCCAGCGGCCCGCGCAGGTAGAGCAGCATGAACGGCGCCACGATGTCGAGCCCGCGACCCCCCGCGGCAATCAGCGACGCACCCAGGATCAGCCGCAGGTCGCGGTGACCCAGCACCGAGCCGAGCTGGACGCGCACCGAGCCGGCGTCACGCACCCGTGCCCGGTACGCGACGGCGTCCTCGCGCACCCGCCAGAGGATCAGCGTGCCGGTCACCAGCGCGGGAACCCCGAACAGCGCCAGCGTCGCCTGCCACCCCACGGCGCCGATGAGCGCCAGCCCCACGAACGACACCAGCACGGTCCCCACGTTCCCGCCGCTGATGTGGGCGCTGATCGCGAAGCCGCGCCGCTCCGGCGGATAGATGTCGGAGAGGAGCGCGTTCCCGATCGGGTGCTGCGGGCTCGACCCGATCCGCGCCACCGAGATGGCAGCGGCATCAGCGCCGACTGGGCATGGATCACGGCGTGCGACAGGGCGACCAGCCCCAGGGTCAGCGCGGGGCGTGCGCGGGGCGCAGTCGAGGGCGTATCGGTCAAGCCGAAGCCACGGGAAGCGAGGGCGCTCGTCCCTTGCCACGCACGACCAACTGCCAGGCCACCAGGCCGATGAACAGCACCGTGACCCCTCCTCCAACCAGGAAGCCGGCCGGCGGTCCCCAGGCCTGCGCCACGCTCCCCGCGATGAGGCCGCCGATCGGGGTGGAGCCGGCGAAGACGGTCACGTAGAGGGCCATCACCCGGCCGCGCAGGGCGTCGGGCACGTTGCGCTGGACCGTGACGTTGATGGTGTTGACCATCAGCATCGACGAGAAGCCCACAAACACGATCACGATGAAGGCCGCGAAGACCGATCGGGAGAGGCCAAGCAGCAGCTCGAAGAGGACGAACGACGTGGCGCCGCCCAGGATCATCCAGACCAGCGGTCGGCGGCCGCCCATGAAGGCGAGCGTCAGGGAGCCGATCAGCGAGCCGACGCCCATGGCGGCGAAGAGCGCCCCGAAGCCATCGGCCTCCAGGTTGAGGGTGTATCGGGCGAAGAGCGGCAGGAGCGTCTGGAAGTTCATGCCGAAGATGCCCACCCCCGCCAGCAGGACGAGCGGCCAGAGCACGTTCGGGGTGCGCAGCGCGTAGCGGACCCCCTCGGACAGGCTCGAACGGACGGACGGGACCTCGGCCGGGCGCGAGATCGGCTGCATGGCGGCCGGATCCATGCGGCGCAGGGCGATCAGCACGCCGAGGTAGCTCACCGCGTTGACCGCGAAGTTGAAGGCGGGGCCGAAGATCGCGAGCGTGATCCCCGCAACTGCCGGCCCGACCACGCGGGCCAGGTTGAAGGACGCCGAGTTCAGCGTGATGGCGTTCATCAGGTCCTCGCGCGGCACCAGCTCGGCGGCGAACGACTGGCGCACCGGCATGTCGAGGGCGTTGACGAAGCCGAGCGCCAGGGCCAGCACCATGATGTGCCAGATCTGGACCACGTCGGTCACCGTCAGCCCAAAGAGCACGAGCGCCTGGAGCGCCGCCACCGACTGGGTGACCAGCAGCAGGCGGCGCTTGTCGACCCGATCTGCCAGCACGCCGCCGAGCGGCGCCAGCGCCAGCGACGGCGCGAACTGGAGCGCCACCACGACCCCGAGCTGGATGTAGCTGCCGCCGAGGAGGAGCACCAGCCACGGCTGGGAGACGGTCTGCATCCACGTGCCGACCAGGCTCACGATCTGGCCGATCCAGTAGAGGCGGAAGTTCCGGTGGCGCACGGCGATGAAGCCGCGGTCGAGTTGGAGCATCGCGGGGAATGCTACAGACCGCGGAGCGCCCCGCCGCGGCCGCGACGGCCGTTGCTCCGATGCGCCATGCTTCGCAAGGATGCGACGTCCGATCGTTCGCCTGACCGGTGCCGCGGCCCTGCTGGCCGTGGCGGTGGCGGTCTCCATCACGCTGACGCCGAGCAGGCTCCCCGGGGATCAGCCGCCGGGCGCCTCGCCGCCGGGAGCCGCGAACACCCCGGGGGCGACGCCGCTCGCGACCCTCCCGCCGGCCAGCAATCCCGTCGAATCGCCGCCCGGCGGCGGCGGCGGAACGGCCCGGCCGGTCGACCTGCTCCCGGTCTCGAACGTGGAGGCGGCCGCCCTCCAGGCCGCCGTCGACCGGGCGCAGGCGGCATTCGGCCTCGGCGCCGTGGCGGTCGGGATCTCCGCCGATGCCACGGTCGGGTGGAGCGGGGCGGCGGGCCGGCCGCGGGATGGCGTCACGCCACTGAGCGGCGCCACCCCGTTCGCGATCGCGAGCACGACGAAGACCTTCACCGCGGCGATCGTGCTCCAGCTGGTCGAGGAGGGGCGCGTCCGCCTCGACGCCCCGGTGACCGACTACCTCCCCGAGCTGACGCTGGCCGAGGGCGTAACCGTCGAGGAGCTGCTCAGCCACACCAGCGGCATCGCCGACCTGCTGGCACCGATGCGCGACCGGCTCAACGCCGAGCCGTCGCGGGTCTGGACGCCGGCCGAGGTGCTGGCGGTGATCGGGCCATCGGCCTTCCCGCCGGGGACCGGCTGGGGCTACTCGAACACGAACTTCCTGATCGCCGGGATGCTCGTCGAGCGGGTCACCGACAACGCCTTCGCCGACGAGCTGGCGCGGCGCATCACCGGACCCCTCGAGCTGACCGGCACCGGCTTCCCGCCGGCCGTCGCGAAGGAGAACCTGCTCGGCATCTCCTGGTCGAGCGCCTTCTGGACCGCGGCCGCGCTCGACTCGACCGCCGACGACCTGGTGCGCTGGGGTGACGCGCTCTATGGCGGGGCGATCCTGCGCCCGTCGAGCCTGGAGCGGATGCTCACCTTCAACGACCGCGCCTACGGGCTGGGAGCCGAGCGCTACTCCCTGGCGGGCCTTGCCGGCTACGGGCACTCCGGCCTGCTGCGCAGCTTCACCACCCTGCTGATCCGCCTGCCGACGGCTCAGCTGACCATCGCGGTGCTGGCGACCGGCCACAGCTTCAGCCCGTCGGCGCTGCTCACCTACGCCGGCGGCGGCGAGCCCTCCATCCTGGACCTGGCCCGCGCCATCTCGCCCGGGTAGACCGATGCGGCGCCTCAGGCGCCGAAGAGGATCTCCCGGATCACCGGCGTCGGGGGCGATCCGTGGGCCAGCACCGACTCCAGGAAGGGCCGATACACGAACTCGCGACCCTCGGCCGCGGCGCGCCGGCGCGCCTCGCGCTCGAGGCCCTGCATCTCGACGGCGCCCAGGAAGTACTCGCACAGCTGCGTCGAGGAGAGGCGGGCGCGGTCCCACTTGTTCGCCGCCTCGCCGTCCTCCTGGAAGCCACCCGCGACCATCAGCCGCATCGCCTCCGCCTCGTCCATCGAGCCGGCCTGGATGCGGATGTCCATGAGGGCGTTCGTGACCGAGCGCAGGTAGTACTTCCAATGGGAGAGCATCAGGGCGGGGTCATCGGCCCCGTAGCCGACGTCCATCATCACCTGGGTCATGTAGACGGCCCAGCCCTCGGCGAAGACGCCCGATCCAAAGATGGCGCGGACCAGCGACGGGCATCGGTTCGAATAGGCGCCCTGGAGGTAGTGCCCCGGCACCGCCTCATGGATGGTCAGGATCCGCATCGACCGCGCGTTGTCCTCGCGCAGGTACGACTCCCGGCGCTCGGGCGGCCACGCCTCGTTGACCGGGGTGATGGCGAAGAAGCTGACCAGGCCGCGGTCGAGCGGGCCCGGGGGGATCAGCATCGCGCCGCCGAAGGCGCGCAGGAAGCCGGGCGTCCAGACGATCTGAAGCGGCTCGTCGGCCAGGCCGATCAGGTCGCGCTCGGCCACGAACGCCTCGATCCGCCCGTTCTCGGCGCGGCAGAAGTCGAGCAGCTCGTCGGCAGCGGGGTGGTCGATCGCGATCGCGTCGAGCACCGCGCGCACGGCCGCGTCGTCGTCATCGGGCTGCTCCGCGTCCCCCATCCACTCGGGCCAGATGCGCCGCGCGATGCGGGTCATCTCGGCGCGCACGGTGTCGTACTCGGCCAGCGCCATCTGCTCCAGCTCGGCCGGCGTGACCGCGGTCTTCAGGGCGTGGCGCATCTTGGCGGCGTACAGGTCGGCGCCGAGCCGGAAGTCCCCGTGCGCCGTCGGCAGCAGCTCGTCGCGGAGCCAATCGACGTACGCGGTGATGGCGGTCGTGGCCACCTCGGCCGCGGCTCGGACCTCGGCGAGGAGCCCGACGTCGCCGATCGCCTCCGCCTCCCCGACCGCCAGCGCGACGAGGTCACTCACGCCGGCCATCCGCTCGACAGCCTTCTCGGCGTGGAAGCGACTCACCGGCCGGCCGCCGCTGGCACCCAGCGCCGCCCGCGCGGCATCGAGCGCCACCGGCAGGCCCCGCAGCCGCGAGGCGAGGGCGTCGAGCCGCTGGGTGAGCGGCGCGTACTCGCGGGCCAGCATCGTGAAGATCGCGCCGCCGAAGAGGTAGACATACGTCATCGGGTTCCATTCGTGCTCACGGAGGTCGTCGGCGGCAAAGCGCATGGCGGCCAGGTTCACGAGCAGGATCCGGCGGTCGATCGCATCGTCGCGCGAGAGGCCCCTGGTCTTCACCGCCGTGACCCGTGCCTCCGCCGCGCTCAGCCACTCGGACCATGCCGCATGGCCGGCCTCGGTCAGGTCCGGCCAGTGGTGGTCGTAGGCGTGCTCGCCCAGCTGGCTGGCATCGCTGGGCTGGAGGCGGAAGTAATCGGCGAGCAGCTCGTCGACGAGGGCTGGGAACTTCATGGCGCCGGCATGGTAGCGCCTGCTAGCCTGCCTTGGTGACGACGAGCCTGGCCCACACCGATGCCTACGCGCGGTCCGTCGAGGCCCACGTGCTCGGGAACGAGGCCACCGCCGATGGCGCCGCGGTGCTGCTCGATGCGACCGTCTTCTACCCGGGTGGCGGCGGCCAGCCGTCCGACAGCGGCTGGCTGCGGACCGATGGGGGCGACGCGTGGCGGGTGACCGGCGCGCGCAAGGCTGGCGACGAGGTCTGGCATCTCCTCGAGGAGGGGGCCGTGCCCCCAGCGGTCGGCACCGTCGTCACCGCCGAGATCGACTGGGACCGGCGCCACGCCCTGATGCGGACCCACTCCGCGCTCCACGTCCTGTGCGGCGTCATCTGGCGCGATTGGTCCGCATCGGTCACGGGAGGGAACATGGAGCCGCTCGCCGGCCGCATGGACTTCGAGTTCGAGACGATGCACGCCGACCTAGTGGCCGAGATCGAGCGTCGGGTGAACGTCGAGATCGCCGCGGACCGCGAGATCCGGGTGGCGGTCCTCCCGCGCGACGAGGCGTTCGCCATCCCCGACCTGATCCGCACCAAGATCAACCTGCTGCCGGAGGGGATCACCGAGGTGCGCACCATCGAGATCGTGGGGCTCGACCTCCAGGCCGATGGCGGCACCCATGTGGCGCGCACCTCAGAGATCGGGCGAGTCCAGGTGACCGGCTACGAATCCAAGGGCCGGATCAACAAGCGGATCCGGATCGCGGTCGAGGACGCCTGAGCCTTCGTATCGGAGGCGGGAGTCGACGTCCGATGAGCCCCATTCATGGTCCTGCACGGAAGGGGCGGCATCCGTGTCCTGGTATCAACCCGGCTCATCGGGCGTCACCGCAGATGAGACATCGGTGCAGAAGCATGAGCCAGACTCATGCGAAGAGACGGGCCCTACACTGGGCCAATGAACGTCTGGGAGGCGATCAACTCGGTTCGCGTCATCCGTGAATTCGCCGAACGGCCGCTCTCCGCGGAGCATGAGGCAGCCTGGCCCGGGTGCCGAATGCCGCAGCGCCCTCGCCAAATCACAACCAGGCTGCTCTTGGCCAGCCAAACCGGGGCGCAGGCAGCGGCCCAATGGCCTCGCTGAGCGTGAATTCCAGTCGCCGGCCGGCCTCCGCGGCCGAGGTTCGCGCCTAACCGCAGCCAGACTGCGATCTGGCAACATCGGGCCGACGAGGGCTCACGGAAACCTGGAGGGCCCAGGTGGCGAGGCCGGAAGGCCGGACCCCGCCACCCATCGGTGCAGGACTATTCGAACTGGATCGAGTCGACGATCTGCTGAACCTCTTGTGCGGCCTCGGGGCCGGAAGTCGCAAAGGTTTCCCCTTCGATCCAGACGATCGTCCCGTCCACGTCGATGATCCATGTGTAGACGGTTGACCGCGCTGTGGCGTAGCGATAGAGCTCCCCACTCGGGGCGTCACCCGGGGCGTCGCTGTCGTACCAGAGGTAGAACTGCTCCGCGGGGCAACCGATCGTGTCGGGAATGCTGATGACCACGTGCTGGGCCGGGTAGCCGCCGACGGTCACCGCCGCTGGTCCGCTGACGAGCTCGGTACCCGCCACGGTCGACACCGCCGCCGCCAGCTCGGCCGCCGATGGGCCTGCCGGGGGATCCAGTGGGGTATGTGCGCATGGGTCGGCATAGACGTTATCGGGAGCTGAAGCTGGCCAAAGGAGGAGGCTTGCAGAGTCGGGTGCACCCGACTGGAAGTTGCCCTTGTCAATGCCGAAGTCGCCGGTGCTTATCCAGCCAGTCGTCGTCAGCTCGATCGAGAGCGGCACTCCGGCCAAGGTCATCGAGTGCCTGCCGACCTCCATTGCGCCCGCCGGGGGAAACGCAGCCGGCGGCGTCGCGGAGGGACTGGGGGTGGGCACCAGGGTCGGCGACTCGGACTGCGACGGCGACGGTCCTGGCCCGCCGACGTTCGTGCCTCCGAACAGCTGAATACCGATGAGCGCGACTACCAGCACGACGGCGGCCGCGGAGGCGATGCGTAGGGCGTTGTTCATGAGGGGTGACCTCCGCGCCAGCCAACCGGCTCGGCGCTGTGGGGTCGCGGGGAGTTGGTCGAGCACGAGGTCCAGGACGCGGTCCGGGAGCGCCGTGACGCCCTCGTCCAGCCACGACCGAACGATGCGCTCGACGTCGCGATCGGTGCTCACTGCGAGCCCTCCCGTCTCGTCGGACGTGCGTCGGCGTCGAGTGCCGCGCGCAGGCCACGCATCGCGTAATGAAGTCTTGATCGGACCGTCCCCTCGGGCACGCCGAGCGCTTCGGCGACCTCCGAGAGCGGCAGGTCGAGGTAGTGGTGCAGGACCACCACCGCACGATGGTCGATGGAGAGGCGCCGGAAGCCACGCTCGAGCTGGTCGCGATCGACGACCAGGCTCAGGCCATCCGCCGCCATCGGCTCATCAGCCGGGAGGAGGCGCATGTTCGGGGTCCAGCGACGCGTTCGGCGACCCTCGGCGTAGCAGGCGCGCACGAGGAGCCGGTACGACCAGGCGTCAAAGCGCGCCGGGTCGCGGAGCTGCGGGAGGTCTCGCCAGACGTTCAGCAGCGCCTGCTGCGTCGCATCCTCGGCGAGGTCGGTGTCGCGCAGGATCCTGAACGCCACCGCATGGAGCCGATCGCCCACGGCCACGGCGAGGCTGGTGAAGGCCCCTTCGTCGCCGCGCTGCGCTCGAGTCACGAGTTCGGTATCCATGCCCCATCCGCATCCTGCGCCGGTTGGGCCCGGCGCATTCACACGGTATGGGCTCAGCGCAGCGGAGCGCGACTCAATCTTCGGTGGCGGTGCCGTGCGGCGGGCAGCCTTTGATGAGTCGGGCTCGTCGTCGCGCACCGGAGTGCGCGTTCTGGGGCGCCCTGATGAGCGTGACTGATCGCCCGGCACCTGCGGGGTCCGATCGGTGCACGAGGATGAGCCGGACTCATCGCTCGTTCGCGCGCTCGCCGGCGGCGACGAGCCGCTATCGCTCGGCGATCTCCTCCGCCGCGGTCGCGTCGGCCGGGGCATGCGAGATCACCGGCGCATCGAGACGCTCGCGCACGACCGCCCGGTGCCGGTCGCGCTCGACAGGATCCGGCATCCAGCGTCGCTCGACCCATCCGCCGAGGACCGGAACGCGCAGGAGCATCTTTCTGATCACGCGCCGCGATTGTAGACCCGGCTCAGGCCCGCGCAGCCCCCTGCTGGCGCTCGTGCTCGCGACCGGCCTCGCGGCGTCGACCGTGCTGCGACAGGACCCGCTTGCGCAGCCGGATTGCGCCGGGGGTGACCTCGACCAGCTCATCGGCCGCGATGAACTCGATCGCCGACTCGAGCGTGATCGGGCGAGGCGGGGTCAGCCGCAGCGACTCGTCGTGCGCGTGCGTCCGGATGTTGGTGAGCTTCTTCTCCCTGGTGGGGTTGACATCCATGTCCCCGGTCCGGCTGTTCTCGCCCACGACCATCCCCTCGTAGACCTCGACCCCCGTGCCGATGAAGAGCTCGCTCCGCTCCTGGAGGGCGAAGAGCGCAAACGAGTTCGAGGTGCCGGCCCGATCGCTGACGAGCACCCCGGCCGTCCGATGCGTCACCTCCCCCGCCCACGGGCCGAAGCCCTCGCCGATCTGGTGCAGCATCGCGGTCCCGCGCGTCTCGGTCAGGAGCTGGCCGCGGTAGCCGATCAGGCCGCGCACCGGCAGCACGAACTCGAGGCGGACGCGGCCGTCGGCATCGGTCGACATCTGCTCCAGCCTCGCCTTGCGCCCCGCCAGCGCGGACTGCACCTCGCCAATGAAGTCCGGCGGGATGTCGACCGTGATCCGCTCGTACGGCTCCTGGGTCTCCCCGTC
>JACPOU010000003.1 GCA_016191345.1 Chloroflexota bacterium
CTCACTCCTTGAGGACGTAGCCGGCGCCGCGGACGGTATGGATGAGCCGCGGCTCGCCGTCCCCCTCGAGCTTGCTGCGGAGATACCGGACGTAGACCTCGAGGACGTTCGACTCGCCCTCGAAGTCGTAGGCCCAGACGTGGTCCATGATCACGTCCCGGGTGAGGACCTTGCGCGGGTGGCGCATGAACAGGAGGAGGAGGTTGAACTCGGTCGTCGTGAGCCCGATCGCCCGCCCGCCGCGACGGGCCTCGCGGGCATCGATGTCGAGCTCGAGGTCGACGAAGCGGAGCGTCTCGCCCGACGGCGCAGCCTTGCGCCGCAGGAGGGCATGGACGCGGGCCAGCAGCTCCTCGAAGCTGAACGGCTTCACGAGGTAGTCGTCCGCCCCGGTCTCGAGGCCGGTGACGCGGTCCTTCACCTCGTCGCGGGCGGTCAGCATGAGGATCGCGAGCGCATCGCCGGACGAGCGGAGCCGGCGGGTGACCTCGAGGCCGTCGATGCCGGGCATCATGACGTCGAGGATGACGAGGGCCGGCAGATGCTCGCGGGCCTTCTCGAGGCCCTCCTCGCCGCTGGCGGCCTCGACCACGCGGTAGCCCTCGTAGGCGAGACCGCGCCGGACGACGGTCCGGATCTTCGCGTCGTCGTCGACGACGAGGATGCGCGTCGGCTCACTCATGCTCGTGGAGCTCCGATCGGTGATCCATGCCCGGCAGCGCCGGCATGCCGGGCGTCATCGTAGCCGCCGGCCGGGCCGGTGACGGCGGCTCCAGGGAGGCGGCGACGCCGACAGGGTCGCTGCGGAACCTGAGGCGACGCTGAGAATCGGCTGAGACGTCAGCTCTCCACGGCCGCATCGCTGCGCTCGTGATCCCGTCGCCTCGCTCGATTCTGGGCGTCGGCGCGCACGCAGGGCACGGACCCCGCTGGTGGAGCGGCAATCCGGTGAGACTGCTGGTTGCGCGAAGGTTGCGCCAGCAGACCACTCCCGTCCACATACTGGCGACGAATGGGAGTTCTGCCGGGCCCCAGCCAGGCCTAGGGTGGACGCGCCCGCGCGCGTCCGACGCGGCCCGGCACGCCAGCCAGGTCCCGCCTGGCGGCGCCGGATTCACGCACGAGCGGGCAGTCCCGTGAGCGCGAGAGGAGGCATGTCCGCCAGGCAGACTGAAGGTCGCTCCCGAAGCTCCGAGCGGCCGCTGAGACCCCGATCACCAAGGTGGCTTGTCCCCTCGATACCCACGGAATACACTCCGGCTCCCATTGAAGTGTCAAGGAGGAGAAACAGGGTGACAAAATCAAGGCATCTCGGGCGCGGAATGGTCGCCCTCGCGGCGGTCGCCATCGTCGCCGCCGCGTGCGGGTCCGGTTCGACCTCGTCGGCGCCGGCCTCCAAGCCCACGCTGGCCTTCATCGCCCAGATGCAGAACCCGTCCCAGGCCTTCTCCTGGAAGATGTACCAGAAGAACGCCGCGAAGTACGGCTTCAACGTCATCAACCTGGACAACAAGGGCGACGTCCAGACCCAGACCGCGGCGATCAACAACGCGGTCGCCCAGAAGGTCGCCGCCATCGCGATCAACCCCGTGGACGAGGCGGGCTACGTCCCCGCCACGAAGGCGGCCATGGCCGGCGGCGTGGTGGTCTGCCTCAGCATGGTCCCGGCTGCCGCGAGCGCCCTTGACGGGTCCACCTGCTCCGTGAGCGTGGACGACATCCTGGGTGGCAAGACGGCCGCCGAGGCGATCATCAAGGCCTTCCCGAACGGCGCCACCGGCGTCGAGATCGGCGGCCAGGCCGGTCACGTCGCCGCGAACAACCGCCACGAGGGCTTCACCCAGGGCATCGCCGGCAAGAACATCACCGTCCTCGACTACAAGAACCCCAGCGCGTGGGATACCGCCCAGGCGCAGGCCATCGCCGAGGACATGATCACCAAGTACGGCAACAAGATCCAGTTCATCTTCGTCCACTGGGACAATGGCGCGACCGGCGTCATCAACGCCCTGAAGGCCGTCAACCAGGATTGGGCCAACAAGGTCATGATCATCGGCGTCGACGGCAACAAGACCGGCTTCGAGCAGGTCCTGAGCTGGCCGAACTACATCTCGATCGCCCAGAATGCCGAGACCATCACGTCCAAGGTCATGGAGGAGTCCATGCTCTGGATCAAGAAGGACCCGGCCGCGGTCAAGACGAACATCATCCCCTTCGACATCATCACCAAGGACACCATCAAGAACTTCACCGCCCCCGAGTGGTGAGAGCCTGATCGAGAGAGGCCCCATCCACCGGGTGGGGTCTCTCTGATTTCCCGGACGCACGACTGACTCCGATCAATCCTGCGGCGGGGAAACCAGACCGGTCGCCTGATTCGAAGGGAGACATCGATGGCCGTGGCGAGTGCCCCCCAGGTCCTGCTCTCCATCAACGATGTGAGCAAGGCCTTTCCTGGCGTCAAGGCACTGGACCACGTGACCCTCGAGGTGCGCCCGGGCAGGGTGCACGGCATCGTCGGTGAGAACGGGGCCGGCAAGTCCACGCTCATGAAGATCCTGTCAGGGGTCTACGAGAAGGACAGCGGCGAGATCGTCTTCGAAGGCAATGTGATCGACAAGGTCACGCCCGTCCAGTCCATGAAGATGGGGCTGAGCATCATCTACCAGGAGCTGAACCTGGTGAACACGATGACCGTCGGAGAGAACATCTTCCTCGGCCGGTTCAGCGAATCGGGCGGCCGGGCCGGCGTGCATGCCAAGGCCCGGGCCCTCCTCGACAGCATCGGATCCAAGGTGAACACCCACCGGCAGGTGTCCGAGCTGAGCGTCTCCGACAAGCAGATGGTGGAGATCGCCAAGGCCCTTTCCTTCGACTCGAAGCTCATCATCATGGACGAGCCGAGCAGCAGCCTCACCGCGGATGAGATGACGAAGCTCATCCAGATCATCCACGACCTCAAGAACAAGGGCATCGCGATCATCTACATCTCGCACAAGCTGGATGAGATCTTCGGGTTCTGCGACGTCGTGACGGTCATGCGAGACGGTCACGTGATCGCCACCCGCGATGTGAGCTCGATCACCCGGAACGAGATGATCGCGATGATGGTCGGTCGGACCATCGAGAACGAGTTCCCGCCCCGGCCGGAGGCCGCGGGCGAGACGATCCTCGAGATCAGGAGCATCAAGACGCGGAAGCTGCGCGACGTCAAGCTCACTCTCAGGAAGGGCGAGATCCTGGGGCTGGTGGGCCTGGTGGGCTCGGGCCGGACGGAGCTCGTGCGGGCCCTCTTCGGCGCCGACAAGGTCGCTGCCAAGAGCATCTATCTCGATGGCAGGCCCGTCAACATCAACAGCCCGATCGACGCCATCAAGCTCGGACTGGCGATGGTGCCCGAGGACCGGAAACTCCAGGGTCTGCTGCTCGGGTTCTCCGTCGAGCAGAACATCTCGCTGGCCGTCCTGGCCCGCCTGACCGAGTACGGCTTCATCAAGGACAAGGAGGAGGCCGCCGTCTGCGAGCGGCAGATCAAGGCGCTCAACGTCAAGACGCCATCCGGAAAGACGAAGATCCGGACGCTGTCGGGCGGCAACCAGCAGAAGGCGATCCTGGGCAGATGGCTGGAGATGAGCCCGAGGGTCCTCGTCCTGGATGAGCCGACCAAGGGCATCGACGTCGGCGCCAAGTACGAGATCTACCTCCTGATGAAGAAGATCGTGGAAGGCGGCGGTTCGATCATCCTGATCTCATCGGAACTTCCGGAGGTCCTGCACATGAGCAACCGCGTCAACACGATCTGCGACGGCCGGATCAACGGCGAGTTCGACCCGAGCACGGCATCGGCCGACGAGATCATGGCCAAGGCGTTCGAATTCGCATGAGCGCCGCGACGCAGCCGCTGGGTGGTCGGGTGACCACGCAGACGATCATCAACGCCATCAAGAACAACCCCATCGTCGTCGCGATCGCCCTGCTGGTGATCGTGACCTCGTTCGTCGAACCGAAATTCCTGACCGGCGACAACTTCGACAACATCGTCCGGCAGTTCGGGACCCTCATCTTCGCCGCCCTCGGGATGACCTTCGTCATCATGGCCGGGTTCATCGACCTCTCCATCGGCGGCATCATCTCGCTCGTGGCCGTGGTGACGGTCACCCTGATCGACCCGATCGGACAGGGTCCCGCCATCCTGGTCGGTGTCGCGGTCGGCCTGGGCTGCGGGCTCCTCAACGGCGCCCTCATCCTCACGAGCGGGGCCCTGACCCAGGCGGAGGCGCTGTTCATCACCTACGGCATGAGCCTGGTGTATGGCGCCGTGGCCCTGATGTACGTGCAGGGCGTGACGCAGTTCCTGACCTACTCGAAGACGGACACGTCACTCTTCGATGCGATCAACTCGGGCGGGGTCGGGATCCTGTCCGTGTCCGCGATCATGTTCCTGATCAGCCTGGCAATCCTCTACGTCATCCAGCGGCGCACCTACATCGGACGAGCCGTCGTGCTGACCGGCGGCAACAAGATCGCGGCCCGCCTCGCCGGGATTCCGATCAGCCGATCGATCGTGCTGATCTACGCGATCTCAGGGATGCTGTCCGCGATCGGGGCGGTCGTCCTGGTGTCGCGGGTCACCCTCGCCGATCCCACGATGGGCACGCCCTACATGACGCAGGCCATCCTCGCGGTCGTGGTCGGCGGGACGGCGTTGATCGGCGGGCGGGGCAGCGTCATCTGGACGGTCGTCGGGACGCTGCTGCTGATCCTGCTGAACAACTCCCTGAATCTCCTGGGCGTGTCGTCCTACGTGCAGTTCATGCTCCGGGGCGTGATCCTGATCCTGGCGATCTGGCTGGACACCGCGAAGCAGGCCTCGGTGGGCAGATAGCCATGAATACGAGAATCCTCGATTCCGCAAAGGCGATCCTCTCGCTCCAGAAGGCGTTCCTGGCGATCATCCTGGTCGTGCTCGCGATGGCCCTGTTCAACCTGATCCCGAGCACGAGAACGGAGTTCTTCAGCCAGCTCAACCTGGTCGACCTCCTGAAGTCGAACTCCATCTTCATGATCCTGGCGATGGGCGAGACGGTCGTCCTGATCGCGGGTGGCGTCGACCTCTCGATCGGCGGCATGATGGCGCTCTCGGGTGTCGTCGTGATCCTGCTGATCAACGCCGGCGTGCCCATCCCCGTCGCCATCGCCCTGTGCCTCCTGCTGGGCCTCGCGATCGGCGCCATCAACGCGTTCATCTCGGTCTACCAGCGAGCGGAGCCGTTCATCATCACCCTCGGAATGGGGATCGCGCTGACGGGGATCGGCCAGCAGCTGACGAACGCCTATCCCGTCACGAGCACCAACCCGGACTTCCAGAACATCGCCAACCTCCAGGTTCTCGGGCCGATCCCGATCCTGGTCGTGGTGATGCTCGTCGTGCTGGCCGGCGTGCACTGGACGCTGCGGAGCACGTCCTTCGGCCGGAACGTGTACGCCGTCGGCGGCGACTACGAGGTCGCGAAGTACTCGGGCATCAATGTCCTGCGGACCAAGGCATCCACCTACCTCATCAGTTCCGTGACGGCGGCCCTGGGCGGCGTGATGCTCGCATCGCAACTCAATTCGGCCAGCTCGATCGCCGGCGACAACACGGCCCTCTACGTCGTGGTCGCCGTGGTCGTCGGCGGCACATCGGTCGCCGGCGGCATCGGCGGGGCCATCAAGTCGGCAACCGGCCTGGTCCTCCTCGGCATCCTGACCAACGCCTTCAACATGCTCCGGATCGACTCGCTGGTCTCCTACCTGCCGACGGCCCTCCTGGGCATCATCATCGTCTCCATCCTCTGGCTCGACAGCTACGGACGGAAGCGACGCCGCGAAGCAGTGTAGTCGGCGAGGGGACACGACCGGTCAGTTTCGTCCACCGTTCGGAAACACGAGGGGGTTCTCCGCGAGCGCCTGTCCACCTACGGTGAACATCACTGAGTGCCACTCCGCCGGCTCAGCGCGTGCGCCAGACCCACGATCGGGCGCCGGGTTCAGCTGACACGACCGCCCGGAGACTTCGCAAGCGTGACCACACCCGCCGGCCCCCGCGTCGTCACCTTCGGGGAGATCATGCTGCGCCTGGCGGCGCCCGAGGGGACGCGCCTGGCGGGGACCCAGCACTTCGACGCAACCTATGGCGGAGGCGAGGCCAACGTCGCGGCGTCCCTTGCCGGCTATGGACTGCCGGCTGCCTTCGTCTCCCGCGTGCCCGCGAACGACCTCGGGGAATCCGCCGTGCGCTTCCTGCGCGGCCTCGGTGTGGACACGTCGGGCGTCGGCACCGCGGCGGGCCGCCTGGGGATCTACTTCCTGGAGCCCGGCGCGTCGCAGCGCGCCAGCCGCGTGATCTACGACCGCTCCGATTCCTGCATGGCGACCGCGACCGCCGGCAGCTTCGACTGGGAGCGCCTCCTCGACGGCGCCGCCTGGTTCCATACGACCGGCATCACCCCGGCGCTCTCGGCGGCCGCGGCCGGTGCCGCCCTCGCCGGCGTCCGCGCCGCGCGCGCCGCGGGGGCGACCGTCTCGGTGGACCTCAACTACCGGGCCAAGCTGTGGGGATGGGGCGGGTCGGCCGCCGAGGTCATGGCCGGAATCGTGGCCGAGGCAGACGTCCTGATCGGCAACGAGGAGGACGCCGACAAGGTCTTCGGGATCCGCGCGCCGGGCAGCTCGGTCACGGATGGGAGGGTGGACCCGGCCGGCTACGCGTCCGTGGCGGCGACCCTGAGCGAGCGCTTTCCGCGGCTCCGCACGATCGCCTTCACGCAGCGGGGATCGATCTCGGCGTCGGAGAACACCTGGTCCGGCGTGCTCTGGACGCGGGACGGCTTCCACGTCGCCCGCTCGTACCGGATCGCGCCGATCGTCGACCGGGTGGGGGCCGGCGATTCGTTCGCGGCCGGCCTCATCTACGCCCTCCTCGACGGGCGTGCGCCGGGCGCGGCCCTCGAGTTCGCGGTCGCGGCGAGCTGCCTCAAGCACACGATCCGGGGCGATGTGAACCAGGTGAGCGTGGCCGAAGTCGATGCCCTGGCCGGCGGATCCGGATCGGGACGGGTGGAGCGATGACCCTGTCGGCGCGCCTCGAGACCATCATCGCCGTCGTCGAGACGGGCGTCCTGCCGCTCTTCCACTCGGACGATGCGGACCGCGCACGAGGGATCACCGACGCCCTGCGCGGCGGCGGAGTCCGGGCCATCGAGTTCACCGATCGCGGCCCGAATGGCTGGTCCGTCTTCGCGACCCTCGCGACCGAGGCGGCACGTCACGATCGGGACGCGATCCTGGGTGCCGGATCGATCCGCGATCCGTTCGCCGCCGACCGCTTCATCGCCGCGGGCGCCCGGTTCATCGTCGGCCCCAGCTTCGACGCGGAGGTCGCGCGCCTGTGCAATCGCCGACGGATCCCGTACCTCCCCGGGTGCGCGACGCCGACCGAGATCGTCACGGCCGAGGCATGGGGCTCCGAGCTCGTCAAGGTCTTCCCCGGCGACTCGCTCGGCCCGGCCTTCGTCAAGGCGATCCGGGGCCCGCTGCCCGAGACGCAGGTGGTCGTCACGGGTGGCGTCGCTGCCTCCGAGGCCAGCGTCAACGAGTGGATCGCCGCCGGGGCGGCGTGCCTCGGCTTCGGCTCGGCGCTCGTCACCCGCAGGCACACCGATCCGGGCTCCGATGCGGACGTCTCGGAGCTCACGCCGGCCGTGGCTCGACTCATCGATCTCGTCGCGGCGGCCCGGGCCGCCCCTCCCGCGCCGGCGAGGGGGTCCCGGTCGTGGGCCCCGCCCTCGCCCTCCGCGCCAACCCGAATCTCATCGCCCGCCCCTGGGGTCGAGGACCTCGACCGGGCCGTCGACGCGGCCCGGAAGGCCTTCGACGATGGTCCGTGGCCGCGCATCCCGGGCGTCGAGCGGGCGCGCGTGATCAACCGCGTCGCCGACGCGATCCGGGCGAATGCCGACGACCTCGCGCTCGTCGAGGCGCTCGAATCCGGCAAGCCGATCCGCCAGGCGCACGACGAGATCGTCTCGTCGGCGGACCTCTGGGAGTACGCCGCGACCCTCAGCCGGCACACCTACGGCGACACCTACAACACGCTCGGCCCGGCGATGTTCGGCCTGGTCCTGCGCGAGCCGGTCGGTGTCGTCGGGATGATCACGCCCTGGAACTTCCCGCTCCTGATCATCAGCCAGAAGCTCCCGTTCGCCCTGGCCGTCGGCTGCACGGCGGTCGTGAAGCCCGCGGACCTGACGCCGGGGACGACGATCCGCCTCGCGCGCCTGGCGCAGGAGGCCGGCCTGCCCGATGGCGTCCTCAACGTCGTGACCGGACCCGGGCGAGTCGTCGGCAACCGCCTGGCCGAGCACCCCGACGTCGACATGATCAGCTTCACGGGGTCCACCGAGGTCGGCAAGCGGGTCATCGACGCCTCGAAGGGCAACCTCAAGAAGGTCGAGCTGGAGCTCGGAGGCAAGAATCCGCAGCTCGTCTTCGCGGATGCCGACCTCGACGCCGCGCTCGACGCGGTGGTCTACGGCGTCTACTTCAACATGGGCGAGTGCTGCAACAGCGGCAGCCGCCTCCTCGTCCAGCGATCGATCGCCGACGACTTCATCGAGCGCGTCGTCGAGCGGGCACGGACGGTGCCGGTGGGAGACCCGCTGGATCCGGCCACCAAGATCGGCGCCATCGCCAGCGACGAGCAGTTCGACAAGATCCTCGAGCTCGTCGGCGCCGGGCGCTCCGAAGGCGCCGACCTGCTCCTCGGCGGCAACCGGCTGGCGACCGATCGCGGGCGCTTCATGGAGGCCACGGTCTTCTCCGGTGTCCAGCCCGCGATGCGGATCGCGCGCGAGGAGATCTTCGGCCCCGTCCTGTCGGTCCTGACCTTCGAGACCGCCGACGAGGCCGCCAGGATCGCCAACGCCACGAAGTTCGGGCTGTCGGCCGGCGTCTGGACGCGCGACCTCGATACCGCGATCGGGATGAGCCGGTCGATCCACGCCGGCACGATCTGGGTCAACACCTTCCTCGACGGCTATCCGGAGCTGCCGTTCGGCGGCTACAAGGAGAGCGGCCTCGGGCGAGAGTTCGGGCGCTTCAGCATCGACGCGTTCACCGAGCTGAAGTCGGTCCAGATGCATCTCGGTCCGCGCACCTCGTGGTGGATAGACCGGCCGGGCGGGGCATCCCGGTGAGCCGGCTCGTCCCGGTCCTCTCGGCCGCCGAGGCCGTGGAGCTCGTGCGATCCGGCGCGACCGTGTCGGTCAGCTCGTCGAGCGGACTCGGCTGCCCGGACGCGGTGCTCGCGGCACTCGGGGCGCGTTTCGCCGCGGGCGGCGGCGGCGGCGACCTGACGCTGCTCCATCCGATCGCGGCCGGCGACATGTACGGGATCGACGGGATCGACCACCTCACGAGGCCGGGACAGATCAGGCGGGTGATCGCCGGCTCCTATCCCAGCGGCCCGTCGTCGGCCACGCCACCGAAGATCGTGACGCTGATCGAGGACGGGGCGATCGAGGCCTACAACATTCCCTCCGGCCTGATGTTCCAGATGCATCGAGCCGCCGCGGTCGGCCAGCCCGGCGTCCTGACCGACGTCGGCAAGGACACCTTCATGGACCCGCGAAGACAGGGCGGGCGCATGAATGCACGGACGACCGAGGAGATCGTCGAGGTGGTCGACTTCGACGGCCGCGAATGGCTCTACCTTCGGTCCATCCCGGTCGACGTCGCGATCATCCGCGCCACCACCGCGGACGAGTTCGGCAACCTCTCGTCGGAGGACGAGGGCGCGCCGCTCGGGGTTTTGGACCAGGCCCTCGCCGCCCACAACAACGGCGGCGTGGTCATCGCCCAGGTCAAGCGGCTCGCCCGGGGCCGGACGCTGCCGGCCCAGTCCGTGCGCGTGCCGGGAATCGTGGTCGATGCCATCGTCGTCGCGCCGGACCAGCTCCAGACGACCCAGACCGTCCTGCTGCCCGAGGCGGCCGGCCACTACCGGGCCCCCCTCTCGCAGCTCGAGCTCGCTCCCTGGGGACCCGAGAAGGTCGTCGCCCGGCGGGCCAGCGTGGAGCTCCGCGACGGGGAGGCCGTCAACCTGGGGTTCGGCATCTCGGCCCTGGTGCCCCGCATCCTCCTCGAGGAGGGCCTGGACGGCGCCGTCACGTGGGTCATCGAGCAGGGCGCCGTCGGCGGCGTGCCGTTCCTCGGCTTCCAGTTCGGCTGCGCCCAGAATCCCGACGCGCTGCTCCCCTCCCCCGACCAGTTCACGTACCTCCAGGGCGGCGGCTTCGACCGTGCGCTCCTGTCGTTCCTCGAGGTCGACGCCGACGGCAACGTGAACGTGTCCCGCCTCAACGCCAAGCCGCACGTGACCGCCGGCGTCGGCGGCTTCGTGGACATCACGGCCCGCGCGAAGCGAATCGTGTTCTCGGGCTTCTTCACGGCCGGCGCCCAGCTTGCGATCGAGGACGGCCACGTCGTCATCGTCAAGGAGGGAAAGCACCAGCGGTTCGTGCCGGAGGTCCAGCACGTGACCTTCAGCGGCCGCCGGGCTCGCGAGCTGGGCCAGGACGTCGTGTTCGTCACCGAGCGCTGCGTGATCCGGCTGCTGCGGGACGGGCTCACGGTGACCGAGATCGCCCCCGGCATCAGCGTCACCCGCGACATCGTCGGGCAGACCTCCCTGGATCTCCGGATCAGCCCCGACCTCCGCCAGATGGATGCCCGCCTCTTCCGGCCCGAACCCATGGGCCTGCGGCTCCGGGAGCGTCCGGCATGAGCGAGGCGGCGGCGGACCAACAGATCGAGGTCTCGGTGGCGGGTCCCGTCGCCACCATCACGCTGAACCGGCCGGAGAAGCTCAACGCCCTGACGCTCCGGATGCTGGCCGATCTCGATGCCGCATTCGCGGCGATCGACGCCGACGCCGCCGTGCGGGTGGTGGTCATCACCGGCGCCGGAGCGAAGGCATTCTCGGCAGGCGCCGACGTCGTGGCCTGGTCTGCCCTCTCGCCGCTCGAGATGTGGCGAACCTGGACCCGGACGGGCCAGCGGGTCCTCGATCGGCTCGAATCCCTCCGCCAGCCGACGATCGCCGCGCTCAACGGCGTCGCCTTCGGTGGCGGCCTCGAGCTCGCCCTCGCGTGCGACCTTCGGATCGCCGCCGACCACGTGAAGGTCGGCGCCCCGGAGGTCGGGATCGGGACCGTGCCGGGCTGGGGCATGACGACCCGCCTCGCGGCCGTCGTCGGGCCGGCCCGCGCCAAGCAGCTGATCCTGACGGGCACCCCGATCGATGCCGCCCAGGCCGTCGCCTGGGGACTGGTCTCCGAGGTGCTCCCGGCGGCCGGGCTGGCGGCCCGTGCCGGCGAGCTCGCGGCGCGCATCTCGGACATGGCGCCGGTTGCCGTCCAGGTGGCCAAGCAGCTGATCGATGCCAATCGCCCGCGGACATCGCTCGAGCCGCTGGGTGGCGGGCTGACTGCCTTCAGCGATGACGCGGCAGAGGGCCAGGCGGCATTCCGCGAACGCCGAGCGCCCGAATTCGGAGGGTCCTGAAGCCATGCCCGTCGGACCATCGCCGGCCCTCCCCCGCGGCTTCGAGGCGCTCGCCGGGGACGCCATCGACTTCGCCGGCGCCCAGGTCAGGCGCCTCGTGACGACGCAACCGGGCGCCTTCCCGATCTACACGGTCGGCGGGCGCTGGCACGTCGAGGAGGAGGCCTGGACGAACTGGACCGAGGGGTTCCTCGGCGGGCTCATCTGGATCATCGCCCGCCGGACCGGCGACGCCTGGTGGCGCGAGCAGGCCGAGCGGTACAGCCTCCTCATCGAGCCGCGCAAGGACGATCGCAGCGTCCACGACCTTGGCTTCCTGTTCATCTCGACGTGGAAGCGCTGGTTCGAGGCCACGGGGGATCCGGCGAAGAAGGCCACCGTCGTCCACGCCGGGCGGACGATGTCACTCCGGTTCAACGAGCAGGGCCGCTACCTGCGGTCGTTCGTGTCCGCCGACTCCTGCTTCATCGACATCATGATGAACGTCGGGATCATCTTCGAGGCGGCTCGCGAGACGGGCGACGCGGATCTCCTCCGGATCGCGACCGAGCATTGCCTCACGACGCGCCGCCACCTCGTGCGGGGTGACGGGAGCACCGCCCACGAGGCGATCTTCGACCTCGAGACCGGCGAGTTCCTGCGCCACGGCACGCACCAGGGCTGGCGAGCCGACTCGTCGTGGGCCCGCGGCCAGGCGTGGGCGCTGTACGGGTTCGGGACCGCGTATGCGCTGTCCGGTGACGGGCGCTTCCTCGATACCGCGGAGCGCTGCGCCGACTTCTTCCTCGACCGGACCGGCTCCCGGGTGGTGCCGCCGAACGACTGGGAGGAGCCGGACCCGCCGCGGCCGTACGAGTCATCGGCCGCCGCGATCGCGTCCAGCGGCCTGTGGCAGCTGGCGGGCCTGACCGCCGATCCGGCGCGAGCGGCCCGCTACCGCGACGCCACGATCGCGATCCTGGCCAGGCTCGCGTCGCCCGAATTCCTGGCCGTCGACGATCCGGCCTGGGAGGGCATCCTCCGCCACGGCGTCTACCACGAACGCCGAGGGCTGGGCGTCGACGAGAGCGTCATGTGGGGCGACTACTTCTTCGTCGAGGCGCTCGATCGCGTGCTCGAGTCAGCCGGGAGCGACCGTCCGTGAACCAGCTCGACGCCTCCACGATCACGACCGACATCGCGATCATCGGCAGCGGGATGGGCGGCGGAACGCTTGCCTGGGCGCTGCGCAACCGCGGCGCCAAGGTCCTCATCGTCGAGCGCGGCGGCTACCTCCCGCGCGAGCCCCAGAACTGGAGCCCGCGCGAGATCTTCGTCGCGAAGCGCTACCGCACCACCGATCCGTACCTCGATGGAGCGGGGCGTCCGTTCCGGCCCTCGATCTACCACGTCGTCGGCGGCTGCACGAAGGTCTATGGCGCGGCGCTGCCACGCTTCCGGCGCGAGGACTTCGAGCTGCTGGAGAGCGAGGATGGAATCTCGCCGGCGTGGCCCGTCGGCTACGACGAGCTGGAGCCCTACTACGCCGAGGCCGAGCGCCTGTTCCGCGTCCATGGCACGGCGGGCAGCGATCCGGTCGAGGGCGCGCGGTCCACGCCGTTCCCCTGGCCGGCGGTGCCCCACGAGCCCGTCATCGCCGAGGTCGCCGACAGCTTCGCGCGGCAGGGCCTCCGGCCGTTCCCCCTGCCGCTCGGCATCGACCTGCGGGAGGGCGGAACCTGCATCCGCTGCAAGACGTGCGACGGCTTCCCCTGCCAGGTCCTCGCCAAGAGCGACGCCGAGGTCTGCGTCACGACCCCCGCCCTCGAGTCGCCGGACGTCTCGATGCTGACCGGAGCTCGCGCGGTCGTCCTCCGGACGGACCCGACCGGCCGGCGCGTCACCGGCCTCGACATCGACATGAACGGCACCCGGCGGACCGTCGTCGCGTCGACGTACGTCGTCGCCGCCGGCGCGATCAACTCGGCCGCGCTCCTGCTGCGCTCCGCCTCGGACCGCCACCCGAACGGCCTCGCCAACTCGAGCGGGCTCGTCGGCCGCAACTACATGGCCCACGTCAACTCGGCGCTCATGGCGATCCGCCCGACGGTCAACGGCACGGTCTTCCAGAAGACCCTCGCCCTGAACGACTGGTACTTCGGCGAATCCAACGCCCGGGTCGGGATGGGCCACGCGCAGCTGCTCGGCAAGCTGCAGGCCGAGATGCTCCAGGGATCCGTGCCGTGGGCGCCGAAGCGGGCCCTCTCCGAGATCGCCGGCCGGAGCGTCGACTGGTACCTCATGACCGAGGACCTGCCGGATCCGGAGAACCGCGTCTCGCTCGACTCGGCCGGCCGGGTGGTCGTGATGTTCAAGGCGAACAACGAGAAGCTGCACAGGCGCCTCGTTCGCTCGATGGCCACGGCAATGCGGCGAGCCGGCTACCCGATGATCCAGACCCGCCGCTTCGGCCTGGACGCGACCGCGCACCAGTGCGGGACCGCGAAGTTCGGCGACGATCCCGCGACGTCCGTCCTCGACCCGCTCTGCCGCACCCACGACGTCGCGAACCTCTTCGTCATGGATGCCTCGTTCCTGCCGTCCTCGTCCGCCCAGAATCCAGCCCTGACCGTGGCGGCGCAGGCCCTGCGCGTCGGCGAGAGGGCCGCCTTCAACTGACCCACCCCGTCTCTGGCGGCCCCGTTCCCAGGCCTGCCGCTCAGCTCGACATGAACCCGCTCGGAGGCCAACCAATGCGCGCTCGCCACACCCACATCGTCATCGGCGCCGGCGCGGCCGGGTGTGCCGTCGCGGCGAGGCTCAGCGAGGATCCGGCCAATCGCGTCCTCCTCCTCGAGGCCGGCGGCAGCGACTGGAACCCGCTCATCCACATGCCGGCGGGCTTCACGAAGCTGACCGGCCCGAGCGTGAACTGGGGCTTCGAGACCGTTCCCCAGCCGGAGCTGAACAACCGCCGGATGCACTATCCCCAGGGCCGCACCCTCGGCGGCAGCACCTCGATCAATGCGATGATCTACATCCGGGGCAACCGCCTCGACTACGACGAGTGGCGGGACCTCGGCAACGAAGGCTGGGGCTACGACGGCGTCCTGCCCTACTTCCGCAAGTCCGAGAACAACGAGCGATTCGCCGACGAGTACCACGGCACCGGCGGGCCGCTGAACGTCACCGACCAGGTCGGGCACAACCCCATCTCGAAGGGCTTCGTTCGCGCGGCCCAGAGCGTCGGCATTCCGTTCAACCACGACTTCAACGGGGCCGTCCAGGCGGGCGTCGGCTTCTACGACGTCACCCAGCGGAACGTCCGGCGCGAGAGCTCGGCGACCGCGTTCCTGAAGCCGGCGCGAACGCGCAGGAACCTCTCGATCGTCACGCACGCCCAGGCCACCCAGCTGATCATCGAGAACGGGCGCGCCACGGGCGTCCGCTACCTCGCCAGGGACAAGCCGGCTGAAGCTCGCGTCGAGGCCGGCGGCGAGGTCGTCCTCTCCGGCGGGGCGGTCAACTCCCCGCGCCTGCTGCTCCTGTCCGGCATCGGGCCCGCGGACGAGCTGCGGAACCTCGGCATCCCGGTCGTCCACGACCTCCCGGGGGTCGGCAAGAACTTCCAGGACCACATGGACGTCTACCTCACGGCCGAGACGGCTCCCGTGAGCTACAACGGCGAGGACCGCTGGGACAAGGCCGTCCGCCACGGCATCCAGTACCTCCTCTACAGGACCGGGCCGGTGACCGCGTGCGTGGCCGAGGCGGGGGCGTTCGTGTCCTCCAGCCCGGACGTTCGCTCTCCGGACATCCAGATTCACTGCCTGCCGGCCTTCGTCGTCGATCATGGGCGCCTCCGGATCAAGGGCCACGGCGTCACGATCAACACCTGTCACCTCCGGCCGAAGAGCATCGGCTCGGTCACCCTCCGCTCGGCCGATCCGCTGGCCGAGCCCGCCATCGATCCGGCGTTCCTCCAGGATCCCCATGACTGGAGGATCTCCATGGAGGCGTTCGAGCGGGGCCGCGAGATCCTCAACGCGCCCGCGTTCCGGGACCTCATCCGCAGGGAAGCGATGCCCGGCCAGGACGTCAAGACGCCGGACGGCGTTCGCGCCTACATCAAGGCGTGGTCCAAGACGGACTACCACCCGGTCGGGTCCTGCAAGATGGGCAGCGACGAGGCGGCGGTCGTCGACAACCAGCTCCGGGTCCGCGGGCTCGGTGGCCTCCGGGTCATCGATGCCTCGATCATGCCCACGCTGATCAGCGGCAACACCTCCGCACCGTCGATCATGATCGGCGAGAAGGGAGCGGCGATCATGCGGGCGGGTGCCGTCGTTTGACCGCCATGAGCGCTCCGGGGATCCGATGGGGCCTGATCGGCGCGAGCGACGTCGCCGAGACGCGGATGATTCCGGCCATGCGCCGGCTCGGCCACCAGGTCGTCGGCGTCGCGTCGGGATCCGCCGACTGGGCCGCCACCTATGCCGACCGCAACGGCATCCCGGCTTCGGGCTCGGTCGCGGATGTCATCGCCCGCGACGACGTCGACGCCGTCTACATCAGCAGCACGAACGAGCACCATCGCGCCCACACGGAGCTCGCCGCCGCCGCCGGGAAGCACGTCCTGTGCGAGAAGCCGCTCGCCCTGTCGGTCGAGGACGGCCGGGCGATGCTCGACGCCTGCGTGCGCGCCGGCGTCACGCTCGCGACCAACCATCACCTGCCCGGATCGGGAGTCCACCGGACGATCCGGAGCCTCGTCGCTGGCGGCGCCGTCGGGCGCGTCCTCGGCGTCCGCGTCTTCCACGCGGTCAGCCTGCCGCTGCGGCTCCAGGGCTGGCGCCTCGGGAGCCGGACCGGGGGTGGCGTGGCCCTGGACATCACCTGCCACGACGCGTCGGTCCTCAACCCGCTCCTGGGTGCGCTTCCGGTGGACGTGGTCGCCCTCGCGGCAAGCCAGGGGCCGTGGGGCGCCGCGGCCGAGGACGCGCTCATGGCCGTCCTTCGGTACACGGACGGCACGCTCGTCCAGACGCACGATGCGTTCACGATCGCCTACGCCTCGACCGGCCTCCAGGTCCTCGGATCCGAGGGCAGCATCGAATCGTCGGGGGCGATGGACCAGGAGCCCATCGGCACGATCCTCCTGCGTGACGCGAGCGGAGAGCGCGAGGTGGAACCCGCCGACCGGCGGGATCTCTACGACGTCAACGTGAGCGCGTTCGCGGCCGCGGTCCATGGCGACGGCACCCCCACCGCCACCGGCCTCGACGGACTCCGGGCGGTCAAGGTCGCCCTGGCCGTCCGCGCGGCGGCCGAGAGCGGCCGCCGCGTGTCCATCAGGGATTGAGGGCCCGACGCCCGGAGGCGTGGCACATGGTCAAGAATGCCGCCGTCGATCGTGAGGCCGTCCGCCGGTTCCTCGACAGCGTCCCGGTCGATCGAGCGACCCTCCAGTTCTGCGAGCGCTTCGACGAGACGAGCCGGATCTGGAACTTCGACGCCCATTCGCACCCCTATTTCGAGCTGATCTTCTTCATCGAGGGCAAGGCCAACATCGATGCGGGCGCGGAGACGGTCAACGTCCTCGGCTTTGACGTGGTCATCTACCCGCCCGGCCTCCTCCACGCCGAGCACCTGGAGCTCGACCGGCGGCACGAGATCATCTGCTTCTGGGTCGACACCGGACCAACGCCGCCCTTCGACCACGCGATCAAGCTCATGGACGAGCGCGGGACCTTGCGCGAGCTGTTCGAGATGACCTACGCGGAATTCACGACGAATCGCCCGCATGCGGCCGATCTCATCTCGGTCTACCTCCAGGCGATCTTCCTCCAGGCGCGGCAGCACTTCGCGGAGCCGAGCCGGGAGGCAAATTCCCTGGTCGAGCGCTGCCTCGGCTACATCCACGAGAACTATGCCCAGCGCTTCGACATCGACGCCCTCGCCGCGACCGTCTCCGTCAGCCCCAGCTACCTCTTCCGGCTCTTCAAGAGGAAGATGCGGCTGACGCCGATGCACTACCGCAACGTCGTGCGCATCGACAAGGCGAAGCTCCTGCTCGCGGACCGCTCGCTGACGGTCGATGCCGTCGCCGAGCGTGTCGGGTTCGACGATCCCAAGTACTTCGCCCGCGTCTTCAAGGATCTGGCGGGCATGTCCCCTTCGGCGTACAGGAGAGCCAATGTCGCGGACTGACCTCGAGGGCGCCGCCCCGCCGGCGCCGGCGCCCCTCCGTGTCGGCGTCCTGGGCGCGGGCATGATCGCGACGATCGGGTACGGCTACCTTCCCCACCTCGGCAGGATCCGCGACCGGGTCGACATGGTCGCCATCGCCAACCGCGGGCTCGAGAAGGGGCGCGCGGTCGCGAACGCGCACGGGATCGCCCATGTCGTCAGATCCCTCGATGAGCTCCTGGCCTTCGATGTCGACGCCGTCGTCAACCTGCTGCCGGGGCCGGACCACTTTGCCGCCTCGATGCAGATCCTGCGGTCGGGGCGCCACCTGGTCAGCGAGAAGCCCATCACGAGCACGCTCGCCGAGGCCGACGAGCTCCTCGACACCGCGGACCGGATGGGGCTCCTGGTGGTCGCCGCGCCCGCGGACATGCTCGCTGCCGAATGGCGACGAGCCCGCGATGTCGTCGCTCGCGGAGCGATCGGCAAGGTCGCGTTCGCGCGGGTCCAGTCGTCGCATGCGGGCGCGGCCGGGCTCTCGTGGCCGGTGGACCCGACGCAGTTCTACCAGGACGGCGTCGGTGCCCTCCTCGACCTCGGCGTCTATGGCCTGACCCAGGCCACCGGTGTCCTCGGTCCGGCGCGGCGCGTCTCGGCCCTGTCCGGCATCACGGTGCGACAGCGCCGAGCGAGAGGCGGCCCGTTCGACGGGCTCGCGATCCCGGTCTCGGCGCCGGACAACAACCTGCTGCTCGTCGACTTCGGGGATGCGACATTCGCCGTCGTCGACGCCACGTTCAACGTCGTGGCCTCACGAAGCCCGCGGATGGAGGTCTTCGGGCTCGAGGGGACCCTCCTCGTCAACCGCGAGGATGTCGCCGCGCCACCCGTCGAGGTCTACCGCCTCGACGCGGCCCCCGGCCTGGGCGGGTGGATCACGCCGCAGGCATACGAGATCTTCCCCGCTCCTGCCGACCGCTTCGCGGAGCTCGCCCGAGGGGTCCTGATCGAGCATCTCGCCGACTGCATCCGGGACGGCGTGCCGCCGATTGCCAGCGGGCGGCATGCGCGCCACGTGCTCGAGATCATGCTGGCGGCGCAGCAGTCCGCCCGGGATGGCCGCGTCATCGAGATCGCCACCACCTTCTGAATCATCGGCACAGGCAAACGTGATTGCTGCTCGCTCGGGGCGCCTACCCCATCACGTCCTCGAGGGCAGCGATGGCCAGGCCGGCAACCTCGTCCGGCGAGCGGCCGTCGGTCGCCACCTCGATCGGCCGCAGGGCTCGCAGGCGAGGGAGCCGTGACCGACCCTGTCGTTCGAGGAAGTCGGCCGGGTCGCCGCCATACCAGGGACGGTGATCCTCACGCACGAACCGGGCCGCCGCCTCGAGGGGCTCGACCGTGAGCAGCACGACGGCGACCGAAGGGTCGCCGAGCGCCTCGAGACACCTGGCGTCGTCGGCGACGAAGGCGGCCGGGCAGATCACGCTCGGCGTCGGGTCGGCCAGGGCGTCGAGGAGGTGCCGGGCCTCGAGCTCGTGCATGGCATCGACCCCGAGCTCGTCGCGAAGCTGGCGGACGGTCCTGCCCTGCCGGGCCTCGATCTCGACGTCGGAGTCCCGCAGCGGGCGCCCGAAGTGCCTCGCCAGCCGCGCCCCGATCGTCGTCTTGCCGCTGCCCATGAGGCCCACGACCGCGATGTGGCGAATGCTCGTCATCGCGGCCTCGTGGCCCCACGAACGGCGAGGCCGACCGAATACAGGGAGGTCGTGGCCGTGATGAACAGCGTGCGTCCGTCCCGTCCCCCGAAGACGCAGTTCGAGGCCACCTCGGGCACGGGCATGCGGCCGAGGAGGCGTCCGTCGGGCGCCACGACGTGGATGCCGTCCCCGGCCGAGGTGAACAGGTTGCCGTGCTCGTCGAGGCGGAACCCGTCCGCCAGGCCGGGCTCGGCGACGTAGAAGATCCGGGGATCCGCGAGGCGGCGTCCATCGATGACGTCGAAGGCGACGATGTGGTGATTGCCGCCGGGGAGTCGCGCGCCGGAGGTGTCGGACACGTACAGGGTCGACTCGTCGGGCGAGAACGCGATCCCGTTCGGGTGCTCCAGCCAGTCGCTGACGGCGTCGAGTTCGCCGGTTGCCGGGTCATGGCGGAAGACGAGGCAGTCGCCGATCTCGGATTCGGCCCGGTGCCCTTCGCGATCGCTCTCGATGCCGTACATCGGGTCCGTGAACCAGATCGTGCCGTCTGACTTCACGACGAGGTCGTTCGGCGAGTTCAGGCGGGCCCCGCGGAAGCGATCCACGACCGGGACGCGCGTGCCGTCAAGCGAGAGTCTCTCGATCCGACGGTCGCCATGCGAGCAGGCGAGGATGCTCCCGTCGAGGTCCAGGCTGTGGCCGTTCTGGAAGCCGGCCGGCGCCAGGAACACCGCGGGCGCCGCGTCCGGCGACCACCGGAGGACCCGATCGTTCGGGATGTCGCTCCAGAGGATGGCCCCGTCCGCGGCGAGCCAGACCGGTCCCTCGGACCAGATCGCGCCGGTCGCCTGGTGAACGAGTCGCGCCGAGGCGGGGACGATGTCGGCGAACGATGGGTCGAGCCCGACGGGCCTCCAGTCCGCGAGGGTTCCTGCGCCGGCTGCGATCGGCTCGTCGGTCATGCCCTGCAGCGTAGCCACTCTGGAACCGCCGCGGCTCCCACACCGGTCGTCGATGCCTGAGCCTGTCATTCGTCCGTGCGACCGACGGCACGAATACGCTCGGCCCGGGTTTGGGGTGTAATACCCGCGGCGGTTCGTCGCCGCGCGCACTGACGGTTCAGGGGCGAGGGTTCGACCCCTGCGGCCTCGCTGGTCGATGCTGCACTTGACGTGGACCGGGGCGCGACAGGGAAGGAAGTCGAGCATGGAACCGTCGTCAGACGATCGCCCCGGCGACCCGGAGGCCTCGACCGGCAGCGCGTCTCCGGCCGGACCGGTCCGCGAGACAGCGGTTGCCGTGGTGCCGGCATCGTCACCGCCCTCACTGCCATTACTCGATACCGGCGCCATTGTCCTCGCTCCGGCCCAGGTGCTCGAGGCCGAGAAGGCCGTCGCGACCTTCGACTTCGAGGCGATGCGCGCCGGCGACGTGATCAAGATCGGCCTCGATGCCGAGACGTCGCTCCAGCGCACCCTCGATGGATTCCTCGCCCGCCTCGACAAGCAGACCGCGGCGACCGTATTCGACCTCTTCGGCCGGCTCGAGAAGGGTGTCGACGATGCCCAGCTCCCTGCGGTGCTCGAACAGATCCAGCGGGCCGAAGAGCCGGGACTCCTGGCGCGCATCGTGGGGCGGTTGCGCGGGAAGAACCGCGACCAGCTCGCCCGGGAGCTGTTCGTCGAGATCGGCGACCTCGTCGCGGGGCGGACGAGGAGCCTGGCCGATGAAATGACCCGGCTCGAGGGACAGCTCGAGACCGAGATGCAGAAGCTCTTCACCGAACTCAACGCGCTCGAGGCCCTGAAGGAGAGCTACGGCCAGCACTTCACCGAGTTCACGCTCGCTGCGGGTGTCGCCCGGGCGTTCACCACCAAGGCGCGCGCCTACGTCGCCGCCGAGGAGGCCAAGGTCGATCCTGCCGATGTCGTGGCGCAGGCGCGCATCCTGGATCTCAAGGACAGGCTCCGACTCCTCGACTCTCGCGCGATCGCGCTCGAGGGGACCTACACCCGCCTGCCCGCGGACCGGCTCGTGATCCAGCAGGTCGAGCAGGCCGGGGTCGCCACGCTCCAGGAGACGGCGACCACGGTCGCGTCGAGATTCGCCTCCATCAAGATGACGCTCCTCTCGATCAACGGCGCGTTCGCCGTCAAGAGCGTTCAGCAGGTCGCGGATCGCCAGGCGCAGCTCGACCGCCAGCTGGCGGACATTCGCGGCCGCGTGCTCAAGGAGGTCGCTGTCGCCGCGGCCCAGGCGCCCGGCGACAACCGCCTCGCGCAGGCGCAGCAGATCGAGCAGATCATCGCCACGACGAAGGAGATCCACGCCCTCGTCGAGACCGCCAGGCAGACCACGGATGTGAAGTTCGAGCAAGCGCGGCAGAAGCTGGCGGCCGCCCGGCAGGAGCTTGCGTCGCTCTCACGGACGCAGCCCGCCGCCTGAAGCCGACGCCGGCGGCGATGCCCACCACGACAGCTGGGAGGATCCCGCGATGTTGACGCTCTCTCTCGAAAAGCCCGGCACGCCCGTCGAGAAGCTCAGCCTCTCCCTCACCAAGGGCGCGCGCTTCACGGTGCGAGTCGATTGGGTATGCGAGCACATGGACGAAGTCCATGACGTCGATGTCCATGCCCTTGAAGCACGAAATGATGGGTCGGGCGCCAAGGTCAACCGGCTGGAGAGCGTCCTCTCGACCTACAACACGAAACTGATGAGCCCCCAGACCGGCGTCCTGGCGACCGGGGCCGATGGCTCGTTTGCCAGCCCGGACGGCGGTCTCAGCCACTCCCCCGACCGGCGCGAGCAGGGCAGCTTCGAGTCCATCGTCGTCGACGGCGCGCGCCTGTCCGAGGGCGTGAACGAGATCCCGATCTTCGTCACCATCCACGCGCGCGGCAAGGCCGAGACGTTTGCGGAGATCGAGCGGGCGAGTATCGCCATCGTCGACGACGGCGGCAAGGAGCTCGGCTCGTACCAGCTCTCCGACGAGTTCAAGGAGTTCAACGTCGTTCAGTTCGGGTCAGTCATGCTCGGCGAGCAGGGTTGGGAGTTTGCTCCCGTCGGGCGCGGGTTCGTGGGCACCTTCAACGACGTCCTCGGCCAATTCTCGTGATCGACCGCGGTGGCTGAGGAACGGGACCCGGGGAGCGTGGACGGCCGGGTTCGCCGGGTCCTCAGCGGGCCGACCGTGCTGAAGCCGCCCCTCAAGGGTGGCGGCGTGGCGGGCCGCGGCGTGTCGAGCGGCGGCGCGGAGTCGTCGCCGCACCCCGACCCCACCGTCGTCGGCGACCAGGCTCGCCCGCCCGCGCGCACCGGACGTGTCAGCGCGCCGACCGCGATCGTGGGGACCGAGCGGAAGCGACTCCCCGTCAGCGTCGAGGATCTGAAGAAGCTCGCACCCGATGCCGACCCGAAGGTGCTCGCGGGGGCGCTTCGGTTCCTCGGCGGATACGTCGCCGAGGACGCAAGCGACCGGACCGTGGTCGTGTGGGGCAACCAGCTCCAGCGGGCATATGCCGATCTCGTGTCGGAGACGCTCGCCCGCTCGCAGGCGGATGTGCTGACCCGGGTGACGATCCATCTGAACCGAACGATGGAGATCCTGCGGTCAATCGACCTCGTCGCCGTCGCCAACGCGACCAGGGATGGCGAGGGGCTGGGCAGGTACCTCGGCAGGCTGTCGAAGAAGATCGACACCCGTGAAGAGCTCCGGCGCGCGTCCGTCGAGCTCGATCAGCTGGCGAAGCTGATGAGCGCCGCGATGGACGACCTGCTCGCCCTGAGGGCGGAGATCGAGCGGTCCTCGCAGCGCATCGATGAGCTCGGGCGGGAGGTGGAGGCGTCGGCGCTGGCCGCCCAGTACCTCTCGACCTACCTCCGGGATGGAAACGAAGGCCTCTCGCGACGCTTCCTGGAGCGAAGCATGAGCCTCACCCAGACGGCCCTCCAGATCCGCGGCAGCGCCTCGATTCGCGAGAGCCAGATCGAGCAGCCCCTTCGCCTGATCAGCGCCATCCAGGACGTCGCGCTGGTGATGCTCCCGGCGTGGCTCGGGAGCATCACCTCGCTCACCGTCCTCGCCGGGCGAACGCCAACACCGACCGAAGCCGGCGAGATGGCATTTCAGCTTCGGAAGATCCTCGAGCAGCTGCAATCGGAGTGAAGGAGAGCACCATGCTGACCCTCGACCTCAACAAATCCGCGGAATCGCTGCGACTCAGACTGGACAAGGCGGGCGTCCAGGCCGACGTCAAGGCCGAGCTCATCTTCGATATCGACGTATCCGGATCGTTCGAGCACGAGCACGAGGAGGGGACCACCAGCACCCTGCTGGAGCGGCTCGTGCCGTATGGCATGGTTCTCGACCCGGACGGCCGGATGGACGTGTTCACCTTCTCGGACGGCGACCGAAACGTCCACCACGTGGGCGTGGTCACGCCCGAGGATTCAGCGGGCTACATCAGGCGCGAGATCGTCGGTCGCGTACCGGGCTGGGCGGGCGGCACGACCTACAGCTATGTCCTCGAGCGAAATCTCCAGCACCTGGGGTGGAGCCCCCGGCGGGATCAGCAGCCCGGACTGTTCAGCCGCTTCTGGAGCCGCCCGGCCGTCGCGGAGGCGCCGGCCGAGAAGAAACGCTCGATCATCATCTTCGTCACCGACGGGGAGAACCACGAGAGCGACGACGCGCGCACGATCCGCGTGCTCGAGGAGTCGCAGGACCGCCGCGACCGGGTCTACTTCCTCTTCCTCGGCTTCTGCGACACGAACCCGGACTTCAAGTTCATCCGGACCATCGCGGAGCGGTTCAGCAACACGGGTGCCGTGATCATCCAGAATCTCGCCGGGTTCATCAGCCTCAGCGACGAAGAGCTCCACGCACAGCTTCTCAGTCCGGAGCTCATCTCGTGGCTCAAGTCGTGAGCGGCAGCCTGTCCGGAGCAGCAAGGCTCGGGATGACAGGAATCGGCGACCGGTCGGCGAGGCAGGTCGACAGGGGGCGCTCAGCTCGGCGCGGCTGACGCCCCTGCCGCGTCCAGGGGCTGCTCCGCGAGTTCATCGCGCGCAGTCCCGTCGGGCTCGCCCGACGGGTCCGGGGCGGCCGAGACCGGCTCATCCCGAGCCTGCACCCGCTCGAGGATCACCTCGATGGCGGCGATGGTCGGGACCGCGAGGATGGCGCCCACGATGCCGCCCGCCGCTGCCCCGACGAGGAGCCCGACGATGACGAGCATCGGCGAGAGTCCCACCGTGTTGCGCATCACGATGGGCACGAGGACGTTGCCCTCGATCACCTGGATGGCGACGTAGACGACCGCAACGATCGCCACCTGCTGCGGCCCGACCGTGGCGGCGACGAGAAGCGCCGGGATGGCGCCGAGGATGGGGCCGACGAGCGGGACTGCCTCCGCGAGGCCGGCGATCAGGCCGAGGAGCAGGGCCGACGGCAGGCCCAGCAGCGTGTAGAGGACGCCGGTGCCGGCGGCAACGGAGCCCATCAGGACGAGCTGGCCGCGGACCCAGAGCCCCAGCCGGACCTCGACGTCGTTCCAGATCTCCCGGGCGCCCGGGCGCCGCTCCGCCGGCACGAAGGCAAGCGCGTACCGCTGCAACCGGGCATGCTCGGTCAGCCAGAAGAAGGTGAGCGTCAGCAGGGTCACCAGTGACACCACCGCCTCCGCGATGGTCAGGCCCATCTCGAGGACGGTGTCCGCGTCGGGGGGCGGCGCCGGCCCGACGGTCTTCTGGCCTGCGGCCGCGAGGGTCGCGATCGCGCGGCCGAGGCCGCGCGGCTCCAGGGTCAGCGCCCACGCCCGCAGGTCTTCCAGCATTCGCGGCAGGTCGGCCGAGAGCTGGCTCCACTGGGCAAGGGCCGCCGGGATCGCGACGAAGGCGATCGCCACCACGGAAGCGAAGAACGCGCCGTAGGCGAGGAGGATGCTGGCGGCGCGCCCGACGGGCAGCCGCGCCCGGAGCCACCCGACGACCGGCTCCAGGCCAGCCGCGAGGAGGATCGCCGCGAAGACGAGCAGGAGGACGCCGCCCGCCCGCCACGCCACCCAGGCGAGGCCGAGGATCGACGCGGCGCCCACCGTGAAGGCGCCCCCGCGGCGGACCCAGGTGACCGGCTCCACGGGACGATTCATCAACCACCAAGTCCGGGCGCGACCTGCGCCACTCGCCTGATGAGGATCGACCGCCGCCGGGCGCGGGTCCATCCCGGGCACCATGCAACACGCGCGCTGCCGGGCATCGCGCGTATTGCAATTCCGGATCCTTCCCTTGCCAGCGGCAGGGGGCAAGCCCACAATCCGGGGATCCAGGCAGCGAGGGGAGTCGCAACGTCCTTGGATCCGCCAGGCGCCATCCGCCTCTTCCGGTTCCGGCCGCTTCGGCTCGCCTTCGATGCCGTCGTCCGCGACGAGCTGGTCCCGGACTTGGCGCGCCAGCCCGGCGTGGTCGCCGTCCATGCCGGTCGCCAGGGCCCCGGCGACCTGGGTCCGCGCCTGGTCGTCTCCGTCTGGAACTCCCGGTCGACGATGGAAGCCACCATGGGCGAGGACATCGAGACTCCGGCCTTCCACCCGGAGTACCAGCGCGAGATCGCGGAGCGTGACGTCATCTGGCTCGCGCTGCGGTTTGCCCGCCTCGCGACCAGCGAGGCCCCGATCGGGCTCCTGCGGCTCGTGACGGGTACCCTTCGACCGGGCCACCTTGATGACTACGCGCACGCCGTGATCACGGGAACGGAGCTCGACACCGATGCGGGCCACGGCCCCCTCGCGATCTATCTCGCGACGCGCGCGCCTGACGAATTCCTGACGTTGTCGGCCTGGCGCGACTGGGACACGCTGCAGCAGGCGACCGGATCCGGCACCAGGCAACCGATGGCGACCCGACACGCGGAGCTCCTGCTGGACTGGTCTGTGGCGCACTACGAGGCGATCCCGAATGTGGTCGCGGCGGCGCCGGAGTCCCCGGGCTAGGGCTGCAACCCGCTCGCGTCGGCCGCCTCGGCGGCTGAAGTGCCCGAGCTCTCGGCACCGGCCGCGCAGACCGCGCACCGGCCGCTGATCGAGAGGTGCTCGAGCGAGGCCTCGAAGCCGTGCTCCCGCCGCAGCGCATCGAGGAGGACCGCGGCGTCCGGCGCGGCAAGCTCCTGCTCCGAACCGCAGGCCGAGCAGATCAGGTGGCCGTGATCGCGTGCCGGCCCGGCGTGGAACTCCTCGCGGCCGTCGAGGCCGTGGCTGTGCGCGATCGCCCCGATCGCCTCGAGGACGTCGAGGGTCCGATAGACGGTCGAGGGAGTCGTCGCCGGGTCGATCGCCCGGCAGGCCGCGACGAGGCCGCTGCCCGTGATGTGGCCTCGCGTCGCCGCCAGGGCGTCGAGAACGACCTGCCGCCGCGCGGTCCAGCGGAGCCCGCTTCTGCGGATCCGTTCCGGGATCGCCGCCCAGTCGGCCGGAGCGGCGCGGTGCGCCGAGCCCGTTCGGGCTGCCGCCGTCGCGCCGCGGCTCATCGGATGCCGATGCTCTCGAGCCAGACGTCGAGGGCCGGGAGCTCGCCGTCCAGGTTGAACAGGAACAGGAGGCCGATGACGAGGCTGAATGCCCCTGCGACGATGCCGACGAGGACATAGATCCGTTCGCGCGCCCGGGCGGCGATGAACCCGGTTGCCGAGACCACGACGAGGAGCGAGTTCGAGATGAGCAGCCCGAGGATGAAGGTTGCCAGCATCGGCACCCCGAGCCCCTGACTCGAGGCGCCCCCGATGGCTGCGATGAGCAGCACCTGCGTGCCCGTCTCCGCCCCGATCCCGTGGATCATCCCGACACCGAACGCGGTTCGCGGCCCGTACGAGCTCATCTCGATCGGGTCGGCGTGCTCGTGGCCGTGCAGCCGCGCCTGGAACCGCCGCCAGCCGTAGCGGATCGTGTCGAAGACGAGCATCCATCGGCTGCGCAGCCGGAAGCTCTGGCCGTGGCGGACGTACTGGTAGAGGGAGACGAAGACCCAGGTCCCGAGGAGGACGAGGGTCAACCCGACGACCCGGCCCATGATCGGGTCCACCCAGGCCGGGAGGACCGCGCCGAAGGCGAGGGCGAGCATCCCGAGCACCGCGACGACGAAGGCATGGCCGAGGGCGTAGAGCGTGCCGAGCAGGAGGGCCCGACGCTCTTCGGCCCCGAACCGCCGGCGGACCGTGTCCAGGGCGACGTGCGCGCCCGCCCCGGCCGCCCCCACCCCCGCGACGTGCGCATGGGGGTGCGGATGAACGTCGACGGCCGCGGCATGGACGCGGACCTCCTCCACGCCGCCGTGGCCGTGCGCGTGGGACGCGCTTGGCGCCGCGCCGGCGTGCGATTCGGCGTGGACCAGCTCGGCGACGTCGGCCGTCGCGCTCGTGGAGGTCACGTCCGCGATCGCGGCGATGTGATCCCAGTCGAATCCGTGCCGGATTCCGAGGATGAGGGCGGTCCAGAGCAGGCCGAGCCCGCCGGCGACGGCGATCTCGAGGACGGGTGATGGCACGGTTTGGCGTTCTCCTTGTTGCGAACGGTTGCAATAGCGTGCAGTCGATGCCGCCAGGTGTCAACCGCGAGGGTCTCGACGTGTCATCGCACGCCGGACCGCCCCGGATGCCTCGCAGCAGCGCCCGTCGGCGTCAGGCCCCGCCGGTGCCCTCGTGCAGGCGCCCGTGGCGCGCCATGACCTGGCGCAGCCCGGCATGCGGCAATCGGTGGGCGGTGATCCCGTCCCGGCCGGTCATCGTCTCGGCGACGACGAGCGCGTTGGCGATGGCCTCCTCGGTCGCCTCGACCGTGGCCTCGAAGAGCGGATCGAGCGCCGGGTCGGCGAGGGCCCGCAGGGTGACCACACCCCGGCCCCGGGGCACCGCCTCGGCCGCCGGGAGATCCCGGTTGCCGGTGGCGAAGGCGAGGAAGAGATCGCCCGAGGACGTCGCCCCGAGCCCCCCGGTGCGGGCCAGCCCGAGGCCGGCGCGCTGCGCGAGCCGGGTGCACTGGTGAGGCAGGAGGGGCGCGTCGGTCGCCACGACGATGATGATCGAGCCCGATCCCGGCGGCGGGTCGCCGACCCCCCGCGGCGACTCGGCGAGCCCCGGCCGCGGCGGCTCCGCGAGCCCAGACCGCGGCGTCGGCCACGGCGAGGGCACCTCGCTGAGCGGGATCGACCGCCCGACGGGCACGCCGTCGATGGAGAGCAGCCCGCGACGGCCGTAGTTCGCCTGGACCAGGACTCCTAGCGTCCAGCCGCCCGCCGCCGCCGGGAGGACCCGCGACGACGTCCCGATGCCGCCCTTGAACTCGTGGCAGATCATGCCCGTGCCGCCACCGACGGCACCCTCCGCGACAGGCCCGCCGCTCGCCCCATCGAAGGCCGCGATGACATGCTCCGGCCGGACGTGGAAGCCGTTGATGTCGCTCAACTGGCCGTCGTACGTCTCGCCGACGACCGGCAGGCTCCAGGCCGGCCGGCCGGCGAGGCCGTCGCGGACGGCAAGGCCGACGAGCGCGTCCCGGACCACGCCCACGGAGTGGGTGTTCGTGATCGCCAGGGGCCCGTGGAAGAGCCCGGTCTCGCGGATCCACTCCAGGCCCGTCATGTCGCCGTTGCCGTTGAGGACGTGGGCCCCGGCGAAGACCGGCTCCGACCAGGGGTCGCCGTCGTGGGGAACGATGACGGTCACGCCGGTCCGGACCGGCCCTTCGCCGCGGACGAGCGGGCCGTCGCCGCGGACGATCGTCGCGTGGCCGACCCGGACGCCGGCGACGTCCGTGATCGCGTTGTGGGGCCCCGGCCGGCCCTCGCCGATCCGGATCCCGAGGTCGCGGGCGCGAACGACCGGACTCACATGACCTGGACGCGGACGGAACCGACCGCCCGCGACCGTTGCATCTGCAGCGTCAGTCAGCCTGGCTCGCGGAGACGATGTCCACGCCCGGGATCGCCTCGATCGCCTCGAGCGCGCTCGCGATCGCGTTCGCGGAGCGCGCTCGGATCGCCAGGTCGGCGCGGTAGCTCTCGCGGGCGAGCCGCTGGGTCTGGATCGCCCCGATCTCCACCTTGCCCTTCGCGAGCGCGGCTGAGATGTCCCCGAGTGCCTCGACGCGGGTGAGGGCGAGGCGCAGCTGGACCTCGGGCTGGTTCGTGCCGTGGAGGCGCTCGGCAAGGGCGTTGAGCGGCCAGAGGCTGACGAGGATGATCACGGCCGAGACGACCGCGATGATCTGCTCCCCCGCCCCGGCGGCCATGCCCACGGCGGCCGTTGCCCAGAGGCTGGCCGCGGTCGTCAGGCCGCGAATCACGACGCCGTCCTTGAGGATCGCGCCCGCTCCGAGGAAGCCGATCCCGGACACGATCTGGGCGGCGATGCGCGACGGGTCCACCGGGGCCGAACTGGCGCCATCGGCGCCGAAGCCGTAGATCGAGAGGACCGTGAACAGCCCGGAGCCGAGGGCGACGAGCATATGGGTCCGGATGCCGGCCGGGTGGCCGTGGATCTCGCGCTCCGCCCCGACGGCGGCCCCGAGGCCGGCGGCGATGACCAGCCGGACCGCGAGGTCCAGCTGGAGGGTGACGTCGATCATCGGTCGGGTCCGGGCATGGCGGAGATGATAGTCCGCCGCTGGATGCGGGCGGCGGCGCGCGCCGCCGTACCATCGCGGCCATGTGGACCGACCTCAGCGCGGCGGGGATCGCCCTCGCCGCGGGGGCCCTCGACGAACCCCCCGGCCGGAGGGCCGTCACCGTCGCGTCATCGTCGCCTTCCAGGATGTCCCCATGAGCCGCTCACCCCGCCTGGCTGCCGCGTTCGCCGGCCTCGTTGCCACCGGCGCCGCCATCGCGACCGGCGAGCTCATCGCCGGGATCCTCGCAGGTGCCCCGTCGCCGATCGTGTCGGTCGGGCGGGCGGTCATCGCCCTCCAGCCGCCCGGCGCGAAGGAACTCGTCGTGTCCCTCTTCGGGACGGCGGACAAGCTGGCCCTCGAAATCGGGGTCGCCGTCGTCGCGCTTGGCATCGGGGCGGGTCTCGGCATCATCGGCCTGCGCCGGCCGGCCATCGCCACGGGCGTCCTCGGGGCGTTCGTCCTCGCGGGCTTCCTCGCCGCCCTGCAGGATTCCGAGACGCAGCCGACGCTCGCCGTGGGTGCCGCCCTGGTCGAGATGCTGGTCGGCACGACCGTGCTGGACCAGCTGCTCCGCCTCGTCCGGGCAGGATCCCCGGCCGACGGGCCGGCCGGCACCCCCGGCCTCATGCCCGACTGGTCACGCCGGACGCTCCTGCTGCGCGGCGGCGGCCTCGCCGTCGGCTCGATCGCGGCCGCCACGATCGGCCGGCAACTGCTGGCCGCCCAGCGGGCGCCGGCCGCCGGCGCGACGGCCCCGACACCCGAGCTGCCGGCCACCCTCCCGGACGGCGCCTCGCTCGCGATCGACGGGCTCACCCCGATCGTCGTCGCAAACGCCGACTTCTACCGGATCGACACGGCGCTCCTCGTCCCGAACATCGACCGCGACGCGTGGCGCCTCCGGGTCCGCGGCATGGTCGATCGCGAGGTCAGCCTCTCCTACGCCGACCTCGTCGCGCTGCCGATCGTGGAGCAGTACGTGACGATCGCCTGCGTCTCGAACCGGGTCGGCGGCGACCTCGTCGGCAACGCCAGGTGGACCGGGGTCCGGCTCCGGGACGTCCTCGACCTGGCCGGGGTCCAGGCCGGCGCGACGCAGCTCGTCGGCCGCTCCGCCGATGGCTGGACCGCGGGGTCGCCGACGGCGTGGGTGATGGACCCGGAACGCGAGCCGATGATCGCCCTGGCGATGAATGGCGAACCGCTGCCGCGCGAGCACGGCTACCCCGCCCGGGTGATCATTCCCGGCCTCTACGGCTACGTCTCGGCGACGAAGTGGGTCACGGAGCTCGAGCTGACGACGCTCGAGGCATTCGATGCCTACTGGGTGCCGCTCGGCTGGGCCAAGGAGGCCCCCATCCTCACCCAGTCGCGGATCGACCGGCCCGCCCGCGGCTCCACGGTGAAGACGGGTACCTACACGTTCGCCGGCGTCGCCTGGGCGCCGGATCGCGGAATCGCGAGGGTGGAGGTCCAGGTCGATGACGCCGAGTGGCAGCTCGCGAGCCTGTCCGTCCCGATCTCGGCCGCGACCTGGGTCCAGTGGGCGGTCGACGCCACGCTGGGGGCCGGCCCGCACCGGGTCCGCGTCCGGGCCACGGACGCGACGGGCGAGACGCAGACCGAGGTCATCACCCGGCCCGACCCGAACGGCGCCCGGGGTTGGCACACCGTCCCGTTCGAGGCGGCCTGACCGTCGCGCCGCCCGGGCTCGCGGCCGGAATCCGCTAGAGTCGAGCCGTGCCGCGTCGAGCCTTCGTCTTCGATCCCCCGGACCGCTTCGTCGCGGGCACGATCGGGGAACCCGGCAGCCGGACGTTCTTCCTCCAGGCCCGCGAGGGCTCGCGGGTCGTGAGCGTCGCGCTCGAGAAGGCGCAGGTCGCGGTCCTCGCCGAGCGCCTCGGGCGCCTGCTCATCGAGATCGAGCAGCGCGGGATCGCCGACCTCGCCCCGGCGAAGCTGCCCGACGACGTCGCGCCCCTCGACGAGCCGCTCAACGAGGCGTTCCGGGCCGGGACGCTCACCCTCGGCTGGGATGGCGAGCGCCAGAGCGTGCTCATCGAGGCCCAGGCCCAGACCGACGAGGACGAGGACGACCCGGAGGGCTTCGAGGCCCTCGAGGCGCTCGACGATGATCCCGACGGCCCGGACCTCTTCCGCGTCCGGATCAGCGCGGCCATCGCCCGGGCGTTCGTCGAGCGGGCGATGCGCGTCGTGCGCAGCGGCCGGCCGCCGTGTCCGCTGTGCGGCAACCCGCTCGACCCGCAGGGCCACATCTGCCCCCGCCGGAACGGCCAGTACCTCAACTGACCGGCCGATGGCCGACACGGCAATCCTCCGGGCCCTCCGCGAGGGCGAGCTCGAAGTCCTCGGACGGCTGCCGGGTTCCTCGAACCAGGCGCTCGTGGTCCTCGTCCACGCCGACGGGCTGACCGCGCCGTTCCACGCCGTCTACAAGGCGTCCGTCGCGGAGCGTCCCCTCTTCGACTTCCCCTCCGGCACGCTCGCGAAGCGCGAGGTCGCCGCGTTCCTCGTCTCCGAGGCAAGCGGCTGGGGCATCGTCCCGCCGACGGTCCTCCGCGAGGGCCCGTTCGGCGAGGGCATGGTCCAGCAATGGATCCACGTCGACCGCTCGGTCGATGTCGTCGCGATGGTCGTGGACGGTGACCCGCGGCTCCGGCCGATGGCCCTCTTCGACGCGATCGTCAACAACACGGACCGCAAGGGCGGCCACATCCTGCCGACGCCGGAGGGGCACGTCCACGGCGTGGACCACGGCGTGACCTTCTCCACCGATCCCAAGCTCCGGACGGTCCTCTGGGACTGGATGGGTGAGCCGCTCAGCGCCGACGAGCGGGCGGCGCTCGAGCGCGTCCGCGTCGCGCTCCGCGGCGAGCTCGGCGCCGGCCTCGGCCTGCTCCTCGATCCGGCCGAGATCACCGCCACGCGGCGGCGGGCCGGCTCCCTCGCTGCGACGGGCCGGTTTCCCCGACCGGGGCGCGACTGGCCGGCGGTGCCCTGGCCGGCGTTCTGACCGGGCGCGACGCCGGTCCGATGCGGCCACCCCGACCACGAGGAGGACCGGATCAGGGGCGATCCGCGATGAGGATCGGGCGCTCGAAGACGAAGAGCCGCCAGGCGCCGACGGAGCGCCGATCGATGAGCACGAGGCCCTCCCGGCGAGCGGCCGCGACGACGCGTTCGTGGCGGTGCACGTAGGCGCGGTATGGGTTCCGGGTGAGCCGGTACCAGGCATTGCCGAGCCCGATCATCGCGCGCACGAGGCGCCAGTCCGGCGGGATCGTCAGTGCGAGGCGCCGCCGCGTCCGGGCCGCCGCCCGGCCGACGAGCGCGTCCACGTCGCCGAAGCAGCACACGACCCGGTCCAGGGCGACGAGGTCGGCTGGTTCGACCTCCGGGGCGATCGCCGTGAAGTCGCCGTTGATGAACCTGACCCGGTCGGCCACGCCGCGCCGCGCGGCCTCGGACCGTGCCGCCTCGAGGTACGGGCGCGAGGCGTCGATGTCGACGGCCCTCGCGGCCCCTCGCTCCAGCAGCAGCTCGTGGACCGCCCCGACGCCGCCGCCGATGTCGAGCACGGACAGGCCCTCGGCGCCCCTCCGACCGCTCGTGAGGGCGTCGGCGATCGCCAGGCTCGCTCGGCCCGGCCCATGCTCGCGCAGGCGCCGCAGCTCGCGGTCCGCGAGGCGGTGGTCGAACGCGTTGTCGTAGCAGGAGCTGCAGGCCGGTTCCGGCATCTCCGGAGCGTAGCGTGCCCCCGTGCGCGGTGCTAGGCCCGGACCTCCTGGCGCATGAACCAGACATAGGCCGCTGCGAAGCAGAGCGCCGTCAGCGCGAAGAGGGCCACCAGGTGGGGCCAGATCAGGAGCGCGCTCTGGTCGAACGAGAGCAGCTGGCCCTGGGCCTGCTGCTGGTACTGCTGGAGCTGGGCGATCGTGGATGGCGTCGAGACCGTCGTGACCGATGGGTTCAGCAGGACCCGTGACGCCTCCTGGTAGAGGGTCAGCGGCAGCAGGCGCAGGATCGTGTCCGAGAGCACCTGGAGGGAGAGCGCCTCGTTCAGCGTCCCGGCGCTCGCGACGGGGGCGATGACGCCGGCGATGAGGCCCACGATGAGCTGCCCGAAGATCGCCACCAGGAGCCAGACCCCGAAGCCGATGAGGGCGGCCGTGGCCGCTCGCCGGATCACGACGGAGAGCAGAAGCCCGAAGGCGAGCCAGAGGCCCACCCAGACGACCGAGACGAGGACCCAGGCGACGAGCCGGAGAACCTCGCCGGCGCCCGGAACGATCCCGAGCCGCACGATCCCGAAGCCGGAGATGACGCTGACCACGGCGACCAGCACGATCGAGATGACGGCCAGGCCGGCGGCGAACTTGCCGTTGACGACGTCATCGCGATAGATCGGCTGGGAGAGGAGCCGGGGCAGCGTGCCGTCGGCACGCTCCGAGTTGATGGCGTCGAACGCGAATGCCACGCCGAGCAGGGGCGCGACGATCCCCACGAACCCGAACACCGGCGGAAGCGGCGAGTTCTGCGGGGCGAAGATGAAGAGGGCGAGGAAGGCATCGCGCGTGTCGCTGATCTGCGAGGCGACCGAGCGGATCGCGTCCGAGGCGAAGTAGAGAGGCACGATCGCCGCAGCGCCCAGGACGATCAGCAGGACGTAGAACCGGGCGCTGGAGAGGTGATCGGCGAGCTCCTTGCGGGCCACGATCCGCCACCCGGCGCTCCCGCGCGGGACCGCGCTTCGCGTGCTCGTCATCTCGATGCCGGATCCGGTGGCCTGCTCCGCGGTCATGCCGCCACCTCCCCATGCGGGCGAGCGATCGCGCGGCTCGCCGCGCGATAGATGTCCTCGAGCGACGGTTCCCGTTCGCGGAGCGACGTCATCCGCAGGCCATTGCGCCCGGCGACCTCGACGATCGCCTCGCGGACGCGGGTGGAGGCCGTTGCCGGCCGCACGGCGATCCGCCAGGTACCGTCCGCCGGATCGCGGGCGACATCGATCACGCCGGGGATGGCCCGGAGCGCAGCGCTGGGATCCGGGGCGCCGTCGACGAATGTCGCGTCCAGGTGCGCCGCCCCGTCACCGAATTTCGTCGCCAGCTCCGCGACCGTGCCCACCCCGATGAGGCGGCCGCTCGCGAAGATCCCGACCCGGTCGCAGATGCTCTGGACCTGGTCGAGGAGATGGCTGGACAGGAGGACGGTCATGCCTCGTTCGCGGGCGAGCCGCCGGAGCAGGTCGAGGATCTCGATGACCCCGATCGGGTCGATGGAGGCCGTCGGTTCGTCCAGGATCAGGACATCCGGCTCCTTGATCAGCGCGTCGGCGATGCCGAGGCGCTGGAGCATGCCGCGGGAGTAGGTGTCGGTCCGGCCGTCGGCCCGGTCGGTCAGCCCGACCTGCTCGAGGACGGTCTCGATGTGCACCTCGGCATCGGCCCCCCGGAGGCCGTTGAGGCGGGCGGTGTAGCGAAGGTTCTCCCGGCCGGTCATGTTGCCGTAGAAGCCGACCGCATCGGGCAGGTAGCCCACCCGCCGCTTCACCTCCAGCGGATGGCGCGAGGGATCGAGGCCGACGACGCGGGCGCCGCCCCCGCTCGGCTCGGTCAGGCCGAGCAGCATCAGGATGGTCGTGGTCTTGCCCGCGCCGTTCTGGCCGAGCAGGCCGAAGATCTCGCCGGCCCGGACCTCCAGGTCCAGCGCATCGACGGCGATGCGCTCGCCATAGCGCTTCGTCAGCGCTCGCGTCCGGATCGGCGCGGTGCTGGACGGGCCGTCGACGGCGGCCGATTGCCGCCGCCGTACCGGCCGGTTCGCTCCAGGTCCCATCGGACTACCGCCGGCCGTAGCGCTGGAAGACCCACCAGACGCCGGCGACGACGGCGATGATCAATGCGCCGCCGATGACACCCCACAGGAGCGACGTCTCGACCGTGTAGCGGATGTCCATGGACGAGCTGGTCGACTGGTCGCCGGTGGCGGTGATCGTCACGTTGTAGTCGCCCGCGATCGCGTCGCCGGACGGCTTCACCTGGGCCGTCACGGTCACCGGCGTCTCGGGCGCCAGCGAGGCGACGGTATCCTTGTCAAAGGTCACATTCCAGCCGCTCGGCGCGGAGGACGTGAGCTTGACATTGGTGATGGGTGCCGTGCCGTTGTTCGTGAGCGTGACGGAGATGGGCGAGGAGGATCCGGCCGCGCCCCGGCCGTTGAGCCGGCCGTCAGCGGTCGAGATCGCGAGGCTGTACGTGCCGGTGATTTCCACCTGGAGCGATCCGGTGATGTTCCGGGTCCCGGCGACGGCGACGACATCGACCGGATAGGTGGCGGCGGGCGCGCCGTCGGGGGGCTTGACGCTCACCGTGATGGAGGACGTTGAGCCCGCCTTGACGATGGCGCTGGCCGCCTGGGACTGGCCGGTGAGCGTCGCCGTCACCGTCCAGCCCGTCGGACCCTGGGCGTTCACCGAGTACGTGAGATCCTCGGCCGTGTCGTTGCGAAGGGTCAGATTGAAGCTGAACGTCTGGCTGGACGAGCCGCGCTGGGCGGGAACGTCCGCGGTCAGCTTGACGTCACCCGTGGCACCCGCGTCGACCCGGATTTCGAGCACCAGCTCCGCGCTCCCGGTGGCTGCCGAGCCCTTGAGGGTCAACCGAGTGGTGCCGGTCGCGTCCGTGGGAACGGTCACGTCGACGCGGACGGTCGCCGCGTCGGTGCCGTTCGTCTGGACGGCATCGACGACGAATCCGCCGCCGTAGATGCTGGCCTTCCAGCTGGCGGGCGTCCCGGCAAGGGACAGCGAGACGCGCTGCGGCGTCGCCGTCTTCACGTCGACGTTGAAGGTCACTCGCGCCCCGGGCGCAACGACGACGGCCGGATAGGCCGTCGTCATCGTCAGGGGATCCACCGCGAGGGCCGGGGCGGCAAGGGCCCCGAGCGCGAGTGCCGCGGAGGCCCCGAGGGCCCCGAGACGCGCGAGGAGACGCGGCGAACCGCGTCGCAGGCTCGCGTCGAGCCGGTCGGCCATGGGGCGGCCCGTCGACCGCAGGGTCAGAATGCTCACCGTTTCCTCCACGAACTGCTTCGAGCAGGCCGCGCGCTGCTCCCGAGCGCGGGCGGCGCCGGCCAGCCTCCGATCCCGCGCGGGGATCATCCCACGGGGTGGCCGCGCGATGACGACTCTGCACGTTCGACGGCCGGAGCGCAACCATCGCTCGGTGAAGGCTCGATTGCGAGAACGCAACCGTCCGGTCGCCGCCGACCGCTGATGGCCGGATTGACAGGATCGCCCGGCCGGGCTCATGCTGGTCCCGACAACCGACCCGCCGAGACGGCCGCAGGTCAGAGCATCGACCGAGTTTTCGAACCGAATCGACTCGCTCCCGCGATCGCCGCCCGAGTCCCAATCGCCCGACACGCCCATCACGCGGTGTCGCGCACGACAGACATCGACCGCCCGCCCGGCCCATCACGCCCGGCGCCGCGGCCAGAAGGAACCAGTTCGAATCATGCTTTCCCGATCTCTCCAGACCTCCGTGGTCGGACGCTCCGCGGCCATCCGCCGCCAGCGCCGCCGCGTCGTCGGCTCCGGCCGGCTCTTCTGCTCCACCAACGGCTGTGCGAGCTTCCTGACGATCGACGTCGAGCGCCACGAGGCAACCTGCCCGGTCTGCGGCTACACCCGCCGCCTCGCCTGAGCCTCACCCGGCGCAACAGCGCCGCGCCGCGGTCCCGTCGTCGGCGATGATCCCGGGGTCAAGCCCGCCATCCGGTGACGCCGTGAAGACCCTCGATCGCGACCGCCTCGCCGCGCTCATGGCGAGCGAGCAGGCCGATTTCGTCGACCGCCATCCGAAGGCGGCCGCCCTTCACGAACGGGCCCGACGCTCGCTGCTCGCCGGCGTCCCGATGAACTGGATGGTCAAGTGGGCCGGCGCCTTTCCGCTCTACGTCGCGGACGCCTCGGGCGCCCATGTCCGGGATGTCGACGGCCACGACTACATCGACTTCAGCCTCGGCGACACCGGGGCGATGGCCGGGCACGGCGCCGCGCCGACGATCGCGGCTGTCGAGCGGCAGCTCCGCCGCGGCATCACGACGATGCTCCCGACCGAGGATGCGATCTGGGCCGGCGAGGAGCTGGGGCGCCGCTTCGGGCTCCCCTACTGGCAGTTCACGATCACCGCCACGGACGCGAATCGCTTCTCCCTCCGCCTCTGCCGGGCGATCACGGGCCGGCCCCTCGTCGCGGTCCACGACCACAACTATCACGGCACCGTCGACGAGACCTTCGCCTGGCTGGGCCCGGATGGGGCGGTGGAATCGCGGCGCGGCAACATGGGGCCCCAGGTGGACCCGGCCACGACGACCCGGGTCGTGCCCTTCAACGACCTCGGGGCGCTCGAGCAGGTCCTCGCCGATCGCCAGGTCGCTGCCCTGCTCATCGAGCCGGCCCTCACCAACGTCGGGATCGTCCTGCCCGAGCCCGGCTACCTCGACGGCGTCCGCGAGCTCACCCGCCGGTACGGGACGGTCCTCATCCACGACGAGACCCACACGATCTGCGCCGGCCCGGGCGGCGTCACGGGGCGCGACGGCCACGAGCCGGACATGCTCGTCGTCGGCAAGACGATCGGCGGCGGGATCCCCGTCGCCACCTCCGGCATGTCGGCGGCCATCGCGGACCGGGTTGCGGCGGCCACGAGCCTCGAGGACGCCGACGTGAACGGCATCGGCGGCACGCTTGCCGGCTACGCCCTCTCGCTGGCTGCCGTGCGGGCCACGCTCGGCGAGGTCCTCACGGCGGAGGCATTCGAGCGGATGATCCCCCGCGCCGAACGCTGGGCGGCCGGCGTCGACGACGTGCTCGCCCGGCAGGCCGTCCCGTGGCACGTGACCCGGCTCGGCGCCCGCGCCGAGTACCACTTCATGCCGACCCCGCCGCGAACCGGCGCCGAGCAGTGGGCGAACGGCGACTTCGAGCTGGAGCGCTTCCTCCATCTCTGGGCCATGAACCGGGGCATCCTCATGACGCCCTTCCACAACATGGCCCTCATGTCACCGGCCACGTCGGAGGCAGACGTGGACCGCCACACCGAGGTCTTCGAGGCGGCCGTCCGGGCGCTCTTCGGCTGAGCGCGGTGCGACAGGCAACCTGACACACCGTCGGGCTAGAGTTGCCGGCAGTGCAACGGCATGAAGACGGGACGATCGTCGTCTCCGCAAGCGACCTCGTGGGCTTCCTCGAGTGCGACCACCTGGTCACCCTCGAGCAGTCGCGTGCCCGCGGGGAGATCGAGAAGCCCTTCCACTTCGACCCCCAGCTCGAGCTCCTGCGGAAGCGCGGCTACGCCCACGAGCATGCGGAGATCGCGCGCCTGACCGCGGCCGGGCGAACGGTCGTCGAGATGACGCTCCGCGACCCGAAAACGCCGGCGGACCTTCGAGCCGCCGAGGCCGAGACCCTGGCCGCGATGCGGGCCGGCACGGACGTCATCTTCCAGGCCACGGTGTTCGACGGGCGGTGGCGAGGCCACCCGGACTTCCTCGTCCGCCGCGACGACCGGCCGTCGGCCCTCGGATCGTGGAGCTACGACGTCGCCGACACGAAGCTCGCCAGCCATGTGAAGGCGTCGGCGATCCTCCAGATGTGCGTGTACGCCGATCGCATCGAACAGCTCCAGGGCACCCCACCCGAGCGGCTGACGGTCGTGACCGGCGATGCCGGCGTGCACCCCCATCGCTATGACGACTACGCGGCGTACTACCGGGCCACGAAGGCGCGCTTCGAGGCGCGAGTCTTCGGGCCCGACGCCGACGTCGCGCCGGCCACCTACCCGGAGCCCGTCGGCCACTGTGACATCTGCCCGTGGTGGACGATGTGCATGGACCGCCGGCGCGCCGACGATCATCTCTCGATCGTCGCCGGAGCGGCGAAGGTCCAGCGGCGACGCCTCGTCGATGCGGGGGTCACGACACTCACTGCGCTCGCCGAGCTGCCACCCGAGACCAGGATCGAGCGGCTGCAGCCGCGCATCCTCGAGCGCCTCCATCGCCAGGCGGCCCTTCAGCTGGACGAGCGACGTACGCACGTGCCGAGCTACGAGCTGATCCCGCCGAACCCGGAGGACCCCGGCAAGGGCCTGTCGGGCCTCCCCGAGCCATCGCCGCTCGATGTCTTCTTCGACCTCGAGGCGGACCCGCTCGCGATTGACGGTGGGCTGGAATACCTCTTCGGCTGGGCCGAGGTCGTTCCCGGTGGCGAACCCGACTTCCATGTCATCTGGGCGCACGACCGGGCGGCCGAGAAGGCCGCGCTCGAGGCCTTCATCGACCTCGTCATGGAGCGCCGCGCCCGGGATCCGGGAATGCATGTCTACCACTACGGAGGCTACGAATCGGGCGCCCTCAAGCGGCTCATGCAGCGTCATGCGACGCGCGAGGACGAGATCGACGTCCTGCTCCGCGGCCGCGTCCTCGTCAACCTCTACGACCATGTCGTCCGCCAGGGCATCCGCGCCAGCGTGGAGAGCTATTCCATCAAGAAGCTCGAAGTCTTCTACATGCCCGAGCGCGAGGGCGGGATCACGAACGCCGGATTCTCGATCGTGGAGTACGAGCGCTGGCTGGACAGCGGTTCGCCCGAGATCCTCGACGCGATCGCGGCCTACAACCGCGACGACTGCATCTCGAACCTCCGCCTCCGGGACTGGCTGGAAGCGCGCCGGATCGAAGCCCTGGATGAGCACCCGGAGTGGTATCCGGGCGGCGTCGTCCCACGGCCGGGGCCGGTCGACGGCGAGCCGACGCCTGACCTCGCGGCCGCCCAGGCCGAGACGCACGCCCGCGAGGATCGCCTTCGCGCGGACCTGCCGGCCGCCCGCGAGGACCGGACGGAGGACCAGCAGGCCGCGTGGCTGCTCGCCGGACTGCTCGACTGGCACCGGCGGGAGGCCCGGCCGCAGTGGTGGGATCATTTCAGGCTCCGCGAGGCGTCCCTCGAGGACCTGATCGCGGATTCGAGCGCCCTCGGCGGGCTGACGTTCGAGCAGGACCTCGGCCGGATCGCCCGGTCGGCCCGGCGGCGCTACTCGTTCGACCCAGCCCAGGAAACGAAGGTCGTCGAGGGCAAGTCCTATCTCGATCCGCACGCGCTGACGAACGTCACGGTCATCGCGATGGACCCCCTGGCCGGGCAAGTCGACCTGAAGCTCAACCCGGCCGCGCCGCATCCGGTTGCGCTCATCCCGGGCAAGCCATACAGCGGCGAGCCGATGCGATCCGCCCTCGGTCGCCTTGCCGATGACGTCATCGACCGTGGAGTCGCGGCCGAGGGCCGCTTCCAAGCGGCGCGCGACCTCCTGCGGCGGCAACCGCCGCGGGTCGCCGGGGTCGCTCGCGGCGACGCCCTGATGCCGCAGGGCGACCAACCGACGCCCACCGCTCGACGGCTCGCGATCTCCCTCGTCGAAACCGTGCTCCCCATCCAGGGGCCGCCCGGGACCGGCAAGACCTGGACCGCGGCCCGGATGATCCTCGACCTCGTCGCCGCCGGTCGACGCGTCGGGGTGAGCGCCCAGTCGCACCGGGTCATCTCGAACCTCCTCGAGGCCATCGTCGCGGCTGGAGGCAAGGAGGGTCATGCCATCCGCATCGGCCAACGGACCGACGAGGGCGACGGCGGGGTCCCAGGCGGGGTCGAGCGGATCGCCAGCACGGAAGCCATTCCCGAGGGCATCCGGGCCGGGAGCTGGGACGTGATCGGTGGGACCCCATGGGTCTGGGCGCGCCCGGAACTGGAGTCCGCTGTCGACGTCCTCTTCGTGGACGAGGCCGGCCAGTTCTCACTCGCCAACGCGCTCGCCGTGGCCGGCGCGTGTGGATCCCTCGTGCTGCTCGGGGACCCGAACCAGCTGCCGCAGGTCTCGAGCGGGACGCACCCCGAGGGAGCCGAAGCCTCCGCCCTGGAGCACCTCGTCGGCGAGCGACGGACGATCGAGCCGGATCGCGGCCTGCTCCTGACCACGACCTATCGGCTCCACCCGGCGGTGAACGCCTTCATCTCGCCGGCGTTCTACGACGGCCGCCTGGAGACGGATGCGTCCACCGCGCGGCAGGTCCTCGGCCCGGGCGAGATCGTCGGCGGGCAAGGCGTTCGACGTGTCGCGCTTCGCCATGAGGGGGCGCGCAACAAGTCACGCGAAGAGGCGGATTGGGTCGTGGGTGCGATCGACGCCCTGCGAGACCGCGTTTGGCGCGACCGGGACGGGATCGAGCGGCGACTGACCGTTGACGACATCCTCGTCGTGGCGCCGTACAACGCGCAGGTGGCCGAGATCGCGCGGCTCGGGGAAGAGCGACTTGGCGTTCGGCCGAACGTGGGCACAGTGGACAAGTTCCAGGGTCGCGAGGCGCCTGTCGCCATCTACTCCATGACCACCTCGACGCCGGACGATGCTCCACGCGACCTCGAATTCCTCTACTCCGGCAATCGCCTGAACGTCGCGATCTCCCGGGCGATGAGCCTCGCCATCCTGGTCGCGAGCCCGGCGCTCCTCCTCGTGGCCTGCAGGACCCCGGAGCAGATGCGCCTCCTCAACGTGCTCTGCCGGTACGTGGAGATCGCCACGCTCGTGGACGTCGGTCAAGGCGTCGGCCCGCCACCGACCGTGGGGCCCCGGTCGCCCGGCGACGTGGCCGGGCCCGGAACGCCGATGCCGCTCAAGCTCGGCCTCTGAAAGCTCCGGACCGCGTATCGTTCGCGCCCGATGACCGCCCCCCTCGACCCCGTCGCGCTCGCCGCCGCGCGCCGCCGCGCGCGGCTCAGCCTGGTCGCCGGGGTCGCGCTCGGGAGCACCGGGCACATCGCCGCGGTCACGGTCGCCACGATCGTGGCCCAGGACCTGCTCGGATCGCCGACGCTGGCCGGGGCGCCGGGCGCGACTGTCGTCCTCGGTGCCGCCATCGGGAGCGTGACGCTCTCGAACGTCATGGCTCGTCGCGGGCGTCGCCCGGGGCTGGTGGCGGGCTACGCGATCGGCGTCGGTGGCGCCCTGCTCGCGACGCTCGCGGTCATCACTCGATCCTTCCCGGTCCTCCTGGTCGGCACGCTCTTCATCGGCTTCGGGAACAGCTCCAACCAGCTCTCGCGGTACACGGCCGCGGATCTCGCCCCGGCCGCCCGACGGGCCTCCGCGATCGGGACGGTCGTCTGGGCGGCGACCATCGGCTCGGTTGCCGGGCCCTGGCTGGTGCCCATCGCGAGCGACTACGCCGCCTCGATCGGGCTGCCCGCGCTCGCGGGCCCCTATCTCGTTCCGGTCGTGTTCGTCGCGATCGCGGCGGCGCTCTCGTTCGCCCTGCTCCGCCCGGATCCCTACGTGATCGCGGACGCGTCGGCACCGCGGCAGGTCGAGGCGCGCCCCGAGGACGGCGCCACGGCCATCCGGGACACCCTCCGCCGACCCGGGGTCGCCGCCTCGATCGTCGCCCTCGTGGTCGGCCAGTTCGTCATGACCCTGATCATGACGATGACGCCGCTCCACATGACCCAGAATGATGGCAACCTCGGCGCGGTCGGCGCGGTGCTGTCGGCACACACGCTCGGGATGTTCGCACTGTCGCCGCTCTCCGGACGCTTCAGCGAGCGGATCGGGGCGGTCCCGACGATCTTCGCCGGCACCGCCGTCCTGGCGGTCGCCGCGATCATGGCCGCCACCGCACCGCCGACGGGCGGGCCCCTGCTCGTCGCGGCCCTGTTCCTGCTCGGCTTCGGCTGGAATCTCGGGTTCGTCGCCGGCAGCACGCTCCTGTCCGAGCACCTCGAGGTCCACGAGCGGACCCGCATCCAGGGCCTCGCGGACGGGCTGATCTGGAGTTCCGCCGCGGCGGCGAGCCTCGGCTCGGGCGTGATCATGGCGTTCGCCGGCTATACGGCCCTCGGGATCCTGGGCACCGGTGCAGCGGCCATCCCCGTGCTCGTCCTCCGCGCCCACCGCCGCGCGATCGGGCACCACCATGAGCACGCCGAGGCCGAGGTCCCGATCGCCTGAGGGGCTCGACGCCTACCCGATCGTGCGCACCACGAAGGCGGCGAGGACCCGGGCGCAGGCCACGACCTGCTCCAGCGGCACGAACTCGTCGGCACTGTGGGCGACCGCCACGTGACCCGGCCCGAAGATGACCGTCGGCGTGCCGCCCTCGTTGACGAGCAGGCGCATGTCGGCGCCATATGGCTCGCCCAGGAACGCGGGGCGCCGGCCAAGGACGGATTCCACCGTTGCCGCCAGCGCCTGCGGCAAGGGATGGTCGACGGAGACGCGGGACGACGAGAACCGCCCCCCGACGATCTCGACCGTCGGCGGGTGGTCGCGCAGGAACGGATCGCCGTCCGCGGCCGCCGCGATGACTCCCCGGAGGCGGACCTCCGCGTCCCGCCACGACTCCCCGAGCGCGACGCCGTACCGGCCGTCGGCGACGACGCGGTCCATGACCGTCGAGGCCCAGTCCCCGCCCCTGACCATCCCCACGATCGTGGGATAGGGCAATCCGAGGGCGGTCATCAGCGGATCCGTCTCGGCGGCGTTGCGCGCCGCCTCGTCGGCCTCGAGCGCCCGGATGAGCGTCGTCAGGCCGTCGAGCGCGGAGACGCCCTCGCGACGCATCGAGGCGTGGGCAGCCCGGCCGGGGACCGTGAGGCGGAAGGTGATCGCGCCGGCATGGGCAATGACGATCTCGAGGTCGGTCGGCTCGGTGATGATCGCGAGGTCACCCGTGACCCCCGCCCGGATCGCCGCCAGCATCCCCTGCCCGCCGTCCTCCTCCGACGGGACGAAGGCGACCACGAGCTCGCCGCCGAGCGCCGAGGCGGCGCCGGACTCGACGAGGGCGCGGACGGCTGCCAGGATCGAGGCGCAGCCGCCCTTCATGTCCACGGCGCCGCGTCCGAAGAGGCGGCCGTCGCGGATCTCCGCGCCCCACGGGTCCACGTTCCAGGTCGCCGGATCGCCGACCGGGACGACGTCGAGGTGGCCGACCAGGAGCAGCCGCCGCCCGCCGGGCCTGCCGAGCCGGGCGACGACGACAGGCAGCTCCGCGCGCGGCATCTCCTCGCCCGGCCAGTCCGGATCATCCCGGGCGAACGCGACCGGATCCGTCTCGATCCGGTCCACGTCGAGGCCCATCTCCTCGAGCATCGCGGCCACGAGTTCCATGACCGCCCGCTCGTCGCCGGTCACGCTGGGCGTCCGGACGAGGCGCTCCAGGTCGGCGACGGCCTGGGGGCCGCGGACACGCGCCGCGACCTCGGCCGCAGCGAGCTCCCGGCCGGCGTCAGGCACGGAGGATGGGCCGGGTCATGCAGGTCGGCCCGCCGGACCCGTTGATCCCGATCTCGGTCGCCGGATAGGTGTGGACCTCGCACCCGGCGGCGGCCATGGCGGCGGCGGTCGCCGGGTTGCCCTCGGCGGCGATGACGACCCCGGGCGCGACCGCGAGGACGTTGCAGCCCAGCGTCGGGAACTCCTCCGCCGGGACCGGGATCAGCCGGATGCCGAGGTCGTTGCAGAGCTCCCAGAGGCCCACGGGGAGGAGCGGCTCGAAGACCACGGCAAGGTCGTCGGCCAGCGGCGAGATCACGGACAGCAGGTGGACCAGCTCCGCGGGCCCCCGCCAGTACGGGACGTCGAAGACCCGGACGTCGCCGCCGACGATCGCCGCGAGCTGTTCCACCCCGGCCGAGTTGGTGCGGAGGGTCCGCCCGATGCAGAAGAGGTCCGGCCGGAGCCAGAACGTGTCGCCGCCCTCGATCGTGCCGGGGGCCTCGATCCGGCCGGCCGTCGGGATTCCGGCCGCGATGGTCCAGGCCTCGATGACCGCCGGCTCCGGGAGCCGGTTCGGCTTGCCCGGTCGGAGCGGGATGGCCCCCGCGTCGGCGACGAGCAGCGGATCGAACGTGTACAGCAGGTCCGGGCTGGCGATCTCCGCCTCGAGCACGTGAACGCGCGGCCCGAGGCCGCCGAGGAGCTCGACGAATTCCGCGTGCTCGCGCCGGGCAAGCTCGAGATCCACCGGGTGGAGGAAGCCGTGGGCGGGGTCGCCAAAGGCCGCCCCGAATGCCGGCCCGGGCCGCTTCACGAGCACGTCGAGCAGGGGCGCGGTCATGCTCTGCGCGCCGTACCGGCGATCCGTCGAAGGGCCGCTCACCTCAGTCGTCATCCGCGCAGGATACGCAGCGACGGCTGGCCGTCGCACGCGGCCAACGCCCGCTTCACGATCCATGCACGAGGCCGAAGCGAGCGGGATCGAATGTCGCGGGAATCGGCGGCGCGTCCGTCCGTCCGAGGACCAGGTCCGCCACCTGGCGAGCCGAGGCTGGGCCGGTGGAAATCCCCCACGGACCGTGGCCGGCTGCAATGTAGGCACGGTCGAGGCCGGGGATCCGCCCGACGAGCGGCCGTCCGTCACGGGCGAACGGCCGGGCGCAGGCCCGATGGGCGATCACGGGCGCCGTGGCGATCGCGGGCACGAACGCGGCGCCTGCCCGGAGGATCCGGGCCTCCCACTCCGCCGGATCCGGTTCCGAGAGGAGGAAGGTGGAGCCCACGCTGCTCGACCCGCCGGCCGTCACGAGGCTGAACTCGACCTTTGGTTGGTGCGGGCCGGCGCCGCCCTCGTCCCCCGGCTCCGTCGCGATCCCGAGCTGCTCGATGACGTGCCGGGGCGGCCTTGCCAGCGCCACGGCCACGACCACGCCCCAGAGCGGGACGATCGGCCGCCACGAGCCTCCGGGGTCGATGAGTGCCGGACTCCAGGGACCGGCGGCGACGACGACGGCACCCGCCGGTTCGATGCCGGCTTCCGTGCGGACGCCGGTGACCGTGGACCCGGCGAGGTCCAGGCCGACGGCGGTCGAGGTCCGAACCGTGGCGCCCCGGGCCGTCGCCCAGTCCGCGAACGCGTGCGTCGCGGCCGCCGGGGTCACGGGATAGCCGATCTCCACGCGGCACGCGGCAAGTCCGGGGGCGAGGCTCGGCTCGAGGGCGGCCACGGCCGCCTGGTCGAGGACGTCGATCCGGAGGTGGGGCTGGGCAGCGGCGACCGATGCCGCCCCGGCCCGGGCACGCTCGGCATCGGGGGTCAGGAACAGGAGGCCCGCTGGCGTCGACGGCAGGCAGAACGCTCGGTCCGATGCCGCTGCGAGGTCCGCGTAGAGGTCCAGGGTCAGCCGATGGAGGCTCGCGAGCGCCTCGTCCATCGGGTGCTGGACGACGCCGGAGTTGCGGCCCGAGGCGCCGGCCGCGATCCCGTCACGCTCGTACAAGGTGACCCGCGCGCCGGCGTCGGCGAGGTAGGCGGCCGTCGCGGCGCCGACGATTCCACCGCCGACGACGGCGACGTCCGGAAGCGCCACCGGCTCAGGCGACGGGTTGCGGGGCCGGCGAGCGGGTGCCCGCCGGAGCGCTCGAGGCGATCTCGGCCAGCACGGCCAGGCAGCGGTCCACCTCGGCCACGGTGTTGTAGTGGGTCAGGCCGATCCGGACGAGGCCGCCGCGCGGTGCCACGCCGAGCCGTTCCACGAGTCCGAGGGCGTAGAAGTCGCCATCCCAGACGGCGATTCCGGCATCGCCGAGCTCCGTCGCGACGCCATGGGCGTGACGACCGTCGACGGTGATCGCGGCCGTCGGCGTCCGGCGGTCGAACGCGGCGGGGTCGGTGATGCCGTACAGCGTCACGCCCGGGGTCGCGGCCAGCCCATCGTGGAGGCGGCGGTAGACGCCCATCTCCGAGGCCCGGATCGCGGTCATCGCGGCGACGAGCCGCTCCCGGCGCGTCGCCGACGCGCCGAGGCCCGCCATCCGGCCCACGTCCTCGAGGTAGCCGATCGCAGCCAGGGCACCGGCCTGGCCCTCGAAATTGCCCGTGCCGGTCTCGAAGACGTGATCGACGGCGGGGCGGACCTTGTACTGGCGAAGACCGCCGAGGAGCGCCCGGCGCCCAGCGACGACGCCGAGATGCGGTCCGAAGAACTTGTAGACCGAGGCGGCCACGTAGTCCGCATCGAGGGCGCGCGCATCGATCGCGAGGTGCGGGGCCGCGTGGACGGCGTCCACGTAGACGAGCGCCCCGGCCGCGTGGGCCAGCCGGGCAACCTCGGCCACGGGATTGATGGTTCCCACGGCATTCGAGGCCAGGCCCACGGCGACGAGCCGCGTCCGGGGGCCGAGCAGCGGCGCGAGGTCCTCGAGGTGGAGGGTGCAGTCGTCGAGACGGGGCTCCCACCAGCGGACGACGAGCCCGCGGTCCGCCGCGGCCGCGAGCCAGGGATCCACGTTCGCCGCATGATCCAGGCCGGTCACGACGAGCTCGTCGCCCGGATCCATGGCCGCGGTGATGGACCGGCTGAGGTGGAAGGTGAGGGTCGTCATGTTCGCGCCGACGATGACCTCGTCGGCCTCGACCCCGAGAAGGTCGCCGAGCGCGGCGTGGGCCTCCTCCACGATCGCGTCCGAGCGGCGGGAGGTCTCGAACGTCCCGCCATGGTTCGCGTTCGACGTCCGGTAGTAGTCGGCGACGGCCTCGATGACGACGTCGGGGACCTGGGTCCCGCCCGGTCCGTCGAAGAAGACCGTGGGCGCGTCGCCCGAGGGCACCGGGATCGAGAGCGCGGGAAAGCGGGCCCGGAGGGCATCGACGTCGAGGGTTGTCATGGGCGGGATGCTAGCGGGCTCGCCCGACGGGCGCGCGCCGGGCTCGGCCCGGGGGCCACCCACGCCCCTGGGGTCGGCGCCCGGTCGCCGACCTTCGTTGCCGCGTCAACCACGGGGCGGTAGGATGCACGGGTGACGGAGACCATCGAACGAATCCCCAGGTCCATGCGCCGCGACGTCCAGCTGGCGCCGTGGCGGGCGTTCCTGCGCGCCCACGCGCGGGTCGCGCGGCGCCTCGACGAGGACCTCCGGACGCGACACGGCCTCTCGCTCCAGGAATACGAGACCCTGCTCCACCTCGCGGAGGCGCCGGATCGCCGGCTCCGGATGGGCCGGCTGGCGGATTCGCTGCTCCTCTCGAAGAGCGGCGTGACCCGCCTCGTCGATCGCCTCGTCGATGACGGGCTCGTGCTCCGGACGAGCTGCTCGAGCGATGCTCGCGGCGCCGAGGCGTCCCTGACCGAGACCGGCCTCGGCCGCCTGCGGGCCGCCGCACCCACCCACCTCGACGGGATCCGGGATCACTTCTTCGATGCGATCGAGGCGGCGGACCTGCCGGTCGTCGAGCGGGCCATGGACGCCATCTCCGACCGCCTCTGCGGGGCCCTGCCGGCGTGCGAACCGGAGGCCGCCGGCGTCGAGGGCCACGAGGCGGGAGGGCACGGCCACCGCGAGCCGGGGACCGCCCAGCCAGGTGCGCCGGATGCCCATGCCGAGCGCGCCACCGGGACCTCGGCCGCCAGCTGAGGCGGGCACGCCGGCCGTGAGCAACGGGCGGCTGTACGTGGGCACCTCGGGGTTCGCCTATCCCGACTGGACACCCCGGTTCTACCCGCCCGGCCTGAAGGGCGATGGCCTCCTGCCCTACTACGCCGGCCGCCTGTCCGCCGTGGAGCTCAACAACACCTTCTACCAGCGGCCTTCCGCCGAGCGGATCGCGGCCTGGGTTGCGGCCGTGCCACCCGGCTTCCGGTTCATCGTGAAGGCCCAGCGGGGGGCCTCGATGCGGGCGCTCGGGGTTTCGCCCGAGGACAGCGTCGGCTGGCTGACGGAGGGTGTCCCGGCCTTCGGCGAGCGCCTCGGGGCCGTGCTCTTCCGCGTTCCCCACAACGTCGTGCGAACGCCGGCCACGGCGGCGGCCCTCGAGAGAATGCTCGCCGCCTGGCCCGCGACGATCGCCTGTGTCCTCGAGTTCCAGCACGCGAGCTGGCACCTGGACGAGACGTACGAGGTCGTGCGCGCGGCCGGCGCCATTCTCTGCGCGACCGAGCTGCCGGAGGATGAGGAGCCGCCGGCCATCCGGCGGACCGGGCCGGGGCTCTACCTGCGGCTCCGGCGCCACGACTACACGGACGGCGAGCTTGCCGCCTGGGCGGCCCGGCTGGAGCCGTTCCTCGCCGCCGGCGACGACGTCTACGCCTTCTTCCGGCACGACGAGACGGGCCGGGCGACGGAGCTCGCGCTCGGCCTCGAGGCCGCCGCCGGCCGCGCCTGATCAGGCGGGCGCGGCCCCGTGCGGACGGTGCTGCTCGTGGTCGACGCGGTGGGTGTACTCCGCGGGACCGAAGAAGACGAGGATCGAGAGGTCCTCGGTGATGTCGTGGAAACGATGGACGACATCCGCGGCCACGAAGACGACGGACCCTGGTCCGACGGCGCGCTCCTCGTCCCCGACGGTGAGCGTGGCCCTTCCGGACAGCACGGCGTAGACCTCGTCCTCGGTATGGGGACCCTGCGGATCGGACGCCCCGGCCGGCAGCTCGTACAGCCCGACCGAGAGGTCGTGGGTCCGGATGAACTCGTGGTAGAGGCGACCGCCCGCGGCACGGGCAGCGACGAGATCGGCGAGCTCGAAGGCCTCCACGGATGACTCCTGTGCGGGCGGGCCGGGGGCCGAGGCTAGCACGGTCGCGGTTCGTGGCGCACGCCACCCGAGCGCGAGCAAGCCGGCGAGGGCCCAACCTGTGACGGGCAGGGTACGATCGGTTCCATGCATCGTTCGGCGATCGCCCGCATCGCCGCCGTCACCGTGCTCGTCGGCGGCTGCACGAGCGGCCTCGACCGGCCGCCCACCACGCCCGGTCCGGCGAGTCCGAGGTCCTCCCCCGCCCTGTCCGGGAGTCCCGCTGCGCCCACGACCAATCCGCCGCCGAGCCAGACCCCGGCCGCCAGCGCGGAGCGCTTCTCTGCGGCGGGCCTGCGGCTCGCATTCGAGACGGTCGCAACGGTCCCGGGCGGCCCGCTCGCGATCACCTCGACCCGCGACGGCAGCGGCCGTGTCCTCGTCGCAACCAAGGACGGCCAGGTCCGCATCCTGCGCGATGGCAAACTCGAGCCGGACCCGATGCTGGACATCTCCGGCCTCGTGTCGAAGGGCGGCGAGCAGGGCCTGCTCGGCATCGCCGTCGACCCGGACTTCCCGGTCGATCCCCGGATCATCGTGGACTACACCGATGTGAACGGGAACACGGTCGTGGCCTCCTATCGCCTCGACGCCGCGAATCCCGACCGCCTGGACCCGGGTTCCGCGGTCGAGATCCTCACCGTCGACCAGCCCTTCGCGAACCACAACGGTGGCTCGGTCGTCTTCGACCCGGACGGGATGCTGCTCGTGGGCCTCGGCGACGGCGGCGGCGCGGGCGACCCACTCGAGGCCGGCGAACGGCTTGACACCCTGCTCGGGAAGATCCTCCGCGTTGACATCGACAGCGCCGGCGGCAGCCGGGGCCGCTACGGGATCCCGGCGGACAACCCGTTCGTCGGGCGCGCGGGCGCGCTGGGCGAGATCCTGTTCACCGGGCTCCGCAATCCGTGGCGCATCGGCTTCGACCGGGCGACCGGCGACCTCTGGATCGGCGATGTCGGCCAGGATGCCTGGGAGGAGATCGACGTCGCGCGCCGCGGGAGCGCCGGCCTTGACTTCGGCTGGGACCGGATGGAGGGTGCGCACTGCTTCGAGCCCGCCACGGGCTGCGCCACGGCCGGCCTCACGCCGCCCGTCACCGAGTACGGCCACGACCTCGGCTGCACGGTGATCGGCGGAACGGTCTACCGCGGCACGGCCCAGCCGCGCCTCGTCGGCGGCTACGTCTTCGGCGACTACTGCACCGGACGGCTCTGGGCGATCCCGGCGGCCGGGGACGGTCCGGTCGCGCCGTCGCTCGTCGGCCAGGTGCCCTCCGGCCTGGCCGCGTTCGGGGAGGACGAGGCCGGGGAGCTCCTCGCGGCCAACCTCGACGGGACGATCAGCCGGGTCCTGGTCCAGCCCTGAGCCCGGCGGGCTGGATTCGCCCCTGATCCTCCTTCAGGCGCCGACGGGCGTGGGACTCGGGGCGGCCGGCGTCCGCCGGACCGGCCGCAGGTAGAGGACCAGCACGCCGACCACATACGCCACATGGACGACAAGGGTGAGGACCTCCGGCCGGGACGAGTAGCCGAAGATCGCGCCGAGGAACTGGCCGACGCCCTCGTCGCTGGACAGGAAACCGCTGATGTCGAACGCCGGCTGGCTTCCGACGACGTTCACGCCCGCGATCGCAGCGACGGCGAGGAACTCACGGACCCCCGCGGACAGGAGTCCGGCCGCGATGAACACCAGGGCGATACCCGTCCAGCGGAAGAACCGCCGGAGGTCGATCGCCCGGCTGCCGCGGTAGAACCCCCAGCCGATGACGGCCGCGCCGGCAAGGCCGATCAGGGCGCCGATGGCGACGCTCGGTCCGGCGCCCTCGGTCGAGGTCGCCTGGCCGGCCAGGAAGAGCGCGGTCTCGATGCCCTCGCGGATCACGACGGTGAACGCGAGCACGGCAAGACCCCAGGCGCTGCCCTCACTGAGGACGCGATCCACCGCCGCCTGGAGCTCGCCCTTCAGATTCATGGCCTGACGCCGCATCCAGAAGAGCATCCAGGTGACCACTGCGGCCGCGAGGAGCATCGCCGAGCCGGCGAACATCTGCTCGTAGGGCTCCTGGAACGAACCGACGGACACGAAGATGATCAAACCCAGGGCGACGCTGAGAATCACGGCGCCGCCGGCACCCATCCAGATCTTGGAGGCGTGGCGCCCGTTGCCGGTCCGGATGACGTACGCGAGCACGATCGCGACGACGAGCGCGGCCTCCACGCCTTCGCGAAGGCCGATGAGCAGGCCGGAGGTGAGGGCACCGAGGTTCACGGATGGCTCCTGGATCGAGGTCTGCCTCGGTGATTCTCACCGGCGGTGACGACGCGGAGCGTAGCGCCTCCCGGCGATCGTTGCAAGGGTCCTTGCGATTTCACTGCATGGCGGCCTTCATGAGGGCGTCAGGTCGTGGTCGGATCCACCTTGTCCGGATCGACCCCGAGGGCCTTGATCGCCGCGGCGGCGGCTTTGGCTGTCACCGAACCCTCGCGGGCGAGGCCCGACATCGTCGCGGCGGCGATGCTCGGGGCATCGATCTCGAAGTAGGCCCGCAACGATTCGCGGGTGTCGCTCCGCCCGAAGCCGTCCGTGCCCAATGCGACGAACGTGGCCGGGATCCACGGCTCCACCGCCTGCGGCACGACCTTCATCCAGTCCGTGGCGGCGACGATCGGCCCGCCATCCTTGCCGAGGACCGTCGCCACGTACGGGACCCGGGGCTTCGATGCCGGGTGGAGGCGGTTCCAGCGATCCGCCGCGAGGGCGTCGTGGCGCAGGAGCGGGAACGACGGGGCGGAGAAGACCTCGGCGGCGACCCCGAAGCGCTCGGCGAGGATCGCCTGGGCCTCGATGACCTGCTGGAGGATGGCGCCCGAGCCCACGAGGCGGGCCCGGATCGCGTCCTTGCCGAGCTTCGGCGCCGGAGCGAAGCGGTAGATGCCGCGCAGGATCCCCTCGTCGACGCCGCCCGGCTTGGCGGCCTGCGGGTAGTTCTCGTTGTAGAGCGTCACGTAGTAGAAGACGTCCTCGCCTTGGACGTACATCCGCTCGATGCCGTCGCGGACGACGGCAGCGAGCTCGTAGGCGAACGCGGGGTCGTACTGGCGAAGGTTGGGGATCGTCGACCCGAGGACGTGGCTGTGGCCGTCGTCGTGCTGGAGGCCCTCGCCGGTGAGCGTCGTGCGGCCCGCCGTCGCGCCCATGAGGAAGCCCCGGCCCCGGGCGTCCGCCACGGCCCAGATCTGGTCGCCGGTCCGCTGGAACCCGAACATCGAGTAGAAGATGTAGAACGGGATGACCGGCAGACCATGCGTGGCGTACGCCGTGGCCGCCGCGGTGAAGCTGGCCATCGAGCCGGCCTCGGTGATCCCCTCCTCGAGGACCTGGCCGTCCTTCGCCTCGCGATACTTCAGGACGAGCTCGGAATCGACCGGGTCGTACGTCTGGCCGCCCGAGGCGTAGATCCCGACCTCGTTGAAGAGCGGATCGAGGCCGAACGTCCGGGCCTCGTCGGGGATGATCGGGACGATCCGCGGACCGAGGTCCTTGTCCCGGATGAGGTTCCGGAGCATCCGGGTGAAGGCCATCGTCGTCGAGACCGGCGTGGGACTGCCCGCCTCGAACTCGGCGTCGAAGGTCGGCTTCGGGGACGCGACCGGGTGCGAGCGGACGACGCGGCGAGGGATCGGCCCGCCGAGGGCCTTGCGGCGCTCGATGAGGTACTGGACCTCCTCGGAGTCCGGCCCGGGATGGTAGTACGGGGCGTCCTTCAACTTGTCGTCGGGGATGGGCAGCTCGAGGCGGTCGCGGAAGATCCGGAGCTCCGCCTCTGAGAGCTTCTTGGCCTGGTGGGTGATGTTCCGGGCCTCGACCCCCGGGCCGAGCGTCCAGCCCTTGACGGTCTTGGCGAGGATGACCGTCGGCGCGCCGCGATACTCGGTCGCCGCCTTGTACGCGGCGAACACCTTGCGATAGTCGTGGCCGCCGCGACGGAGCTTCGCGAGGTCGTCGTCCGAAAGGTGCTCGACGAGCTTCCTGAGCCGCGGGTCCGGGCCGAAGAAGCGCTCCCGGATGTAGGCGCCGCCGGCGACCGAGAACTTCTGGAACTCTCCATCCACGGTCGTGTTCATCTTCTCGACGAGGACGCCGTCCACGTCACGGGCCAGGAGCTCGTCCCATTCGCGGCCCCAGACGACCTTGATGACGTTCCAGCCCGAGCCGCGGAAGACCGCTTCGAGCTCCTGGATGATCTTGCCGTTGCCGCGGACCGGACCATCGAGGCGCTGGAGGTTGCAGTTGACCACGAAGGTCAGGTTGTCGAGTCCCTCGCGGGCGGCCACGTGGAGCGCACCGAGCGCCTCGGGCTCGTCCGATTCGCCGTCACCCAGGAAGGCCCAGACCCGCGACCTGGAGGTGTCGAGCAGGCCGCGGTTCTCGAGGTAGCGGTTGAAGCGCGCCTGGTAGATCGCGGCAATCGGCCCGAGGCCCATCGAGACTGTCGGGAACTCCCAGAAATCCGGCATGAGGCGCGGATGCGGGTAGGACGACAGCCCGTGCTGGGGCGGCGTCTCGCGCCGGAAGTGGTCCAGCTGGTCCTCGGTGAGGCGGCCCTCCAGGAACGCCCGGGCGTAGATGCCCGGTGCGGCGTGGCCCTGGTAGAAGACCTGATCGCCGTTGCCCTCGGCGTCCTTGCCCCGGAAGAAGTGGTTGAAGCCGACCTCGTAGAGCGTCGCCGCGGACGCATACGTCGCGAGGTGGCCGCCGATGCCGCTGAACTGGCTGTTCGCGCGGAGCACCATCGAGACCGCATTCCAGCGGATGAGACGCCGGATGCGGCGCTCGATGTCCTCGTCGCCCGGAAAGAAGGGCTCCTGCTCCGGGCTGATCGTGTTGATGTAGCGGGTGTTGGTGAGCGGCGGCAGGCCGACCTGGAGCTGGCGGGCGCGCTTCAGGAGCTTGAAGAGGAGGAAGCGGGCGCGGGTCTCGCCCTCCTGCTCGACGACATCGTCGAGCGACTCCATCCAGTCGCTCGTCTCGCCCTCGTCGATGTCGGGGAGCTGGTGCTTGAACTCGTCGAAATACATCGCCCGGAAGCGTAGCCCATGCCGGCGCGGCGCGCCCCGATGCGGATCGGTGGCGATGAGGTTGCGGGAGGGAGGCGCAGGTTCCGGCGCCGTGGGCGGCGGGGCACCGTGGGCCATGCTAGCGTCCGGCCATGCAGCCCTTCGACCCGCGGACCGCGCTCGTCATCGTCGACGTCCAGAACGACTTCGCGGACCCGGCCGGGTCCCTGAGCGTGGCGGGCGGCGCGGCCACGATCCCGGTCGTGAACCGGGCGGCCTGGTGGGCGATCCGCGCGGGGGCGTTCGTCGCGTACACCCAGGACTGGCATCCCGCGCACACGCCGCACTTCGCGCAGGACGGCGGCATCTGGCCCGTCCACTGCGTCGGCGGCGAATGGGGCTCGGCGTTCCACCCCGATCTGGAGGTGGTCGGGCCGAGCGTCCACAAGGGTGCCAACGGCGAGGACGGCTACTCCGGCTTCACGATGCGCGACCCGACCTCCGGCGAGGAGATCCCGACCGAGCTGGACGCGCTCCTGCGGGTCCGTTCGATCGAGCGGGTCGTCGTCTGCGGCCTCGCGACCGACTACTGCGTGAAGGGCACGGCCCTCGACGCCGCTCGCCTCGGCTACGCGACGAGCGTCCTCCTCGACGGGATCGCGGCCGTGGAGCTCGCGCCCGGCGACGGTGAGCGGGCACTCCAGGAGATGGCCGCGGCCGGCATCGCCCTCGTCCGGAGCGGGGGCGCGTCCTGAACGCCTCGGCCTGGCGCGCCGCCGGCCGTCGCGTCTCGTGATCGCTCGCCTCGTTCGCCTCGCGGTCCGGCTCGTGCCGGTCGGGTTGGCTGCCGCGTTCCTCGCCGACCGCAGGCTCGCCACGGACGGCGGCGGGCGCGGCCCCGAGCCGATCCGGAGCGTCATCGTCGTGGACGCACCGATCGAGCGGACCTGGGCGGTCCTCGCCGACATCGAGCGCCAGCCCGAGTGGATGCACGACCTCAAGAGCGTCCGGCTGACGACCCCGCCGCCGGTCCGGGTCGGGACGCGCGGCATCGGACGCGTCCGCGTCTTCGGGCTCGCCGTGGAGGATCCGGTCGAGGTCACGGCCTTCGAGGCGCCGGCCCACTTCGGGATCCGTCATGACGGGTTCGTCTCGGGGAGCGGCGACATCCGGCTCGTGCCGGGCGCCGACGGAACGACGACCATCGTGACCTGGGACGAGGTGCTCGTCCCGAAGGTCTTCCCGCACCTCGGTGGACGGCTGATCGCCCTCGTCTTCGCCCCCATCTTCCAGCGCGACCTCGAGCGGCTGGCCGTGCTCGCCGCGCGAGCCGATCGCGGCGAGGTCGCGGGCGCGGTCGCGGTCGCGGTCGCGGACGCGGACGCGGGCTGACGGATGCGGATCCACCTCGTCGACGCGACGTACGAGCTCTTCCGCGCCTACTACGGCCCTCGGCCGCCGGTCCTTGGCCGGAACGGGGTGGACCTCTCCGGCGTGAGCGGGCTCGTGGACCAGCTCCTCTACCTCCTGCGCGAGGAGGGCGCGACCCATGTCGGGTGCGCCACGGACCGGGTCATCGAATCGTTCCGGAACGACCTCTATCCCGGCTACAAGTCGTCGGCCGGGATGCCGCCCGATCTGCTCGCCCAGTTCCCGATCGCGGAGGCCGCGATCGAGGTCCTCGGGGTCGTCCTCTGGCCGATGGTGGAGTTCGAGGCGGACGATGCCATCGCGGCCGCCTGCCGGCGCTTCGCCGCCGACCCCGAGGTCGAGCGGATCTTCGTCTGCACGCCGGACAAGGACATGGCCCAGCTCGTCGAGGACGAGCGGATCGTCCTCCTCGATCGCCGCCGGCAGATCACCTACGACGACGCCGGGGTCCGGGCGAAGTGGGGCGTCGCCCCGGCCTCGATCCCCGACTGGCTGGCGCTCGTCGGTGATTCGTCGGACGGGTTTCCGGGCCTCCAGGGCTGGGGCGCCAAGTCCGCGGCCGCCGTCCTGGCGCGCTACGGGCACCTGGAGGACATCCCGGAGAAGGCGTCCCGCTGGGACGTGAAGAGCCTCCGCGGCGCCGTGGTCCTCGCGGCCACGCTCCGGGAGCACTGGGAGGAGGCGCTGCTGTACCGGTCGCTGGCGCGACTTCGGGACACGGGCGACGGCGTCGAGATCCCGCAGCGGACGGCCGCGGAGCTGCGCTGGGGCGGCGCACCACGGGCCGCGTGGGAGGCCTTCTGCGACACCTGGGGCCTCGATCGCCTGCGGGCGCGCCCGCATCGGTGGGCTGCCGGAGGCTGAGCCGATGGCGGCGGGCCGATCCTCCGCGACGACCGGACCGCGGGTTGTTCAGGGGCCGGCGACGCGCCGGACCAGGTCCGCGTGGTGGGCCGGCGGCGCCGCGATGACCCCGATCGTCCGGGTCTTCGCCGCGACCTCGAACCAGGGACCCCCGGCCAGGTTCGTGACAGTCGCCCCGGCCCGCTCCGCGATGAGCCCGGCCGCGGCGATATCCCACGTGGAGAGGCCGCCCTGCTGGATGAAGGCATCGAAGCGCCCGTTCGAGACGTAGGCCAGGGCGATCGCGGCGGAGCCCATGGAGCGCGAGACGCGCACGGCCCGCCGGACGTCGCGGGCGCGCGTCGCGACGGCCCGGCCGGCCAGCGACATCGAGATCACGAAGTCGGAGAGCCTGTCCTTGGTCGAGGCCCGGATCACCGTCCCGCCGAGCGTCGCCGGCCCGTCGATCGTCGCCCCGAAGGATTCCGCGCGAGTCGGGTCGTGGATGACGCCCATGACCGGGCGGCCGCCCTCCACGAGCGCGATCGAGACGCAGAAGAACGGGATGCCGTTGGCGTAGTTGATCGTCCCGTCGAGTGGATCGACGACCCAGACCCGGCCCTCGCCGGACGTCGCCGTGTGGCCGGCGGCGGCACCGTCGTGCTCGCCGGTCTCCTCGGCGAGAAGCGCGTCGCCGGGGAACCTTGCCCGGATGGCGTCGAGGATCAGGGCCTCGGAGAGGTGGTCGACTTCCGTGACCACGTCGCGGGCCGACTTGTAGTCGATCTGCTCCACGCGCTCGTAGCGGTCCATCTGGAGCCGGCCGGCGCGCTGGGCGACATCGTGGGCGAATTCCAGCTCGGCGGCGTAGGGGAAGGGCGGTTGGGCGGCCGTGGCCTTCGCGGCCGTGGCCTTCGCGGTGCGCGCGCCGCCTGTCGCGGTCACGGCGACTGGCAGTCGACGGCGAGGTCCACCGGCGTATCGCCGAACGCGGTCACGGTCGCGGTGAACGTCAGGGATTCGCCGGCCGGCACGATCGGCGTCTGGACGATCTGGCCGGCCCCGCCGACGGGCCGGTCAACCGCGACGACCCGGCAGGTCGTGGCCGCGCCCTTCGAGCCGTGATTCGAGACCGAGATCGTGACGCCGAGGCCGGCCGGTTGCGCCGCGACACCCGTGACCGCCCCCTCGAACGGGCCGACGCCGCTCAGCCCGACGCGCGCCAGGACCGCGAGGAGAACGACGAACAGGACGATGCCGCCCGCCGCCAGGGCATGGACCTGGGTCGCCGCCGGCTGCTTCAGGCCGAGCGGGTTGCAGAGCTCGCAGAGCGAATCCACGATCGGCACCGGGCGGCCGCAGCGAAGGCAGGGATGTGTCGTCTCGACGCGGGCCGGGGTGGACGGGACGGTGGCCGGGCGGGTCATGGGCCGGACGATGGTGCCACGATCGCTCCGTTCAGGCGGTGAGGCGGCCCGCCGCCTCGATGAGCCGGGTCACGTCCGCGGTCGTTCGCGCGGTCAGGATGACCTCGTCGGCGCCGGCCGCCGCCCATCGTCCCTGCTCTCCCTCGGGGTCGTCGAGCCACGGGCTGCCTGCGAGCGCGTCCTCACCGGACCGGCCGCCGCCGAACCCGAGCACGATCCGGACACTTGACCGGGCGCGGTCCTGGGCCGCGAGGGCCTCGAGGTAGCGCTCATGGAGGGCCTCGAAGGTCGGGGATTCGGCGGCCCAGCCGTCGCCGGCGCGGGCCGCGAGGCGGACGCCCGCCGGCGTTCCCGCGCCCACGAGGATCCGGGGCAGCGGTTCGGGACGGGGCAGCGCGACGGCCTCGTCGAGGGGGTAGTACGGATCGTCACGGGTGACCGGGCCGCCGGTCCAGAGCGCCCGGATGGCGCCGATCGCGGATTCGAGGCGAGCCGCCCGCTCGGCGGCTTCCGGGAACGGGATGCCGTAGGCGCGGTGCTCCGCGGCGTGTCCACCGATCCCGATGCCGAGCGTCAGGCGCCCGCCGCTGATCGCCTGGACCGTGGACGCGGCTCGGGTAAGCACCGCGGGGTGGCGATTCATGACGTTTGATACGAACGAGCCGAGGCCGATCCTTTGCGTCGTGGCCGCCGCGGCGGCGAGCACCGACCACTGCTCCAGGACCGGCACGTCGCGCCGGCCCTTGCCCATGAAGTGGTCCCAGCACCAGACCCCGGCGTAGCCCGCCCGGTCCAGCTGCCGGGCGCTCTCGAGCCACCAGGCCGCATCGACCCCGATGGATCCGAGCGCGACCCCGACCGGGAGGGACGTCCTGGCGCTCATCGGGCAAAGGCCGGGCGCAGCGCGCGGAGCGGGCGCAGCGTGCGTGCCGGGTGCAGCGTGCGCGCCCGCGTCGACCTCGATGTGTCGTCTGGAGGCGACAACCGGACGTCCAGGCCCGGGCGGATGGCGTCGGTGACGTTCATCACCGTCGGATTGTCCACCTCAGGCGACACAACGACGTCCGGAATGGGCCAATCGACGCCGGCGCGGCTCCACGAGGGCTCCGTGAGGAGGTCCGGGCGCGCGGTTGTCGCTCCAGGACGACATCTGGGGCCCAGACCTCGCGCGCCCGCTTCTACAGCCCCGTCTCGAAGAGGCGGATGTCCTCGTCGCTCATCGCGTGGCCGTCGCCGCGCGTAGGGCCCAGCGCCGCCCGCGCACCCAGGGCATCGAGATCCGCCGGGAACCGCCCGATGAGGTCGAGGACGACCTTCTGGATCCGCTCCGCGTTCTGGGCGAAGACCTCGAGGACGCTCATCGCGTCGACGGCCTCGGTGCCCTCGAGAACGCCGGCGTCGTAGTCGGTGATGAGCGAGATGTTCACGACCGCCATCCCGAGCTCGCGGCACAGCCACGCCTCGGGGTACTGGGTCATGTTGATGACCTCCCAGCCGGCATCGGAGAACCATTTCGATTCCGACTTCGTCGAGAATCGCGGACCCTCGATGACGACGACCGTGCCCCGCTCGTGGACGGTGATGCCGTGATCGCGGATCGTCTGGATCGCGAGGCCTCGGAGGACCGGGTCGTACGTCTCCGCGGACGAGAGGTGGGTCACGATCGGGCCGTCGAAGAACGTGTGCGAGCGGCCCGCGGTCCGATCCACGAACTGGTCGCAGACGACGAAGTCACCGGGCTTGACGCCGATGGCCAGCGAACCGGCCGCGCACGGCGAGATGACGGCCTTGACCCCGAGCGAGCGCATCGCCCAGACGTTCGCCCGGTAGTTGATCCGGTGCGGCGGGATCGTGTGGCGCCGCCCGTGACGGGGCAGGAACGCGACGCGGCGACCGGCGACCGTGGCCAGGAAGAAGGAGTCCGACGGCGGCCCGTACGGGGTGTCGATCTTCGCCTCGCGGACGTCCTCGAGGAGCGAGTAGAAGCCGGACCCGCCGAAGACGCCGATCTCTGCCCGGTCCGCCACGCCGACCTCCCGATGCCGCGGCCGGGCCGGCTCGAACGTGCCGGAAGGACCCCGCGGCGGGGCGATTGTAGACGTGCCGGTCGGTCGCAGCCTCGACTACGATGGCGCCGTGCTCCCGCGAGTGGACGACGAGATGACCCTCCGATTGCACCCGATCCCCCCGCGCCGACACGGCCCGCGACCTTGAGCGACCCCGGCGTCCCGGACCCGGCGACGACCCTCGAGCTGGCCGACTGGCGGCGCCGGGTTTCGACCCTGTACGCGGAGGTGCGGGCGGGCGCGGCCACGGACCCCCGGGCCGCCTGGGATCACTGGCGCGCCGTGCGCGAGGACCTCTACCGCGACCATCCCCGGTCCCCGGTTCCGGAGGCGTCGCGCGCCGCCTTCCGGGCACGGCACTGGCCGTACGACACCGGGCTGCGGTTCGAGGTCCCCGTCGAGGGACTCGACGCCGCGCCGACACCGGCACCCGCGGGCAGCGCGGGACCGCTCGCGCTCCCGACGAGCACCGGCACGCCCCTCGAGTTCGTGCGCCTCGGCCGCGTGACGATCCCCTTCCCGGCGGGCACGCGAAGCCTGGAGCTCTTCTGGATGGCCGGCTACGCGGGCGGGCTCTTCCTCCCGTTCCGGGATGCCACGAACGGGACGGCGACATACGGCGCGGGGCGCTACCTCCTGGACGCGGCCAAGAGCGCCGACCTCGGCGGCGACCCGGCGCGGGGAACGCTGGTCCTCGACTTCAACTTCGCATTCCAGCCGTCCTGCGCGTTCGATCCGCGCTGGGCGTGCCCGCTCGCGCCGCCGTCGAACCGGCTCGACCTGCCGATCGAGGCCGGCGAGCGCCTCGGGTGACGGCGGCCTCGGTGCACCGCCCGCGGGACGCCGAGCCGCCGACGATCCGCGCCGCGACAGCGGCGGACGTGCCGGCGATCGCCCGGATCCTCGTGGCGTCGTGGCGGGCGACCTACGCCGGCATCGTCCCGGCCGCGATCCTCGAGCGGATGGATGTCGACCGGAACGTGGCGCGGCTCCGCGCCCGGATCGAGGCATCCCCGGAGGGGGCCTCGAGTTCGCCGATCACCCTCGTGGTCGAGGACGGGCTCGGAGCGGTGGCCGGCTACGCCCTCGCCGGGCCGTGCCGCGACGACGACGCGCGCGAACTCGGCGAGGTCGAGGCGATCTACCTCGCCCCCGATGCGCGCGGCCGGGGCCTGGGACGGCCGCTCCTCGAGGCAGCCGCTGCCGCCCTCCGCCAAGCTGGGTTCGACACCGCCGTGCTGTGGGTCCTCACGGCCAACGGCCCCGCTCGCCGCTTCTACGAGGCGGCCGGCTTTCGGCTGGACGGGGCCGCCCGCACGCTCGACTTCGACGGCACGCCGATCGAGGAGATTCGCTACCGGCGGAGCAGATCCGGCTGAGCCCGTACCATCCCGGGCATGAGCCACGAGGTCCACCGCGGCGAGCACCCGGCGCGGTCCGACGCCCCGCCCGCCACCGTCCGCCTGAGCCCTCGCCTCCGCGAGTTCCTCGACGCGCCACGGATCGTGACGATCGGGACGAGCGGGCCGGACGGCGAGCCCCACCAGGCCGTCGCGTGGTACCGGCTGGAGCCGGACGACCGGATCCTCCTCAACAGCCGCTGGCCGCGCCGCTGGCCGTCCGACCTGGTCCGCGACGGGCGCTGCTCCCTCGCGATCCTCGACGACACGGACCAGATGCGCTGGGTCGGCCTCGCCGCCGTCGTCGACGAGCGGATCGACGACGTCGAGACCGCGCGCGACGACATCTGCGCCCTCGCGGTCCGCTACAGCGACGACGACCCGGCGACCTTGACCCGCTTCCGCTCCCAGCCGCGCGTGACGTTCCTCGTCCGGATCGTGGGCGCCCACGATCACCTTGGGGACGAGTGATGGCCGAGCGGCCGCCCATCCGCTTCGCCGCCCAGCTCTGGTCGCAGGCGACGGACTGGCCCGGCTTCCGGGACGCCGCGCTGGCCGCGGAATCCGCGGGCTGGGAATCGATCTGGACCTGGGACCACCTCCTCTCGATCTTCGGGCCGGCCGACCAGCCGATCCTCGAGGGCTGGACGGCGCTGGCCGGCCTCGCGCCGATCACGAACCGCGTCCGCCTGGGCCTGATGGTCGGCGCGAACACGTTCCGCAACCCGGGTCTCACGGCGAAGCTCGCGACCACCCTGGACCACCTGTCTGGCGGGCGCGCCGTCCTCGGCATCGGCGGAGCGTGGTTCGAGCGGGAGCACGACGCCTTCGGAATCGACTTCGGGTCCGGGTTCGGGGAGCGCCTCGATCGCCTCGATGAATCCGTGATGCTGCTCCGCCGCCTCCTCGATGGGGAGACGGTGAGCCACGAGGCTCGCTTCTACACCCTCCGGGATGCCGTCTGCCAGCCGCGGCCCATCCAGCCGCACCTGCCGATCCTGGTCGGCGGCTCGGGCCCCCGGAAGACGCTCCGGACCGTGGCGCTGCGGGGTGACGGCTGGAACACGGCCGGCTGGCTGGACGAGGTGAAGGTCAAGCTCGCCAACCTCGATGGCCACTGCGAGGCCGTCGGGCGCAATCGGGGCGAGATCGAGCTCACCGTGAGCTTCCCGATCATCCTCCGCGACCGAGCGGCGGACGCCGAGGCCGCCTGGGCCGCGATCATCGGCCACAACGGGACCGACAACGCCGGCAACGTGCCGCACCTCATCGGGACGCCCGAGCAGGTCGCCGAGGAGATCCGGCCGTTCGTCGAGCTGGGATTCCGGACCATCGTCGCGCGCCTGCCCGCGCCGTACGACCTCGAGACCATCGCCCGGATCGGCGAGGTCGGCGCGCTCCTCGCGGATGCCTGACCGGGGCGGCGGCGGCCGAGGCGGCGACGGCCGGGGCGGCGGCGGCCGGGGCGATACCGGGGGCGGCGACACCCTGCGCGTCGTCGAGCTCGCGGGCGGCGTCGGCGGGGCGAAGCTCGGCCACGGCCTCCAGGCGCTCCTCGGGGAACGGCTCACGATCATCGTCAACACCGGGGACGACCTGGCGCGCCACGGGCTCGAGGTCTGGCCGGACCACGACACGGTCATGTACACACTCGCCGGCCTCGACAACCGCGACTGGGGCTGGGGCGTGGCGGGCGAGACGTTCGCCGCCAGCGAGATGCTCGCCCGCTACGGCGAGGAGACCTGGTTCCGCCTCGGCGACCGCGACCTCGCGACCCACATCGTCCGGACGAGGCGCCTCCGCGAGGGCGCCCGGCCGACGGTCGTGGCGCGCGACCTCCAGCGCTCGCTCGGGGTCGCCGCGACGATCCTGCCGATGGCCGACGAGCCGGTCCGGACGCAGGTCCTGACCGACGACGGCTGGCTCGACTTCCAGACGTGGTTCGTGGGCCGCCACCAGGAGCCGGAGGTCCGGGACCTCCGGTTCGACGGCCTGGACGCCGCGCGTCCCACGCCCGAGGTGATCGCCGCGCTCGCAGCGTCGGACGCGATCGTCGTGGCACCCTCGAATCCCTTCGTGTCCGTCGGCCCCATCCTCGGCGTGCCGGGGATGCGGGACGCGATCGACGCGGCCCGGGCGCGCGGCGTGACGGTGGCGGCCGTCTCCCCGATCGTCGGCGGCAAGGCGATCAAGGGCCCGGCGGACCGGATGCTCGCGTCGCTCGGCGGCGAGGCGTCCGCCCTCGGCGTCGCGCGGCGGTACCGCGACTGGATCGACCTCTTCGTCATCGACGTGGTCGATGCGGCGCTCGCCCCCGAGGTCCAGGCGCTCGGCTTCAGCACCCTCGTGACCGACACGCTCATGGTCGACGATGCCACGCGCGCCCGGCTCGCCCGGGCGATCCTCGACGCCCTCGCCGAGTGAGCGGCACCTGGGCGATCGTGCCCCTTCGCGGCCTCGAGGACGCCAAGACCCGCCTTGGGGCGGAGCTCGACCCGGAGGAACGCCTCGAGCTCGTCACGACGATGGCCCGCCGGACGCTCGCCGCGACCCGCGACGCCCGCGGCCTCGACGGCACCGTGCTCGTCACCGCCGATCCCGAGGCCGCCGCGCTCGCCGCCGAATACGGCGCGACGACCCTCGTCCAGCGGCTGCCGGGGCTCAACGCCGCCCTTCGGGAGGCCCGGGCCGTGGCGATCGGGAAGGGCGCCGGGAGCATCCTCATCGTCCCGATCGACCTCCACGCGATCAGCGCGGAGGCCGTCGACGCCCTCCTCGACGAGGCTGTCGGCGCCTCGCCGGGCTCCAGCCCGGTCGTCGTCGGCGTCCGGGACCGCGACGGCGGCGGCACGAACGCCCTCTTCGTCCGGCCGCCGGCGGCGATCGAGCCGGCGTTCGGGGAGGACAGCTTCGCGGCGCATCGCGACGCAGCAGCCGCGAGCGGCATCCGTTTCGTCCAGCGCGACGGGCCCCTGACCCTCGACGTGGACACGGGCGCCGACCTGCTCGCCACGGAGCGTCACGAACCGGCCGCGGCGGTCCAGGTGGTCGCCCTCCTCGGCATCCCGGAGATCGTCCCGGGCGACGACCTCGCGGCCCGGATCCTCGCCGCCCTCGAGAGCGCACCGGGGCTCCTGCCGCTTCGCCCCGACGACGTCCTCGTCGTGACCCAGAAGGTCGTTTCGAAGGCGGAGGGGGCGATCGTCGAGCTCGACGGCATCGAGCCGCGGCCGGAGGCGGTCGAGTTCGCCGAGCGCTGGGATCGCGACCCGCGCCAGCTGGAGGTCGTGCTTCGCGAAGCGCGCCGCGTGGTCCGCATGGAGCGCGGCGTCCTGATCACCGAGACGCCGCACGGCTTCATCTGCGCGAACGGCGGGATCGACGCCTCGAACGTGGGGCCCGCCAGCGGCAGCATCGTCACGCTCCTGCCGGCGGACCCGGACGCGTCCGCGGCGCGGATCCGGGCAGCGATCCGGGACCGGCACGGCCTCGACGTCCCGGTCGTGATCTCCGATTCCTTCGGCCGGCCGTGGCGCTGGGGCATCGTGGACGTCGCCATCGGCGTGTCGGGGCTGCAGCCCATCGAGGACCTCCGGGGCGAGCCGGACCGCGATGGGCGGATCATGAAGTCCACCGTGCGGGCCGTCGCCGACGAGCTGGCCTCGGCCGCCGAGCTGGTCCTGGGGAAGTCCGCGGGCCGCCCGGCGGCGCTCATCCGCGGCGCCTCGTTCCGGCGCGGCGAGGGCTCCATCCGCGACGCCCTCATGCCCGCCGCGTGGGACCTCTTCCGCTGAGCCGCCCGGTCAAGGGCCACACCGATGTGTCCACAGACACGTCGTCGAACGTTGACAAGGGCTAGGGGGGGTTACCGTGACTTCATCCTGAGCGCTTCCCTCGAGGTACGGCGCGGCGAACTGGAAGGTCCACGTCGTGGTGCTCACTCGCGCGGTGATGGCCTTCGGGTTGTCAGCGGCAGGCTCCATCGCCTCACTCGTCGCGGTGGTCTCCATGGCGCCGTCGGTCCCCGAGTGGCTGGTGTTGGTCGTCGACTGGCTGATCGGAGGCGCACTCGGGACGGCGATACGCCAACGCCGTTACCTCGCGCCGATCGTGCTTGCGATATTCGCCACCTACCCCATCGCACAGGAGTTCGGGCTGATTGCATTCCTGGGTGAGAGCTGGTGGATCGCCGCGGGCATTCGAGCCATCGTAGTCTCTCTTGGCTACGTCCTCGGATACGCGTACGTCGGTCGTCGTGATCGGGGCAGGGATTCGGTCGGATAAGGGCCGAATCGCAGGGAGGGGAACCGAACGCGCCGGCGACCGCGACCGTCACCGGGTACGAGTCGCCCACGTACTCGACCGCGAGCTTCGTGCCCTCAATGGCCCAAGCCGGCAGGAGGTACGCCATCAGGGGGTGCATCCCGAGCGACGCGCCGCGGCGACGCCTGACGTCGACGGGTCTTGTCCAGGATCACGACGGCCGCGCCAGCGACTCCGAGCATGCCGAAGAAGGCGAACATGACCCAGGTGTCGGTGCCCACCTCGATCGACGGATCAACCAACGCCCGGGAACCGTTTCGGCCCAAGATCACCGTCGGGAACGCAGCAACTCCCAGCACAAGCCATCCAACATCGGCGAAGCGCCGATGCGAGACATAGAACGCGGCGACAGCCACAATGACGAGCAGAATCCCGACCCAGCCGATCTCGGGGAGGCGGAGCGAAAGGTACCCCAGGATCGCGCCTGTGATGAACGCAACTGAGTGTTCGCGGACACTACTGCTGAGCATGATTCCCGGTCCCGCGCCAAGCCTGACAGAATTGAACTGGATCGCGCCAACTCGTATAAGACCTGCGGCGAGTATCCACGCTGAACCGTGTCCCGTCTACATCCTGGACTCGATACACTCGGCGAGACGAACTCGTGGTCGCTCAGCGCCCCGGTCTCCTGGCGATGGGGCCAACCGACCGGGTTGCCCCAACGACTCACCCGGCCACACTCGGCCCATCAGGGCGGCCGGAACGGCGGGTGGGCAACGACTTGATCGTTGCGCGGCGTCCCGCGGTACGCTCCGGCGAGTTCCACCCTCTCAGCCGAGGTCTTCGCGTTGAAGTTTGGACTCCAGATCAGCTCGTTCACCTGGCCCGGCGGCCCCGAGGCCATCGCGCCGACGCTCGCCCGCATCGTCCGGACCGCGGACGACGTGGGGTTCGATTCGATCTGGGTCATGGACCACTTCTTCCAGATCCGCTCGGTCGGCCGGCCCGAGGAGCCGATGCTCGAAGGCATGACCACCCTCGGCTGGATGGCCGCCCACTCGCAGAGGGCGCGGCTGGGACTCATGGTCGGCGGCGTCCCGTACCGGCACCCCGGCCTCTGGGTCAAGGCGACGACGGCGCTCGACGTCCTGTCCGGCGGCCGCGCCTGGTTCGGGATCGGGGCGGCCTGGAACCAGGAGGAATCGGCGGCGCTCGCCTTCCCCTTCCCCCCGCTCGGCGTCCGGTTCGAGCTCCTCGAGGACACCCTCCGGATCGCGCACGGGATGTGGACCGGCGAGCGCGGCAGCGAGGAGGACTTCGAGGGCCGCCACTACCACGCGAGCCGGCTGCTCAACTCGCCCCAGGCGCTCTCCCGGCCTCGCGTCCCGATCATGATCGGCGGCGGCGGGGAGCAGAAGACCCTCCGCCTCGTGGCGCAGTACGCCGACGCGACGAACGTCTTCGGCGGGCCCGAGAAGATCCACCACAAGTACGAAGTCCTCCGGCGGCACTGCGAGGCCGTCGGCCGGCCCTTCGAGGAGATCGAGCGCTCGACCCTCCAGTCAGTGCACGTCCACCCCACCGGCGCCGAGGGCGCCGAGACGCCGCAGCAGGTGACGGATCGCTTCGCCGAGCTCGGCGATGCCGGCGCGCAGCACGTCCTGTTCGGGCTCCGCGACGTGTGGCAGACCGACAAGATCGGGCTGCTCGGCGAGACGCTCCTGGCCGACCTTCGAAGCCTCTAGCGCTTGCAGCCCGCCCGGTGTGGACTGCGCGCACCGGGGCCCCGTACCTCCTTCTCAGGTGACCTTCGGCGGCGCCGGCGGCACGATGCTGCCCATGTCCGTCAAGCCCAGCTGGCCGCGTCCCGACCCAGCGTTCCGGGCCCCGGGCACCGCCGTGCCCGGCGCGATCCCGATCTCCCCGATCGACCCGGGAGGCTCCCTCCGCCCGCGACGACTGCCGTTGCCGGCCTACCCGGTTCCCGCGGCCAGCCCCGGCGATGCCAGGGCCGCGAGCGCCGCGATCGCGCGAGCGACCGACGTGCTCATGCAGGTGGCCCCGCAGCTGGATCTCCGGGACCCCATGCTCCCGGCGGCCCTCCGCTTCGCGCAGCGCCACGAGGCGTCCATCCTCCCCTCGCCGATCCTCGGGGCCTGGCGGCAGCGGACCATCGCAGCCCCGGCCCAGGAGCGGAACACGCCCTGGGTCCTCGGCTTCGACGCCACGCCGAACTCCCCGGGCTACGACACGCCGGACGGCATCGGTGCCCTGTGGCGGCCGCGGGAGCGCGACTGGCTCGACCGGGACGCCACCGGGTTCGGGCATCGGCTCCTTGCCCCGATCGCGCTCGCGGAGAACGTCGACTTCCTCGTCGGCCTCGAGACCGACGGCAACGCCGCCGTCGCCCGGACGGCATCGGAGATTCTCCGCGAGATCCAGCCCCGGATGGAGGCGGACCTCGCGGACTGCATCGTCGGCATCGACCCGTGGCGCGACACCTTCGCACTCTGGCTCCTCGCTCGCCGGCCGCGTGCGCTCGCACGCCTCCACCCGCTCGCGCTCGCGATCGCGACGCGGTATGGAACGCTCGCGAGCCGCCTCGCCGGCCTCGTCTGCGGGATCCGCTTCCCCTTCGAGGCCGTGCCGCTCGTGTCCGCGAACGCCCACCTGGGCGTCGCGCTCTGGACCCTCGACTACCGGCCGACCCTCCTCGCGGGGATCGTCTCGTTCGTCCGGTCGCGGCAGGCGGTCGACGGCGGCTTCGCGGACGAGGGCCAGCACCCGGACGTCCTGACGACGCTCGCGGCCGCGGATCTGCTCGCGACGCTCGACCCGACCTTCGACCCCCGACCGACGATCGGCTGGCTGGCCAGGGCGCAGGAGCCAACCGGCTGGTGGCGGGCCCTCGATCCGGAGGTTCCGTGGCTGACCGCCGCCGTCGTGGAGTGGCTGGAGCTGGCCGAGCGGCCGTTCGGCGAGCGCTTCCGCTGGCCGGCCTACCAGCGCGTCGACCTGGACCGCAAGACCGGGATCCCGGGCTACGTGGCCTTCGACCGGCTGGCGCGCGTCTTCGAGGCCCTGCCGGGGATCGCGACCGCGCCCGTCGGCCTCGCGTTCTGCGACCTCGCCGGCTTCCGGGACTTCAACGGCCACCACGGCCAGGACATGGGCGACCGGGTCCTCCGCACCTTCGCGACCGCGCTTGCCGAGATCGACGCCTCGCTCGCGATCCGCGACGGTGGCGACGAGTTCCTGGTCGTGGGCGCACCGGGACGCCGCGATCTCGCGGCGGACATCGAGCGATTCCGCGCGGAGTGGCCGCGTCGGTTCGCCCTCGAGCACGGCACCGCCACCCGCGCCGTCGCGCCCCGCTTCGTCCTGACGATCCTGGAGGGCCAGGATCTTCGCGATGGTCGCGAGCGCCTGGGTCGGGCGATCTCCCGGGTCAAGGCCGAGGCCCCCGACCCGGCCCCGGATGGCGTACTGCGCCGCCTCGAGGACTGAGCGCCGCACCGCGCGCAAACCGCCCCGCCGGTCGCGGCCCCGAGTGCCTTCTCGATACCCCCCAGGGGTATGGCCCTCGTGGTACGATCACGGCAATGACCGAGCGCAACGACACCACTCCCTTCGGCGGCCTCTCCATCGATTTTGGCGGCGACACATCCGTTGCCGCACCCGCTTCCTCGGCCCCGATCGGCAGCGTGCCGATCGCGTTCGGGCAGGACGCGGCCACGGCGACGGGCGGCCCGGCGACCGCCGTCGCGAGCGGGGGCAGCACGGAGACGAAGCTCCTCATCGTCGGCTCCGGACCGGCCGGCCTGACTGCCGCGATCTACGCGGCCCGGGCCAATCTCGAACCGATCGTCCTTGCCGGCTCAGCGCCCGGCGGCCAGCTGATGCTGACGAGCGACGTCGAGAACTACCCGGGCTTCCCGGACGGCATCCAGGGTCCCGACCTGATGACCGCCTTCCGCTCCCAGGCCGAGCGCTTCGGGACCCGGATCGTCGACGTCGACGTCGATCGCGTTGACCTGTCCGAGCGGCCCTTCAGGCTCTGGGCCCGCGGCGTCGAGTACCGCGCCCAGGCGGTCGTCGTCGCGACCGGCGCGTCCGCCATGTGGCTCGGACTCGAGAGCGAGACCCGGCTCCGGGGACGCGGCGTCTCGGCCTGCGCGACGTGCGACGGCTTCTTCTTCCGTGACCGCGAGATCGCGGTCGTGGGCGGCGGCGACACCGCCTTCGAGGAAGCGACGTACCTGACCCGCTTCGCCAAGAAGATCCACCTCCTCCACCGCCGCGACGAGTTCCGTGCCAGCCGGATCATGGTCGAGCGGGCGCGGGCCAACCCCAAGATCGAGATTCACACGAACACCGGCATCGACGAGGTCCTCGGCGACGCCAAGGTCGAGGGGCTCGCCCTCCGCGACACCGCCACGGGCGAGGCCCGCACGATGCCGATCGAGGGGCTCTTCATCGCCATCGGCCACAAGCCGAACACGGAAGCGTTCCGGGACTGGCTCGAGGTGGACGCAAAGGGCTACCTCGTCGTCAACGACGAGACCCACAGCAAGATCGACGGCGTCTTCATCGCCGGCGACGTCCACGACCATCGATATCGCCAGGCCGTGACGGCCGCCGGAGACGGTTGCAAGGCGGCGATCGACGCCGAGCGCTGGCTCGAGGCACAGGGGCTCACCGAGGCGAACACGCTGACGGCCTGGTGAGCTTTCCGCGGGGCGGCGGCAGCCGCTCGATCGGCCTCAGTACGGGCACGGGCGGCGGCGGGCGCGGCAGCGGCCGGCGCGGCTACCCTCGGGGCGAACCCGTCCCGCGCGATCGGCGCGGCCACACGATCCGCCGGATCCTGGCCTTCTTCCGGCCCTATCGGCTCCAGGTCGGCGTCGTCCTCGTGGCAATCCTCCTCACGAGCGGCCTCGGGATCATCAACCCGATTCTCCTCAAGCTCCTCATCGACGACGCGCTCCCGAGCCTCGACTTCGGGAAGCTGAACTTCTACGTCCTCCTCATGATCGCCGTGCCGATCGTGTCCGGCCTCATCGGGCTCGGGCAGAGCTACCTCAACAACGTCATCGGCCAGAACGTCATGCAGGACCTCCGGGCGGCCCTGTATGCCCACCTCCAGACGATGCCGCTCCGGTTCTTCACGGAGACGAAGACCGGCGAGATCCAGAGCCGCCTCGCGAACGACGTGGGCGGCGTCCAGGGCGTGGTCACGGACACCGCCTCGTCGGTCACCTCGAACGTCGCCATCGCCCTCAGCACCGTCGTCGCGATGCTCATCATCGACTGGCGGCTCACCGCCCTCTCGCTGGGCCTGCTGCCCTTCTTCATGCTCCTGACCTACCGGGTCGGCCGCGTCCGGCGCGAGATCTCCACGGCGACCCAGGAGTCCCTCGCCGAGCTGAGCGCAGTCACCGAGGAGACGCTCTCGGTCTCCGGAATCCTCCTCACGAAGACGTTCGGCCAGCAGGGCGCGGCCGTGAAGCGGTTCGTGGGGCTGAATCGCAAGCTGGCCCTCCTCCAGATCCGCCAGGCGCTCGTCGGACGCTGGTTCTTCATGATCGTGGGCACCGTCTTCTCGATCACGCCGGCCTTCGTCTACTGGCTCGCCGGCTGGCTCGCGATCAACGGCGCCCCGAGCGCCCCGACGGTCGGCGACATCGTGGCCTTCACGACCCTCCAGTCGAGGCTGTTCTTCCCGCTCGGCCAGCTCCTCAACGTCCAGGTCGAGATCCAGGGCGCCCTCGCGCTCTTTGACCGGATCTTCGAGTACCTCGAGATGGACCCCGAGATCACCGATGCGCCGGATGCGGTCACCCTCGATCCAGCCACGGTCCGGGGCTCGATCCGCTTCCGCGACGTGTCGTTCCGGTATCCGGCCACGACGCCGGTGATCCCGACGGCCGCGCCCGGCGAGGAGGGCGTGGTGCCGGCCGCGCCGCAGCACGGCCAGCCGTTCGGCGTTGAAGGCATCGACTTCGAGGCCGCGCCGGGCCGGCTCGTCGCCCTCGTCGGGCCGTCAGGCTCGGGGAAGACGACGACGACCTACCTGTTGCCGCGGCTCTACGACGTCGATGCCGGGGCGATCGAGATCGACGGCCACGACATCCGCGGGCTGACTCTCGCATCGCTCGGCTCGGTCATCGGTTTCGTGACCCAGGAGACGTACCTCTTCCACGCCAGCGTCCGCGAGAACCTCCTGTACGCGAAGCCCGATGCGGCCCAGGCCGAGCTGGAGGCGGCCGCACGCGCGGCCGCCATCCCTGACCGGATCTCGGAGCTGCCCGACGGCTAAGACACGATCGTCGGCGAGCGCGGCTACAAGCTCTCGGGCGGCGAGAAGCAGCGGGTCGCGATCGCCCGGGTGCTGCTCAAGGATCCGAGGATCCTGATCCTCGACGAGGCGACCTCGGCCCTCGACACGGTCAGCGAGCGGCTCATCCAGGCGGCCCTCGAGCGGCTGGAACGGGGCCGGACGACGATCGCCATCGCCCATCGCCTTTCGACGATCCTGCGGGCGGACCAGATCCTCGTCTACAGGGCCGGCCGGATCGTCGAGCGCGGGACCCACGCCGAGCTGCTCGCGAGCGGTGGGCTGTACGCCCGGCTGTACCACGAGCAGTTCGAGGCGCCGCCGGAGGCGCCCGAGGATGAGGTGCCGGCCGACCCGTAACTGACCAGCCGTCTGTCACTGCGTACCCGGCCCGGATTTGGACGATACTGGGCAGCCCCGCACAGAGACACGAGGCGTCCAGGTGGTCCAGTCGCGCAGGACACGAGCTGCTGCTTCGACCGCGACGATCTCGCGCGGCAGGCGAACGGCGGGTGTCGCCCAGCCGGCGGGTGTCGCCCAGCCGGCGGGTGTCGCCCAGCCGGCGGGTGTCGCCCAGCGTCCGTCGCCGCCGGACCCGGCCGGACTGCTCGACCGGATCAGCGACGGCCTCGTCGTGCTCGACCTCGAGTTTCGGTACACGCTCGTCAACAAGCAGGCCGCGTCGTTGCTCGGTCGGCCGGTTGCGGAGCTCCTTGGCGGCAGCTACTACGACCTCTTCCCGGACGCCGTCGGCACGCCGTTCGAGCGGGCCTACGCGGCCGCCATGGTGGACCAGGTTCCGGCGGTCATCGAGGCTCACTACGAGCCGTGGGATCGCTGGTTCGAGAACCGGATCTACCCGCTCGGCGACGGGATCGCGATCCTGTTCACCGAGATCACGGCACGCAAGGGGGCGGAGCGCCAGCTCGAGTTCCAGGCCGAGCTCCTCGGCAGTGTCTCCGAGGCGGTGATCGCCACGGGCCCCGACCTCGCCGTCGAGTACTGGAACGCAGGTGCCGAGAGCCTCTTCGGCTGGTCCGCGGAGGAGGTCCTGGGTCGCCCGCTGAATCAGGCCATCCCCGCGGTCACCGCTGACGACCGGGCCGAGATTCTCGAGGCGGTTCGCCGGAACGGCTCCTGGCGCGGCATCACACCCCGGAGACGTCGCGACGGCTCGCTGTTCGATGCCGAGCTGCTCGTCAGCGCCCGCCCTCTTGCCGGCCGAGGGTTCGGAGGCCTCATCGGCGTCGCGATCGACGTCTCTGAGCGCCGCGCCGCTCAGCGGGAGGTCGAGCACCGGGGCATGCGCCTGGCGGCGCTCCACGAGATCGAGCGCCTCGTCACCGCCGGCGGCTCGGTTGAGGACATCGCTGGGACGGCCGTGCGACTCGCCCGAGAGCTGTCGGGCGCCGATCTCGTGGGCCTGGGCCTCGCGGAGCGCACGACCGGCCTCGTGACCACCGTCGCCACGGACGGAATCTCGTCAATTCTCACGCCGGCGGACCGCCGACCATGGCCCGTGGCCTCCGAGCTGCTCCGCAGCGGGCAGATGATGGTCCTCGACGACCTCGCAACCGTCGCCGCGAGCAGCCCCTCGGCCGCCGCGATGGTCGCTGAGGGTTGGCATGCCAGCCTCACCGCGCCGATGCTCGTCGGGGGGGACTTCGTCGGCCTGCTGAGCCTGAACTGGCGGATGCCCGGTCAGGCAACGGACGAACACCAGGCCATGGTCAGCGGGCTGGCGACCACGGTCGCCGTCGGGATTCGCCAGGCGCAGCTCCGGGCAGCCGAGGCGCGCAGCCGCCATGACCTCGAGGCTCACGTCCGGCAGCTCGATCTCCTTCGCGAGATCGATGTCGCGACCCTGAACGCGAACACGGTCGAGGGCCTCGGGGCCGGTGTCCTGGCTGCCATCCGGCGGGCAGGCAGGGCCGATCGGGCCGTCCTCTCGATCTACGAATCGCCGGTGCAACCCGGCCGACCGAGCAGCCTGCGAGTCGTGGCCATGGACGTGAACGGCCCGACCGCCCTCGGCGTCGGCTTCCGTGCCCCCAGCGACCCTGACCTCGACGCGCGACTGATGGGCGGTGAGATCGTATCGATCGGGCATCTGGCCGCAATGGCGGACGTCGATCCGACCTTCGCGGCGCTGGCGAGCGAAGGACTGGGGGCGATCCAGATCGTCCCGCTCAGAAGGGAGGGCACGCTGACCGGGACGCTGACCCTCGGATGGGAGCACCCGCGGCAATTCGAGTCAGCGGACAACATGACACTGCTCGAGATCGCGAGGGTCACCGCCCTCGCGCTCGAGAAGACCCGCCTCCACGAGCAGACCGATCGCCGGGCCCGGTCACTCGCCGCCGTCCACGCCGTTGCCGCGGACCTCCAGTCGGTCCGACCGACGGCGGAACTTGCGGCTACGGCCATGAACGTCCTGAAGCGCCTCGTCGGCTTCGAGTACGGCGCCATCCTGCTCCTCGATGCCACGACGGGCGCCCTTCTTCCGCTCGCCGTCCACGACCATGGCGGCCCGATCGCGGCGGTGGTCGATGTCGACGCGGGGCTGGGCCTCGGGCGTGGCATCACTGGCTGGGTGGCCGCCCACGCCGAGTCACTTCGCGTCGGCGATGTGACCGCCGATCCGCGCTACGTCGCCGGCCGCCACGACATCCGCTCGGAAGTCTGCGTCCCCATCGTGGACGGAGGACGCGTGATCGGCGTGGTCAACGTCGAGGCCCGCGAGTTCGATGCATACACTGAAGACGACCAGCTCGTCCTCGAGACGGTCGCGAGCCAGCTCGGAATCGCCCTCGCCAACGCCCGCCTGCTCGATGACCTCGTCCGTCACGCCGATGAGCTCGAGGGTCGCGTCGAACAGCGGACCGCGGAGCTGACGGAGATCAATGCCGAGCTCGACGCCTTCAGCTACAGCGTCTCGCACGACCTCCGGGCACCGCTGCGGGCGATGCACGGCTTCGCCGACGCCCTGATCGAGGACGAGGCGGATCGACTCTCGGCGACGGGCCGCGGCTACGCCGCCCGGATTCTCGGCGCCGCGGGCCGCATGGAGGTCCTCATCGACGATCTCCTCGCCTATGGCCGCCTCTCCCGCGCCCACCTGGAGCTGACCGATGTCTCCCTCGGCGACGCCGTCGCCGACGCGCTCCGCCAGCACGAGGCGACGATCCGCTCGACCCATGCGACGATTCGCGTCGCGAAACGGCTCGGCAGCGTTCGCGGACATCCGCAGACGCTCGTCCAGGTCATCGCCAACCTCGTCGGGAATGCCCTGAAGTACGTGCCGACGGGGTCCGCGCCGGAGGTCTCGATCCGGGCCGAGGCCACGGCTCGCGGCCGCCGGGTGTGGGTCGAGGACAACGGCATCGGTGTCGCCCCGGAGCATCGCGAGCGCATCTTCCGCCCCTTCGAGCGGCTGCACGGCGTCGAGGCGTTCGCCGGGACGGGGATCGGCCTGGCGGTCGTCCGGCGGGGCCTCGAGCGGATGGGCGGGTCGTGCGGCGTCGAGTCGGAACCGGGCCATGGCAGCCGCTTCTGGATCGAGCTGGCGAGAGGCGGCGGTCGTGAGCATTGAGGCATCGCCGATCCTCGTCGCGGAGGACAACCCCGACGACGCCTTCATGCTGCGCCGGGCCTTTGCCAAGGCCAACGTCGCGAACCCCCTCGTCTTCGTGATCGACGGCGACGAGGCCATCGAGTACCTGTCCGGCACCGGCCGCTACTCGAGCCGCCTCCACCACCCGCTGCCCGCGGTCCTCCTCCTCGATCTCAAGATGCCGCGGCGGAACGGCTTCGAGGTCCTCGAATGGATCCGCGACCACCCCGGGCTGGGCCGCCTGCCGGTCGTCGTCCTGACCTCTTCACGGGAGTCGAGCGATGTCAGCCGGGCCTACGAACTCGGGGCGAACTCGTACCTCGTGAAGCCGGGTTCGCCCGACGACCTCCTGGCGACGGTCCAGGGCCTCGGGTTGTACTGGCTTGTCCTCAACGAGTCGCCGGACGTGGAGCGGTGACCCGGCCGCGAATCCTGATCGTCGATGACAACCCCGACGACCGGGCGCTGGAGGCACGCCTCCTGCGGCAGGCCATCCCGGAGATCGAGATCGCCGAGGTCGCCGACGCGGCGGGGTGGGCGGACGCCCTTGCCGTCGGGGCGTTCGATCTCGTGGTCACGGACTATCACCTGGCGTGGAGTGACGGCCTCGCTGTCCTGAAGGACGTCCGCTCTCGCTGGCCGGAACGGCCCGTCGTGGTCGTGACCGGCACCGGCACCGAGGAGGTGGCCGTCGAGGCCATGAAGGCCGGCGCCGAGGACTACGTCCTGAAGGGTGGGCAGCGGATCGGCCGGCTCCCGGCGGTGGTCAGGGGCGCCCTCCTCCGCGCCTCCGGACGCGCCCTCGACCGGGCCGCCCGGCAGCTGCTCGAGCTCGAGATCGAAGAGCGCTCGAAGGTCACCGCCTCGCTCGCCCGGATCGATGCCGGCGACACGCCCGAGGAAACCGCGGCCCGCATCGGAAGGGAGGTCCGTTCGACGCTCGGGCTCGGGATCGTCGCCATCGACTGGTTCCTCGGGGACTCGACGATCATCCTGGCGGTCGACACGGAGGCCCCGTCGCCGGTTGCGCCGGGGGACGTCCTGCCGGCCCGACGTTCGGCCCACCTGCGCGATCGGGCCGCTCGCGGCCCATGGATCGAGGAATGGACCGAAGAGGACCTCGTCGACCCATACCTCCGCGGCTGGCACGGCGCAGGGTACGTCGTCGGCGCCTATGTCCCGCTGGTCCGCCGCGGCGTCCCGGTCGGGTTGCTCGTCGGGGCCTCCGCGGGCCACTGGTCGATCGAGGAGATCGCCCGCCGGTTGCCGGAGCTCGTGGAGTACGGCACACTCGCCGGCGCCCTGATCGAGCCAGCCATGAGCCAGCGGTCGGCGGCCTTCTCGCAAGCCGCGGACATTCGCGCAATCATCGCAGGCGGAGCCTTCTCAGCCGTCTTCCAGCCGATTGTCGGGCTCGCGAGCAACGTCGTCGGCGGGTACGAAGCCCTCACTCGGTTCGGTGACGGCGTCTCGCCGACGGTGCGCTTCGCCAGCGCTCGCGAGGCCGGGGTTGGGGTCGAGCTCGAGTTGGCGACCCTGGGAGCCGCGGTCCAGGCGGCGGGGCCGCTCGCCGGAGGCGCCTTCCTGAGCCTGAACGTGTCGGCGGAACTCGTCATGGCGGCCGCCGATCTGGCGCCGCTCCTGTCGACGATCGGTCGGCCGGTCGTTCTTGAGCTCACCGAGCACGAAGCCGGCATCGAGAGCCCGGCGTTCATCGAGCGGGTGCAGCGCCTCGGCAACAACGTGCGCCTGGCCGTGGACGATGCGGGCGCCGGGTACGCCGGCCTGCGTCGGATCCTCGAGCTGCGCCCCGACTTCGTGAAGCTCGACATCGAGCTGGTGCGGAACATCCATCGCGATCCCGCCCGCGAGGCGCTCATCGCCGGCATGGTCCACTTCGCCCGGGAGACGGAGAGCAGCCTCATCGCCGAGGGCATCGAGCTCGAGGGAGAGCGTCGGGTGCTGCGCCGGCTCGGTGTTTCGTTCGGACAGGGGTACCTGCTCGGCCGGCCGGCGCCCGCGGCGACGTGGATGAACGGCGGGACGCCGCAGAGTCGGCGCCGGACCTCGTAGCACGGGATCGAGATCGTCCACCGCGGCATGAGGCTGGATGGCCCATTCCGGCGCGGTCCGTGGCGCGGCTCGCCGACCTGTGACGGTCACGCGCTTCCGGAGTAGGATCGAGGCGGTCCCCATCCATGCTCCACCGAAGGAAGCGCTGCCTGCCATGACCACGATCCGCTCCGCGACGCTCGTCCACGAGGGCAAGAACCGCTTTTCCACCACGACCGGGACCGGGCGGACCTTCGTCTGGGGCGATGACCGGAAGGCGGGCGAGATGAGCCCGATGGAGACGGTCACCGTCGCCCTCGCCGCGTGCAGCGCCATGGACGTCATCTCGATCGCGCTCAAGAAGCGCCAGGGCATCGACCGCTACGAGATCCGCGTCCGCGGGGAGCAGCGCGAGGAGTACCCGCAGGTCCTGACCCGGGTGGACGTCACCCACGAGGTCGTCGGTCCACGCGTCGACGAGGAGGCGATCCGCCGCTGCATCGAGCTCTCGGCGACGAAGTACTGCCCGGTCAACGCAATGCTCTCGGCCGGCGCCACGGAGGTCCACCACCGATACGTGGTCCGGCGGACGGGCGCCGAGCCGTTCGAGGCCGAAGGCGAGGTCATCGTGACCGGCCCCCATCGGCGGCCCGAGATCGTCGCCTAGCGACACTGCCCAGGCCCCCGGAGTCTCCCGGCTGCATGACTATGCAGTTGGTGTGTATTATCATGCGTCCATGGCATCGTCGACCATCGTCCCCGCTCCCGACACGCTGGCCCCCGCGGATCCGCGCGCCCCGATCCGGGTCGGGATCGTCGGCGCCACCGGCTACGTCGGCGGCGAGCTGCTGAGGATCCTCGCCCGCCACCCTTCCGCGACCGTCGTTGCAGCAACGGGTCGGGGACGCGACGGCGCGCCGGTGGAGACGGTCCATCCACATGTCACCGGCTCAGGGCTGACGCTCACGTCCGAGCTCGACGTCGAGGTCGATGCCGTCTTTCTGGCCCTCCCCCATGGTGTGGCCGCGACCGTCGTCCCGGGCCTGCTCGATCGGGGGATCACGGTCATCGACCAGGGGCCGGACTTCCGGCTCCGGAACGCCGCCGACTACCCCGCCTGGTACGGCTTCGAGCACCCCGCGCCCGAGCTCCTCGGCCGAGCCGTGTTCGGGCTCCCGGAACTCCACCGCGGGGAGCTCGTCCGCGCGGCAGCGTCGCGAGCGTCGGGCACGGCGGCCCTCGTCGGCTCGCCGGGCTGCTACCCGACGGCCACGCTGCTCGCGCTCGCGCCCCTCGCCCGGGCCGGGCTCATCGCCGACCTCGTCGTGGACGCGAAGAGCGGGGTGAGCGGGGCGGGCCGCGAGGCAAGGGCCGAGATGCTCTTCTCCGAGGTCAACGAGAGCGTCCGGGCGTACGGCGTCTTCAACCATCGCCACACCGCCGAGATCGAGCAGGAGCTCGGGATCCTCGCCGCGGGCACGGGCGCTGAGTCGGGCGTCGCGAGGCTCGACTTCCTGCCCCACCTCATCCCGATGACCCGCGGCATCCTCTCGAGCGGCCACGTCCGGACGACCCGGCCCGTGGACCAGTCGGAGCTCGACGCGCTCTACGCGGATGCCTATGCAGGCGAGCCGTTCGTCGACGTCGTGGGCGCGCCGCCGGCGACGAAGCAGGTCACGGGCAGCAACCGCGCCCGCGTCTTCGTCCGCCACGATCCACGGACGGGCCGCGTCCTCGCCCTCGGGGCGATCGACAACCTCGTGAAGGGTGCCGCGGGCCAAGGCGTGCAGGCCTTCAACCTCGTGTTCGGATTGCCGGAGACGGCGGGGCTCGAAGCCCTGCCGCTGGCACCGTGACCGCGGCTCGCGGCCACGTCACCGGCCCGAGGCCGACCCCCGGGTTCTCCGCAGACGCGGCGTCCCACGCCGACGAGCGTGTCGATGTCCGCACGCCGCTGCCGTCCGGCCTGCCCGAGGCGGAGCGCCGCGCCGTCATGCCCGCGGGGTTCCGCGCGGGCGGCCGCGCGATCGGCATCAAGGCCAGCGGCCGGCCCGATCTCGCGCTCGTCGCCTCGACCGGGGGCCCGATCGCCGCGGCCGCGGTCTTCACGCCGAACGCGTTCGCGGCCGCGCCCGTCCGGCGCTCGAAGGCCGTCATCGCGGCCTCGGGCGGCTGGGTGCGGGCCGTCGTCTCGACGAGTGGCTCGGCGAATGCGGCCACGGGCGCCGCGGGTGACGAGGACCAGGTGCGCGTCGGCGAGCTCGTTGCCGACGCGCTCGGGATCGATCCCGGCGAGGTCCTGCACCTGTCCACCGGTGTCATCGGGACGCGGCTGCCGCTGGCGCGCGTCGCGGCGGGCGTGGCCGCGCTCGCCCCACAGCTCGCCTCGGGCGATGATGCGTTCGCTGCCGCCGCCGAGGCCCTCCGGACCACGGATTCGGTCACGAAGGCCGCGGTCGTCCGGCTCGAGCTGCCCGCTCCCGACGCCACGTCCGTGCCGGTGATCGTGAGCGGCATCGCCAAGGGCGTGGGCATGATCCATCCGCGGATGGCGACGATGCTCTCGATCGTCCTCACCGATGCTGCGGCCGAACCCGGCGTCCTGTCCCGGATCCTCCGGCCCGCCGCGGCCCGGACGTGGAACCAGTTGTCCGTGGACGGCGACACGAGCACGAACGACACGGTCTTCCTGCTCGCCTCCGGGGCGTCGGGCGCGGCGCCGGTCGTCGAGGGCTCTCCGTCCGCGGCCGCGCTCGCCGCAGCGGTCGAGGCGGTTGCCCGGGACCTCGCCCGGCAGCAGGCCGCGGACGGCGAAGGGGCCACGTGCATCCTGACCTGCCAGGTTTCGGGTGCCGCGGGCGACGCGGACGCCCGGGCCGTCGCCCGGGCGGTGATTTCGAGCAGCCTCGTCAAGGCCGCGGCGCACGGCAAGGATCCCAACTGGGGCCGCATCGCCGGCGCCGCGGGCAACGCCCGGCTCGCCGATGCCGCGGTCCTCGAGGCCGCCGGGATGACGTCGGAGGCGGCGGCCCGGCTCGGGGGCACGGCCGCGGCCGTGTCGCCCGACCGCCTCCGGATCGCGATCGCCGGCCATGTCGTGTTCGACGGCACGCAGGGCGGGCCGCAGCCGTTCGACAAGGCCGCGGCGAGCGCGGCGATGGCCGGCCCGGAGATCCTCATCCGCCTCGATCTCGGGCTCGGGAGCGGCAGCGGCGAGGCCTTCGGCTGCGATCTCACCGAAACCTACGTGACCGAGAACAGCGAGTACACGACGTGAGCGAGACCGTCGTCATCAAGCTCGGCGGGACCACGATCGCCGAACAGGCCCAGGTCCTCGACGAGGTCGCGGCCATCGCGCGGCGGCGTCCGGTCATCCTCGTCCACGGCGGCGGCAAGCGGCTCACCGAATGGCTCGACCGGATGGGCGTGGTCTCGCAGTGGCGAGGCGGCCTCCGGGTCACCGACGCCGCCTCGCTCGAGGTTGCCGCCGCGGTGCTCCGGGGCGTCATCAACAGCGAGCTCGTGTCCGGGCTCCGGGCGCTCGGCGTCGACGCGGTGGGGCTGTCGGGCGTCGATGGTGGCCTGCTGATCGCCGAGCGGATCGAGGAGCTCGGTTTCGTCGCCCGGGTCGTCGGGTTGCGGCGGGACCTCCTCGATGCCCTGATGGTCGCCGGCCAGGTGCCGGTGGTGGCGCCGCTCGCCCGGGACGAGAACGGGATCGTGTGCAACGTGAACGCCGACGATGTGGCGGCCGGCCTGGCCGCCGGAATCGGCGCTCGGCAGCTCGTGCTGTTGACCGACGTCGACGGGGTCCGCGACGAGGCCGGCCGGAAGCTGGACACCCTGACCGCGGCCGAGGCGCAGTCGCTCATCGATGCCGGAGTGATCGCCGGCGGCATGGTGCCGAAGGTCAGGGCCGCCCTCGGCGCGCTCGCCTGGGAGGGTACCGAGGCGATCATCGCCGACGGGTCCGCGCCGAACGCGCTCGCCCGGGCACTCGATGACCCGACATTCGGTACGCGCCTGACCGCCCGCCGCGATCTGCGGGTGGGTGCGGCATGACGGCCACCCGGCTGGCGGCGGGGGCTCCCACGGTGCGAACGGCGGCCACCGCACCCTCCGCGCGATCGGCACCCACCTCACCGGGCGCGAAGCGCGACCGCCAGGAGGCGATCCGGGAGATCGTCGCGGACGGCGCCATCGCGAGCCAGCACGAGCTCGCCGACCGCCTGGCCGAGCGTGGCTTCGCGGTCACCCAGGCCACCATCTCGCGCGACATCGCGGAGCTTGGCCTCGCGAAGGCATGGCGCGGCGCCGGCCACGTCTACGTCCTGCCCGACGACCTCGGCCGGCGAGGCGGCGAGGCGGCGGACCGTGATCTTCGCCTCCGCCGGATCCTCGCCGATATTCCCGTCATGGTCGGGCGCAGCGGGCTCATCCTCGTCCTGACGGGCACGCCGGGGACGGCGAGCGTCATCGCCCAGGCGATCGACGATTCGACGCTCCGCGAGCAGGTCGGGACGCTCGCCGGGGACAACACCCTGCTCGTTCTCTTCGCGGACGAGGCCACCCTCGATCGGTGGCTCGCGCGATTCACCGCACTGCAGTCGACGGGCGCCGGGCGCGCCGGGTCGGAGGAGCTGGCATGAAGAAGGTTGTCCTCGCCTACTCGGGCGGGCTGGACACATCGGTCGCCGTCGCCTGGCTCAAGGAGCAATACGACGTCGAGGTCGTGACGCTCACCGTCGATGTCGGGGGCGGGTCGCTTCGCGAGGGCGTCGAGCGCCGGGCGATCTCGGCCGGGGCGTCTCGCGCGTACGTCGTCGATGCGCGGGAACGGTTCGTGACCGACTTCGTCTGGCCGCACCTCCAGGCGAATGCGCTCTACCAGGGCGCCTACCCGCTGGCCACCGCGCTGGCCCGGCCGCTCATCGCCCAGCTCCTCGTCGAGGTTGCCCAGAAGGAGGGCGCCGACGCGGTCGCCCATGGCTGCACGGGCAAGGGCAACGATCAGGTCCGCTTCGACGTCGCCGTCCATGCCCTGGACCCAGGGCTCGAGGTCGTCGCCCCGATGCGGGTGGGGATGGGCCTCACCCGCGACCAGGAGATCGACTACGCCGTGGAGCGGGGCATCGAGATCCCGATCACGAAGGCGTCCCCCTACTCGATCGACGTCAACCTCTGGGGCCGCTCGTGCGAGACGGGGGTCCTCGAGGATCCCTGGGTCTCGCCACCGGCCGACGCCTACGAATGGACGGTGTCGCCGGCCGATGCGCCCGATCCGGTCGAGGTCGTCATCGGCTTCGAGGGCGGCGTCCCGGTCTCCCTCGATGGGGAGTTCCTGGACCCGGTGGCCATGGTCGAGCGGCTGCATGAGCTGGGCGGGGCCCATGGGGTCGGGCGGATCGACCACGTCGAGGACCGGCTGGTCGGGATCAAGAGCCGCGAGATCTACGAGACGCCGGCGGCGGCAATCCTCCACAGCGCGCATCGCGCGCTCGAGGGGCTGACGCTGTCAAAGGACACGCTTCGGTTCAACCGCCTCGTGGCGGACGAGCATGCCCGGCTCACCTACGACGGGCTGTGGTTCTCGGCGCTCCACCGCGACCTGCGGGGGTACGTGGCCTCGTCGCAGCGGGTGGTGTCCGGCGAGGTCCGGATGCGCCTGGACCACGGCTCCGCCGTGCTGGCCGGCCGGCGGTCGCCGCTGTCGCTGTATGACAAGAACCTGGCCACGTACGACGAGGGCGACGCGTTCGACCACGCATCCGCAGTGGGATTCATCGAGATCTTCGGCCTGCCGCTCCGCGTGGAGGCAGCGCGGCACGGGGCCGTCGGGAAGCACCACGGCGCCGCGTGGGCGTGGACGCCGCCGCTCCTGGAAACGCTGCCGGCCACGATCCAGGATCCCGCGGGCGCGCGGGCGGGCTGAGCCCACGAGCACCTCCGGGCCCGTCGGCGCCGTGGATCGGAGGCCGGTGCAAGTCGTATTCCCACATTGGGGCCGTGATTCCATGGTCCATCGGACCGATGCCCGTCGCCGTCATACGAAGGCCCCCCGCCCCGCCCCGCCCCGCCCCCGCCCCCACCGCGTCGGGACCGATGCCCGTCGCCGTCATACCAGCGCATCGAACGGAGGCCTCGCGTAATCCAGCGGTGATGGACCGGTGATCCCGCGATGGGCGGCGGGCGCTAGGGTCGACGAATGCTCGAGCGGCGCGATGTCTTCGATCCGGAGGTGGCGGCGGCCCGTGGACGCGGCCTGATCGGCCACGCCGTCCGGACCGGGCGCCTGCGGCTCGGGTGGTCGCAGCGGCAACTCGCCTGGAGTTCCCTGCTCGCGCAATCCACGATCTCGAAGCTCGAGAGCGGGAAGCTTCAGGGCATGCGGTACTCGACGCTGGTTCGAGTGCTGGGAGTGCTGACGCTCGACCCGGGATTCCGCCTCCCCGATGGGCCAGCGTCGCCGCGGCGTCGGCTCCCCGGCCAGGTGGAACGTGAAGAACGGGAGCAGCCTGTCGCCGCGGCGTCGGCTCCCCGGCCAGGTGGAAGGTGAAGAACGGGAGCAGCCTGTCGCCGCGGCGTCGGCTCCCCGGCCAGGTGGAAGGTGAAGAACGGGAGCAGCCTGTCGC
>JACPOU010000004.1 GCA_016191345.1 Chloroflexota bacterium
GTGCCACGCACGCTCGATGCCGAAGTGACCCGTGAGGCGACTCAGCAGCGCGGCGCGCGGCGCGCGGCGGCGCGGGCCGCCGGCGACCCGGTGGGGGGCCGGCGGGCGGCTCGCGCGGTTCGTCGCCTGGCCGGAGCGGGCCGCCGGCCGGCTCGCCGGCGCCCGTCGGCGGCGCCGCTGAGTCGTGTCGCGGGTCATCTGCCGGGGCTGCGTGCGTGCCACGTTGCTGGAATGGTCGGAATCAGCGAGGTGCCACGCACGCTCGATGCCGAAGTGACCCGTGAGGCGACTCAGGGCGCTGCGAGCGCGAACCGGCGAGTGGCGGCGCGGGCCGCCGGCGAACCGGTGAGAGGCCGCGGACGCCCTGCCCGGCGTCACCCGGTGCGCGCTGGCTCGATGGTGCCCAGGGCGCGGTCGAGGGCCACGTCCAGGGTCGTCTCGGGCGTCGTCCCGGCGGCGGCGGCGCGGACGCGGATCGGTGCGTGGAGGGCCTGGAGCCAGACCTGGCAGTCGAGGACGATCCGATCGGCGACGTTCGAAGCCTCGTTCCCCGCAGTTTCCGGCAGGAGCACCTGGAACCGGGCCTCGCCGGTCCTCGTGACAAGGTCCGTCTCTCGCAGGCCGCGCTGGATGACGTGGGCCATCGGCCCGGCCACGCGCTGCAGCCAGTGGTCCGCGTCCACGCTCCGCGTCGTGGCTTCTCCCGCAACCACCACCACCGACGCCGGCCGCCGATAGCGGAGGCTCCGCGCCCGCTCGCGATGCAACGCCTCCGTCCAGGCGATGCGAGTGTGGAGGGCGACGAACGGACTCGCCACGCTCGTGGCGCCCGTGGCCTTCGCTTCCGCTGCCGCAGCGCTCCGCCGCCCGCGTCGCTGCTCCGGCCCCGCGATGAACGAGGTGATGGCCTCGTCGACGCGCTCATCGGCGAGATCCGGAAGCGAGAAGCGGCGTGCGCGATTCGTCACGGGCAGGGAGCCTCGGCGGGGCGGGCAGCGGTGCCGGCAGGGGCCATGAGCCCGGCACCGGGGGCGGGACCACGATAGCCCACACGTCGCGACCATGCGCGAGCGGGAATTCTGGCGGCACTCCTTGTCGAAATCGGTTGACATGCGTACCATGTGTGCGGGCTCGGTTCGCCGATCCCCCAACCAACCTGTTGACCCCATCCTCTGGAGAGGACGCATCCTGATGATCGACAGCCAGCCGACCGTCGTCTCGCTCACCGATGCCGCCGCGGCAAAGCTTCGCGAGCTGACGAAGGAGGAGACGAACCCGAATGTCGGGTTGCGCGTCTACGTCTACTCGGGTGGCTGCTCGGGCTACAAGTACGGGATGATGCTCGAGGACCAGCCCACCGCCGAGGACAACGTCCTCGAGACCAACGGCGTGAAGGTCTACCTCGACGGCCAGAGCGTCTCCCTCCTCCAGGGCTCCTCGATCGACTATGTCGACACCCTCATGGGTGCCGGCTTCACGGTCAACAACCCGAACGCGGTCTCCGGCTGCGGCTGCGGCAACAGCTTCCGGACCGCGGACGACGCGGGCCAGGCCCGCTCCTGCGCCCACTGACCCGCGCGTCGCGCGCGACCGCCGCGCCTCGAGGCCGCCGGGTGACCGGCGGCTTCTCGATTCCCGTCCCGGGAGCCGCCCGATGAGCGACCTCGCGGCCGTCCTTCGTGAAGCCGACGCCGTCGCGGACCGCTTCCTCGAGGGCCGCCACGTCCCGGGCGTGGCCTACGGGATCGTCGCCGGCGGCGAGCTCGTCCACGGCCGCGGCATCGGGACCCTGCGGGTCGGCGAGGCAGCGCCGCCGGACATCGACAGCGTCTTCCGGATCGCCTCGATGACGAAGAGCTTCACGGCCGCGACCGTGCTCACCCTCCGGGACGAGGGCCGGCTCGCCCTCGATGACCCGATCGGGCGCCACGTCCCAGAGGTCGCGGATCTCCGCGGCCCGACCGCCGACTCGCCCCCGATCACCGTTCGCCACCTCCTCACGATGTCGGCCGGTCTCGCGACCGACGACCCGTGGGGCGATCGCCAGCAGGGCCTCGACCTCGATTCGTTCTCCGCGCTCCTCCGCGGCCCGCTGACGTTCGCCTGGCCGCCGGGGACGCGCTTCGAATACTCGAACCTCGGCTACGGGATCCTCGGCCGGCTCATCACGAACGTCGCCGGCGCCGAGTACCGGGACGCGGTCCGGAAGCGGCTCCTGGAGCCCCTCCAGATGACCTCGACCGGCTACCTCCGCGAGGAGGTCCCGGCGGCGCGCCTCGCGCTCGGCTATCTCTGGCGGGACGGCGGGTACGTCGCCGAGCCGATGGATCCCTACGGGGCCCTCGCCGCGATGGGCGGGCTCTTCACCTCGGTCCGCGACCTCGCCCGCTGGGTCGCCTTCCTCGCCGACGCGTATCCGCCTCGCGATGACGCCGAGGCGGGCATGCCGCTGTCGCGCGCCGACCGCCGCGAGATGCAGACCGCGCAGGGATCATGGGCGCCGACGCTGACACTCCGGGTGGATGGCGAGCCCGAGGTGGCCTCCGGCGGGTACGGCTTCGGGCTGTTCTGCGAGGATGATTCCCGCCTGGGCCGCCTGGTCCGCCACGGCGGCGGCTATCCGGGGTTCGGGTCGCACATGATCTGGCAGCCCGCTTCGGGGCTCGGGGTCATCACCCTCACGAACCACCGCTACGGGCCGGCGGCAGGGCTCGCGCGCGCGCTGCTCAGGACGCTCGTCGACCATGGCGCCGCCCCGGCCCGCCGGCTCCGGCCCGCGCCGGCGACCGAGGCGGCCCGCCGCGACGTCGAGCGGCTTCTCGAGTCCTGGGACGACGAGCTCGCTGGCCGCGCCTTCGCGATGAACGTGGAGCTGGACGAGCCGCTCGAGCGCCGGCGGGCCGACCTCGCTCGCATCCGCGAGCGGCACGGACCTCTCCGTCCGGATCCGGCCCGCCCGCCGACCTCCGACACGCCGCTGCACCTGGCCTGGTCGATGGCCGGGGAGAACGGGGGGTCCGTGGACCTCGAGATCCTCCTCTCGCCGGAATCGCCACCCCGGATCCAGGCCCTGGACGTGACGTCCGTGCCCGTGCCCGCCGCCCAGGTCCAGGCAGTCGCGGCGGCGGTCATCGCCACGCTGAACGGGGCGGATCCGGACGTGCCCGGCGAGCTCACCCTCGACCCGGGCCTCGGTCGCCCGGCACTGGTGCGGGCGCTGCGGATCGTCGCCGCGCGCCACGCCCCCGTCCGACTCGGCCGCGTCATGGCATCGGACGGCGAGGGGACCGCGACCTGGCGGCTGGACGGGGACCGCGGCTCGCTCGATCTCGCGGTCGCGACGGACCCGGCGACGGGCATCGTCACCTCGATCGTGCTCACGCCCCGCTCGCCGGAGCTCCCGCCGCACGGCGACTGAGGCGCTCTCGACCCTCCCTGACCCAACCGGACTCCCCCGGCAGGACCAATGGGTGGTTGGTCGCGGTGAGACCCGGCCCGAATCTGGGCGCCAAACCCCGGGACTGCCCGGGCCCATCGAGCACGCAGCATGCATCCACGCATCCTCGACCTCGCCAGGCAGCGTGCCTGGCTCGCCGTCCCGATCGCCGGCCTGGTCCTGCTGGTCGCCTTCTTTGCCCTGCCCACCGGCTCGACCGGGCAGTCGATGGTCTACGACATCCTCGGCCTCGGTGTCGTGGCTGCCGCGGTGCTCGGGATCCTGCTCCATCGCCCCGCGGGCTGGCGAGCCTGGCTGCTCCTCGCCCTCGGACAGCTGGCGTTCGTGGGCGGCGACCTGATCTGGACGATCTACTCCGCCATCGGCGAGGACCCGTTCCCCTCGCCGGCTGACGCGCTCTACCTCCTCGGCTACCCCGTGATGGCGATCGGCCTGGCCCTCGCGATCCGTCGGCGGATCACCGGCGGGGACCGGGCGGGTCTCCTCGATGCGGCGATCCTCGCCACCGGCACGGCCGTCGTCTGGTGGGCGCTCGTCCTGGGGCCGCTTGCCGCCTCCGCCGACCCCGACCCGCTGTCCTTCGCGATCTCCGTCGCCTACCCGATCGGCGACCTGCTGCTCCTCGGGATGGCCCTCGGCCTCGTGATGACGCCCGGCACCCGGTCGATCTCCTTCGGGCTGCTCGTCACGAGCCTCGTCCTGCTGCTCGTCGCGGACCTCGAGTTCGGGATCCAGAGCATCGAGGGGACGTATGTCGACGGCAGCTGGCTCGATGGGGCCTGGATGCTCGCCTACCTCGCCTTCGGGACGGCCGCCCTCCACCCGTCGATGGCGGGCTTCGTGGAGCCGCGCCCGGTCTCGGTGACCCTGCTCGGGCCGGTGCGGCTGCTGCTCCTCGCCGTCGCCATGCTCATCGGCCCGATCATCCTGACCATCGGCCGCTCGGACGCGGACGCGATCATCATCGTGGTCGCGATCGCGACCGCCGTGCTGTCCGTCCTCGTGCTGACCCGCCTCGCCGGGATGGTCCGCCACCTGGACCGTGACATCGAGCGACGCAAGACCCTCGAGGCCCAGCTCTCCTTCCAGGCCTATCACGACCCGCTGACGGGCCTCGCCAACCGGCGGCGATTCATGGCGGCCACGGCGGAGGCCCTCGCGAGCGGCTCGGGGACGGCGGCCCTGTTCCTCGACCTCGATGACTTCAAGCACGTCAACGACGAGCAGGGCCACGACGCCGGCGACGATCTCCTCGCCGCGATCGGGCTCCGGCTCGTCGCAGGCGTCCGGCCCGGTGACCTGGCGGCCCGCCTCGGGGGAGACGAGTTTGCGGTGCTGCTGCCCCACACGGCCGACGTCGCGGCGGCCGAAGCCGTTGCCGATCGCCTCCTGGCGGCACTCGCCGAACCCGTCGAGATCGAGGCCCGGCCCCTCCGGGTCACGGCCAGCATCGGGCTTGCGATCGCAGGGCCCGGGGAGGCGGCGGTGGTCGACGACCTCATCCGCCGGGCCGACGTCGCGATGTACCAGGCGAAGGCCCGCGGCAAGCACTGCCGGGCGACCTACCGGCCGGATTTCGAGGTCGCGGGCGATCCCGCGATCCAGGCCCGGATCGCCGTCCGGCGCGCCGAGGGTGCCGCCTGACGCAGGAGCGACCTAGCGGGTCGTGAAGCTCCGCTTCGACAGGCCGTACGCGAAGCCCTCGATCGCGTAGTCCGGCCGGTCCTCCGGCCGTGCCACGGCGCCGAGCGTCACGAACAGTGGGGCGAAGTGCTCCACGGTCGGATGCGCATAGGGCATCCCCGGCGCCTTCTCGCGGAACGCGAACAGGGTGTCGAGGTCGCCGCGGTTCAGCGCCTCGGCCGCCCACTGGTCGAAGTCGATCGACCAGTCGGGTGCCCCGGGCTTGCCCATGAAGTACTCGCGGATGAAGGGCAGCCCGTGGGTCATGAAGCCGCTGCCGATGATGAGGACGCCCTCGTCGCGGAGCGGCGCGAGGCGCCGGCCGACTTCGAAGAGATGCTGCGGGTCCAGGTCCGGCATCGAGAGCTGGAGGACCGGGACGTCCGCGTCCGGGTACATCGCCTTGAGCGGCACCCAGGCGCCGTGGTCCAGGCCGCGCGAGTCGCGGTCCATGACCGGCTCGCTCGCGGGCATGAGGGCCTTCACCGTTGCCGCCATGTCCGGCGCGACGGGCGCGTCGTAGGTCATCTCGTAGTAGCGCTGGGGGAAGCCGTAGAAGTCGTAGACGAGCGGCACGGGCCGCGTGGCGGAGATCGCCATCGGGGCGGTCTGCCAGTGGGCGCTGACGATGAGGATCGACCTGGGCTTCGGAAGCCCCGCCGCCCAGCCGTTCAGCTGGCCCATCCAGACGGGGTCGTCGAGGGTCGGCGGCGCGCCGTGGCCCAGGTAGAGGGCGGGCATCGGCGCGGCGGGCGTGAGGTCGGGCTGTTCGGTCATCGGTCCGGGAAATGTACGCCGGACCGCCACGGGGTGACGGTCCGGCGAAGGAGGAAGGGTCCGGGTCGCGTCAGGCGGCGATCGCCTTGTCCGGGGCGTTGACGAGGACGAGGGACGTGTTCCACGCGCCGTTGGTCCGCAGCTGCATGGAGATGTTCAGCCAGGCGAGGGCCTCGAGCTGGCGAGCGCCCTGGAGCGAGCCGGCATCGATCGGCCGCAGGCCGATGGAGCGGGCGAGTTCGGCGACGGTGGCCTTCGCAACGGCGTCATCACCGGCGAAGAAGCCGTCGACCGTCCGGCCGGCGGCCGTGGGATCCGCCTGGACCGAGGCGAACAGCGTGTTGAAGGCCTTCACGACGTGGGCGCCCGGGAGCCGCAGCGCGAGCCGCTCGGCGCCGGACGGGCCGCCCTCGGTCTCGAGGCCGGAGTAGTCCGCCTTCAGCGGGTTCGTGGCGTCGATGACGACCTTGCCCTTGGCGGCGGCCGCGATCTCGTCCGCGACGTCGGCCGCGGCCGAGTAGGGGACCGCGAGCACGATGACGTCGGCCGTGGCGGTGGCGCTGGCCGGGGAATTGGAGGTCCGGGCGCCGAGGCCGGCGGCAACGTCCTGCGTCCTGGCCGTGTCCTGCGCCGCGAAGGTGACGTCGTGGCCGGCGCGGACGAACGAGCCGCCAAGCGCCGAGCCGACGTTGCCGGTGCCGATGATCGCGATCTTCATGGTGACGAGCCTTCCTGTTCCGGGTTGATTCGGGCGACCGGCGCCCGTATCCTTTGGTCTCGGCAAATCTTTGTTGCCGCTGCAAATACTGTGCCACACTGTTTGCCTGAGGTCAATACCCTTGTCTGCAGAAAATATCGGTCCTCGCCCACCCGCCATCGCCCAGGTCCCGCGCCGGCCCGACGTCGGGAGCGAAGTCCGCCGCTGGCGCCAGACCCGCACGCTCACCCTGGCCGAGGTCGGGATCGCGAGCGGGCTCAACGTCGGCTACCTGTCGCAGATCGAGAACGGCAAGGCCGTGCCGTCGCTCGACGCCCTTGCCGCGATCGCGGCCGCGCTCGACGTTCCCATCGCCTGGCTGTTCCTCGACTCCGCGCCCGCTCCCCGGGTCGTTCGCCACGCGGATCGCCCGCGGCGCGAGGGCCCGGATGGCGCCGTGTTCGAGGAGGTCGACGGCGGCACGGCCCGCGACGTCCGCATCCTCGAGGCCGTGGTTCCCGTCGGCGCCTCGACCGGCATCCACGCCCACACGGGCGACGAGCATCACGTCGTCCTGAGTGGACGGTGGCGGATGACCCAGGGCAGCGAATCGTTCGACGTGGGGCCCGGCGACTACGTGGCCTGGGACCCGACCATCCCGCACGACGTCGAGTGCCTGGGGCCGGAGCTGGGGCGGCTGCTCGTCGTCTATCCGCGCCACGCCCGCCGGAACGGCGAACCTGCCGGAGCGCTGCGCGCATGATGGCGATCACATGAGCGAGGTCGTCCGGCTCTCGATCGCCCCGGTCCGGAGCCTCGGGCTGCTGCATCCCGACTCGATCGACGTCACCTCGACGGGGGTGGTCGAGGATCGCCGCTTCTACCTCATCGACGACCAGGATTTCCTCGTGGACCGGATCGTCGTCGGGGAGCTCGTCCAGGTCTCGGCGCGGACCAATCCGGCCGCGGAGTGGCTGCGGCTCGACTTCCCCGACGGCTCCGTCGTCGAGGGCGACGTCGTGCTCGGCGAGGCGATCGAGTCGCCGATCCATGGCCGAACCGCGGTCGGCCACCTCGTCGAGGGGCCCTGGGCGGCGGCTCTCGCGCCGATCGCCGGACGGCGGGTCCGGGTCGTCCGGACGGATCGGCCGGGCGGGACGCGGATCGGCAACCCGACCTCGATCGTCGGCCAGGGCTCGCTCCGGGAGCTGGCCCGCCAGGCGGGGGTCGATTCCGTGGATGCGCGCCGCTTCCGGATGCTCATCGAACTCGGCGGCACGGAGCCGCACGAGGAGGACGAGTGGGTCGGACGTCGGATCGCGATCGGCGGAGCGATCCTTCGGGTCACCGAACGGGACGGTCGTTGCGCGATCACGACCCAGGATCCGGATCGCGGGCATCGCGACCTGGACACGCTCCGGACGATCATCCGCTACCGCGGCCTGATGCCCAACGCGCATGGAGCCCCGAAGGCGATGTTCGGCGTCCTCGCGTCCGTGGACCAGCCGGGCCGGATCTCGCTCGGCGACGAGGTTCGCGCCCTCGACTGACCGGCTGAGGGCTCGAAGCGGCGTCAGGTCCGACATCGTGGTTCGCAGGGAGCACCGCGGTGGCCGGCCGACGGGCGACCGGCTCAACGCCATGAGCGTCGCCGGCTCGTTCGATCCGGACCCTGGTTTCGAGTCCGAGCCGGGGGCTGTCGAGAACGGCCCACAGCGTATGACCAGGCATCCGGTAGCGGTTCGGCATGCCTGGGAGGATCACGGATCGGGCCGACTTGATCCATGGACCCGCTGGGAGAGGATCCTCTTGACGCTACTCCCCACCAGGCAGAACGGATACGGACCAGTACCTATTGCGCACAACCACCCGATGGGTCAGGTTCCACTCGAGGGGGGCCATCCGGCGGAGCAGATTCGGCTCGGTCAGGGAGCTGTTGCCGATGATCGACACGTTCACCGCCAGCATCGAAAGGCTGACCTTCGCAATGTCTCGCTCCCGCCTGCCCGGCATCGTCTCGGGCCTGCTGCTCGCCGCGGTGCTCGCCATCCCGGTGTCCGCGGCGGATGCCGCTGTGTTTGACGCCACGACCGAATGCATTCTGCTTCAGAAATCAATCAATCTCTCCACGACCCTTGAGGCGCTCGAGTGTAATACCGAGCAATATGGTGGCGCGATCCATCAGTACCGCTCGACCTTGAGCGGTCCGAACGGCTACTTCGTCGTCCTCTACGAAAACCCGAACCAGATCGATAGCTACCTCTTCAAGAAGACGCTCGATCTGCCCTCGGCCGGGACATACACGTGGACGACGACCGACGATGTCACCGATGCGTCCGGCGCCTTTCACGCTCACCGCGGCGACGTGATGGTCTTCACGCTCAAGAGCTCGGCCCCGGCTCCGACCGCGCCGCCGGCGACGCCGCGGCCGACCGTCAGGCCGACACCGCGCCCGACCGCGGCTCCGACCGCGCCGCCGGCGACGCCGCGCCCGGCCGCCACGCCGGTCATCACGCCACGGCCGACGACGGCGCCGGTCGCGGTCGCCACGCCGGCTGCGACCCCGGTGGCTCCGACCGAGGCGCCGCTCGTCACGGCCGCCCCGACGCCGGCCCCGACGCCAGCCTCGACTGCAGGCCCGGCGGCGGCTGACACCGCCACGCCGAGCCTGCCCGTGCCCGGGACGACCGCCGCCGCGGACGGAGCGACGGCCGGCGACACGGGCCAGGCGCCGGCTGCCGTCGGTGCCGGGATTCTCGGCGCCGCCGGTCTCATCCTCGTGCTCGCTCGTCGGCGATCCCGGTCGTAGGGGGCGCGGCGCACTCGAGGCTCGGGTCGTCGGCGGCCTCGGCCGACCCGGCGGTGATCGCCCGGCTGGCGATCGCGAGCGCCTCGAGGAGCGTGGACTTGCCGGAGCCGTTCTCGCCGACGAACAGCGTGACCGGCCGATCGAAGGCGAGCGTCGTGATCGAGGCGAGGGCCGGCAGGTCGAACGGGAAGCCGCGCGCGGCCTCCGGGGGGCGGAGCGTGACGCTCGTCAGCTGGGGCATCGCCCCATGATGCCCGGGTTCCTCGTGGCGAGACGCGGCGTGGCGAGCGCTACTCGCTGAAGCGCTCCTCCTTCCATGGGTCGGCGCTGTTGTTGTAGCCGTAGCGCTCCCAGAAGCCGAGCTGGTCGTGGTCGAGGACCTCGAGGCCGCGGATCCACTTCGCGCTCTTCCAGAAGTACTTCTTCGGGACGAGGAGGCGGAGCGGCCAGCCGTGCTCCTTCTCGAGCGGGGCGCCGTCGAAGGTGTCTGCCAGCAGCACGTCGTCGTCATCGAGGACGCTGAGGGGCACGTTCGACGTATAGCCCTGCTCCGAGTGAGCCACGACGTGGGTGGCCGTCGGGCGGACCTGGGCGAGCGTCAGGATCTCCTGGATGGGGACGCCCTCCCAGACCGTGTCCAGCTTCGACCAGCGGGTCACGCAGTGGATGTCCGTGCCGACCGTCTTGCGAGGCAGGGTCTTGAACTGGTCCCAGGTCAGGGTGAAGGGCGCATCGACCTCGCCGTAGACCTTGAAGTCCCACGTCGCGAGGTCGGTGTTCGGCACGGAGCCGTAGTGGAGGACCGGGAACTTCTCGGTCCGGTACTGGCCGGGCGGGATCCGGTCCATGACCGCGGGGTCCGACTCGCGGTTGCCGAAGAGACGCTCGAACATGATTGGCAGGCTCCGGTGCGTGAGGCGGCAACCATCGTCCCACACCGTGACGCGATCGTGACGAGACCGGCCTGGCTGAGGATCCGCCAGTCAGGCGGTCGCTCGCCCGTCTCCGGGAGCCCATCGGCGACGCCGGGCGAGCATGTAAACTGCGCCGCGTGCCCCAGCCCGTTTCACGGCTCGACCCGGCGGCGTCGCAGCCCGAGCCCGCCACGGACCCGCCCCGCGTGATGATCGTCATGCCCGCCTACAACGCAGCCCGGACGCTGGAGCGCACGTACGCGGACATCCCGCACGATCTGGTCGACCGGATCATCCTCGTCGACGACGTGTCACAGGACGACACCGTCGAGGTGGCCCGCAAGCTGGGTCTCGACGTCATCGTCCACCACCAGAATCTCGGCTATGGTGGCAACCAGAAGACGTGCTACGACGCCGCCCTCGAGGCGGGCGCCGACGTCGTGGTGATGCTTCACCCCGACTACCAGTACGACGCGACGCGGATCCCTGCGCTCGTCGCGCCGATCCTCGCGGGTGAGGCGGACCTCATGCTCGGCAGCCGGTTCCTCGGCGATCCGCTGGCCGGCGGGATGCCGCGCTGGAAGTACCTGAGCAACCGGTTCCTGACCGCCGTCGAGAACCGCGCGTTCGGACTCCGCTTGTCGGAATACCACACCGGCCTGCGCGCCTACAGCCGGAAGCTCCTGACGACGATCCCGTATCGGCTCAACAGTGACGACTTCGTCTTCGACCAGGAGCTCGTGGCCCAGGTCGTCGCGGCCGGCGGCCTGCCGATCGGTGAGATCGGCGTTCCCACTCGCTACTTCGCCGAGGCGAGCTCGGTGGGCTTTCGACGGAGCGTCGTGTACGGCCTCTCGACCCTGCGCGTCGTGGTTCGCTTCCTGCTCCACCGGGCCCGCCTCCGGCGTTCGCCGAGGCTCACGAAGCGCCGGCCGGCGCCCTGATGTCCGTTCGCGCGGTGGCTCGCGCGCTGCTCGGCTCGGTCATCTCGATCGTCGCGCTCGCCCTGGTCCTGCGATCGGTGGACCTCGGGCGGACCGTCGACGTGATCCGGACGGCGTCACCGGTCTGGCTCGCCCTCGTCACGGCCAGCATCGGCATCGATGTCCTGATCCGGACCGTGCGCTGGCAGCGACTCCTCGCGCCGATCCGGGCGGTCGCGTTCGGGCATGTCCTGGGCTACCTGCTCATCGGCTATCTCGCCAACAACGTCCTGCCGGCCCGGCTGGGCGAGCTCGTCCGGAGCCACTACCTTGGCGACCGCGAGGGAATGTCCCGGTCCACCACGCTGGGCACGGTCGTCGTGGAGCGGGTCGTGGACACGGCGGTCGTCGTGGCGATCGCTGCACTGGCGATCATCGTCCTGAACGTCCGGGGCATCGTCACGGGAGCTGTCCAGGTCGGCGCGGCCGTGGTGGCCCTGCTGATCGTGATGCTGGCGATCGGCGTGGCCGCCCATCGGCTGCCGGGCGCCGGCGTGGCGGCCGCCTGGGTTGGCCGCTGGCCGCGCCTCGGGCAGGCGGTCGGACGGCTGCGCGGCGGGCTTGCCGTCGCGGGGCGGCCGCGGACGCTTGCCGAGGCGCTCATCCTGAGCCTCATCGCCTGGGGCGCGACGATGCTCGCCTTCGCCGCGGCGGGCCAGGCGGTCGGGCTGGAGCTTCGCTTCGGGGAGGCGGCCCTGATGTCGTCCGGTGTCGCCCTCGCCAGCGCCATTCCGGCCGGGCCGGGCTACCTCGGCACGTACGAGCTCGCCGCGTTCAAGATCGCCGAGGCGCTCGGCCGGCCCGCCGAGCCGGCGTTCGCGGTCGCGCTCATCGTCCACGTCACGATCTTCCTGATCACCTCGGGCGGGGGGCTGGTTGCCCTCTCGCGACTCGGCTGGCGACGAGCGGGAGGCAACGGCAGCGTCGCCGGGGCGGCGCGCGGGTCCTGACAGGGGGCGCGGCAGCGGATCCGGAGGGGAGGCCCGCCTCGCCGCGATGGACGTCGCCGCGACTCGCTCGGGCGGGCGTGCACGCGTCGCCGCGACGCGCCGTCGGACGGGAGCGAGCCGCGTTCGTGATGTCCGCCCGCCAGGGCGCTCCGCGCGGCGTGGCCAGGCGCACGGCGCCGATCGATGCGACGCACCGGTCGGGACCGAGCCTGGCGCCGACGGCGTTGGTTCGATGAGGATGTCACGATGGCTTCATGAACGAGCCGCTCGACTGGGCCGCCGGCGCCGCCGCCACCCTCGGGAACCTCGGGTTCACGTTGTTGAACAGCGACCATCCGGCGGCGCCGGCCGGCTCGCAGCTGCTCGTGGCCCTGCGCGACCAGCCCACGCTCCGCCACTTCGATCCCGAGCGTCTCGTCGCCTGGGTCGCGGCCGCGGACCGTGGCCGGCCCATCACCGTCGATCGCGCCACCACGGCCGGCGAGCGGACGATCCTCTGGGGCCACGTCCACGTCGTCGATCGGCTGCCCGTGGAGAACCGGTTCCTGACGTTCGGGGGGTCGCTGCGGATCGCCGACATCGACCCGGACCTGCGGGTCGTGCGCCACGACTCGCCCGGTCCGATCGTGCGCTGGGGCGGCCACTCCCAGGGCCTCGATGACCTCGCCGGCGAGATCGGCGCATTCTTCGGCCGGCTCATCGTCCCGGTCGACTTCGTGCCCGGCGCGGAGGCGCGCCTCGCGGCCGAACCACCGGGGCATCTCTACGCGGCCTTCATCCGGGACGCGCAGGCGCGGCGCCATGGCCTCGTGCAAGGCGGCTCGGCCTCCCTGGACGCCTGGCTGCGTGCCGAGCATGCCAGGATCCTGCGTGACCACCCTGGATGGTGGGAGGTCGGGGGCACGCTCCTCGATGCCATCGGTCTGGGGCGGGAGGGTTCCGGATCGATGCACTGACCCGCAGCGGTGGCCCGCCGCCGCCCGCCGCCGCCCGTCGCCGCACGAAGCGCCCGCCCGCCCGCGCCTCGCGCAGCGCCCACCCGCGCCCCCCGCACCGTCCGCCCGCCGCCGCCCGCGACGCCGCCCGGGGTCCGGCTCGGCTGGCAGGGCATGAGTCGGCTGACGGGTCAATCCAGGACCTACCGAGCGTGGCGCACGGCAGGAATCGTCCGAATCCGCGCGCGGCCGAGCGTGGCTGTGCGGAGATTGACCCGCGAGACGACTCAGCGCCACGCGGAGCGGCCACGCGGAGCGGCCACGCGACGGGATCGACGAACCCCCGGCCGAGGGCCGGGGGTTCGGGGCCGCGGTTCGCGGTTCGGGTTCGCGGTCGCGGTTCGGGTTCGCGGGTCGCGGTTCGCGAGCGAGGGTCAGGGAGCCGGCTTGGCCAGGTCGCTGATCTTCACGAGGCTGTACTTGGTGGCGGTGTCCCTGGTCACGACGAACCCGTTCTGATCCGTCGCGGCCGCGTAGTCGAGGGCCTCGAGGCCCATGGGCCTGAGACGTTCGTTGAGCTTGTCCGACGTTGCCTTGGGGTCGGTCGTCGCCTCGCCGGCCGTGTTGTTGACGAACTCGAGGGCCGTCGCTGCGTACTCCGCGAGGATGTCGATGTCGCCGCTCTTCAGGGCCGGGAAGACGACCTCGCGCGCGCCGAGCTGGAACTTCCGCTCGACGGTGATGCCTGCCTTCTCGAGGACCTGGGCGTAGATCTCGCCGAGCACCTCCTGCTCGTAGAAGTTCGTCGAGCCCACGGTGATGTTGCCCGAGCCTCCGCTGAACGAGAAGCCCTGGCCATCGACCCACGCCTTCGCGACGTCGGCCGAGGCCTTGCCATCGACCGTCACCTGCTTGTTGAGGTCCGTGAGGGTCGCCTGGTCCAGCTTGGCCTGAACCGCGTTCAGGGCCTCCCTGATGACGGGGTTGGCGGCCAGCGCATCCGACCGGACGACGGGAATGAGGTTGTCGGCGAGCTGGAGCTGCTTGTCGTCCTGGAGCAGGACGAAGTTGTTCGTGGCAATGCCAGGATCCGAGGTGAAGAGCACGGCCACCTGCGCGTCACCCTTCTTGAGGGCCTCGACGGTGATCGGACCCCCCGAGTCAGTGGCCTTGAAGTCCTTGAACGTCAACCCGTAGGTATCGGTCAGGCCTTTCAGGCAGAACGGCCGCTCCGGACACTCCGGCGGCCCCGCCAGTACGAGCTGGCCTGCGATCGTCCCCTTGGACGCGGTGCTGCCCCCACCCAGCGAACACGCACTGAGCAACAGTGAGAGGCTCGCTGCCCCGAGGGCGGCCCTGCGGAATTGCCGCATGGGTCGTCTCCTTCCTCCCGCCCGCGTGAACTGAGGTCAACGACTCGGGCGAGCCGCAACGATATCAGCGGATCCGGAATGCGCCGCAGACCGACCGGGCGTCCGCCGCGGCGCCAGGGGCTGCCGGACCGGGTGTCGGCGGCGGCGCTGCGCGCTGCCGGCCCGGGTGTCGGGGGCGGCGCTACAGGCTGCCGGACCGAGCCTCAGCCGGCGACGCCGCCCGAAGCGCGACCGAGCACGGTCAGGTCGGCGACCGGCCGGCCGCCAGGCCCCGCGACGCGACGCTCGATGAGCGTCAGCCCGCGCTCGGTGCCGATCGCGAGCAGGCCGACGAGGATCGCGCCAGCGAGGATTCGATCCGATTGCTGGAGCGCGAAGCCATCGACGATGTAGCGTCCCAGGCCGCCTCCGGCCACGAGCGCGGCGAGGGTCGCGGTGGCGACGACCTGGACCGCCGACGTCCGAAGGCCAACGACGATCGCCGGAAGGGCGAGCGGCAGCTCGATTGCCCGGAGCACTTCCCGGCCACGCATGCCCATGCCGCGTCCCGCCTCGACGACATCGGCGTCCACGGCGGTGATCCCGGCGACGGTGTTCACGAGGAGCGGCGGAATCGCCAGCAGGACGAGCGCCGGCAGGGCGCTCGAGAAGCCGAGCCCGAGGAACGGCACGAACAGGATGAGGAGGGCATACGACGGGACGGCCCGACCGAGCCCGGCGATCGCGATGGCGGCTCGCTCGCCGCGCCGGCCATGGCCGATGGCGAGGCCGAGCGGGAGCGCGATCGCGACCGCGATGCCGATCGCCACCAGCGAGAGCGTGACGTGCTCGGCGATGCGCACCGGGACGCCGTTCGAGCCGGCCCAGTGGGCCGGATCGGTGAACCACGCCGCCACCCGCTCCAAGGCCGACACTTCAGGTACCTCGACCGCGGAGCCATGGGGTCGAGGCCCGGCCGACCCAGCCGAGGACCAGGTCGGCAGTCACCGCCATGACGATCGTGAGCACGAATCCCGCGATGACGAGCGAATCCTGGCGGAAGTTGTAGCCGCGCAGCATGACCTGGCCCAGGCCTCCGAGCCCGATGAGCGAGGTCACCATCACGAGCCCGATGGTGCTGACGCTCGCGATGCGGATCCCGGCCACGAGCATCGGCAGCGCGAGGGGCAGCTCCACCGACCACAGGCGTCGCGCCCGGCCATAGCCCATGGCGTCGGCTGCCTCGATGACGTCCCGCGGCACCCCTTCCAGCCCGGCGAGGAGGTTCCGGGCGAGGATCAGGAGGGTATAGCTCACGAGGGCGATCTCGCCGGTCAGGAAGGACAGGCCCGTGAAGGGCACCAGGAAGGCCATCAGCGCGAGGCTCGGGATCGTGTACAGGAGCCCGAACAGCCCGGTGACGGAACCGACGAGCCTCGGCCGGCCCCGAACCGCCAGGACCACCACGAAGCTGAGCGCGAAGCCGACGCCCACGGCCACGATCGTCAGCGCGAGGTGCTCGACGATCTTGCCCTGGATGAGCGGCAGGTTCCCCTGGATGACGTCCCATCGGATCACGACGCCGTCGCCTCCGGGCGCGCGAAGGCGGTGATGTCCTCGGCCGTGATCGTTCCCCGGAACGCGCCCCGCCGATCGACCACGATGCCTGCCTGGACCTCGGCATCGACGAGCATCGCCAGGGCATCCTTCAGCGTCGTCCGGCGGTCGAGGAACGGCGATGTCGGCGAGGCGAGGGCTCGAGTGAGGGTGCCCGTGGCCGGCATCTCCCGCCGGCCGACCCAGCCGATGGGCCGATCGTCGGCATCGAGCAGGAGCAGGTAGCCGAGCGGATCGGCGGCGAGCGCCTCGGCCGCGGGCCTCGCCTCGTCGCCTTCGCGAGCGGTGGTGGCAGGGCGGAGGGCGAGTTCGCCGACGCGGTGAAGCGCCAGGCGCTTCAGGCCCCGGTCCGTGCCCACGAACCTGGCCACGAAGTCCGAGGCCGGGTCGGCGAGGATCTCCTCCGGCGTCCCGAACTGGGCGAGGTGCCCTCCGACCTGCATCACGGCGATCAGGTCGCCCATCTTGATCGCCTCGTCGATGTCGTGGGTCACGAAGAGGATCGTCTTGGCGAGGTCCGCCTGGAGGCGGAGGAACTCGTTCTGGAGTCGCTCGCGGACGATCGGGTCCACCGCCCCGAACGGCTCGTCCATGAGCATGACCGGAGGGTCCGCGGCGAGCGCCCGGGCGACCCCGACGCGTTGCCGCTCGCCGCCCGAGAGCTGGGCCGGGTAGCGGTCACGATGCACGGCAGGCTCGAGCCCCACGAGCGAGAGCAGTTCATCCACGCGGGCGAGCCGCCGATCGGTGGTCCAGCCGAGCAGCCGCGGTACCGTGGCGACGTTCTCGCCGATCGTCTGGTGCGGGAACAGGCCGACCTGCTGGATGACGTAGCCGATCGAGCGTCGCAGCTCCGTGACATCCCGCCGGGCGATGTCCTGGCCGTCGATCAGGATGCGGCCGCTCGTCGGCTCGATGAGCCGGTTGACCATCTTGAGCGACGTCGTCTTGCCGCAGCCGGACGGGCCGACGAGGACGCAGATCTTCCCCGCCGGGACCTCGAGGGACAGGTCCTCGACCGCGCCCGGAGCCGTCGCGGCATTCCCCGCGTATCGCTTGGTCACGTGGTCGAAGGCGACCGTGGCGGCGCGCCGGGCCGCCACGGCGATCGTGGCGGTGGCGTCGGGCTCGGGGGTCGTCACGGGCTGGGCTCCGATGCGGGCGGACGGGCGCAGTATCGCCGTCGATCGAGATCGGTGTTGCCCGCGGGGTCGTCCACGGACGGCCCAGGGCGGGGCATCGCCAGCGGAGCGGGCAACACCAACGTGGTGCATGCCGGCACCATCGTGCGGGCCTGGGCTGGCGGACACCGCGCGGCAGGCGCACCATGTCGCCCCGCGGCTCGCCACCCCCGACTCTGCGAGCGAGCCGAGCGTGTGCAGTGGAGTGGACGATGTCCTCACGCGCAGTGCCCGGGTGGTGGAAACGCCGCCTCGTGCTTCTCTCGATCCTCGGGCTCCTCGGAGCGAGCCTGGTCTTCGGCTCCGCGGCTGCCGCGGCCGGCGGCGCCAAGGACCGCTTCCGTGCCTCCGCGTCCGACGAGATCGGCGGCGAAGCCGGCGAGCTCGCAGCGTTGCGCGACATCCAGGGCTTCGACGAGCGCGCCCAGGCCAATCCGGTCACGGGGGCGCAGGCCCTCTTCTCGCGATGTCGCTTCAGCCCGTTCGCGGACGGGACCGTGACGTATGCGGCGCTCATGCCGTGGGAGCGCGACGTCATCGTCGAGGACACCGCCTTCGAGTTCGCCGACGGCACGTCCTGCTTCAATCCCCAGAACGAGCAGAACATCGTCGTCAACCCGACGAACGACCTCAACATCGTGACGGCGGCCAACGACTATCGGTACGAGTTCCGCTGCTATGCCTACGTGAGCATGGACGGCGGCGGCACCTGGAGGAACGTCGAGCTCCCCGGCTGGTCAGGCCCAACGGGCGCCAAGGGCCAGTTCGTGAAGACCGGCTGCGGCGGAGATCCGGTCCTTGCCTTCGGGCGGGACGGAACGCTGTACTTCGCCGCCCTGACCTACAACCTGGACAAGTTCCCGCGCCAGATGTCTGGCGTCGCCGTGTCGTCGTCGAAGGATGGCGGGCTGACCTGGGCCGCGCCGGTCATGGTCAGCTACAACGCCACGGGGAACTTCTTCGATGACAAGGAATGGATCGCGGTCGCGCCCGATGGGACCGTGAACGTGACCTGGACGACGTTCTACCAGGGCCCCCGTGGCCTCTCCTACATCAAGTCGCCGATCGTCATGGCCTCGTCAAGGAACGGCGGCAAGTCCTGGTCATCGACGATGGCGGTGTCGGATCCGGCGCACCCGTACAACCAGGGCTCCCAGGTCGGCTCGGCGCCGGACGGATCGCTCTACGTCGTCTACGAGGCGGAGACGCCCGGCTCCGCCTATACCCAGGACGCGATGGTCGTCGCCCGCTCCACGAACGGTGGCAAGAGCTTCACGACCACCGAGATCGCCCGCGTCTACGATGACCTGGACTGCTATCCGCTCCAGCAACCGGGTGGCCAGGACCGCCAGACGCTCACCAATGAGCAGTTCCGCCTCAACAGCTATCCGTCGCTGGCGATCGACCCGACCACGGGCCAGATCGCGATCGTCTGGACGGACAACGAGGGCTCGGGGAACTGCGGCAGCGGTGGCTCCACGTTCTCGGGCACGACCTCCAACCAGGTCAAGCTCGTGACGTCATCCGATGGCACGTCGTGGAGCGGCGTGCGGCGGCTGACCGCCGGCGCGGACAAGGTCTTCCCGAGCGTCGGTGCCAATGCCGGCGTCATCTCGGTCGGTTACTACACCCGCGAGTTCGCGACGAGCATCGGCTCGAATCGCGAGTGCGGCATCACCGAGAGGGACACGACGACGGGCGACTTCGTCGTGCCGGAGGATGCGGCCCGCGCCAGCGCGGTCGTCTGCCTCGACTGGGCGGTCAAGACCTCGGTCGACGACTTCGCGTCGACGACCCGGGTCACCTCCCAGTCCTCGAACCCGTACATCCTGTTCTCCGGCTCGTTCATCGGTGACTACACCGGGACGGCCGTGGACAGCCAGGGCACCACGTACACGGTCTGGACCGACTTCCGGGGCAACCCGGGCGTCACCACGCCGAACCAGGACACGCTCGTCGGGGTCATCCCCGGCGACTGAGTCGCTCGCCAGGCACGCACGCGCCGGCCCGGGGCAACCCGGGCCGGCGCTTCGATTCCCGGCCCGGCGTCCGTCCCCGGCCGCTGAGATCGGCAGCATTGGCCCCTCAGATCGGCAGCGTCGCGACGTCGCCCTCGCCGAGCGGGTCGAGCGTCAGACCCCCGCCCGCACCGCCCGTTACGCGTTCTCGAGCTCCCGGGCGATCGCCCGGAGGATGAACCGGGCCGCCTCGGCGCTCTTGCCACCCAGCTTCTGGCCCTCGTCCTGCTCCAGGGCGACCATGAGGTCGCCGAGCATCTGGTCGAGGAGAGGCGTCCGGACGAGGGAGCCCCGATCGAATGCCGCCTCGAGGCCCGCGACCGCCTCGCGGGCGTTCTCGACCGCGTGGCCCTTCGCCTCCATCCGCTCCCGGAAGGCGTCACGGGCCGCGGCCGCGGCCGGACCGATGGATGCCATGCCTACCTCCCGAGCAGCCACGCCGCAAGGCCCCGGCGCGCGGGCTGGACCGTCTCCCGCGTTGCGGACGCCGGCCGCGCGGCGTGGTTTCGGGTGCCCCCGCTGGCCATGAGCGCGGCACCGCGCTCCGCGGCCGGGACGGGGACGGGGACCGGTGCGGTGCCCCGGCGCGCGCGCCACTCCGGCTCCAGCACGCTCATCGAGATCTCGTCCCACCAGCGGCCGTCGCGCCGGATCGCCTCGCGAGCCCGGCCCTCCGCGACGAAGCCGGCCGATGCGTAGGACCGGATGGCCCGCTCGTTGAACTCGAAGACGGACAGGGAGACGCGGTGGAGTCCGAGCGACCCGAAGGCATGGTCCACCATGAGCCGCGTCGCCTCGGTGCCGAACCCGTGGCCCCAGGCGTCCTGCTCGCCGATCGTGATGTGGTACAGCGCGGAGCCGTTGTCGCCGTCGAGCTGGCTGAAGGCGCACGTCCCGATGAGCCGGTTCGTGGCCCGGACGTGGATGGCCATCGTCAGGGTGTCCGTCCCGAGCGCCCGGCCATGGAAGAACCGGTCGATCTCCTCGATGGACATCGCCCCGTCCTGGTAGCGCGCGAGCCTGGCCACCTCCGGGTCGCGATACCAGCGCCGGAAGGCGTCGAGATTCTCCGGGGCGTGACGCCGGAGCACCACCATCTGGCCCTCGAGGGACGTCGGAAACCACGATCGGCCGGCCACGGGGGCACGGTATACCATCGCCGCCATGCGTCGCTGGAGCGAGCTCGCCGAGCGCGTCGCCGCCACGACGCGGACGTCCGCGAAGACCGATCTCCTCGCCGCGTACTTTCGGTCCCTCGCCCCGGACGAGCTCCCGATCGCTGCGGTCTTCCTGACCGGGCGAGCCTTCGCCGAGACGGACCAGCGGGCCACCGGACTCGGCTGGGCGGCGATCTCGACGGCCGTGGCGAACGTGGCGGGGGTGGGTCGCGACGTCCTCGGGGCCGCGTACGACCGCTTCTCGGACCTGGGCCGTGCCGTCGAGGCCGTGCTCGTCGAGGCCGGCCACGCCCCGGATCCGGCCTCGAGCCCCACGCTCCCCGAGGTCGCCGCCGCGTTCGCCGCCATCGAGACGGCGAGCGGCGCGGCCGCCAAGGGCGTGATCCTCGAGGAACTCCTGGCCCGCAGCGACCCCGAGACCGCCAAGGGGATCACGAAGGTCGTGTCCGGCGACCTCCGGATCGGGCTGCGGGAAGGGCTCGTGGAGGCGGCCCTCGCGAAGGCCTTCGACCGGCCGCTCGATGCGGTCAAGCGGGCGGGCATGCTCACCGGGGACATCGGCGAGACGGCCCGGCTCGCTCGCGACGACGCGCTCGGGACCGCGGGGCTGGCGCTCTTCCGCCCCCTGAAGTTCATGCTCGCCTCGCCGGCCGAGGACGCGGTCGAGATCGTCCGGCGCCTGGGCCCGGTCGTCTGGGTCGAGGACAAGTACGACGGGATCCGGGCCCAGCTCCACAAGCGCGGGACGGACATCCGGCTCTACTCGCGCGACCTGCACGACATCACGAGCGGCTACCCGGAGGTCGTGGCGGGGGCGCGGGGCCTGCCCTGGGACGGGATCCTCGACGGGGAGCTCCTCGGCTTCCGCGAGGGCGTCGTCCTGCCGTTCGTCGCGCTCCAGGCGCGGCTCGGGCGGAAGTCGCCGCCGCCGGGGCTGCTCGCCGAGGTCCCGGTCGTCTACGTCGCCTTCGACGTCCTCGGGCTGGGCTCGGGCGGCGAGGCGGACGTGGATCCGCTCCTCGACCTTCCCCTCGCCACGCGCCGCGAGCGGCTCGTGGGCCTCGGCCTTCCGCTCGCCGATGCGGGCGGGGTCTTCGCCCTGTCGCACCTCGTGAGCGCCGATTCCGCCGACGCGCTGGAGGCCGCCTTCCTCGCCGCGCGGGCCCGCCGCAACGAGGGCCTGATGGTCAAGGATCCGACGAGCCTCTACTCGCCCGGCCGGCGCGGCTACGGCTGGCTGAAGATGAAGAAGGCGCTCGCGACGATCGACTGCGTGGTCGTGGGCGTCGAGGTCGGGCACGGCCGGCGCCACGGCGTCCTGTCCGACTACACGTTCGCCGTCCGGGACGAGGCGAGCGACCGGCTCGTCACGATCGGCAAGGCCTACAGCGGCCTCACCGACGCCGAGATCGCCGAGATGACGCGCTGGTTCGAGGCCCACACGATCAGTCGCCACGGCCGCTACCGGCTCGTGGAGCCCAGCGTCGTCGTGGAGGTCGCCTTCGACGTCATCCTCCGCTCCGCCCGCCACACGTCGGGCTTCGCGCTCCGATTTCCGCGCATCGCCCGCCTCCGCCCCGACAAGGCCGCCGCCGAGGCGGACACGCTCGCCACGGTGGCCCGGCTGTTCCAGGAGCTCCAGCCCGGCGCGGAGCGGCTGGTGACGGCCGGCGCACGGGCGGCGGCCGTCCCGCCACGCCGGGCGGCCACGTCGCCGCGGGCCACCCGGACCGTGGGCGACGGCTAGACTGGCCCAATGTTCGGCGGCTGGGGCGGAGAGGAGAAGCGCGTCGCGCTGACGCTGTACACCGACGCGTTCGTCGTCCGCGGCACCATCGGCACCCGCCAGCATCGGCTCCTGGACATCCTGAACCTCGCCGAGGATGACTTCCTCGTCCTCGCCGACGCGGTCCTCGAGGAGTTCGGGCTGCCCGGCCCTGCGCACCAGGCGCCGTTCGCCCAGGTCAACCTCGCGGCCGTGCTCTTCGCCGTCGCCGACACGTCCGTCCAGCCCGTTCCGGAGCTGCGGGCTCCCAAGGCGCCCGAGACGGCCCTCGTGAGCATCCCGCCCTTCAAGGTCGCGGGCCGGATCCACCTCCTCCCGGAGCGAGGCCTGCGGGAGGCCCTCCAGGAACTGACGGGGCGCTTCATTCCGGTGACCGACGCAGCCTACTGGTCGGATTCGGCCGGCGTGTCACGACGCCGGGCGCCGATGGTCGCGATCAACCACGCGCGGGCGCAGATCCTGTCCCCGTTCGTCGATGACGCCGCCGTCGCGCCGGGTGGCTCCGAGCAGCGCCCTTCCGAGTAGAGCCCTCGAGGAGCCGCGGACCTAGCGGTCCACCGGGAGGTCCAGGCGGTCGCCCCACTCCGCCCAGCCGGAGTCGTACAGGGCCACGTCGTCGTAGCCCAGCAGCGACAGCACGAACGCGAGCTTCGCGGCACCGATGCCGGCCCCGTCGTAGACGACGATTCGTCGCCCTCGCGCCACGTTCGCCTTCAGGAGCTGGTCGCGCAGCTCGTGTGCGTCGCGGAGGCGCTGCGAGCCGGGGACGTGCATGGCCCCGACCGGCACGTTGACGGCGCCCGGGATGTGCCCGAGCCGGCGGGCGTTGCCCTCCAGGCCGCGGTACTCGGCTGACGGCCGTGAATCGATGAGAAGGGCCTCCGGGGATCCCAGCACGGCGCGCACGTCGGCGGTCGTCAGCCGCATCCGGGGGTTGGCCCGCGGCGTGAAGCTCGCCGCGGCCGGGGGATAGCTCGCGTTCGAGAGCGGGCGGCGCTCGGCGAGCCAGGCCGCGAGGCCGCCGTCGAGGATCCGCGCGGACTCGAAGCCGTAGACCCGCAGGCTCCACCACGCCCGGGAGGCGTAGAGCGACAGCGAATCGTCGTACAGGACGAGGCTCGTCCCGTCGCCGACCCCGGCCCGGCCGAACGCGGCCGCGACCTGGTCCGGTCCCGCCAGCCGGAGCCCGGGAGCGGCCTCGGCATCGTCGGGCTCGATGAGCTCGGCCCGCCAGTCGATGTGCGCCGCACCGGGGATGTGCCCCGCGGCGAAGGCCGACGCGGCCGTGCCATCGGGCCGCCAGCGGACATCGACGATCCTGACCTCGGGGCGACCGAGCTGGTCCGCCAGCCACTCAGGACTGGCAACGAGCTCGGGACGGGCGAATCCGTTCATGGGCGGCAGCGGGGGCCGGAGGTGAGGGGCATGGCCGGTATCATACGAGCGTGGTCTCCCCCTTCATGGCCGATGCGGAGAAGCACGCCGCCATCCGGGCGGCGATCCCCGCGCTCGGCGCCGGGATCTACCTCAACGCCGGCTCGGTGGGGCCCCTTCCGGCCGAGGTCGCCGCGGCGATGGCGGAGCTGGAGGCCTACGAGCGCGACATCGGGCGAGCCCACGTGGACTACTACCTCGCGCACGTGGAGCGAATGGCCGAGGCGCGGGCCGGCATCGCGGCCGTCCTCGGGGCGGACCTCGATGAGGTGGCGATCACCCACGCGACGACGGACGGCATGAACATCGCGACCTGGGGCCTCGACTGGCAGCCCGGCGAGCGGGCCGTCACGACGACCCAGGAGCATGCCGGGGGACTGGCTCCGCTGTATGCGCTTCGCGATCGGATCGGTGTCGAGGTCGCGTTCGCCGATGTCGGCGACGGATCGGACGACGAGCGGACGATCGCGGCCTTCGATGCGGCCCTTGCCCGCGGCGCGCGGCTCGTGTCGTTCTCCCACGTGCTGTGGACGACCGGTGCCGTCCTGCCCGTGGCGCGGATCGCGGCCCTCGCCCGCGAGCGCGGGGCCGTCGTCGCCGTGGACGGCGCGCAGGCGGCCGGCGCGATCCCGCTCGTCGTCCAGGATCTCGGTGTCGATGCCTACGCGGTGGCCGGCCAGAAGTGGCTTCTCGGGCCGGAGGGCACCGGGGCGCTCTGGGTGGCGCGCGGATCGTGGGACCGCGTCCGGCCGTCATCGGCCGGGCACTGGTCCCTGGCGAGCTACGACTCGACCGGTGGCGCGACCTGGCACCCCGACGCGCGGCGGTATGAAGGCTCCGGCCACCATCGGCCCTCGGTCGTGGGCCTTGCCCGTGCCGTCGGCTGGCTATCCATGTACGTGGGCCTCGACTATGTCCATCGGCGGGGCATGGAGATGGCCCGGCGGGCGGCGGATGCGCTGGCATCGATCGCGGGCGTGGAGGTGGTCACGCCCCGCTCGCAGATGGCCACGCTCGTCGCGTTCCGGATCGCCGGCTGGGACCCGCAGGCGGCGCTGGACGAGCTCGGGGCGCGGGTGTTCGCGATCGCCCGGACGGTCCCGCTCATCGGCGCGATCCGGATCAGTGTCGGCTTCTACACGTCGGAGGAGGAGCTGGACCGGTTCGTGGACGCGGTCAGGCTCCTTGCCGGGCACAGCCCGGCGACGCTGCCGCCCCGCCGGACACTGACGATCCTGGGCGAAGGATGAGCACGGAGGATCCGGGCGGTCGATCCGTCGCCCGGTCCGGGCGCCCGGCCACCACCGCCGCCGCTGCCGCCGCGTCGCCTCGCCGCCGCTCGTGGCTCGAGGTCCGCTGGCGGCAGTTCCGCAACGCGCCGCGCCCCGTCGCGCGCGCCGTCGGCGCGAACCTCGTCATCGCGAGCATTCTCGGCCTGCTGTACCTCGCCTACGACGTGGCGCTCGCCCGGGGCGCGGCGCTGCCGGGCGGCGACCTCCGGACGATGTTCGTGGCGATCGACATCCTCGTCGTGCTGCTGCTCGGGAGCCTCGTGACCTGGCTCATCGTGCCGCTGCCGCGTGGTTCCGGAGAGCGGGCGACCCGGACGGGGTGGAGCGCCGCGCTCGGGCTCTTCGCCGCGGTCCCGATCGCGTACCTCGTCCTGGTCGTCGAGAGCCAGATCCTCGCTCCGCTGCTCAGCTGACACGAGGGGCCGCCGGGGCAGGCGCGTGGTCGACGGCCCGCAGTGGCCCGCAGTCGCCTGGGGTGCGCGGGACCGTTGGCAGGCGGCTCCACAGGCGGTATCGTGTGCGCGTCCTCGCGGCACGGGACCGGATCCAGCAGGGGGTGCGTTCGACCTCGATGGAAGAGACGCGACACGTCGCGCTGCCGAAGCTCTACGGCGCCCCCGCGTACGCGCGACCCCCGGCCGCGGTGGCCCACACCCAGCGACCCGCCGATCCGGACGACCTGCCCATCGTGGCGGAGATGACCGACGACGAGCGCACGCTCGCGGATCACCTCGTCGTGGCACGCCAGTCGAACCACGTCCCCGGGGCGGCGCTTTCGGGCACGGCGGCCGGCGCTGTCCGCCCGGCCGGCACGGCGACCGCGACCGCGGCCGGCCCGGGCTCGCTCCTGCCGCGGCCGTTCTCCATCCGCGGGTTCGCGGACCGCATCCGCCGCCCCCGGCCCTGACGGGACGCCGCCGCGCACAGATGCGGTCGGGGCCCGGTGTACGATCGGGCGGGGGAGTAGCTCAGCGGTGAGAGCAGCCGTCTTATACACGGCCGGTCCCTGGTTCGAATCCAGGCTCCCCTACCAGGCCCAAGCCGCGACGACGGTCAGATCGCCTCGCGCACCTGGCGAAGGACCTGCTCGCGGCGATCGGCGTTGAAGGTCCGCTGCGGCGGCAGCGACGCCAGCCAGGCGCCGACCTGCTCGGGCCTGATATAGGCGCAGGTCGCGGAGCGCTCGACGGTCGGATCGAGCCCCACGACGGCGGCGTAGACCTTCACGACCTGCTCGTTGTCCTCGCCGGCGAACCAGACGCGGACCCGCTCGGCATCGCGCGTGGCGCGGATGAGCGGATGGTCCATGAGATGGGTGCGGCCATCGGCGAGGCGCACCTCCCAGCTCCGCGGCCCGCGCGAGACGATCGCGCCGGCCGGCGGCAGCTCCTCGACGACCGCCGCCCCGAACGGGCCGATCACGAGCTCCGGGATGACGCGGCTCCCGTCCGGCAGGCGGACCCGGGTGGCCACCGCATGGTCGTCCGCGATCGCCCGGGACGCCCGCACCGCCGGCGTCGGCCGGGCGCGCCGGGCGGCCGCCCGCTCGAAGGCGGACCCCACCCGCAGCAGCCCGGCGAACCCGAAGGCGGCCGGCGCGGCGAGCGCGAAGGCCCAGGCGAGCGCGCCGGCGACGAGCTGCGTCGTGCTGGCCCGGCCGGACGGCACCAGCCGGTCCAGCACCCCGCTCCCGAAGAGCATCCAGGCGAGCAGCGAGGCGCCCGCGACGAGGAACGTGCCCACGACCATGGCCCGGACGACGTCGAACCGGGACGGGAGGCCGGGGCGTGCGTGGTCGGAGACGATGACCTGCATGCGGTCATGGTGACCCGCGGGCTCGCGCGAGGGAATGGGTCGTTCGGGTGGGGGCGGGCCAGCCGACCGGACCAGCTGTCCCCCCGGACTCCACCAGACCCGACCGGCCGGCCCGGGGCGGCGCGGCAGCCGGGGCGGCGGGAGTCCGGGCCCGGGGTGACCCCCGTACCATTGCGCCGTCGGCAGGTCGACGCCGATGCTCCCCTCGACGACGGACGAGGTGCGTCCGAGCCGAGGTGATCGCGTGACCTTCGTGCGAGATCGCGAACGGGTCCGAGGGGTCCGGGAGCTGGTCGCGGCCGGCGCGGCCGCCCTGCTCCTGATGCTCGCCCTCGGATTGCCGGTCCTCGGCGCCGCCATCGGTCCGACGAAGCTCGGGTCAGCGGAGGTCACGCCGCGTGCCGCGGACAGCGCGACCCCCATCGCGTTCAGCGTCACCTACCGCAATGCCCACGACCTCCCGCCGGACTACGTCCGCGTGGCGGTCGCGGGTCGGACGATCGCGATGCAGGGCGCCGGCACGAACTGGAAGGCGGGCGTCGTCTTCACGGTCACGTCGACCCTCCCGGCCGGCACACATGCCATCCGCTTCGAGGCACGCGACGACGAGCGGTTCACGGACGCGCTCGAGGCGGGCACGATCACGATCGAGCAGGCGACGCTCCCTCCGACCCCGAGCCCGACCTCGACGGCGACCCCACCTCCGACGCCAGCCCCGACGGTGCCGCCGACATCGGCGCCCACGCGGACGCCGGCCCCGACGGCCGGGTCAGGGACGACCACGGGCGGCGGCACCGGCGGCGGCATGACCGGCGCCGGCACGACCGGTAGCGCGGGCGGCGGCACGACCGGCGGCACGACCGGCGGCACGACCGGTGCCGGCGCCTCCCAGGCCCCGGCCGGTGGCGGCTCGGGCGCCCCGACGCAGACGGACGGAACGACTGGCGGCGGCACGACGACCGGCGGTGCGACGAGCGGGTCCGGCAGCGGTGGCGACAGCGGCGCCGGCGGAACGGGCGGCGGAGTGTTCCCCGGCGGCGACGGCGCCTACGACGCCGGCACCACGGCCCCGGCCGGCGACTCGAGGCCGGATCCCGTCGGTGGACATCGGGCCAGCGAGAGCCTCAGCGACGACAGCGCCTTCGAGGCTGTCCAGGGCGGCGGGAGCTGGATCGGCCGTCCCGACGGCACGGGCGCCATGGGCGGTGCCTCCGGACCGGGCAACGCGCCGGCCGTGCCCGGCAATCCGGCGGATGGCGTGAGGGCCTGGCTCCGGAGCTCGTTCGACGGCGGCATGGCTGCCCTCGGCCTCGCCGGCCCCGGCGCGCTGCCCACCGTGCCCGCGGTCATCGGGGCGACCCTCGCGGTCACGACGTGGATGGCCTTCATGCTCTTCAGCAGGCGGCGCCGCGACAGCGATCCTCCGGCGCCGGACGCGGTGCTCCAGGCCGCCGCCGCGACCGGCCTCGCGATCAACGCCGCTCCGGGTCCCGTGGCCGCGCCGTTCGATCCGGAGAGCCTCATGCCGCGCTGGCGCCGCCCATCGCTGATGGAGGCACGCAAGGTCGACCCGGTTCGCGCCCCGGCACCGGAGCGTCCCCGCCTCTCGTTCACCAGGGCTGACGGCCTCGCCGGCACGGGCGCGGGGCAGGAGCGGCGGGTCGTGCGCTACGCCGTCATTCCGCTCCTCGACCGGCCCGACGAGATCCAGGCCACGCGCATCGGCGAGCTCGTCGCCGGCGACGAGGTCCAGCTGGAGCAGCGCGCCGGGGCCTACTGCCTGGTCCTCTGCCCGGACGGGCGGCGTGGCTGGATCCACCGGACGACCCTCGGCGACGTGGTGCCGAGCCACGGTGCCGGCAGCAGCCTGGCCTCCGCCGACGACTCGATGCCAGAGGCCGAGAACGCCCTGGCCGCGCTCCTCACGGCCCGCGGCCTGCGCTAGGCGGCGTCCCCCGCAGGCTCCCCGGAGTCGCCGCGCCGCCGGCGGGCCGGCTTCGCCGGGTCCTTCCGCAGCACCAGGATGTGCTGATGGCTGATGTTCGGGACGAACACGTTCGGGTAGCCGTATGGCCGCAGCCTCGTTCCCGCCTGGTACCAGATGACGTCGCCCTTCGGGACGAGCCCCACGCCTGATCCGCGCGCCGCGAGGTCGGCGCCGGTGAACCGGTAGACGCCGTCCTGGTAGGCGTCCCGGACGATGAGCGCGGCATAGCGGCCCGGCCGCAGGACGCGATGGAGCTCCGCCAGGATGCCCGTCATCGCGTCGAGAAACGCCCCGTAGTCGGCGGCGTTCGCGAGGTCCGCGGCGTCCTCCGTCACCATCGCGTAGTCGGTCCGGCGATTCCGGAACGTCTCGGCCAGGGCCCCGCCCGACATCGTCATCGGCATCTGGACGTTGTAGGGCGGATCCGTCGCCACGAAGTCGATGCTGGCGTCGGCGATCTCGCGGAGCCGGACCCGGGCATCGCCGACGCGCAGCTCGCAGCCGGACGGATCGAAGGGTCGTGGTCCGCCGGGATCCTGAGGCCCGAGGTCCACGAGGACCGGACCGGCGCCGTCGCGTTCGGCAGCCGCCCGGGCGACCACGCCGGCATAGACCTCCGCCCATCGCGGCGCGAGCTCGATGCCGATGGCCCGCCGCGGACCCCGCGCGATGGCCGCACCGAGGAGCGTCCCGCCCACGCCCGCGAAGGGATCGAGGACCTGCTCGCCGGATTTCGTGAAGAACTCGATGAGGCGGGCCATGAGGCGCGGCGGCTTGTTCGCCCCGTGCGCCCGCCGGGCGGCGTGGCCGAGCTCTGACGGGTAGGCGGTCGTCCAGAGCGACTTCGTGAAGTAGAGCCACTCCTCGCCGGTCAGCTCGTTGAGCTGGTTGCGCGGATGGGGGGCGCGGCGGGGCTCGACCACGACGCCAGCCTACGCGACGCGCGCGGCCGGGGTGCGCGCGAGGTGTGGCAGGATGCGGGCATGCCGCCGTCATTGCGCAGCGAACGCTTCGTGGGCCGCGAGCGCGAGATCGCCCGAATCGCCATGGCGCTCGAGGCGACCTCGATCGGGCAGAGCCGGCGGATCCTCCTGTCGGGTCCGGGCGGCAGCGGCGTGAGCCGCCTGCTCGACGAGAGCGTCGCCCGCATCGCCCGCCTTCCCGAGCCCTTCACGGTCCTCCGCCTGCGCGCGGTGGCCGGGCGCTCCGCCGAGCCCTACGCCCCCGTGCTCGACGGCCTCCGCCCCTACCTCGCGTCCCTGGGCGACCGCGAGCGGACACGCGTGCTGGGGCCGGTCGCCGAGGCGATCGCCCCGTTCCTGCCGGAGGAGGTCGCGCCCGTCGCCCCGGATCCGTCGATCCAGCGCCTGCGCGTCGGAGCCGACCGGCGCGCCGCGTGGCTCGCGGAAGGCGTCCTCGGCGTCCTGGAGCGGGCCGGCGAGCGCCGGCCGGTGCTGCTGATCCTCGAGGACCTCCACCTCGCCGACGCCGCGACCCGGGCTCTCGCGGTGTTCCTCGCCCGGGTCGCCAGGCCATCGCGGGTCTGCATCCTCGTCACGTACGGGACCGACCGCCTCGTCCGCGGCGACGGCCTCCACGCCGACCTGGCCGCGATCGCGGACGCCGCGGAGCCACCGGACCGGCTGGAGCTTGGCCCCCTGCGACGCGACGAGCTCGCCGATCTCGTGGCCGGGATCGAGGGCGAGCGGCCCACGGCCTCCGTGCTCCTCCTCGCCGCGGAGCGGTCGGGCGGTAACCCGCTCCTGGCGGAGGAGGTCCTCGCGGCGCGCCGCGAGCTGGCCGGCGTCTCCCTCGGGTCGTCGCTCGGCTCGTCGCTCGATGAGCTCGTGGCCGCGCGCCTCGCCCTTCGATCGCCGGAGTGCCGACGAACGCTTCGACTGCTCGCCCTTGCCGAGGAACCGTTGTCGCGGGAGGCCCTCCAGCGCGTGTCAGACGCCTTCGAGGTGGGGGCCGCCGGCCCCCCGCCGCGCTCGGCCACGGGACCCCGCCGCGGGGCCGACGGCCTGGACGCGGACCTCCGGGCCGGCCTCGAGGAGGGCCTCGCGGCGGGGTTCGTCGAGGAGCGGCCGGACGGGGCGGTCGAGATCCGCCACGAGCTCGTTGCCCGCGCCATCGCCGTCGACCTCCTGCCCCTCCAGCGTCGCCGCTACCACCTCGCCTTCGCCACCGCGCTCGCCGGCCGGCCGGCTGCCCGCGCCCGGCACTGGCTGGCGGCGCACGAGACGACTGCCGCTCGCGAGGCGCTCCTGGAGGCGGCGGCCGAAGCGGAGCGCCGGGGCGCGGCATCGGACCAGCTCGTCCTCCTGGAACAGGCGATGGACCTGGGCGCCGCCGAGGTCGGGGACCGGGCGGTCACCGGGCAGCTGCTGCTCGAGACCGCGGACGTCGCCCTTGCCGCGGGGCGCACGGACCGCGCGCTCGCCTATCTCGAGGCCGCCGCGGCACGGTTCGGCGAGCGCGAGGACCGGGCCCGTCTCGCCGGCCTTCACGATCGGCTGGGGCGGGTGGCACGATTGCTGGGCCACCATGACCGCGCGCTCGCGGAGCACCGGCGCGCGGTCTCGATGACTCCAGCCGCGCCGAGCCTTCTCCGCGCTACGGTCCTCGGGTCGCTCGCCCAGACGCTGATGCTCCTCGGCAAGTTCGCCGAGGCCGAGTCCATGGCCCGGAGCGCGATCGATGTCGCGCGAAGGGTCGGCGCGGCGGCCCTCACCGCGGAAGGCCACGCCACCTGCACCCTCGGGATCGCGCTCGCGTGGAGCGCGGCCCCGGCCGAGGCCATCGTCCTCCTGGAGCGGGCACGCGCCGTCGCAGCCGAGGTCGGCGACGCCGACGACTGGTTCCGGGCCACGCTCAACCTGACCACGGCGCTGACCCTGCTCCATCGCGGCGAGGAGGCCATCGACGTCACGATGGACGCGATTGCGCGCGCCCGCCGCGACGGTGTCGAGGCGGTCTACGGCAATGCCCTTCGCGGCAATGTCGCCGAGGCACTCTTCCTGACCGGCCGCTGGGCCGAGGCGCGGGAGGCGATCCGCCGGGCCCTGGAGTGGAGCCCCGCGGTGGACGCCTTCGCCGACGCCGCGATCACCGCCGCCGTCCTCGAGGTGGAGACGTCATCCGGGGAGCGCGCCGCGCGACTCCTTGGCCGCCGACTCCTGGACCTCGATGCGCTCGATCCGCAATCCGTCGTCCCGGCCAGCCGTGCGGCGGCCTCGTTCGCGCTGTGGCGGGGCGACCTCGGTGATGCCGGCCGCGCCGCGGAGCTTGGCTGGTCCATGGTTCGCGAATCGGAGGACTGGGTCCTGGCCGCCCGGATGGCGGCGACCTGTCTGGAGGTCCAGGCCGCGATCGTCGCCGACGCGCAGGAGCGGCGCGCCTTCGCCGAGCTCGCCTCGGCCCGCGAGCGGGCCCAGCAGACGCTTGCCGAGGCCGAGGCGATCCTGCGATCGAGCGGGGTCCCGGCAGGCGCCGACAGCCGCGGCGAGGCCCAGGCGCACGTCGCGACCGCGCGCGCCTTCGCGGCCCGGATCGAGGGTCACGATGCGCCGGCGGCCTGGGCGCGGATCGCCGAGGCCTGGGAGACCGTCGGCGACCCCTACCAGGTCGCCCGGGCGCGCTGGCGCCAGGCCGAATCGGCCCTTCCGGCAAGCGACGCACGGCAGGGTCGGGCGGCGGCCCGCGGGCCCTTGCTGGAGGCGGTCCGGATCGCCCGGGAGCTGGGGGCGGGGCCGCTGCTGCGGGCCCTCGAGGACCTCGCCGGTCGCGCTCTCATCAGCCTGCCTCCGGTGCCGGCCGGCCTGTCGATGCCGACACCGGAGCCGTCCCGCGGCGACGCCGCCTCCGGCCTCGGCCGGACCGGGTCGATGACCGACGATCGTGCGCTGCTGCCCGGCGAGCCGCCGATGACGGCGACGGGGATCCCATCGGCGGCCGCGGCGGATGGGACGCCTCGGTCCAACGGGCACCTCGTCGATGGCGAGGCGCCCGCCGGGGGTCGTATCGCCGCCGCGTTCGTCGGCCCACCACGCGAGCGCCCGAGCGCGGCCTTCGGGCTCTCCAACCGGGAGCGCGAAGTGCTCGGCCTCATCGTGAAGGGCCGGACGAATCGTGAGATCGGGGAGCGACTCTTCATCAGCCAGAAGACGGTCGGCGTCCACGTCGGGAACATCCTGTCGAAGCTGGGGGTCTCCGGCCGGGTCGAAGCGGCGATGCTCGCGGTGCGCCTGGAGCTCGTGCCCGCCCAGGTCGGGTGAGGTGTCCCCGGGCCGGCTCGGCCGTGGCGGCCGGCGGACCCGGGCCGGACATGGAACGAGACCCGGAGGAGGGTCCGGGTCTCGTTCTTCGGTGGTGCTGTGCCGGCAGGAGGGTGCCGGCTCAGGCTCGATGTCGTGGGTCGGGTCCTAGGACCAGCGCCGCATCGCCGCTTCGACGAGGGCGATCGCGGCGAGCGGCGAGATCGCCAGCGCGAACTGCCAGGCCCGCTGCATCCGGTGCTTCATGTGTGGCACTCCTGGAGCTTGAGGATGATGGCCGAACCGGTTTCCACCGGGGGACCCATCCTGCGAACCCCGAGGCGTGCCCTCAATCCGGCAGTAGTACTGGGCGGGCATGGGACCTTCGGGCCATCCGGGCGGCTCCCGGACCGCACCGAACCGACCTCGACTCGACCCTGCCATGCCAAACCCGGCAGGCTGAACGCTAGCGGCGAGCGCTTAGCTGCCAGTTACGTGGTGCCGGCAGGCACCGAATCCGGGGCTTCCCCGGCCGCCGGCGCGCGATTCGAATCGCGGTACGCTGCCAGCCATGGAACGCCAGCTCTGCTATCTCGATGCCTACGCCCGCAGCGTCGAGGCCCGCGTCGTCGCGGTCGAGGCCGGCGGTCTGGGCGGCGCGCCGTTCCTCACCCTCGACTCGACCGTCTTCTATCCGGGCGGCGGGGGCCAGCCCTCGGACCGGGGCCTGCTCCTTCGTGCCGTCGACGGGCGGACCTGGACGGTCCGGGCGGCCCGGAAGTCCGGCAGCGAGATCATCCACGAGCTGGATGCGGACGTGGAGCCGCCACAGGTCGGCGACCGGCTCCACGCGGACCTCGACTGGGCCCGGCGTTATGCCCTGATGCGGACCCACACGGCCCTCCATGCGCTCTGCGGGGTGGTCTGGCGGGACTACGGCGCGCTCGTGACGGGCGGCAACATGGAGCCCGGGACGGGCCGGATGGACTTCGAATTCGAACGGATGAGCGGCGATCTCGTGGACGAGATCGAGGCCACCGTCAACGTGGAGCTGGCTGCCGCCCGCGATGTCCGCGTCAACGTCCTGCCGCGGGCCGAGGCGTTCGCGATCCCGGACCTCATCCGGACAAAGGTCAACCTCCTGCCGGACGGCATCGAGGAGATCCGGACGATCGAGATCGTGGGCCTCGACCTCCAGGCCGACGGCGGGACCCATGTCGCCAACACGACCGAGGTCGGCCGCATCCGCGTGACCGGCTACGAGTCGAAGGGCCGCATCAACAAGCGCATCCGCATCTCCCTGGAGGACGCATGACGCGAATCGTGTTCCGCGGCGGCACCGTGTTCGACGGGACCGGCGCTGCGCCTGCCGCTGCCGATGTCGTCCTCGAGGACGGCCGGATCGTCGATGTCGGGTCCGGCCTGGACGGCGACGAGGCGATCGACGCCGCGGGCCGCACCATCCTGCCCGGCTTCTTCGACTGCCACGTCCACGTCATCCTGGACACGGTCGATGTCTGGCGGCTCACGAACCGGCCCTACTCGATGCGCTACTACGTGGCCGCCCGGAACCTCGCGGCGACCCTCGCGACGGGGATCACCTCGATCCGCGACGCGGGCGGCGCCGACCTCGGGATCAAGGAGGCCGTCCGGGACGGGCTCATCGGCGGGCCGCGGATGCAGGTCAGCCTGACGATGCTCAGCCAGACCGGCGGCCACAGCGACGACTGGTATCCCTCGGGATCGATCGTGCCGATGCTCGGCGCCACGCCGGGCGTGCCGGGCGCCATCGTCGACGGACCGGACGAGATGCGCCGCAAGGTCCGGGAGCTCCACCGGATGGGCGCGGACGTCGTCAAGGTCGCGACGTCGGGCGGCGTGCTCTCCGCGCGGGACAACCCCGCCCACGCCCATTTCCGGCCGGCCGAGCTCGAGGTGCTCGTCGAGGAGGCCACGGCGGCCGGGATGTTCGTCATGGCCCACGCCCAGGCGGCGGACGGAATCCGGAACGCGGTCCGGGCCGGCATCCGGTCCATCGAGCACGGGGTCTTCCTCGACGACGAGGGCATCGAGCTGATGCTCCGGAACGGGACCTGGCTCGTGCCCACGCTCGTTGCGCCGCTCGGGGTCGTCGAGGCGGCGGAGGCCGGAGCGGCCATCCCGGCGAACGTGCTCGAGAAGGCGATCGCGGTGATCGATGTCCATCGCTCCGCGGTTCGCCGTGCGATCGCGGCCGGCGTGCGGGTCGCGATGGGCACGGATTCGGGGGTGACTCCGCACGGCCGCAACCTCCGCGAGCTGGCGCTCATGGCGGAGCTCGGGATGGCGCCCGGCGCCGTCCTCGAGGCCACGACCCGCAGCGCGGCGCAGCTCCTCGGCGTGACCGATGACCGGGGAACCATCGAGCCGGGCAAGGCCGCCGACCTCGTCCTCGTCGCCGGCGATCCCTACGAATTCGGCACCCTGGCCGACCGCATCGAGGCCGTCTGGCTCGCGGGACGGCGGGTCGCCTGAGCGCTCGACCCGAGCCGGGCTGCTAGGCTCGAACGGATGGCAGCACTCGAGGGCCGCGTCGCACTGGTGACCGGTGCGGGGACCGGGATCGGGCGGGCGACCGCGATCCGCCTCGCCGCCGATGGCGCTGCCGTCGGGTGCGTCGGGCTCGGCGAGGACGGGCTCGTGGAGGTCGCCGAGGCGATCCGGGCCGCCGGCGGGCGGGCGATCCCCGTCGTCGCCGATGTGACCGACGGGGCGGCCGTGGCCGCGGGCGTGCAGGCGGTCCAGCTGGAGCTCGGGCAGGTCGGCATCCTCGTCAACAACGCCGGCATCCCCGGAGCAGGTCGGTTCACGGACCTCGACTACGCCGGCTGGCGCCGGGTCCTCGACGTCCACGTCGACGGCGCGTTCCACGCCACGCAGGCCGTGCTGCCGGGCATGATCGAGGCGGGCTGGGGGCGCGTCATCACGATCGCCTCGGAAGCGGTCTGGCTCGGCAACACGAGCGTCCAGTACGCGACGGCGAAGGCGGCCCTCCTGGGCTTCACCCGCTCGCTCGCGCGGCAGGTCGCCGGTTCCGGGGTCCTCGTGAACGCCGTCGCGCCCGGTCCCGTGGAGACGAGGATGCTCTTCGACAACACGGAGGCCGAGATCGCCGCCGAGCGCGCGACCGTGCTCATCGGCCGGTTCCTCCAGCCGGCAGAGATCGCGGCCTCGATCGCGTTCCTCGCCGGGCCGGGCGGCGACGGCTACGTCGGCCAGGTCCTGTCGCCGAACGGCGGCACGGTCTTCCCCGGCTGATGGCCACGCCGGACCGGCCGCAGGTCCCGATGCCGCCCCCGGGCGATACCCCGGCGACGCTCGCCGTCGCGGCCTCGGGCGTGCAACACGCCGTCGTCCGGATCGAGCCGGCGCGGACCGCCGAGGAGGCGGCGGAGCGGCAGGGGATCCCGCTGGCGGCCCTGCTCCGGACGATCGTCGTCCGACGCGGCGAGGACGACTACCTCTTCGTGCTCGTCCCGGCCGGCCGGCGCTTCGACTGGCCGAAGCTCCGCGCCCATCTCGGCGTGACCCGCCTCTCCCTCCCGGATGCGGACGAGGCCCAGGCAGTCACCGGCTATGTCCGCTACACGATCACGCCGTTCGGCTCCAGCCGGCCGTGGCCGGTCATCGCCGACGCCTCCATCCTCGACCTTCCGGTCGTCTCGATCGGTGGCGGCGCTCATGGGGTCAACCTCCACCTCGCCCCCCGCGACCTGATCCAGGCGCTCAGGGCCGAGGTCGTGGACGTCACCCAGCCCGAGCCCGTGGGCGAGGCCTCCTGAGCAGCGCCTCGTGGGCATCGACGGCCTCGTCCGGCGTCCCGTTCATCGCGAGGTGGATCAGGCCGTGCCGCAGGAGGTCCACGACGAGCCGTTCGTGGCCCGGCTGTCCAGCCGCCGTCCCAGGCGGCTGCGGCGGCACGACGGTCGTTGCGGCCACGGCGGTCGTTGCGGCCACGGCGGCTGCGGCGGCACGACGGTCGTTGCGGCCAATTCGTCACCCACGGTCGCTCGGGCAGAAACGAGCGCGCCCTCAGGGTGTCCCAAGGGCCCACTCGTCCCGGATCCGCCAACAGTCACGGTCAGCGCCTGCCAGCAGTCGACCGGCGGCCGGGGGCGTGGGGCCGGCGAATCCGACTAACCGTCCCCCGACGACGAAATGGCCACGACGGGGTTCGGCTGCGGGCTCTGTCGCTGGCCACGGCCACGGCGGCCAACGCCGGCCACGGCCGCGGCCCGCGGCGACGAGCCGGGCTCGCGGAGGTGGCTGCGGCGTCGCGGCGCGGAGGGCCCGGGGCCCCACTGCGTCCCGCCTGGGATCGCGCGGCGCGGAGGCCCCTGAGTCCCGCTACGTTCTGCCCGGGACGGCGCGGCGGATGAAGTCCCCGATGTCCCCCGACTGCCGGACGCGGGACGGCTCATGGACGTACATCATGTGGCCGGCCGGGTAGTAGGCCAGCTCCACGTTGCCCCGCAGCTCGGCGGGGATCATCAGGTGGGCGATGACGTGCTCGGCGGCGAAGTGCGGGGTCGCGCCGTCGAAGTAGCCGCACGCGACGTGGATCCGGAGGTGCGGGTTGGCCCGCATCGCGGCCGCGAGGTCATCCACGACCGACACGGACCGGCCCTCGAACTCCTTGTAGGACCAGGAGCGGTGGACCGCCCCTGACAGGATCTCGTACGGCAGGTCGTTCTCGTAGCCCAGGTCCTCGCGGACGTACTGGTTGAGCGCCGCGGTGTAGGGCCCGAGGATGTGGTTGTAGGAAGCATCCGCGGTGAACCGGTCGCGGCCGCCGTCGGGCTCGGCGACCGTGAACCGCGCATCGAGCCGGCCCACGGACAGGCCGCGGTCCCGGAGCAGCTCGGTGAAGAAGCGGACGTGCTCGATCCGGAGGTCGGAGCGCTCCACGTACTCGCGTCGAAGACCCGTCAGCCGCGCGACCTTCGTGGCCGCGGCCCGTCGCTCCACCGCCGAGAGCCGGTTCCCGCGCGCAAGGACCCGCGGGTAGTCGGCGGCCGCATAGGCCTCGGCTTCCGCGACGACCGCCTCGAGCGCCCGGCCCGGGTGCTTCCCGTGATACCAGGCCACCGCTGCGTACGTGGGCAGGTACAGCACGTACGGCAGGTCGTTGCCTTCGGTGAACTCGATCGTTCCGATATCCAGCACGGACGAGATGAGGACGAGCCCGTTGAGGTACATCCCGTAGCGGTTCTGGAGATGCGACGCGATGCCCGCCGCGCGAAGCGTTCCGTAGGACTCGCCGGCGAGGAACTTCGGGGAGAGCCAGCGGCCGTTCCGCGAGGTCCAGAGCCGGATCACCTCCGCGACGGACTCGAGGTCGCGCTGGAACCCGTGGTACTCCCCGGGCTTCTCGCCGTCGATGGCCCGCGAATAGCCCGTCGAGATCGGGTCGATGAAGACGAGGTCCGTGTCCGCGAGCAGCGTCTCGGCGTTCGGCGCGAGGCCGTACGGCGGGGGCACCGGCTCGCCGACATCCCCGCTGAGCACCCGCTGCGGCCCCAGGAGCCCGAGGTGCAGCCAGACGCTCGATGACCCCGGCCCGCCGTTGAAGGCGAACGTGACGGGTCGCCGGCGCCGATCCGCCCCGTCGAGCGTGTACGAGGTGATGAAGACCGTGGCCTTGGGCTTGAACCCGGCGGCCTTCCCGTCCTCGACGACCTCCTCGCGGAGGACGATCCGGCCGGTCTGGGTCGTGTAGGCGAGCTTCTTCCGCCCGACCTGGATCGAGTGCCTCCGCTCGACGAGGTCATCGGTCGGCGGGGCCGGCTTCGCGGCGTCCGTCCCCGTGGCAGCGTTCGCCGCGGCCCCGGCGCCCGCACCGCCGCCCGGATCGGCGGCCGTGCCGGCCGCCTTCGCGTCCTTGTCAGCCACGACCCTTAGAGCGCCTTGACCGCGTTCACCAGGTCGGACAGCCCGGCCTTCGCGTCGGCGAACAGCATTCCGGTCTTCGGGTTGACGTACAGCTCGTTGTCGATCCCGGCGTAGCCGCGGCCCATGGACCGCTTGATGACGATGATGGACTTCGCGTGGTCCACGTCGAGGATCGGCATGCCTGACACCGGCGAGCCGGGATGGCGCGCCGCCGGGTTCGTGACGTCGTTCGCGCCGACGACGAGGGCGACGTCCGCCCGGTCGAACTCGGGGTTGATCTCCTCCATCTCCTTGAGCTGCGGGTACGGGACGTTCGCCTCGGCGAGGAGGACGTTCATGTGCCCGGGCATCCGGCCGGCGACGGGATGGATCGCGTACTTGACGTCCACGCCGCGCGACTCCAGGAGCTCCGCAAGCTCGCGGACCTGGTGCTGCGCCTGGGCGACCGCGAGGCCGTAGCCCGGCACGACGATCACGGACTGCGCGTAGGCGAGCTGGATCGCGGCGTCGTCGACGCCCAGCTCGCGCACGGAGCCCCCGGCGCCGCCACCGGTCGCCCCGCTCGTGCCCTCGCCTCCCCCGAACCCGCCGAGCATGATGTTCATGACCGAGCGGTTCATCGCGTCCGCCATGAGCTTCGTGAGGATCGCGCCCGAGGCCCCGACGAGCGCGCCGGCGATGATCAGGACGGTGTTCCCGAGCACGAACCCGGCCATCGCCACGGCCGTGCCGGTGAAGGAGTTCAGGAGGCTGATGACGACCGGCATGTCCGCGCCGCCGATCGGCAGCGTCATCGTCACGCCGAACACGAGCGCGGCGGCGAGGATGAGGAACATGACGGGGACCGAGACGTTGCCGAGCCACAGGTAGACCGAGCCGGCGAGGACGATGAGCGCCACGGCCGCGGTGACGAGCTGGCCGCCGGGGATCTTCACCGGCCGCGAGGGCGTGATCTTCAGGCCCATGAGCTTGCCCGACGCGATGAGCGAGCCGGTGAACGTGATCGAGCCGATGACGATGTCGAGGACGGTCGGGACGGAGATCTCGAGGGGAATCGCTGCCGATGCCGAGCCGAGCGCCCCGAGCCGCAGGTAGTCGTCGATCGCGATGAGGGCAGCGGCGCCGCCGCCGACCGCGTTGAACAGCGACACCAGCTGCGGCATCGCGGTCATCTTCACGCCGCGGGCCATGTACAGGCCCAGCCCGCCGCCGATGGCGATGCCGGCGACGATGATGATCCAGCCGGTCGCGCTGAGGCCGTCCACGGCGAGCAGCACGAGGGTCGCCAGGATCGCAAGGGCCATGCCGCCGGCCGAGACGAGGTTCCCGTTGCGGGCCGTGGCGGGGGAGTTCATCCGCATGAGGCCGAGGACGAACCCGGCTGCGCCGATCAGCCAGATGATCCGGACGAGGGCTTCGAGGGTGTCCATCGGTCAGGCCGCCTTCTCGGCGTCCGCGACGGGCGCGGCGACCGGCTTCTTCCGGAACATCTGGAGCATCCGGTCGGTGACGACGTAGCCGCCGACGACGTTCATCGTCGAAAAGGCCACGGCGATGAGGCTCAGGACCTGGCTCAGGACGTCCGTCGCGGATGCGGCGATGAACATCGAGCCCACGAGGACGATGCCGTGGATCGAGTTCGCGCCGGACATCAGCGGGGTGTGGAGGGTCGCGGGGACCTTGGAGATCACCGCGAAGCCGCAGAGGATCGCCAGGACGAAGACCGTCAGGGCGGCAAGGAGCTCGGGGTTCACGCGGCACCTCCGGACGCCCCGGCGGATGCCGGTGCCAGCAGCTTCCTCACGGCCTCGGAGCGGATCTCGCCGCCGTGGGTGATCGTGACCGGGCCGGCGATCTCGTCGGCCGGGTCGAGATTCAGCGCGCCGTCCTTCACGAGCTGGAGCAGGAGCGCGGACAGGTTCCGGGCGTAGAACGCGGACGAGCCGACGGGCATCGTGGCCGGCAGGTTGTCCGGCGAGATGATCGTGACGAGGGTGTCCGTGACGACCGTCTCGCCGGCCCGGGACAGCTCGCAGTTGCCGCCGAGCGCCGACGCGGCCATATCCACGATCACGGAGCCGGGCTTCATGAGCCCGACCGCGGCGGCCGTGACCAGGACCGGGGGCTTGCGGCCCGGGACCTGGGCGGTCGTGATCACGACGTCCATGCCGCCGATGACCTCGTTGAGCTCCGCCTGCTGCGCCTCGCGCTCCTCCGCGGTCAGCTCGCGGGCGTAGCCGCCGGCACCGGTCGCGTCGATCTTCGTCTTGAGGGTCACGAACCGCGCGCCGAGGGATTCGGCCTGCTCGCGGGTCTCGGGCCGCACGTCGTACGCGGAGACGACGGCGCCGAGGCGCCGGGCCGTGCCGATGGCCTGGAGCCCGGCGACGCCGATGCCCAGGATCAGGACGTTGGCCGGCTTGGCCGTGCCCGCCGCGGTCGTCAGGAGCGGGAAGTAGCGCCCGAAGGCGTTCGCGGCGATGAGGATCGCCTTGTAGCCGCCGACATTCGCCTGGGAGGAGAGGGCGTCCATCGTCTGGGCCCGCGACAGGGTCCGCGGGATCGCGTCGAGGCTGATCGCCGACACTCCCGCGCCCGCGAGGGCCTCCATGAGCTTTGGATCGAGGAGGGGCTGGAGGAGGCCGATGACGGCCTGCCCGCTCCGGAGCCGCACGACCTCGGCCGCATTCGGTTTCTGGACCCTGACGATCACGTCGGCCTGGCGATAGAGCTCGTCGGCGGAGACGATCGTCGCGCCGGCATCGGCGAAGGCCGAGTCCGGGATGAGGGCCCCGAGGCCGGCGCCGGCCTCGACGAGGACCTCCAGCCCGGCCGCCGTCAGCTTGCCGAGCGCCTCGGGTACCAGGGCCACGCGCCGCTCACCGGGCGCGCTCTCCCTGGCGACTCCGATCTTCATGGACACCACCTGCTGGTTTGGGCACGCGGGGTTCGAAATGGGGGCCGCCGGATCGTCGCGGTGCAGGCCCCTTGCCGCACCGCACGACCTCGATCGGGGCCGCGTGAAGGATACCCGCCCCGCTCGGGAGATGCCGCGCCCGGGCCCCGCCCCAGCCCGGCCCGGCCCGCGCCCCAGCCCGACCCGGGACCCGCCCGGCCCCGGGCTCAGCCGGTGAACACGGGCTCGGGCAGCTTGAGCTCCAGGACGTCGGGCGCCGCGGCCCGGAAGGCCAGCAACGCCTCGAGGAAGGCGGCCCCCGCGGCGGGCTCGAGGGCCCGGGCCAGGCGCAGGTAGAACGGCTGCTCGTCGCCGATCCGGAGCGTCGGCACGCCGAAGACCGCGTAGTCGCGCCGGGCCGCGGTCCAGTCGTCGGCGATCCGCTGCCGCGCGGGGAGGAGGGCCGCTTCGTCCGCGAGCGCCTCGCGGATGCGCCCGCGTGCCGCGCCGGCGGCCTCGGCCGCGCCCTCGAGGACGGCCGGATCGGTGATGTCGCCACGCGTCTCGAACCGGACCGCGTAGACGGCGCGCCGGAACCGCCGCGCGACGTCCGCCGGCTCCGTTCGATCGATGACGTCCGTTGCCAGGAAGGCCGCAAGTGGCCGGCGGTCCTGGCGCCCCTGGTGGTGCACGTAGTCCAGGGGCTGGGTCCAGAGCTGCCACCCGGTCGCGCTGGGATCGCGGTTCACCTGCTCCAGCGCGAACAGCCGATGCCGGACGCGGACCGCGTCCGCCGGCAGGTCGTCCAGCCATGCCACGGCCCGCCACGAATAGGGGCAGTGGTAGTCCATGAACAGCTCGACCTCGAGCGGACCCGGGCCGCCGGGCTGCTGCGCGCGGGCACCCGTCACGCCGGCTTCGCCCCGCTGGCGACGGCGACGATCAGGGTCAGGATGTAGACGTGGCCGAGCGCGCTCCACCAGATCGAGCGCGTTCGCCAGTCGAGCCAGCCGAAGACCGCGCCCCCGAGGATCGTCGAGAAGAGCTCCACCTCCGGCTTGCCGAGATGGGCGAAGACGAACGGCAGCTGGGCCACCACGACCCCCAGCGGCCCGATCCGGCGGAGCAGCGTGAACATCACGAAGCCGCGCATGAGGAACTCGGCCGGGACGAGGTCCAGGAGGTGGGTCAGGAGGAGGTCGCCGACCGGGGCCCCGGAGATCCCGTAATAGCCGCTGAACTGGGGGTTCGAGCCGACCGCCACGACGATGGGCGTCATCAACGCGCTGCCGGCCGTCGCGAGCCCGATGCCCCAGCGCCAGTCCCCGAGCCCCAGGCCGTAGTTCGTGAGGCGATCCCGGAAGGCGAGGACGACGACGAGCGCCGGCACGAGCCCGAACAGGATCACCCGCTCGAGGGCCTGGTAGCGGAGTGCTGCCGCCGCCCGGCCGATCGCCTGGATCTCCGGCGGGATCGCGGTCCGCGAGAAGTCGAAGAGGAGCACGAGGGTCACAACCGCGAGGGCCGTGGTGGCCCGGAGTGGCAGGTCCAGGCCCAGGACCCGGACCGTCCGGGCGTCGGCAGCGTCCGGCTCGTAGGCGGGTCCGGCCGTGAAGCGGGCGAGCGCCACGTCCGGGTCAGGCCCGAAGCGAGCGGCCGAGGGAGGCGCCGACCGTCCCGCCGATCCACGCCCCGACGAACGCGAGGGCGAACGCCAGGATGATGAGGACGCTCGTCGTGACCCCGGCGATGGCCCCCGCCGTGAGCAGGTTCGCGATCGTGGCCCCGCCGATGAAGCCGCCGATCATGCCCGCGATCGCCCCGATCGTGCCGCCGACCGCCGAGCTCGTGATGCCCGGGTTGTACGACGCGCGGTCGCGCGTCCGCCAGACGTGGATCGCGCCGGCGGTCGTGAGGATCAGCGAGCCGGCCACGGTGACCCAGAACGCCGGGAGGATGCTCCCGTGGCCGCCGGCCGGGATGAGCGTCGCCAGGTAGGCCTCGGATTCCGTCTGCGCGATCCGCATGACCAGGAGGTTCGCCGCGCCGAGCGCGAGCGGACCCGCCACCAGCACGCCGAGCCGGCTTCGCCAGGCGCGGTCGCTCCAGACCAGGAGGAGCGCGACCGTGCCCATCTCCAGCACGAGCCCGGCATCACCGGAGTTCTCGAAGCCGCTGATCTCGAATGTGCCTTTCCCGGGCAGGGTGGCCCGGATCCACGGCAGCAGGGCCCCGACGGCGAGGAGGACGTACCCGCCGACACCCGCCGCGCGAACCGGCTCGCGGAGCGCGTCCGGGATGCGGTCGCGCCACGAGGCGGAAGCCCGCGGTGCGGGATCGGGGAAGCGGAGGGAGCGGTGATCCACGGCGGCACGCTACCGCATCCGCCGGCCGGGGGTCGTTCCGGCGGCGCCGCGCACCCGTGGTTGCCACGCGGCGGCAATGTCCCTGTACCGGCTCCGGCCCCGGACGTCGGGCGGCTTCGAGGCGGGGCGGGGGACGATTCCGGCTGGAGGTGCACACGATGCCCGAGCTCACCGAGGCCAGGCGCGATCGCCTGGACGACGACCAGTTCGCCTACACCGACAGGTCCGGCGAGCGGAAGCTGCCGATCCACGACGAGTCCCATGTCCGCAACGCGATCGCGCGGTTCAACCAGACGGACTTCGAGGGCGGTGATTCGAAGGCGACGGTCGCCCGCCGGATCCTCCGGGCCGCGAAGAAGCACGGCATCGAGGTCGGCGAGGACGACGCGGTCCGGAAGGCAGCCGGCTAGGTCGTTCTCGCGGGCGCCGCAGCGGGCTGCCCGCCATTCGATCGCGACTGGCGCGACAGTCCAGTCGGCGAGGATGTCTGCCCTCGGGGCTGGCGCGACAGTCCACGCGGTGAGCTGCAGTGGTCCTGATCGGTCCGTCTCGCGCTGCCGACTGGCCTGCCAGTCCAGCAGCCGGCGGATCTCGTGTTGCGGACTGGACATGGAGTCCGGCGGATAGCGAGAGACGTTCCCCCTGTCAGGTCCGCGCCGCGCCCCGCTCCCGTTCCAGTGCCGCGAAGCGCGCCGGAATGCCCACCATCCCGCCCGACGCCACGAGCCGGACATCGAATCCGGCCGCGTCCATGAGGCTCGCCGCGATCGCGGCGCGGCTGCCGGCCTTGCACGCGACGGTGATCTGCCGGTCGCGCGGCAGTTCCGCGAGCCGTCCCGGGAGATCGGCCACGAAGATCGTCCGTGCTCCCTCGACGACCCCGTCCGCCGCCCATTCGACCGGCTGCCGGACATCGAGCAGCTCCGGCATCGACCCCCCGGCCGCCTCCGCGAGCACCGCGTCCATCGAGGTCGTCGGGTAGGCCGAGGTCGGGCGTCCCGCGCCGCGCCAGGCCTCGAAGCCGCCGCGGAGCACACCCGCCACCCGCCCGTAGCCGATCCGGAGGAGCTGCGTCACGGCCTCGTCCAGCGAGGCCGCACCCGGCTCCGGCAGCACGAGGAGGAGCGGCGCGTCGAACGGCACGAGCCAGCCGACGTAGGCCGCGAACGTCTCGTCGAGCTCGATGTTCAGTGAACCCCGGACGTGACCGGCGGCGAACGCCTCGCGGCGGCGGACGTCGATGACCCGCGCGCCGCGCTCCGCGGCCGTTGCAAACGCGTCGGGATCGAGCGCCGGTGGTGTCGGGAGGCCGCCCAGGAGCGGCGGGCCGGCGCGGTTGAGCGGAGCCATCTGCGCGTAGTAGGTCGGGAAGCGGCCGAGACCGGCGAGCAGCGCTTCGGCGAACGCGCCGCTGTCGACGGCGCGGAGGACCGGGTTCACGAACCGCTCCGCGCCGATCGTCGAGGCACCGCCGGCGGCCGGCGGGCCGGCGCTGCAGAAGCTCCCGGCGCCGTGCGTGGGCAGGATCCGGACGCCGGGCGGCAGGGCGCCGAGGCGGCGGAGGGTCGACTCCTGGAGCGCCGTCAGCTCGGCGGTCCGCTCCGGGCCGAGGAGGTCGGTCCGGCCGGCGGTGCCGATCAGCAGCGAGCCGCCGGTGAAGATGGCCTCCGGCGGCGCTTCAACCTGCCCGCCGGGAGCGTCGGGATCGCCGCGCGCCCCATCGCGATCGCCGCGCCCCCCATCGGCATTTCGGACCGCCCAGGCCAGGTGCTCGGGCGTGTGGCCGGGCGTCGCCATCGCCGTCAGCCGAAGCCCGCCGACGTCGACGGTCGTGCCCTCGTCAGCCCCGAGGTGCGGAAACGCGTAGCCGCCGCTGGCCGGCGCGACGATCCGGGCCTTCGTCGCGGCCCGGGCCTCGAGCGCGCCCGAGAGGTAGTCGTTGTGGACATGCGTCTCGAGGACGTGGGTGACCCGCCAGCCGCGCCGCTCCGCGACCTCGAGGAATCGCCACGCGTCACGCTGCGGATCGATGAGGGCGGCCTCGCCGTCGCTCGCGATCAGGTAGGACGCGTCGCCGAGGCCCGCGGTCTGGAACAGCTCGATCTCCATGCCTCGCCCATCGTCGCACGTGTCCGATTCGCGAGGGCTCGAACCATGTTCGCGAGGGCTCGTACCATGGCGACGCGGCGCCCGGACGCGACGAGCCGGCCCGCGCCACGCTGAGACGAGGCCCCGACCCCATGGCGAAGATCGGCTACGCGGCGATGCTGGAGCAGTTCCACCCGACGGACCTGCTCGACTGGTGCGCCCAGGCCGAGGCCGCCGGGTTCGAGGCCGGGTTCATGGTCTCCGAGCACTTCCACCCGTGGACCCCGGCCCAGGGCAATGCCGCCTTCGCGTGGTCGTTCATGGGCGCGCTCGGGACGCGGACGTCGCTGCCGTTCGGGACCGCGGTGACGTGCCCGGGCTTCCGCTACCACCCGGCGGTCATCGCCCACGCCGCGGCGACGCTGGGGGCGATGTTCCCGGGCCGCTTCTACCTGGGCCTCGGCGCGGGCGAGGCGCTCAACGAGCACGTGGTGGGCGGGGTCTGGCCCGAGATCGGCGTCCGGAGCGCGATGCTCTTCGAGTCGATCGAGATCATCAACAAGCTGTTCAGCGGCCAGGTCGTCAAGCACCGCGGCGAGCATTTCACGCTCGAGAGCGCCAAGCTCTACACGCGCCCGGAGCAACCCGTGCCGATCTACGTCGCGACCGCGGGCCCGGTCAACGCGAAGAAGACCGGCAGGTTCGCGGACGGGATCATCACCGTGGGCGCGGCCGACGAGAAGATCGGGCTGCTCTGGGCGAAGTACGAGGAAGGCGCCCGCGAGGCCGGCAAGGATCCGTCACGGTCGCCGAAGCTCCTCCAGATCCACGTCTCGTGGGCGCGCACGGACCAGGCGGCCATGGACCAGGCCGTCGCCGAGTGGCCGAACGGCGGGATGCCGTTCCCGAAGCAGGACATCAGGAACCCCGAGGACTTCGCGGCCATGGCGAAGCTCGTGGGCCCGGACGACTTCAGGAACCGGGTCCTGATGACCTCCGACCTCGCCGCCCACACCGCCCACATCCAGCACTACCTGGACATGGGCTTCGACGAGGTCCACCTCCACAACGTCGGCCGCAACCAGGCGGAGTTCATCGAGGTTTTCGGCCGGGAGGTCCTGCCGGCGCTCAAGCTGGGGTAGGAGCGCGGCGGGACGCTCTCGGCGCGGGCCCCTCTCGGCGCGGGCCCCTCTCGCCGCGCGCCCCTCTCACCCGGGGCCCTTCCCGCCCGCGGGCCGCAGGCGCCTTCCCCGTCAGGAATCGCTGCCCGGCATGTTCGACGGGTCGAGGGGCGGGCGCGGTTCCTCTACGCGGCCGAATTGTCCCGAGCGCGCGCTCCCGACCAGGCGCGGCCGGGCCGCCGCACCCTCATCGCCGGCGGCGGGGCCGCCATCGATGCCGGGGGCCGATGCCTGACGGGTCGCCGGGCTCGCGGGGGACTCAACATGCGCCCGGCCGATTCCCGACCGGTGGAAGGTGCCCCGGCGCGTCCACGCGCCCGGCCAATTTCCTGGTGCGTCGCAGCGCCCGCCGACTCGTCGATGCGCGCGCCCAGGCTCCGTCACGGGACGGCGGACCGCTACGACCCCCGCCCGCCTTTGACGATCCGCCGCGCACGCCCGGATACCGCCACGAACTCGCGGAGGTGTCGGAGCGGCTGGATGTGGCTGCGCTCGTCGCCGTAGATCGTCGAGATCGGGATCCAGCGGATGGGCCAGCCCTCGCGGAGGCAGACGGCGATCATCTCCACCTCGAAGGCGAAGCCGTCCTCGCCGCTGCCCAGCATCTCGGCCATCAGCCGCCGCCCGATGAGCCGGTAGCCGGACTGGTTGTCCGGGATCCAGCGGCCGATCGAGGCCGACAGGAGAATCGTGCCGGCCGTGTTCGAGAGCCGCCGGACCAGCGGCATCCGCTCGAAATCGCGCTTGCCGATGATCAGCTCCGCCGGATGGGCAGCCTCCGCCGCGAGGAACCGCGGCAGCTCCGACGGGTCGTGCTGTCCGTCGCCGTCGAGGGTCACCACGGCCCAGGCACCGTCCGCGATCGCCCGGGCGAAGCCGGCCCGGAGCGCGGCGCCCTTGCCCTGGTTCGGCCATTGCCGGATGACCGTCGCGCCGGCCGCCGCGGCGAGCTCGGCGGTGTCGTCGCGCGAGCCGTCGTCGATGACGAGAACGGGCAGCTGGGCGGCGGCGGCCCGGACCACCGCCTCGATCCGCGGACCCTCGTCATGGGCGGGGATGAGCGCGAGGATCCGGGGCGCGGCGGTCTCCGTCACGGACTGATCCTAGCGGGAGGGGGCGAACGGCTCGGCCAGGCCTTCGCGGGCTGGAACCCGTGTGTTTCCTCCACCTACTAGCCCCAGGAGTGGTGGGAGCGGCGCGGCTCCCCTACCGCGTCGCCGAGCCTCGATTCCGTCCCGACGCGAGCGTGGCCCGGGATGGATTCGGGCCGGAACCTGGCCCGGGGGCCCGCCGGGAACCCCCACCACTCCCCGGGCGAGTATCCGGCGGATTCGCGCGCCGGAGCGTCCCCCGGTCGACGCGAGTTGGCGCAACTGGACGATGACGCACGCATCGCCCGGATCGATCGTGCGGGCAGGCGGTGGCCCAGCCGGACGTCATGGCAGGCCCGCCGATCGCAGCAGAAGGAGGCGATTCGATGACGATGCAGCGGCGGGACGTCGCCAGGCGGCTCATCGGCGCGGGTGTGACCGCGGCTCTGCTCGGAGCGGTGATCGCCGCTCCGGTCGGCGCAGCCAAGCCGACGACCAGCGGACCGACGATCTCGAACGTGGTCTTCGACGGCAACTGCGGGGTGACGATGACCTACTCGGCGAAGGGCGGGAAGCTCGGCGAGGTCGACCTGTACGCCCAGACCCTCGGCTATACCTCCCCGACCGACACGGTCCTTGGCTACGACATCTGGGCCGGTTCCACCTCGCAGCCGGCGACGATGGTCAACGGCAGCGCGACCGTGGCCTTCCAGCTTGCGCCCGGCGGTCGACTGAAGCAGTTCACCTACTACGGCTGGCTCTACGGAAAGGCCGTCGGGACGTACAAGCCCGGCACCCTCACGCCGTACTACACCTTCCGGTCGACGTGCGTCATGCCTGACTTCCAGTACACCGTCAAGTTCCACGACGGCTACACCGAGGGCGCCGCCGGCTTCATCGCGGCCGACCAGCAGCGCGTGAAGTTCGGCCAGCTCATCGCCGAGCCGGCCGCACCGACCCGGAACGATTACGTCTTCACCGGCTGGCTGGCCTACGACTACGGCTGGCTGGGGCCGAATCCAACGGTCGCCTGGGACTTCAGCACCGACACGATGCGGGACTACGACCCGCTCGTCCTGGTCGCCCAGTGGGACCCTGTCTGCCCCAGCCTGCCGTGCGGCACAGGGGGCTGACTTCCGCGGGTGGCGGCCGTCGCGGCCGCCACCCGCATTTCGGGCTCGGTTGCAGGCTCATGGTCGAAGGGATGGCGCGCCCGGAGGGATTCGAACCCCCGACCCTCTGATCCGAAGTCAGATGCTCTGATCCACTGAGCTACGGGCGCGCGGAGGCACAGGGTACCAGCCCCTCCCGGCGGCCTTGTCGACAGGCGGCCTTGTCGGCCGCGAGGCCCGCGCGTACCGTGACGGGACGCATCCGCCGGCCCCTGTGCCGCGCGGCGAGGGGGAGGACGTCAATGGCGATGGGCAGCGGAACCAAGGCCGATCCCTGGCAGCTGACGACGGCGCCGGGCACCTCCACGTACCAGATGTGGCGCGACGAGGGGGCTGACCCGCCGGCCCTCGTCTGCCAGGTCGGCTCGACGCAACTCAGGTACGACCGCCGAGCCATCGACGACCTCCACGCGATGCTGAAGGCCCGCGGCGACTGGATGGACCTCGGGGCGGCCGACGAGCAGAAGGACGCCAAGCCCGGCACCGTCGAGGCCTGGGGGCGCGCCGCGGACAACCCTGTCGGCGGCTGGTACGGGCTCCGGAAGGGCTATCGCGGCCGGTTCGGGATGTACCTTCCGCCGCTTCTCGAGGCGCTCGGGCTGGCGGAGCTCACGCACGACGCCAAGGGCAACCGCATGCGGGCTCGCTAGGCCCGCGGAATCGACGATCCGCCAGTCCCCAGCCCGGGATCCGCTCCGCGTTCCGGCCACTCGGGATCGAGGAACCGCGGCGTCGTGGAGCGGAGCCGAACGAAGGGGCTGGCGCGGAACCTTTTCCGTCATCCATGCGTACCATCCAGTGTCCGGCCGGCGGTTGACGCCTGAGCGGGTCCGACCGAGCCTGAAGCCGCAAGCCGCGTCCGGGGAGCTGCCACCCGGGACCGCGATGGAGGATCGCGCTGCTGCGCTCGTTCGGCCTCTGGCGCCCCGTCCTCGGTCGCATCCGCACGGACTGGCCCGTGGTGGCCGCCGCGTGGGCGCTCCTCCTGGGCGCGACGACCCTCCTGACCTCCGCCGCGATCTACGGCGACGCCCTGGCGCTGGGCGGACTGCGCGCCGCGATGGCCGATGCCCCCGCCGCGTCCCGGGCGGTGGTCGTGGAGAGCGCGACCCGCCCCGAGGACGCCGCCGCGATCGACGCCCAGGTTCGCCCCGAGCTCGAGCGGCTCCTCGCGTGGAGCGGCGGCGAGGTCGCCCGGGTGACCCGCTCCGGCGCCTACGCTGATGCGGCCGTCGCCAGCGGCGACGTGACCCAGCTGACCGAGTTCACGAGCTTCGAGGGCATCGAGCGCCATGCCACGCTCGCCGACGGCCGCTGGGCGAACCCCGGCGCCACGCCGCAGGAGGCGACGCTCTCCGAGGGGGCGGCGAAGGCGCTGGGTCTCTCGACCGGGGACAGGATCACGCTCGCCAGCCGGCTCCAGGCGGGCCCGGCGGTCGAGGTCGTCGTCACGGGCATCTGGCGCCCCGATCCCGCTGACGCCTACTGGCTCGATCCGGACCTCGAGCTCACCGGATCGGTCCGCCGCGGCTCGTTCACGACCGTCGGACCGTTCGCCATTCCGGACGCCGACTTCGCCGCCCGATCATTCGGGGAACGACTGTCGTTCGAATGGCGGGCACTCCCCGATCCGGCCGGCTTCCGCATCGACGACATCGGCACGGTCCGCGTCGCCGCCGAGCAGCTGGACGAGCGCCTCCAGGCGGTCCTCGGCAGTCAAGCCCAGTTCCGGGTCGTGACCGACCTGTCCGCGATCCTCGCGACGGTGGACCGGGCCGCGCTCGTCAGCCGGACCGGCGTCCTGCTGCTCGTCGTCCAGTTCGCGGTCCTCGCCGCGTACGCGATCATCCTCGTCGCGGGCATGCTCGCCGACCGCCGCCGGGCGGAGACCGCGCTCATCCGCTCGCGCGGCGGATCGTCCGGCCATCTCGCCGGGATGGCCCTCCTCGAGGCCATCTTCCTGACGGGCCTCGCGGCGCTCCTGGCGCCGCCCCTGTCCGTACTGGTGGTTCGGGTCGTCGGCTCGAACGGGCCGCTCGCGTCGTCGGGGATCGTCGATACCGTCGCGATCAGCCGCGACGCGATCCTCGTCGACATCATCACGGCCCTCGCCGGCGCCATCGCGCTCGTCCTGCCGATGATCGGCGGCGTCCCGAACCTGGCCGGCGTCCGGGCCGCCATCTCCCGGCAGGCCGGCCGGACCCTCGCCCAGCGCCTCGGCCTGGACCTCGTGCTCGTCGCCGCCGCCGCGATCGGACTGTGGCAGCTCCGCATCTACGGCGCGCCGCTGACGCGCAACGCCCGCGGCGTGCTCGGGGTGGACCCGCTCCTTGTCGCGGCGCCCGGGATCGGCCTGCTGGCCGGGGCGGTGATCGCGACCCGCCTGATCCCGCGCGCTGCCGAGATCGGGCAGCACGTCCTGGAGCGTGACCGCGGCCTCGTCGCCCCGATGGGCGGGCGCGGCCTGGCCCGGCGGCCACTCCGATACACGCGGTCGGCCCTGCTCCTCATGCTGGCCGCCGCCCTCGGGACGTTCGCCTCGGCGCACGTCGCGACGTGGACCCGCTCGCAGGTTGACCAGGCCGCCTACCAGGCCGGCGCGGACGTCCGGATCGAGATCTCGCAGAAGGCGATCCCGGCCCGGGCTGTCGGCGGCGCGCTCCGCGCGATCCCGGGCGTCGAGGCCGCGATGGCCGTCGACCGGCTGAGCGTGGATTCCGGGCGCGGCGTCCGTGGCGGTCCGCTGCTGGCCGTGGATGCGGCGCTGGCGGGCCGGATCGTGAACCGGACCCCGGACGCGGACGGCGCCGCGCTCGGGGACCTCTTCCGGACGCTCGCCGCCTCCCGGCCCGAGACGATTGGGGTCGCGATTCCGACCGGCACCCGACGCCTGTCACTCGTCCTCGATGCGGCCTTCACGGGCCAGTCCTTCGATCCCGAGAACGTCCCCGGCGATCCCCCCACGTCCACGGGCGTGATCGCCACCGCCACGGTGGTTCTGGAGGACGGCGACGGGCGGCTCTACCGGGTCCCCGGATCCGATCGGGCCAACCTGATCGGCGCGGGGCAGCGCCTGGTCCTGGACCTCTCGACCACGACCGCCCTCGACGCGCCACTCGCCGAGCCCCTCCGGCTGCGGGCCATCGATCTCGACCTCGCCTCGCGCGTCCAGGCGGCCGTCGGGACGCTGGACCTCGTCTCGATCGCCGCCTCCACCTTCGCCACCGGCGACGCCTGGACGGCGCTCGACATCGCGCCGGGCGACCCCGGGTGGTCCTGGTTCGTGCTCTACGGGCCCTCGCAGCCCTTCCCGTATGCGGCACCCGGCGACCGTCCGTGGCGGATCCGGTTCGGGCAGGGCGACGGCAGCCTCGACCCCATCTTCGGAGGCAACGGGACGCTTACGACCGTCCGGTTGACGTCCGCTCCGGCACCAGATGCGCCGATCGCGGCCATCGCGAGCCGGGGCTTCCTCGACCTCACCGGCGGCCGGGTCGGCGATATCGCCGCAGCCACGCTCAACGGCGTACGCCGGGACATCCTCGTCATCGGCGCGCTCGACGCGTTCCCGTCGGTCGACCCGACGAAGCCGTTCCTGATCGTCGACGGGCCGACGCTCGCCATCGCCCGGTTCGCGGCCATCGGCGACATCCAGGACCCGGGCGAGTGGTGGCTCAGCGCGAAGGACCAGGCCGGGGCCGCGACCGCGATCACCGCCGGCGTCGACCCCGGCGCGACGGTGGTCACGACCGAGGGCCGGACGATCGCCCTGGCCACCGACCCCGTCCCGCTGGGCGTCATCGGCGTGCTGGGCCTCGGATCAGCGGCGGCGATGATCTTCGCCGCGATCGGGTTCGTGGTCTCGGCCACGATCTCGACCCGCGAGCGGGTGGGGGAGTTCGCGCTCCTCCGGGCGCTCGGGCTCTCCGGGCGGCAGCTCGCCGTCTGGCTGTCCCTCGAGAACGCGGTCCTGCTCACGATGGGGCTCGTCGGCGGGGTGGGCCTCGGCCTGCTCCTGGCGTGGCTGGTCCTGCCCTTCTCGACGCTCACGAGCAGCGGAGCGGCCGCCGTGCCCTCGCCCATCGTCGTCATCCCCTGGGCGACGCTGGCACCGATCGTCATCGTCGCCGGCGGTGTCTTCGTCGCGACCCTGCTCGTCCTGCGCGGCCAGCTCCTCCACGTCCGGATCGGCGACGTGCTTCGCGGGCGGGACGAGTGATGGCCTGGATCGTGACCGCGCTTCGGCGCCTCCGCGGCGAGCGGCTCTCCGCGGCGGGGCTCGCGGCGCTCGTGGCGGTGACGGCGTTCCTCGCTGCCGGCACCCCGCGCCTCATGGATCGGGTCGCGGACGAGACGCTCCGCACGACGATCCGCGACGCGACGCCGGCAGCCAGGAACATCCAGTTCCTGAGCGAGGACCGGCTGGACCCCAGTCCGGACGACCCGTTCGTCGGGATCAGCCTCAGGTCAGACGAGGCCCACCGCCTCCTGCCCAGGCCGATCGCCGACCTCGTCGGCGAGCGCGCGTGGCAGGCGGACACGCCGCGCTTCAGCGTCCCCCAGCTCAACGACCCGGTGACGATGCGGCTGCGGATCATGCCCGGGGCGATGGAGCGGATGCGCCTCACCGAGGGCCGCTGGCCGACGGCGACGACCCGCCGCGTCGACGACCAGACCTCGCCCGACCTCCCGCCGCCCCAGGTCACGAGCTTCGAGGTGGCCATCTCCGACCGCACGGCCGGAGCGATCGGAGCCCGCGTCGGCGACATCCTGGGCCTCGTGCCGGACAGCAACGACCCGCTCGCCAGGGGGAGCATCGGCGGGTCCATCGCCGCCGAGGTCGTGGGGATCTACCGCCTCAACGATGAGGCCGATCCCTGGTTCCTCGGCTCCACCGAGCTGATCCGTCCCTCGATCCGGGTGCCGTTCGGCGACCTCCGGATCCTCGACGCGACCGCCCTCCTGGCGCCGGAGGCCTACGCCGCGTACATGGCCGAGACGCTCCGTGACTTCCTGCCGGTCCGGTACACGTTCCGCGAGTATGTGGATCCCGCGCGCCTCGATTCCAGCCAGGTCGCCGCGCTCCTGCCGGAGTTCCGGCGGCTGGAGGCGGCCCTGCCCTCGACGCAGGTCACGTTCAACCAGCCGTTCGGCCTGCGGACCGGTCTCCGCGCGGTCCTCGACACGTACCTCGGCCACTGGGCGGCGGCTTCGGCGATCCTGGCGGTCGGGGCGACCGGGCCGGCCGCCGTGGCTGCGGCCGCCCTGGGACTCGTGGCCGTCTTCGCGGCCCAGCGCCGGCGCGCGACGCTCGCGCTGTCGCGCGGCCGCGGAGCGTCGCTCCAGCAGGTCGTCGGTGCGGTCCTGGTCGAGGGCCTGCTCCTGGCCGGACCGCCGGCGGCCATCGCGATCGCGGCTGCTCTGCTGCTCATCCGGGCAGATCCGGTCCTCCCGAGCGTCATCGCCGGCATCGGGGTCGCCGTCCTGGCGATCCTGCTGCTCGTGATCGCGACGGTGCCGGCGACGAGCGGGCCGTCGGTCGGGCCGGCGCGCGACTCGTCGATTCCGCGCCGCACGACGGCGCGCCGCCTCATCCTCGAGGGCTTCGTTATCGCGATCGCCCTCGCCGGCGCGTACCTGCTGCGCGAGCGCGGCCTTCGTGGGACGAGCAGCGCGGGCGAGATCGCCACCGTGGACCCACTCGTGGCGGCGGTTCCCGCGCTCATCGGTCTCGCCGGGGGTCTCCTCGCCGTCCGCCTGTTCCCGTACCCCCTGCGGTTCCTCGCCGTCCTCGCCCGGCGGCGGCCCGATCTCGTGCCGATCCTCGCGCTGCGCCACGCGACCCAGGGCATCGGGGCTGCCCCGGTCCTCATCGTCCTCCTCGCGGCCGCGACGATCGGCGCGTTTTCGTCCGCGGTCCTCGTCCACCTCGATCGCTCCGCCGAGGCCGTCGCGTGGCGCGCCGTCGGGGCGGCCTACCGGATCGACAGCACGTCGGGGACGCTCCAGTCCGGGTTCGACCCGGCCGCCCTGCCCGACGTCGAGGCCGCGGCGCTCGCCTGGAAGGGCGTCGTCAACGTGGGACCGCGGAAGCTCCGGACGGAGTTCATCGCGATCCAGGCGGAAGCCTATGACCGGGTCGTGGCGGGGACGCCGGCGGACTTCGGGATGCCGCTCGACCTCCTGACGCCCGCCGCGCCGGCCATCCCGCTCGTCGCATCCGCGCAGCTCGCGGGGCGGACGGAGGGCGTGAGCGTCGGTGACGAGTTCCCGGTCACGATCGAGGGCTACACGTTCCCTGCCCGCGTCGTCGCGATCCGTGGCGACCTGCCGGCGTTCTCGACGACGGGCCAGTACGTCATCGCGTCACGCGACCAGATCCAGGCGATGTTCCCGCGGGCAGCGCTGGTGCCGACCGGCGTGTTCCTCCGCGCGCCGGCCACGTCCGCCGAGGCGATCGCGACGGCGGTCGCGACGCAGGTCCCGGTCGGCGCGCGGCTGTTCGACCGCGCGGCGGAGACCGAGAAGCTCCGGACGTCGCCGGTCAGCAAGGCCGTCGCGGCCGGCATCACCGTGGCGGCGCTCATCGCCGCGGCCTACGCGGTCCTCGCCGTCGCGGCCGCGCTCGCCCTCTCGGGCACCGCCCGCGCCATCGAGATGGCGCACCTCCGCACCCTCGGGCTCACGGATCGGCAGGCCGCCGGGCTCGTCGTCGTGGAGCACGGCCCGACCGTGGCCCTCGCGTTCGCGGGCGGGATCGCGCTGGGGCTGGGCATCTTCGTCACCCTCCGGCAGGGCCTCGGGCTGGAGGTCCTGGTGGGCTCGAGCGCTGCCGTGCCGCTGACCGTGGAGCCGGCCCAGCTCGCCATCATCCTCGGCGGCATCGTGGCCGTCATCGGCCTCGGCCTCCTCCTTGGCGCACTGATGCAGCGCGGTACGGCCCCGGTGGCCGCTCTACGGCGAGGGTTCGAATGACTGATCCCATGGGACACGGCACTGGCCCGAACGGCGCCGAGATCGAAGATCTGCGGGCCGGCGCACGGCCCGGGACACGCCCGGTCGGCATGCCCGGGACGACCGCCGTCACGAGGCCGGCGGGCAAGGCTCAGCCAGTCGACCCGACCGCCGCCGGCGGTACGGCGCGCCGGCGGTTCGGGGACGGCGCGATCATCGCCTGCGACAACCTGGTCCGGATCTACAAGATCGCGGATCTCGAGGTCGTCGCGCTCCAGGGGCTGGACCTCCTCGTCGACGCCGGCGAGATCGTCGCGATCGTGGGTGCCTCGGGGTCGGGCAAGTCGACGCTTCTCAACATCCTCGGCGGGCTGGACACGCCGTCGGCGGGCCGGGCCGTCGTGGACGGCCACGACCTGGGCCAGATGGGCCGCCGCGAGCGGACCCGCTACCGGCGTCGCGTGGTGGGCGTCGTCTGGCAGCAGACGGCTCGCAACCTCCTCCCGTACCTCACCGCCCTCGAGAACGTGGAGCTGCCGATGGTCCTCGATGGTGCGAAGGGTCGCCGCCGGCGCGCCCTCGAGCTGCTCGAGCTCGTGGGCCTGGCGCCGCGCGCGAGTCACCGGCCGGAACGGCTCTCCGGCGGGGAGCAGCATCGGGTCGCGATCGCGGTGGCCCTCGGCAACCGCCCGGCGGTCCTCCTCGCGGACGAGCCGACAGGCGAGCTGGACGGTGCCACCTCGGCCGAGGTCTTCAGCCTGCTCCGGCAGGTGAACGCCAGTCTCGGGACGACGATCGTCGTCGTCACGCACGACGCCCAGGTCGCGGAGCAGGTCCAGCGGACCATCTCGATCCGCGACGGGCGGACGAGCACGGAGACCTTCCGCCGGACCGAGCAGACCGAGGAGGGCGATCACCGGATCGTCGCCGAGGAGTTCGCGGTCCTGGACCGCGCCGGTCGCCTCCAGCTGCCGCGCGCCCACGTCGAGGCGCTCGAACTCAGGAACCGCGTCCGCCTCCGCCTCGAGGACGACCACGTGGGCGTCTGGCCGGACCAGGGTCGAGAGGAGTCGAAGTCGTGAGCTCCGCCGGGCCGGCCATGCCCGCCCCGTCTGGCCGCGGCGATGGCGCGCCGGCAGCCGGACCCACGGCCGGATCCGTCGTGGCCGCCATCGACCTCGTCCGCGATTACCCCTCCGGGGACGGCATCGTCCATGCCCTCGGGGGGATCAACCTCAGCGTGGGCCGGGGCCAGCTCCTCGCCGTCCGCGGCCGCTCCGGGAGCGGCAAGACGACGCTCCTCAACCTCCTCGGCGGCCTGGACCGTCCGACCTCGGGGCAGGTCGTGGTCGACGGCCACGAGATCTCCTCGATGCGCGAGGACGACCTCGTGGCGATGCGGCGATCAACGATCGCCTTCATCTTCCAGTCCTTCGGCCTCGTGCCGATCCTGACCGCGGCCGAGAACGTCGAGGTGCCGCTCCGCCTGGTCCGCGCCGAACCGGCGGCGCGGGACCGTCGGGTCGCCGAGCTCCTGGAGATCGTGGGCCTCGGCGAGCGAGCGCGGCACCGGCCCCACGAGCTCTCGGGCGGCGAGCAGCAGCGCGTCGCGATCGCGCGGGCGCTCGCGAACCAGCCGCGGCTGCTCCTCGCCGACGAGCCGACGGGCCAGCTCGACTCGGAGACGGGCCACCGGATCATGCTCGTGCTCCGATCGGTCGTCCGGGCGGAGGGCATCACGGCGATCGTGGCGACCCACGACACGATGATGATCGACGTCGCCGACCGCGTCGTGGAGCTCCGGGACGGGCACCTCGCGGAGCACTGAGGCCGTCCGGCCAGCCCACCGGCCAAGAGGCTCCTGCAGCCGCCGCATGCATCCGCTTCACACGCTGACTCGTGGCCACGACCCGCTCCGCGTCCCCCCGGGGCTCGAGGCCGCGGGCATCCACCAGGCGATCGGATTACACCTGGCCCGTCCGGCGATACCGCCGGGCGACGAGCGCGTTGGCCGGGATCCGGGGCACGGCCCGCGAGAGCGGGACGACTGAGCCGTCGCGGCCCTCGATGGTGAGGAGTCGCGCCGCGGCCTCGTCGGTCGGCCGCGCGTCGACCGTGGCGAGGTCCACCCTGACGGCGGCGCCTCCGGCTCCCGCGCCGCGGTCCGCCTCCCCGCCGCGGTCCGCCTCCCCGCCGCGGTCCGTCGCCCCGCCGCGGTCCGTCGCCCCGCCGCGGTCCGTCGCCCCGCCGCGGTCCGTCGCCCCGCCGCGGTCCGTCGCCCCGCCGCGCCCCGCGTCCGTGCCCCGAAGCTCCGCCACCGCGGCGTCGGGGAAGGCCCCGGATTCGAAGGTCGTCCGAAGCTCCGCCTCGGCTCGCCAGCGCGGTCGCCGCAGCAGGATCCCGCGCCACCCGTCGGCGATCGCGGGCGTGACCCGACCGTCGCCGGGCGCCGTGGCCGCCCCGGGCCCGGCGACCGATTCGCCGCGGGCCCAGCGGGCCGCCTGGTGGAGGAGCGCGTACTCGTCGAGGTCGGCGTACCCGGCGAGCTCATCGACGGGGGAGCGGTCGCCGAAGAGGGCGCGGATCGAGGGCGCGAAGACCTCCCCGAGGTCGAGATCGATCGCCCGGACCGTCCGGTGGAAGTAGACCTGCTGGTGGAGCAGCAGGCGGGCACCGAGGAACCCCTCGAGCGCCGGCACGCCCGGCTCGTAGATCGTGAGGCCCCGCTCGGAGACATAGGCGTAGCGCCGGAGCCGCTCGACGTCGAGGCCGACGCGGACGCCGGTGAAGAAGGCGTCCCGCCGGACGTAGTCGAGGTTGTCGACCGTGAAGACTCCGGACAGGAGCGGCTGGAGGACGCGGACCCAGGCGGGCATCGAGGCGTCGGCGAGGGCCGGCTTCGAGACGAGGAACGAGACCCAGCGCGGATCGATCCGCTCGTCGTCCGCCAGCGCGTCCCGTTCGGGCACCGCGCCCGGGGCCCGGCGCAGGCCGCCGATCAGCTGGCCGAGCTCCTGCTCGATGATCCGCTGGCTGAGGTCCTCATGGGAAAGCGGCTTGCCGGGAACCCGCCGTGGATCCTCGGGCGCCGGGAAGGCGGCCAGGACGTGCTCGTCGAAGAAGTGGGCGAACGGCCCGTGGCCCACGTCGTGGAGGAGGCCCGCGACCCGGAGCGTCTCGACGACGAGCCCTTCGGAGGGCCGCCGCTCGCCCGGCGCGATGGCGCCGAGCGCCGACCGGAGCGAGGGATAGAGGGCTCGCGCCCACAGGCCGGCCTCGTGCATCACGCCCAGGCCGTGGGTGAACCGCGAATGCTCGGCCGTCGGGAAGACCCAGCGCGCACTCTGGAGCTGGCTGATCCGCCGGAGGCGCTGGAGCCACGCGGTGTCGAGGAGGTCGTCCTCGGCCACGTCCTCCGGCTCGAGCCCGGCTGCCGCGGACTCGGCGGCAGCGAGCCGCTTCGTCAGCTCCACGTAGCCGTGGATCGGGTCGCTGATGAGGTTGACCGCGGAGAACGGATGGCTCGCCACGCCGCTCAGCCCGCCCCGTCGCGGGCGAGGGCCCGGCGATGCGTCTCGCGCACGTCGTCGCGGAGCGACTCGGGCCGGATGACTCGCACGTCGTCGCCCCACGAGAGGACCCAGAGCCGGATCTCGATCGTCCCGCTGACGGTCGCCCGCCAGTTCAGCGACCCGTCCGGCTGGAGGGCCGCGGCCTGCGTCGGATGCCAGACCGTCTCCGCGACCCGCGCGGCCACGGCCGGCACGAACTCGAGCTCGACCTCGGTCGTGGGCTGGTCGGCGATCATGTCCCACGCCTGGCGGAGCATCGTCTCGACCGTCCCCGGCTCGGGCGGCTCGAACCGGCGCGGCGTGACGATCACCGACCGGATCCGCTCGATCTTGAAGGTCCGCAGCGCGCCCGGGACCTCGTCGAAGCCGATGAGGTAGAGGGAGTGGGTCTGTGTCGAGGGCTCGATGAGGTACGGCCGGACGACCGCCTCCCGGATCGTCGGCTCGCGGCCCTCGTAGCGCGCCGGCTCGTACTCGATCTCCACCACGCGGCGGTCCGCCCAGGCCCGCGTCAGCGCGTGGACGTGATCCGTGAAGACGTCGTCGCGCCGGGCCCGCTGGAGGACGTCGAGCGAGCGTTCGACGTGCTCCGTCAGGGGGGTGGGCAGGCCGGCCGCGAGCTTCTCGAACGCCGAGGCGAGGTCCGGGTCGTACTTGTCGGCGTAGCGGACCATCAGCCGCGAGGCGAGGAAGACGGCCATCGCCTCCGGTACGGTCAGCTTGAGCGGCGGCAGGAACGCCGTCTCGAGGATGCCCCAGCGGCCGGCCTCGGCCCAGGTGGGCATGCCCAGCTCGCCCTGGAGGGCGACGAGGTCCCGATACGCCGTTCGTCGCGAGACCCCGAGCCGGCCGGCGATGTCGTCGACGCGGATCCCCTCGGGGTGGGCCTTCAGGAGGCTCAGGACGCGGAGCAGGCGCGCGCCGCGATCCCGCTTCGCGCTCGATCCGACCTCGTCGAAGTCCGCCATGTCGCCTCCCGACTGGAGGATAGCGTCCGCCTGCCGACGGGACGCAAGTACGGGGTCCCCCCGGACCCCCGGGTCATCGCCCGGCCACGCCCTTCGACTGACCATGACCCCACCAGACCACCCGAACCTGGGTGGCTGGGGGACGAGGGGCCATTCGATGGCGACGCGGGGAGCGGGTGACGAGGGCACGACGCGGGCGACCTACCGCGCGCTGCTCGTCCGCGGCTTCACGCCCGGCGAGGCCGCGAACCTCACCGCCTACCTGAACGGCCTCGAGGTCGGCACCGGGCGCGCCTGGCGTCTGGCCGACGTGGACCGCCTCCTCTTCCTGCGCGAGCTATGCCGGACCGGCCGGCTCGGAGCTGATGACGGCCTGGGGCGGGCGTCCACGGCCGACGCGGTCGCGGGGGTCCCCGGGACTGCCTGACCCGCTCAATCATTCGCCGGTGCGCGGGTCTCCTCTCGCCCACCGGCTCAGAGCCCGAAGCGGCGCCCACCTCCTCCGGGCGCCGCTTCGGATTCGCGCCCCGTCTCGTGCTCAGCCTCGCGCCACGCGACCCGCCTCGCGCCGACGTGACCCGCCATGTCTCGTGCCACGCCTCGCGCCACGTGACCCGCCTCACGGGTCAGTCCCGGGGCAGTCGTGCACGCCACCCACTCGAATTCGTCGGATCCGTCGATGTGCCACGCACGAATGTCGCCCAGCTGACCCGCCACCCGGGTCGAGCGCTCTGGAACCACCGCCCCGCCCCGCGCCTCGCGCCTCGCCTCGCGCCCCGCCTCGCGCCCCGCCGGTCGTGGTCGACCCGGGGGTTGGCACCGCGCGGCGGCCCATCGGCATCCGGACGGCCCGGGGCGACATCCTCATCGGCCCGGACAACGGCGTGCTGATGCCGGCAGCGGCGGTCCTGGGCGGCGTCGCCGAGGCCCGGGCCCTCGAGAACCGTGACCTGATGCTGCCCCGGACGTCCTCGACGTTCCACGGCCGCGACATCTTCGCGCCCATTGCCGCGCACCTCGCCGTCGGCACGCCGTTCGAATGGATCGGCAGCCCGATCGCGGCCGCGGACCTCGTCCCGCTCGCGTTCCCGGCCCCGGTGGCCCGCGACGGAGCCCTGGAGACGACGGTCATCTTCATCGACTCGTTCGGCAACATCCGGCTGGCCGGGGTCCCCGCGGACCTCGAGGCGGCGATTGGACCGCTGACCCCGGGCCGCACCCTCCAGATCGAGTTCGGCGCAGCCGCCGCCACGCCCGTCGGCGAGGCCGCCCCCACGTCCGCCCCCACGTCCGGCCCCCCGCCGGGCGTCGCACACGGGGCCACGTCCGCCGCCACGCCCGGCGCCACGTCCGCCCCCACGTCCGCCCGTACCGAGGCGATTCCCTGGGCGCGGACGTTCGGCGAGCGACCCCTCGGGGCGGCGCTCGTCTACGAGAACTCGTTCGGCGGCCTCGCGATTGCCGACAACCAGGGCAACGCCGCCGCCCGCCTCGGCGTGGAGCCCGAGCGCCCGGTCCGCATCCGCCCGGCTTGAGGTACAGATGACCAGGCCCGTCATCACCTTCGCGACCGACTTCGGCCCGGCGGCGCCTGCCGTCTGCCGCGGCGTCATGTACCGGATCGCCCCGGACGCCCTGATCATCGACATCAGTCACCAGATCCCCCGCTACTCGATCCGGGAGGGCGCGGGGACCCTCGTCTTCGCCCTGCCGCACATGCCCGTCGGCGTCCACGTCGCGGTGGTCGATCCGGGCGTCGGCACGGAACGGCGCGGCGTCGCCATCCACGTCGCCAGGGGCGACACCCTCGTCGGCCCGGACAACGGACTCCTCATGCCGGTCGCGAAGCGCCTCGGCGGCATCCTCGCGGCCCACAGCCTCGAGAACCGGGATCTCATGCTTCCCGTCGTCACGAGCAGCTTCCACGGTCGCGACATCTTCGCCCCGATGGCCGCCCACCTCGCGATGGGCACCTCGATCGAGGTCGTCGGCCCGGCCATCGATCCGGCCTCGCTGGTCCGCCTCGAGGCCCCGCAGGCTGTCGTCATGGAGGGCGCTCTCGAGAGCCAGGTCGTCCACGTCCTGATCTACGGCAACGTCACGTTCGCCGGCACGCCCGCGGACCTCGAGGCCGCGATCGGGCCGCTTGAGCCCGGGCGCCGCCTCGTCCTCGAGTTCCCCGCGTTGAAGGGGGCGCCCGCGGTCCGCGAAGCGACCGTCTGGGAGCGGACATTCGGGCGGGTGGCGGTCGGTGCGTCGCTCCTCATGGAGGATTCCGAGGGCCACCTGTCGCTCGCCGATAACCAGGGCAACGCAGCGGAGCGGCTGGGCCTGGCCCTCGATCGCCCCGTCCGCATCCGGCCGGCCTGACGGCAGCCGGGCCGAACCCTGTGGCCGCGCCGCTCGTCGAGATCGAGGATCTGTCCTTCCGCTACCGACAGGCGACCGAACCGGCAATCCGCCATCTCAGCCTCTCGATCGAGCCGGGCGAGGTGCTCCTCGTGGCGGGACCCTCGGGCTGCGGCAAGAGCACCCTCATCCGCTCGATCAACGGGCTCATCCCGCACGCCTATCCGGGCGAGCTGACCGGCACCGTCCGCGTCGCGGGCATCCCCACGAGCGAGCAGCGCCTGCGCGACCTCTCGAAGACGATCGGCACGGTGCTCCAGGACCCGGCCAAGCAGATCGTCGGGGCGAGCGTCGAGGCGGAGCTCGCCTTCGGCCCGGAGAACTTCGGCATCGAGCGCTCGGAGATCCGGTCGCGGATCGGCCAGGTCGCGGACCGGGCGGGCATCCGGCAGCTCCTGGGCCGCGAGACCTTCGCCCTTTCCGGCGGGGAGCGCCAGCTCCTGGCGGTCGCCGGCATCCTCATGCTCCAGCCGCGGCTCTACGTCGTGGACGAGCCGCTCGCCAACCTCGACCCGGCGACCGCCTCACGGCTCATCGCGATCCTGCGAGCGCTCGCCGACGAGGGCCACGCGGTCGTCATCGTCGAACACCGCGTCGAGGAGGCCCTCGACCTCCGGCCGGACCGCGTCCTCTACCTCGAGGACGGTGAGTCGCGGTACCTGGGGGGGATCGACGGCTTCCTCGCGGTTGCCGACCCGGACGCGGTCAAGCTGCCGTTCGATGCGGTCCTCGCCCGCTACCGGGCCGCGCCGGACCTGGCCGAAGCCGCCGCGGCGGCCGGGACCGCGGGCCGCATGACCGGCCCCACGGACGCGGGGGAGGGACCCGACGGCGCCGCCGCGACCCCGCCGCGCCTCGCCTATCACGGCGTTCGCGCCGGCTACGGCGACCGCGAGATCCTCCACGGCATCGACGCCCGCCTCGGCCCGAAGGAGGTCGTCGCCGTCCTGGGCCCGAACGGCTCCGGCAAGACGACGCTCTTCCGGACGGCGATGGGCCTCATGCCGGTCACGGCCGGATCCATCGAGGTCGACGGCCGGCCGGCCCGCGATCGGACCGTGGCCCAGCTTGCGGGCACGTTCGGGTACGTCTTCCAGAGCCCAAGCCAGATGCTCTTCGCCCGGACCGTCCGCGAGGAGCTCCAGTTCGGGCCGCGGAACCTCGGCCGTGACCTCGGACGGCTGGACAAGATCGTCGCGACGGCCCTCGAGCGGACCTCGCTGGACCAGCTCGAGGGGATCCTGGACCGGCCGCCCCTCACCCTGTCCTTCGGCCAGCAGAAGCGCCTGGCCCTCGCCATCGCGCTCGCCCTGGAGCCCGCCACTCTCCTCCTCGACGAACCGTCCGCGGGGCAGGATCACCGCACCGCGCGGCGGTTCATGCGCGAGGTCCTGGCCATTCCGGGCCTCGAATCCATCTATCTCGTGACCCACGATGTAGACCTTGCATTGACGCATGCAGACCGTATCCTGCTCTTCAGGGACGGTCAGGTCGTCGCGGACGGCCCGCCCGCCTCCGTCGTCGAGGACGAGGATCGCTGGATCGAGTGCAACCTGCGCCCCACGTCGCTGATGCGGGCCAACGCCCGATGGCGCCGCAACGACTCGGGGTTCCTCGACGCTGAGACCCTGGCCGCCCGCATCGCGCTCGACGCCGGCCGCGGCGCGGGCCCGGGAGAAGGAGGTCGATCCGTCGGCGCTGGCTGACCCTGGCTGATCGATTCGGGAATCCAAGGAGGGTTCGGATGTCCACGATGACCATGTCGCGCTCCATGTGGAGCGTCGACTCGCGGACGATCGTCTATGCGGCGATCGGCGCCGCGCTGTACGCAGTCCTTGGCCTGTTCAGTTTCCTGTTGCCCGGCACCCAGAACGTCACGGTCCGACCCGCATTCGCGATCGTCACCTTCTTCGGGTTCGGGTTCGGGCCCGTCGCCGGCATCTTCGTCGGTTTCGTCGGCAACGCGATCATCGACCAGCTTCAGGGCTCGGGATTCCTGACCTACTGGAACTGGAGCCTCGCCAATGGCCTCGCCGGCCTCGTGGCCGGACTCGGCGCCATGTACCTCGGCGGGATGATGCGTGGCGACATCAGCCGACGAGCTCTCGCAGGCGCCATCGCCGGCGCGGTGGGTACGATCATCGGCTTCCTTTTCGTGTTCTCCGACATGTTCCTCGGCAGCGGGTCCAGCTTCAACACGATCCTGACGACCGCGTACGTTCCGGTCGTGATCGCGGACGTCATCGCGGCCGTGATCCTGACCCCGGTGCTCGTCTATGCGTGGGAACCCTTGAAGGCCAGTCTCGGGCGATAGGCCCGTAGCTCCGCGACGTGAACGTAACGCCGCGGTACCTGGGCCGGGGGTCGTGGCTCTCGCGTCGCGACCCCCGCGTCCTCGTCCTGGTGATCGTGTTCTTCATCTTCACGGTCGTCCAGGTGTGGGACGGACGAGTGGTTCTCGGTCTCCTGGTGCTCGCGCTGGCCTACTACCGCTCGGCTGGGATTCCCTTTGCCGCGGTGCGCCGGAACTGGGTCTTCGCGATCTCGTTCGTCACCCTGCTCACGCTCGTGAATTCGGTTCTCACGGGGCAGCGCGTCAGCGGGGCGGACCTCCACGTGTACTTCCAGGTGCCGATCCTTGGGACGCCCGTTTCGGCCGAATCGCTGGCGTATGCGGCGTCGCAGTGGATGCGCTTCATCGCCATGGTCGCGATCGGATTCCCGCTCGCGTTCTGCATGGCACCCGCTGACTTCGGGGCTACCTTCGCCCGCCTCGGCATCCCGGAGAAGTTTGCCGTCGGGCTGGACCTCACGTTCCGATTCATCCCATCCCTGGCCGTCGACTACCAGGAAACGATCGACGCGCAGCGCGTTCGCGGCTACGAGCCGACGGCGGGCAACGGGTCCGTGGTGGCCAGGCTGCGCCAGATGATCCCGATCCTCGCCCCGCTCACCATCAGTGCCATCGCGGGTGCCGAGGACACGATCGACGCCATGGACCTTCGGGGATTCGGGACGGGCAGGCGAACCTGGCTGCGCGAGTTGGACTTCGATCGAACGGACCGCCTGCTCGTCGGGTTCTTCGCCGCCCTTCTCATCGTCATGACGATCGCCGGCTACACCCTCGGCACCTCATCGATCTGGGTGCCCGGCTTCCTCATCCCCGGGTAGGTTCAGGCGCCGAGCATCTCCGTCAGCGTCACGGGGGTGAGGCCCCGGCCCTGGAGGCCACTCAGGAGGTCCGGCAGGGCTTCCAGCGTGTTCCAGCCGCCGAGGTGCATGAGGACGATCGAACCGCCCTGGCTGTTCGCCACCACCTTCGTGACGATATCGCCGGCCGTCGGGCCGCCGTCGGCGGTGGACTTCCAGTCGATCGTGTCGACGTCCCACATGACGAGGTCCTGCCAGCCGGCGGCGCCGACGCCGGCGCGCACGGTGTAGGTCCACGCCCCATACGGCGGACGGAACCACGGCCTCGTGTCCTGCCCGACCAGGTCCCGGATCGCCGTGTCGCTGGACTGGAGCTGGTCGGCCATCTGGGCGGCGGTGAGGGTCGTGAAGTCGGCGTGGTTCCACGAGTGATTGCCGAAGTCGAACAGGTCCGGACGCGTGGCCGCGAGCTGGAGAGCCGCCCGGCCCTGATCGGTGGTCGTCCCGGCCTGGCCGGTCGGGAAGAGCGTGGCGTGAACGCCGTTGTCGATGAGCCACTGGACGATGTCCACGGCCGGGTCGAGCCGCCCGCCCATGTCGAAGGTGAGGGCGATCTTCGTGGTCCCGCGCGGGCCGTGGCTGATGACCGTGGCCGGGCCGTTGGTGGCGGTCGTCGGGGCCGGCGTGCCGGGCGGCCCGGAGGTCGGCGCGATCGTCGGGATGGGCGTCGGGGGCCCTGGGCTCGGCGTCGGCGGGTTCGCGTCGTCGACCGTGGTTCCCGGCAGGACGACGAGGACCCAGCCCGGTTCGATGCGGCCGGGGTCGTAGCCACTCGACGTCGGGTCGAGATTCGGGTACGTCCCGCGATTCCACCAGGCGAGGCTGCGGGCGGTCGTCGAGAACGTCCGGGCGATCGAGTTGAGGCTGTCGCCCGCGCGGACGACGTAGCTCGTGAAGGTGGGCAGCGGGGTCGGCGTCGGCCGGGTGAAGGAGGGCAGGGGCGTGGGCGTGGCCTCGGCCGGATCGGTCGGAAGGGAGCCCGTACCGCCGGGCGCCGTGGGCGACGCCGTGGGCGATGCCGAGGCGCCGCCCGGGAGGAGCCCCGGCAGCAGGACGATCGCCGCGACGAGGGCCACGGCGACGGCAGCGAGGAGCGCGGCCAGCGCGGGCGACGAGGGCGAGATCCCGGAACGCAGCGCGCCTCCAGGCGGCTGCCGAGCGGCGGGACGGCGAGGCTCGAAGTCGTTCATCAGGCCACTCAGACGCATTCTGCGCCAGGCCCGTGACTCCGGCGCGCCGGAGCCCGGTGGGGTCGGCCCGGGGTCCGGGATGCACGACCCCGGCGACCCCGGCGACCGCCCGCCGCGGCTCGCTCAGCCCCCGACGTCGGGCTCGGTGTCGGCGGCGGCGAAGTCGATCGGGGTCGGCACCTGGAGGGTGAACTCCCCGGCCAGGGCCTGGCCCTCGGCCGCCGTCGCGACGCGGCCGCCACCGCCGCGCTTCGCGACGAAGCAGGCCCGGTCGGCCGCGAGCAGGATGTCGTCCGGCGTCTCGCCGTCGCTCGGGTAGGTGGCGATCCCGGCCGAGGCGTCGAGCTTGAGGCCCGCGGCGTGGAGCCCCGAACCGGGCCCGACGAGCTCGGCGATGGACGCCCGGATCCGCTCGGCGACCGGTCCCGCATGGGTCGAATCCGTGCCCGCCAGGATCACCGCGAACTCGTCGCCGCCATAGCGGTAGACATCGTCGCTGTCGCGGCTTGCGCCCACGATCGCGGCAGCCATCTGCTTGAGCAGGTCGTTGCCGGCCGGGTGGCCGAACGTATCGTTGACGAGCTTGAAGCGATCAAGGTCGATCATCAGGAAGCTGAAGGGCTCGCCCCGCGCCACGGCGGCGTCGAGCCGCTCCCGGAAGCTGCCGTGGTTGCGGAGACCGGTGAGGTCATCGGTCTCGGCTCGCCGGGCCAGCGCGCCGTGGACCTCGGCGTTCTGGAGCGCGATGGACACCTGGGCGGCGAAGAGCTTGACGAGGTCGAACTCCTCCTCGGTGAAGGTCCGGCCCTTGCCGACCCGCTCGAGCGTGAGGACGCCGATCGCCCGGTCCCGGCCACGAAGGGGGAGGCAGACGAGGCTGCCGCGCGAGGGCCCGCCGCCCTTCTGCGCGAAGCGGGAATCGAGGGACTGGTCGGCGACGAGGATCGGCTCGTTGTGCTCCATGACCCAGGCCGCCGGGCCCTCCTCGCCGGGCGTCCAGGGCTCCAGGTAGGACGCCGCATCGGCTCCCTTGGCCATGACCGGCGTGAGGGTGCCCCGGCCGCCCTCGAGCAGCTCGATCGCGATGTTGTCCCAGCCGACGAGCTCGCCCAGGCGGTCGGCGACGGCGTCGAGGATCTCGCGGACATCGAGCGTCGTGAGGATCGATTCCGTGATCTGGAGGAGGTCCCGCTGGCTTCGGACCTGCCGCTCCAGCGCCGCCGACTGCTGGCGCAGCCGCGCGGTTGCGTCCGCATTGGCAATCGCCTGGGCGGCGAAGCTCGCGTAGATGACGAGGAGCCGGAGGTCGTCCTCCCGGAACTGGTGGAGGCCAAGCTTCGAGAGCACGAGGACGCCCAGGACGTGGTCTTCGTAGAGCATCGGGGCCAGGAGCATCGACTCGTCGAGATCCGCTTCCGTGCCCGGGATCGTGTTGGCCCGCGGGTCGGCCGCCGCGTCGTGGAGGATCTGGGCGACGCGGTGCTGGGCCACCCAGCCGGTGATCCCGGAGCCGACCTTGACCCGCAGCTGCTCGGGTGTCTCATCGACGTATTCGCCGACCTGGCCCTGCATCGCCACGGGCACGAGGTCCTCGCCAGCGAGCCGGTAGACACGGACGTTGTGGTAGTCGATGAGCTGGCGAAGCTCGGTCGCGATCGAGGTCCCGATCTCCTCGACGCTGGCGAGGCGGCTCAGGCGCGCGCCGAGCTGCTGGATGGACTGAAGCTGGGCCGCCCAGGTCGCGAGCTGGGCATACGTGCTGGCGGCCCGGAGGGCGACCGAGGCCTGGCTGGCGAGCGCATCCATCGTGTCGATCTCGCCATCGCTCCAGCGGTGGGGGCGGTCGTGGTAGACGTTGAGGCTGCCGAGCGGCTCGCCATCGGCGTCGTAGAGCGGAGCCACGCAGACCGTGTCGAAACCCTCCTGGACCACCGCCGCCCGGACGTCGGCGCCGCGCGGATCGTCGCGATAGCCCACGGCGAACGCCGGCCGCCCGTGGGCAACGGCCTCGCTGACGAGCGAGCGCTGGGTGGTGGGCCTGAGCGTCGCGAGATAGCCCGCCGAGAGGCCGCGCGACGCGGCGGCGCGCCGGGTGCCGTCGGCCTCGTACAGGAAGACCGCAGCCCGGTCGCCACCGAACAGGACCATTGCGTGGTCCACGAGGCCGGTCAGGATCTGGTCGAGGTCCAGGCGGCTGCCGATGTCGCCGGCCACGCGGCGGAGGGCCTCCGCCCGGTGGAGCTGGTGGGCGACCTCCGAGGCGGCCTCCGCGCCCCCGATGATCGTGGCCAGCCCGCCCGCGGCGACACCCACGAGCTCCCGGAGCGCGGGGTCCGGCGGGGCCTCCGATGCGGTGACGGCGAGCAGCACGCCCCACGGCTCGTCGCGACCCGGAATGGCGGCGGCGAGCTCCCGGCCGTGCAGGCCGGCCGCCGAGAGGGAGAGCGCGGGGTTGGCCTCGGCCACGATCCCCGGCCGTTCGAGCGCGAGACCCAGGACGCCGAGGCTGCGGGGCAGCTCGCCGAGCCGGGCGTCGGGCGGGCCCGAGACGCCGACCGGCACGAGCCGGTCCCCGCGGAGCCGCCATGCGGACACCTGCCGGAGCGCCGCGCCCTCGCGAATGGCGCGGGTCGCCGTCCCGAGGACAATCTCCGGATCGACGTCATTGCCGATGGTCGAGGCGGCGATGCGCCCGAGCGATGCGACCACTTCGAGGCCGGCACGCGCCGACGTCGGGGTGGCGGGCTGGGACGCGGGTTCCGCAACGGGTCCGGCCGTCTCGGCGGCCGTGGACCGGAGGAGCGTGAACCGCTCCCCGGACGGCGCAAGGTCCGCGAAGCCGGAGCGGGAGGCCGACACGTCGGGCTGATGCCCACGACGCTGCCGGGTCGGGAGGCCTCGACCGAGGGGTTCCGGCTCCGGCCCTTCCGCTGCGTTCGTCAGGAAGCGCTGGAGGTCGTTGAGCCGATAGCGACGGTCGCCGCGGGGGTTGATGCGGTAGTAGCGGAGCCGACCAGCATCGCTCCATGCGCGGATGGTGTTCGGGTGGACCCCGAGCACCTGGGCCGCCTTCGTGACCGTGAGGGTCGCGTCGGCCGGTCGCGAATGGAGCGGAACGATCGTGGACACCGCGCCCCCGGGAAGATTTGTGAAGTCCTGACCGAACTCTACGAACCCCACAGATCTTGCCAATAGGACGAAGGTCCCACCGACGTCAAGGCTAGGCCGTCGGCTGCTGCGGCCACCCGCGGCCACGCGCGGCCACGCGCGGCCGCCCGTTGGCAGCTGCGGTCATCCGTTGGCTGCTGCGGCCAGCCGCGGGCTCAACGGCGGCGCGGCGGCTCCAGCGGCTTCGGTCCGCCCGTGACCCGGACGAAGGCCAGGGTGAGGGCGATCGTGATCACGGCGATGCCGATGACCGCGAGGAACGCCGGACCGAGGGCGCCGACGAAACCCGGTCCCTGGCCGGCACTGCGCGTATCCGAGCCGGTGATCGCCGGCGGCGACGGAGATGCCCCGAGGACGTCGCCCGGCACGACGAAGAGGACGAAGGCGGCGATGAGAAGGACCGCGGCGATCGCCAGGAGTGCGGCCGCGGCCCGTGGACGACCTGTCCTGCCACCCGCGAGCACACGCATCGCCTCGGGACCCTCCAGGGTGGAGACGATGAGCGGCCGGCCGAGGCCGGGGCCCAGGGCCGGCACCCCGTTCGCGTCCAGCGCTGGGACGCCGAGCGCGGTCGCGTGCTCCACGCTCGAGAGCTGCTCGACGACGACGCGCGCCGGCAGGGCGTCGTCCAGCTCGTCCGGGGCGCGATCGGCGAGGTCGCCCACGGTGCCGACCGTCTCGCGGGGCACGACGACGAGGCCGTCGGTGAGGTTGGCGCCGTCGATGGCGATCGAATCGAGGCCCTCGGCGATCTCAAAGGGGACCACCTCGTGGTTGGTCTCGAAGTCGACCCACCGCCCGCCGCGACGGACCTGGAGGCGCGTCCGGCGGAGCACGAGCGGCCGGTGGTCGAGGTCCTCGAACTCGGCCTCGCTGTCGATGCGGCCGTCGATGCGGACATACGGGGCGTGGCCGCGGTGCGCAAGCTCAGCCGCCTCGGCCACCGAAACGCGCGGCGCCGCGGCCAGGAGCCGGCCGACGCGATAGCGCGATCCGAACGAGCGGAGGACGGCGACGGAGCCGGCGAGCGCGAGCAGCGCGGCGGCGGCCGCCAGGAGTGCATCCACGGGCGGGATGATCGCACGCCGCGCGGCGGCGCCCTCCGGCCGCGCGGCGGCGCCCTCCGGCCGCGCGGCGGCGCCCTCCGGCCGCGCGGCGGCGCGGGACATGAAAAGGCCCGGAGAAACCTACCCGACACGTGGGCGTTGATGCGATCGCCGCCGTTAGTGTCGCTCGGCCCCTCCGGGCTGGTTACCACTCTGCGGGCGCGACCCGGTCGAGTCAACGTCACGTGTCCACCAGAATCCGACCTGATTCCGTGGTTATCCACGCGTCGTCCACACGGCGACGCCCGGCACTCGCGGCCCGCGTACCCGTCTGGCGGGTCAATCCGGACCCAGCCACGCACGCCGGACCTTCGATTCCGCCGATTCGGGAGCGGTGGCCCGCACGATTGCGCCGAGATCGACCCGTGAGTCGGGTCACGGGCGGCCGGAGGAGGGCTCCAGCCGCCCGCGCCAGGTGGGCGCGGGCGCGCGGGGCCGGGCGGGTGTGGGGCGGGCGCGCTTCAGCCCGCGAGCTGGCCCGTCGCGGGATCGAGCGCGTTGAGGAGCCCGCTGTAGCTCGTCAGGACGAGGCGGCCGCCCACCAGCTCCGCCCCGGTCACCACATCCGAGTGGGCGATCCGCCACCCCACCGCGCCGTCGGCCTCGATCGCGAACGTTTCCAGCTCACTCTGGACGATGACGTGTCGAAGCCGGGGGGAGGCCAGCACCGCGAGGATCGGCGTCGCTGACCGGTGGGTCCAGCGCAGGGCGCCGCCCCGTGCCTCCAGCCCGTACGTCTGGAAGCCGTACTTCACGACGAGCAGTCCGGCGGTATCCCAGTGGACCGCGGCCGGCTCGTCGTACAGCGTGGACGCGAACCTGGCCGTCCACGCCCCGGCGGGGCTCTCGATCCGGAGCTCGGCCCGGCAGCGAGCATCGGGGTCGTCGCCGACGAGCGGCCCGTGATCCGTCAGCGCGCCGCCGGCCTCGGACAGGGCGAAGACCGCGGCCGCCTGGCCGCTCCCGCCCCAGCGCCATCGGGCGCGAAGCCCTCCGGCGTACGTGATCGTCGCGTCTCGCGGCTCGGCGCTCACGGGGCCTCCTGCAGGTCCGCCTGGCGGCGCTCCTCGGTGAACGGGGCGACGTTGGCATCGGCGAGCATCCGGAGCACGCCCGGCGCGACCGGAAAGACCGCGGTCGGGAGTCCGGCGGCCGCCCAGACGACCGGATATCGACCGAGGTCGGGGTCCATCACCACCTTGACCCGGCGGTCGAGCCCGATCGGCGGGATGCCGCCGATGACGAAGCCCGTCAGGTCATTCGCCTCTCGCGCGGTCGCGCGCCGGACGTCGGTCCGGCCGAGGACCGCGGCCAGCCTGGCGACATCGACGCGGTTCGGACCCGAGACGAGGCAGAGGATCGGCTCCAGGTCGTCCGCCTCGCCGGGCACCACGAAGACGAGCGACTTGACGATCTGGCCGATTTCGGCCCCGACCGCGGCCGCCGCCTCTTCCGCGGTATGGGTCGATTCCTCGAAGACGGTCACCTCGAGGTCCACGCCCTTGCGCCGGGCGGCCTCGATGACGCGCCGGACGGCGGCGTGGTCGATCGTGGGTGGCACGGCGGCGAGTCTAGGACATCCGGGCCCGGGAGCGCACCCGGGCCTCGCGCCGCACCGCGACCCGTTGCCGGCCGCACCTCGGCTACGATCGCGGCGATGGACGCCGTGGTCTTCGACTGGGATGGGACGCTCGTTGATTCGCTTCCCGCGATCACCCGCGCGAACGCCGAGGTCATGCGTTCATACGGGATCCCCTTCGATGCGGACGTCTATCGCCAGGCCTACAGCCCCGACTGGCAGTCGATGTACGAGCGGCTCGGGATCCCGTCCGCCGAGGTCCACGAAGCCGGCCTGCGCTGGCTCGACGCCTATCGTCGGGACGTCGTCGAGCCGGCGGCCATGCCGGGCGCGGAGGCAGCGCTCGACCGGCTTGCTGCCGCCGGCCTCCGGTTGGGCCTCGTGACGGCCGGAGAGCGTGAGGTGGTCGAGAACCAGCTGGAGACCACCGGCCTCGGGCGATTCCTGGCGGTTCGCGTGTGCGGTGGCGACATGCCCGAATCGAAGCCCCACCCGGCGCCGCTCCGGAAGGCGCTCCAGGAACTGGGTATCGACGCCGCCCCGGGGCGGACGATCTACGTCGGCGACGCCCTCGACGACATGCGCATGGCGAGGACAGCGGGCGCCCGTGGCGTCGGGATCCTCTCGATGATGGGGACGCGCGAGGAGTTGCTCCACGCCGGTGCGTCCGAGGTGGCGGACTCCGTGGCCGCCTGGGTGGACGCGTTCCTGGGGCCGCCGTGAGCCGCCGTCACGTTGTCGTCCTCGCGGATGGCGACCCGCCGGCGCGCGACGCGCTCGACGCCGCCTGGCCCGGCTGGAGCGACGGGATCGAGGTCGTCATTGCCGCGGATGGCGGCGCCCGCCTTGCCGCGACGCTCGGCTTCCGGATCGACCACTGGGTCGGCGACGGGGACTCGCTGGGAGCGGACGGGGTGGCGGCGCTTCGCGGCGCGGGCATCGAGACGGACCTCGTGGAGGCGGCCAAGGACGAGTCGGACACCGAGCTCGCGCTCGCCGCGGCCGCACGGGTCCCGGGGGTCGGACGGATCACGATCCTCGGGGCGCTCGGCGGCCGCCGGGTGGACCACGCGATCGCCAACCTCGGGCTCCTCGCGCTGCCGGTGGCCGACGACCTCGACGTCGCGATCGTCGACCCGGGCAGCCGCATCCGCCTCCTGTCGGGCGGTCCCGACGGCGCCGGGTTGTCGCTTGCCGGCCGGCCCGGGGACCTCGTGTCGCTCCTGCCGATGGACGACGTGGACGGCGTCACGACCGAGGGCCTTCGCTATCCACTCCGCGACGAGCCGCTCCGGGTCGGCCCGGCCCGGGGCCTGTCAAACGTGCGCGAGCGGGCGGATGCCGCCGTCCGGATCCAGACGGGACGTCTCCTCGTCGTGGAGGTCCCTGCTACGCTCCAGCGATGAGCGTGCCCAATCCCGGGGAGCTGGCCCCCGACTTCGCGTTGCCGGACGAGACCGGCGCGTTGCACGCCCTGGCGGACCAGCGCGGCCGCTGGACGGTCATCTACTTCTACCCCGCCGACGATACGCCCGGCTGCAGCACGGAGGCGTGCCAGTTCCGCGACGTCGACGCGCAGGTCCGGGACACCGGGGCGGAGGTCTGGGGCATCAGCCCGGATGGTGCGGCGAGCCACCGGAAGTTCCGCGAGAAATTCGAGCTGCCGTTCACGCTCCTGTCGGACGAGGATCATGCCGTCGCCGAGCGCTACGGGGCATGGACGCTCAAGACCAACTACGGCCGCGAATCCATGGGCATCCAGCGCTCCACGTTCCTGGTCGACCCGGACGGCCGGGTTGCGCGCAGCTGGCCCAGGGTCAAGGCGGACGGCCATGCTGCCGAGGTCCTCGTCGCGCTCGCCGAGGCGCGGACCGAACGCGCCGGATGACTCGCCGCCAGGGACGTGGCTTGAGGCTTCGCTCGTGGGGGGATACGAGCGAAGCCTCGCCGCGCATTGTAGGTCCGGTCGTGCGCCGCAGACGCGGGTTCGTGGCGCGCCGGGGCGGTCGATGACCGATTCCCCGACCGCCACCCGCGCCCACCACGCCTGGCGCCCGGAGCGGTTCATGCTCATCGTCGCCCACCCCGACGACGCCGATTTCGGGCCGGCCGCGACCGCGGCGCGCTGGATCGGCGAGGGGTCCGCGGGCTGGCTCGTCTGCTGTACCAGCGGCGACCAGGGCGGCGAGGACCCTGACGAGGATCCCCTGGCCCTCGCGGCACTGCGGGAGCGCGAGCAGCGGGCCGCGGCCGGGATCATCGGCTATGCGGGCGTCACGTTCCTTCACCAGCCGGACGGCGCCCTTGCGAACGACCTCGCCCTCCGCGAGCAGCTCGTGCGGGAGATCCGGACCTTCCGGCCGGACGCCGTGCTGGCGACGGATCCAGAGACGCTGTTCCATGGCGACGGCGGGGTCAACCACACTGACCATCGAGCGGCGGGGATCGCCGCGGTCGATGCGGTCTACCCGGCGGCCAGGAACCCGATGGCCTTCCCCTGGCTCGCCCGCGACGGCCTCGCTGCGCACCGCGTCCGGCGCATCTACCTCTTCTGGTCGAACGCGCCCACCACATGGGTCGATGTCACGGCGACGATCGGCCGGAAGGTCGACGCGCTGCGCGCCCACGCCAGCCAGATCCACCATCCGGAGCAGCTCGATGAGCGGATGCGTGCCTGGGCCCGCGAGGAGGGAGCGGCGATCGGCGTCGAGGCCGCCGAGGCGCTTCGCCTGATCGTCATCGATGCGGACGAGGAAACGGGCCCGGAATCGGAGACGGAGGCCGTCGCGGAGGCGGATGCGGCTGCCGGGCACGAGCACCCGGACCCCGAGGCGGACAAGCCGATCGCCTGACAGCCGGCCACGGCCCGCCGTCGAGCCAGGCGACGGCCGGCGAGGGTCCGTCGGCGGCGAGGGTCCCGGCGACGAGATCCGTCGGCGGCGAGGGTCAGTCGGCGGCGAGCGGCGCCGCGAGCACGGAACGGGCCAGGTCCCAGTGCTGCCACAGCAGCCCGAGCTCGGCCGCCCGCGCCCCGACGAGTTCGCGGAGCGCCTCGGCCTCCAGGTCGCCAGCTGCCGCGATGAAGAGCTCGTCCGCGGCCACGGTGACCTCGCGGTACAGCTCGCCGATCTCGTCCTGGGTCGGCCAGGCGCGGATCCGGCGGGGCTCCATGCCGGCAGCTGCGACAGCGGCGGTCAGGTCGCGGTAGTTCGGGACGCGGCCGTCCTCCCAGCCGTCGATCGCGTCGAAGCGATGACCAGCCGCCGCGAGGGCCCCGGCGATCGCTCGGCACTGCTCGGTCGTGAAGGTGTCCCAGAACGGGTTGCCGACCGGGAAGTCGAGGATCCCCCGGTCGATCGCGCGGGCCATGATGCCCTCGGCGAGCGCCGTGATGGCGAGCTGCCATGGCCGGCGCATCGCGTCGTCGGCGCCGGCCACGATCTCGACCGCATCGAAGAGCGCCCGGTGGTCGCCGCGGAGGATCCTGATGATGACCGGGGCCCGGTCGGACCCGGTGCCGGGGCGGGTGGTGGTGGCGAGGCCGGCGGCCGGGGCCTCCGCCGCGCGACTCGCGGGGTCGCCCTGTTGGTCATCGGGCGGCTCCGGCGCGGGCTGCGGCTCGAGGACCGCCGTCGTGGCCGTCGCGACCGACACGCCCGCGGCCAGCATCCGCTGCGCGGCGAGGACGGCCTGGATCCGCAGCGAATCGATCGCCGGATCGCGATCGGCCGCCGTCGGGATCGCGGCGACAGGGGCCGCCGGGATCGCGGCGACGGGGCCGGCTCCGAACCGGGCTGGGCCCATGTTCGCCCGCAGCGAGGGGCCCGATGGAACGATCGTTCGATCTCCGGGCGCCAAGCGTGGCCCTCCACCCGGACCGACGGGCGCCGGCCGAACCATGACCGGGACGCCCGGTCCGGGCTCTGGCGCAAGGGGCGGCAGGTCCTCCGGCGGCGCGTCGCGATCCATCCGGCGGCGATCCGCGGGACCCCCGCGGGCGGGTTCGTTCGCGGCCGTCACGAAGGCATCGGAGGAGAGTGTCGCCGCACGGCGCGGCACGGCGCCCCGTTCGACGGTGAGGCGGACCTCGCGTGCCGGGCTGCGACTGCCGAGCACCACGACGATGGCGGCGCCGCTCGCGATGCCGAGCACGAGGCCGAGTGCCAGGAAGGCGAACTCGCTCGCGGTCATTCTCTCCGTCCTTCCCGGTCGGACACCTCCTCCGACCGTGGTCCCCTGGGCCCGGAGCGTAGCTGCGACCTGCGCGGGCGTCAACCCGGATTCCGCAGCGCCCTCGCTTCGGCGTGGCTCGCCCGGTGACTTTGCAGCCCCGATCGGGCGGGTGGTAGATTCCGGGCGCCGGCCAGCGACCCCCGGATTTCCAGAGCGCCCGTCTCCCGATCCCGTACACGACGAGAAAGGCACGACCGCGTCTTGGCCCTCGAGTCCTATCAGGAATTCCTCGTCCAGCCCGTCGACGCCTCGTGGTTGCAGTGCAACATCGAGTGCCAGGAGGCGTGCCCGGTCGGGACGAACTGCCGCGGCTACCTGAACCTCGCTGCCGAGGGGCGGTTCGAGGAGGGCTACATCCTGTCGCGCGAGCCGAACCCGGTTGCGGCGATGTGCTCGTACGTCTGTTCCGCACCCTGCGAGCGCGCCTGCCGGCGCGGCGACATCGACCGCCCGCTCGCGATCCGGGCGATGAAGCGCTTCCTCGTCGAGTGGCACGAGGCCTCCGGCATTCCCGACGTCATGCCCCACATCGAGGCGCGCGCCGAGCGCGTGGCGGTGGTCGGGGCGGGTCCGGCCGGGATCTCGGTGGCCCGCGAGCTCGCGATGAAGGGCTACGGGGTGGACGTCTTCGACAGCCTGCCCTACGGCGGCGGCACGATGCTCATCGGCGTCCCGGCGTTCCGCCTGCCGCGCGAGGCGATCGAGATGGACGTTCGCCTCGTGGAGCGCCTCGGTGTTCGCTTCCACTTCAACACGACGATCGGCCGGGAGGTCACGTTCGAGGACCTCCAGCGCGACTACGACGCGATCGCGATCACCGCCGGGGCGATGAACGCGGTCGTCCTCGACGTGCCGGGCTCGGATCTCGACGGCGTCCAGTACGGCGTCGACTTCATGAAGAAGGCGAATCTCGGCGAGGAGCTGACGGTCGGGCGCGACGTCGTCGTCATCGGCGGCGGCTACACCGCCATGGACTGCTCGCGGACCGCCCTCCGCCACGGTGCGGAGCGCGTCTCGATCGTCTACCGCCGGACGCGCTCCGAGCTGGTCGTCGACGAGGAGGAGCTGGGCGAGACGGAGCGCGAGGGCGTCCGGATGGAGTTTCTCGCCAGTCCGGTCGAGGTCCTCGGCGAGGACGGCCACGTCACGGGCGTCAGGTTCGTCCGCAACCGCCTGGGCGCCCCGGATGCCTCCGGCCGGCGCTCGCCCGTCCCGATCGAGGGCTCCGAGTTCGTCATCCCGGCCGACGTCGTGATCCCCGCCGTCTCGCAGGCCGCCGACCTCACGTTCCTGCCGGTCGAGTCCTCGTTCGAGGTCAACCGCGGCCGGGTGAAGGTGGATCCGGCGACCTACGCCACGAACGTCCGGGGCGTGTTCGCCTGCGGCGACTTCGTGACCGGTCCCACGACGCTCATCGAGGCCGCCGGCCACGGCAAGAAGGCGGCCTACGCGATCGACCGATACCTCGCCGGCCAGACCGACGTCACGGTCGCGGCGAACGTCAAGATCACCAGCTCGTGGCGCCACGACATGCCCGAGCTCTACGATGTCCTGCCGCGCCAGCACATCCCGATGGTCCCGCTGATGGAGCGCATGCCATCGACCGACCCAACGATCAACTTCTCGACCCCGGTGGAACTCGGCTACGACACGACGGGCGCGATCGCCGAGTCGACCCGCTGCCTGATGTGCAACTACAACATCTGGTTCGACCCGTTCCGCTGCGTCCTGTGCGGCGCCTGTGCGGATGTCTGCCCCGAGGGCGTCATCCACATGGTCGACATCAACCAGCTGAAGGCGGAAGGCCTCCTGCCCGAGGTCGAAGAGGCCTATGGCTGGGAGAATGGAGCGGCGATGATCCTCGACGAGGAGCGCTGCATCCGCTGCGCCCTCTGCGTCAAGCGATGCCCCTTCGACGCCATTACGATGGAGCGGTTCGAGCTCCAGGAGGTCTCGAGCGACGGACGGCTCTACAAGGAGTCGTATCGAGATGCCCAGCTCGCCGGCACGGCCGGCGTGGCAGGAGGATCCAGGTGAGTTTCCTCGAGCGGGTGGACCTCTCCATCCGCCGCAGCCCGGTCTGGCGATCGCTGTTCCGCAACCCGTACCCCAACGACGAGCGGTCGCGCGCCTACGCCGTCATGAACAACGTCTTCCTGCACCTCCACCCGGTGCGGGTCCGGCAGCACGCCGTCAAGTTCGCCTACACGTTCTGTCTCGGCGGCCTGTCGTTCTTCCTGTTCCTCGTGCTCACCGTGACGGGCGTCTACCTGATGTTCTTCTACGTCCCCTCGGCGACGCAGGCGTACAGCGACATCCTGAACATCCAGACCCGGGTGACCTTCGGCCTGCTGACCCGGAACATCCACCGCTGGGGCGCCCACCTGATGGTGTTCTTCGTCTTCCTCCACATGATGCGGGTCTTCTACCACGGGGCCTACAAGCAGCCGCGCGAGTTCAACTGGGTGGTCGGGGTCCTGCTGCTGTTCCTGACCGTCGGCCTCAGCTTCACCGGCTACCTGCTGCCGTGGGACCAGATCTCCTACTGGGCGATCACGATCGGCTCGAACATGGCGGCCTACCTGCCGCTGATCAACACGCCGTTCAAACTGGTCCTCCTCGGCGGCCTCGAGGTCGGCCAGAACACGCTGCTGCGGTTCTACGTGCTCCACATCATGGCCCTGCCCCTCATCACCGCCGTCTTCATGGCCGTCCACTTCTGGCGGATCCGGAAGGACGGAGGCATCAGCGGCCCGCTATGACGACCCATCGGTGCGTTGTCACCTCCGTGCGCTCGCTCACGCACGTTCGAGTGCGCTCGCGAGCGTGCTCGGCTCCGCCTTCCGCTGGGCCCGTCCTGACGGGCCGCATGGGTCGGGACGCATGAGCGACCAGAAGACGGACGAGACGGTCGAGGGCCGGCTCGTCCTGCCCGTCGACCCGACGCGGCGCACGGAGATCGACAAGCAGCGCGTGCCGATGTCGGCGCGGCCGTACCGGCTGCTGGCGATGGTCAAGCAGGACGCCGTGGTCCGGGTCCAGAAGGAACCCGACGACACGGTCATGACCTGGCCGCACCTGCTCTCGATCGAGTTCCTCGCGGCCGGCGTCATGAGCGTCTTCCTGCTCCTGATGGGCCTGTTCATCAACGCCCCGCTCGAGGAGCTTGCCAACGGCAACGTGACCCCGGCCGTCGCCAAGGCGCCGTGGTACTTCCTGGGGCTCCAGGAGCTCCTCGCCTACTTCCACCCGGCGGTGGCCGGCGTCCTGGTCCCGACGTTCGCGATCGTGGGCACGATGCTCATCCCCTACGTGGACCGCGGTGATCCCACGGCGATCGCGCCATCGCGGCGCAAGACCGCGGTCGTGCTCTTCTCACTCCTCCTGGGCCTCGCCCTCATGCTGACCTTCCTCGGCATCTTCTTCCGCGGCCCCGGCTACAGCTTCGTCATTCCCTACCTGCCGTTCTTCGAGAACAGCACCAACGGGCTCCACTTCTCCCTCTGAGCCAAGACAGCGGATGGGACCAGACCAATGAGCAACTACCACGTTGAACCGATCGACAGGCCGCAGGCCCTCACCTCGGCGGCACTGAAGAGCCAGCGCCAGCATCCCGTGCAGGGCATCTCGCGACGCCGGCTGCTGCGATTGTCGCTTGGCGGCGGGATCGCCCTCTGGCTCACCGAGATCGCCGGCGGGACGCTGAACTTCCTGTGGCCGAACCTCGAGGGCGGCTTCGGTGGCATCGTGAAGATCGGAACCCTCGCCGACGTCAAGCTCAAGAACTCCAATCTGCCCATTGCGGATGGGTTCCCGGCGTACTTCCCCGATGCTCGCGCGTTCATCGTCCTCGTCGACCCATCGCGGCAGCAGTTCGTTCCCGGCACGGACACGGTCGGCGAAGGCACCGCCCTGAACGTTCGAGCGCTCTACCAGCGCTGCCCGCACCTCGGCTGCAAGCCGAATCCCTGCCTCAAGAACTTCTGGCTGGAGTGTCCCTGCCATGGCTCCCGCTACGACCGGCTGGGGATCAAGGCGCAGGGCGCTGCCTACGGGCCAGCGCCGCGCAGCATGGACCGCTTCTCCGCGACCGTGGAGGCGGACGGGACCCTCGTCCTGGACACCTCCAAGATCACGCTCGGCCCGCTGCCCATCGCGATCGGCCAGCCGGGAATCATCCCGCCGAAGAGCCCGACGGGCTGCATCTAGGCCCGCCGATACCGTGACGACCATTCGAGGAGCCCGATGACCGACAAGTCCGGCCGCGAGCCGGAGCAGCGCCTGCCCGCCCGCCGCGAGCCGAGCACCCCGGCCCCCGCGGACCGCTTCACGGCCCCGGCGAGCGCCCACCCGCCGGAGCTCAGCCCGGAACGGGCGGCGCGCATCGTCCGCCAGTCCGCGAGCGCCCGCTGGGTCGGCTTCCTCGTCGTCTGCGTCGTCGTCCTCTTCACCATCGTCTACTACTTCTACGAGGTCGGCGCGCCGCTGGGCCTCTCCAAGCCGCGCCTCGACGCCCAGGCGGAGCAACAGCAGGTGACCGCGGTCGTCCGCGGCTACAACCTCTACCAGGCCAACTGCGCCCGTTGCCACGGCCCCAACGGCAAGTGCACCGCGGAGGGCTACATCGCCCCGCCGCTCAACGACCAGTCGAAACTCTTCGCGCACCTCAGCGCGCAGTACCTGAAGAACGTCCTCACGGTCGGCGGCCGATACGTCTGCGGCAACGCGAACAGCCTGATGCCCGTCTGGGCGGACACGAACGGCGGGCCCCTGAACTACCGTCAGATCGAGGAGCTCATCGCCTTCATCCGCGCGCCATCGACCCAGGAGTACGTCATCCGGAACCCGGAGCTGAACGAGCCGGTCCTGGATGCGAACGGCAAGGCCAAGACCTTCAAGGGCTGGCTGGATCCCGCGTACAAGCCGGATCCCTCGGCGACCCCGGTTCCGGCCTGCTACCTCGGCGACGGCGGCGCCCAGCCGACCCAGGGGCCCACGGTCCCGCCGGACACCCAGACCGTCGCCGTCACCGCCGAGGGCATCGCCTTCGACGTGACCCAGCTGACGGTCGACGCGGGCAAGGACTTCGCCATCGACTTCATCCAGAAGGACGCTGGCGTCGGCGGCCACAACGTCGAGATCCGGGCCCAGGACGGGACGAGCCTCTTCAAGGGCGCCGTCCTGAACGACCCGGGCGAGACGACCTATCTCGTGCCGAAGCTGGCCCCCGGCACGTATGTCTTCATCTGCTCCGTCCACCCCATTCCGGCGATGACCGGCACGCTCACCGTCAAGTAGGCAGGGACGATGACGCAGGCACGCAGCGGCGGGACCCGGATCGGGCGCAAACGCGCCCTCATGGGCCTCCTCGATGCCGACGGCTGGAGCTGGGCGGGCCTCAAGGCGTTCTTCTGGTTCATCGTCCTGATCTTCTTTCTGGCCTACCTGCCGGATCGGGCCTACTACTTCACGGTGAACCGGACGATCGACCTCGGGCTGCTGGCCTGGTCGCCGGTCAACCTCTGCCCTCCCGCCAACAAGACCCTGCCCTGTCCCGCGCCCGTCGGCGCCGTCATCCCCTGGGAGGCGAGCCCCAGCGGCCTGAACCTCCCCGCGCCCCGCGTCAATGCCGCCGCGGCGCAGCTCGGCACGCGTCTCGTGCTCGCCGGCGGGACGGACGGCGCGGCCGCCACCACGACGACCTACATCGCGAACCTCAAGGACGGCAACTTCGACGCCTGGACCGAGGGGCCAGCCCTGCCGGAGCCCCGGAGCAGCGCGTCGCTCGTCGTCATCGGGAGCACCGCGTATCTCCTCGGCGGCGCGGACGCGGCTGGCAAGCCGACGGACACGATCTGGTCGATGACCGTCGATTCCGAGACGTCCGCGCTCGGGGCCTGGACGCCGGTCGAGGGCCTGACCCTCCCGGAGCCACGCACCGGTGCGTCCGCGCTGTCCGTCTCGGACGGGCTCGTCGTCGTCGGCGGGCGGGGTGCCGACGGAGCCCCGACCGCGACCACCTGGAAGTCGACGCTCGGCCTCAAGGGCGGCAAGCCCACCCTCGGCCAGTTCGAGAAGGGCGCGGATCTCCTCCAGCCCGTTGCCGACGCCTCGATCACCCAGGTCGGCGACTACCTCTGGGTCCTCGGCGGCTCCGACGCCAACGGACCGGTCGGCGCGATCCAGCGCGGCACGATCGCGACCGTGCCCGTCCCGGAGACGCCCGCCCCGAACGCGACACCGGCGCCGCTCGCCCTGCTCCAATGGGCGGTCGCGGATGCCTACAACCTGCCGGCCGGGCGGACCTCGGCCGCGGGCTTCGGGGCGAACGGCACGCTCTACGTCGTCGGTGGCAACGACGGCACGGGGCCGCGCAGGGAGCTCTACTGGTCCGTCCCCAACGGCGACGGCACGCTGCCGGGCTGGAAGCACCTCGCCCAGACGGACCTGCCGTCGGGTCTCGAGGGTGCCTCGCCGCTCGTCTTCGGCTCGAGCGCGTTCATCATCGGCGGCACGACTGCGGACGGGCCGCTCTCGAGCGCCGTCAGGGCGAACCTCGCCCCGCAGGAGCCGTTCTTCCAGGCCGGCCTCGTCGGGCTCGTGGTGCCCGCGCTCAAGATCGACGGCGAGATCGGCCAGCAGTTGGGCTACCTGAGCGCGGCCGGCCTCGGCACGGTCAACGGCATCATCCTGCTGCTGATCGGCTGGGCGTACAACCACAAGCCCCAGGTCCGGGCCTGGGTGGATCGCCGCCGGGCTCGCCGCCGGGGCTGATCGACGCGAGCCTCGCTCAGCCGGGGAGGGCGCCCTCGCCCGGGTCCGGGGGGCCCGATCGGACCGGCAGTCCGGCCCGCTCCCAGGCGAGCATCCCACCACCGACGTTCGCCACGTCCGGCCAGCCGTTGCCGATCAGGAACGCGGTCGCCTGGCCGCTCCTTGCTCCCGAGCGGCAGATCATGAGCAGGGGCCGGTCCTGGGGCAGCTCGCGGTGGCGCTGGACGAAGGCGGAGAGGGGCATCAGCACGGCGCCCGGAGCGCGGACCTGGGCGAACTCGTCCGGCTCGCGCACGTCCACGAGGAGCGGTGCGGGCGCCGCGGCTTCGCGGGTCGCGGCGGATCCGGCTTCGAGGCGGTCGTGCGCCGTCGCGACGTCGACGGCGGGGATGCGGTTCGGGTCGATCACGGGACGCGGACCTCCAGGCGGGGAATCGGGATCGGCTGGACGGGTTCGCCGCGGTCCAGGCGGGCATGTGCGGTGCGGATCAGGCCGAGGAGCGCGGGGACGTCGATGCCCCAGGCAGGACCGGCCGCGCCGGCGTTCGCGAGCCGGAGCTCGGCGCCGGCGAGGTTCTTCGCCACGCCCGCGGGATTGCCCCGGGCGAGGTGGACGAACGCGGCCGCGGTCTTGATGAGCCCGGCATGAAGCGCCCGCTCCGCGGGATCCGAGGCCCCCATCCAGGCGGGCTCCAGATGCTCGTGGGCGAGGAAGGCGTCGCCTCGGTCGTACGCCTCGAGGCCCGCGTCGAACGCTGCTCGCCTCGCCGCCTCCGGGAGCGGCCGGTACGCCTTTCCCCGCCCGTTCTCCTGGATCGTGACCGGCCGCGTGGTCACGTCAGGTCGGCCAGCCGGTGACGCCCCCCGAAGCCCTCGTCCTGCTCGTGCCACCACTCGATCGGTCCCTCTCCCAGGCGCCAGCAGAGCCAGATCGGGCGGCCGTTCGCGAGCGCCGGGAAGTCGATCAGCCCGGTCTCGATCTCCCGGAGCGTCACGTCGCGTTCCACCAGGCGGGTCACGCCGGCCTGCATCTGGTCGATGAGGCCCTGCATACGGAGCCGGATCCGGCGCGTCTCCGCGACCGCGGTCGAGCTGGGGGCGGCCAGGTTCTCCTCCTCGGCGGCCTCGGAAACGGCATCACGCAGGCGGATCAGCTCGGCCCGCTGGTCGCGCAGGTCGAGAAGGATTCGTTCGACATCCGGAACGGCGGCGTTCGCCTCGTCGATGTCGTAGTAGCGCGTCATGTCCGGATTCTAGGCACGTATGATGCCGGGCATGCGAATCGCGGCACGGATGGGCTCCATCGGCACCGAGACGGCGTTCGAGGCCGCGGCGCGCGCCCGCGCCCTCGAGGCCACCGGGCGCTCGATCATCCACCTCGAGGTCGGCGAACCGGACTTCGACACGCCGGCCAACGTCCGCGAGGCGGCGAAGCGGGCGCTCGACGAGGGCGCCACGCACTACCCGCCGTACGCCGGCCTGCCGGACCTCCGGGCGGCGATCGCCGAGGACGCGGCGGCGCGGAAGGGCTTCCCGGTGGACCCGAGCCAGGTCTTCGTGACCATCGGCGGCAAGGGCGTCATGGTCTACGCGATCCTCGCCCTCGTGGACCCGGGCGACGAGGTCATCGTCCCCGACCCGGGCTACCCGATCTACGATTCGCTGACCCGGTTCGTCGGCGGGACGCCGGTGCCGATCCCGATCCGCCAGGAGGACGACTTCCGCCTCGACATCGACCGGCTGGCCGGGCTCATCACGCCGAGGACGAAGCTCCTCGTCCTCAACTCCCCGGCGAACCCGACCGGCGGCGTCCTGACACGCGAGGACAACGAGCGGATCGCCGAGCTGGCGATCCGGCACGACCTCGTCGTCCTCGCTGACGAGATCTACGGCCGGATCCTGTACGACGGCGCGGAGCACGTCTCGATCGCGAGCCTGCCGGGCATGGCCGAGCGCACGGTCGTCCTCGACGGCTTCTCGAAGACCTTCGCGATGACCGGCTGGCGCCTCGGCTACGCGATCGTGCCCGACTGGCTCGTCAAGGCCTACGGGACGCTGATCATCAACACCGTCAGCGGGGCGACGACGTTCGCCCAGCGCGGCGCGATCGAGGCGATCCGGGGGCCGCAGGGACCGATGGACGAGATGGTCGCCGAGTTCCGGGCCCGGCGCGACCTCGTCGTCGACGGCCTGAACGAGATCCCGGGCTTCTCCTGCCTCCGCCCCAGCGGCGCGTTCTACGTCTTCCCGGACATCTCCGGCACGGGCTTCACCGGCGCCGAGCTCGCCACGCGGCTGCTCCAGGAGACGGGGGTCTGCGTCCTCGCCGGGACGGCGTTCGGGCACGTCGGGACGCACCACATCCGGATCTCGTACGCGAACTCGCGGGAGAACCTGGCCGAGGCCCTGTCGCGGATCCGCGGCTTCATCGCCGCGAACCCGAACCGTGGTTGAGGGCGGGTGCCGTGGCTGACGGCGCGGGCGGCAGTGGATCCGGCGCGGCGCGCCCCCGCGTCTTCGTCGCGCGGGTCATCCCCGAGGACGGCCTCCGGCCGGTGCTCGAGGCCTGCGAGGCGCGGGTCTGGGAGGACGAGCTGCCGCCGCCCCGCGAGGAGCTCCTCCGGGCGATCGAGGGCTGCGCGGGGGTCCTGACCCTGCTCACGGACAAGGTCGACGACGAATTCCTCGACCGGGCGGGGCCGGGCCTTCGTGTCGTCTCCAACTACGCCGTCGGGTTCGACAACGTCGACGTCGCGGCGTGCACCCGGCGCGGCGTGGCGGTCGGCAACACGCCCGGTGTCCTCACCGACACGACCGCGGACCTCGCCTGGGCGCTCCTGATGGCCGCCGCCCGCCGGATCCCGGAGGGTGACCGGTACGTCCGCGGCGGCCGCTGGAAGACATGGGGCCCGATGCTCCTCCTGGGACCGGATGTCCACGGCGCGACGATCGGGATCGTGGGCTTCGGGCGGATCGGGCAGGCGGTCGCCCGGCGGGCGGCCGGCTTCGGGATGCGGATCCTGTACCACGACCTGCACCGCCACGATGCGGCCGTGGAGGCCGAGTTCGCGGCGACGTTCCTGCCGCTCGAGGAGCTGCTCGCCCAGGCCGACTTCGTGTCGCTCCATGTCAACCTGACGCCGGAAACGCGGCACCTCATGAACGCCGAGCGGCTCGGCTGGATGAAGCGGGACGCGGTGCTCGTGAACACGTCGCGCGGCCCGGTCGTCGACCCGAAGGCGCTGTACGAAGCGCTCCGTGACGGCACGATCTTCGCCGCGGCGCTGGACGTCACGGATCCCGAGCCGATCCCGGCCGACGACCCGCTCCTGGGCCTCGACAACTGCCTCGTCGTGCCACACATCGCATCCGCGTCGCGCGCGACCCGCGGCAGGATGGCCTCGATGGCCGCCGCGAACCTCATCGCCGGCGTCCGTGGCGAGCGTCTCCCGACCCCGGTCAACCCCGAGGTCTACGGGCGAGGCTGAGCGGTCGGCGAGGTCAGGGTTCCGGCGTCGGCACGCCGACCCCGCGATGAGCAGGGGGCGGGACGAGCAATCCACCGGCGAGACGCGCGATCGACCCCTGCATCGCTCGCGCCGGCTCGGCGTCGGGCCCTGCCCTGTCCAGCTGCGAGTGCATGGCCCCCAGCCTTCGCTACGTCGTTATCGTTTGCCAAGAAGGGAGCTGGATGCGGAACCGCTTCGCAGAATGGGTGGCGCGCCATGAGGTCGCCTGGGAACTTACGTTTGCCGGGCTTGCCATTGTGTTCGTGGCGCTCGCCTTCGTCCCGGTTACCGTTGGCGCGGCGGACGAGGCCGTCGTCGAGGCTGCCGAATGGGTGATCACGGCAGTCTTCGCAGCAGAGTTCCTCGCGCGTCTCGGGTCCTCATCTGATCGCAGTCGCTACATCCGCGGCCACTGGATCGACTTGGTCGCGCTGGTGCCTCCGGCCCGGTGGCTACGGCCTTTCCGTTTGCTCCGCCTGATTCGTCTCGTTCGTGCGTTCGCCGGCTTCGGCCGAGCCCTGACCTCGGTTGAGCGACTGGCACGCCACACTGGGCTCGTGTGGCTCCTCGTAGCTTGGGCAGCGGTCGCGATCCTGACCTCGATCGGCCTCTACGTCGCCGAGAACGGGACGAACGAGGCGATCACTGATCCGCTTGATGCTCTGTGGTGGGGCATCACGACGATGACGACCGTCGGCTATGGCGACGTCTACCCGGTCACCGGTGAGGGGCGCGTCGCGGCGTCGGTCCTGATGATCCTGGGGATCCTTCTGTATTCGTCGATCACCGCCACGATCGCGAGCTTTCTCATGGGTACGAGATCCGGCCCCTCGCCCGCAGCGCGTATCCGTGAGCTCGCCATCCTCCGTGACGAGGGATTCATCGACGACGAGGCGTTCGCGGCAAAGCGCGACGAACTTCTCGCTCAACTCTGAGGGAGGCTACGTTATTGAGTTTCCGGATGCGACGGGGCCGTGCGTCGTTGAGCGTCGGTCCGCGAGGCCCTAGGGTTGGCTTCCGCCTGGGCTGTCTGCTCCCGATACTGCTGGTCGCGGTGGCTCTTGCCCATCTACCCAGTGCCCGGCCGGTGAACCGCGAACCCCCGAACTGAACGTGATACGGTCCCGGCCGGGCCCGTAGCTCAGCGGCAGAGCAGGGGACTTTTAATCCTCGTGTCGTGGGTTCGAATCCCACCGGGCCCTCTGTTGTGACCTCCGAGCCACGCTTGCGAGGCGTCGTGATCATCGTCGCGGCTCGCTCGCCCGGCTCGTCGCGGCCCGTCCCCCCTAGACTGGTGGCGTGAAGAAGATCGGATTCCTCTCGTTCGGCCACTGGTCGGACTCGCCCTACTCGCAGGTCCGCTCCGGGGCCGACGCGCTCATCCAGTCGATCGAGCTCGCCGAGGCGGTCGAGGAGCTCGGCGCGGACGGCGCCTACTTCCGGGTCCACCACTTCGCCCAGCAGCTGGCGTCGCCGTTCCCGCTCCTGGCGGCGATCGGCGCCCGGACAAAGCGCATCGAGATCGGGACCGCGGTCATCGACATGCGCTACGAGAACCCGCTCTACATGGTCGAGGACGCCGGCGCGGCCGACCTCATCGCGGGCGGCCGCCTCCAGCTCGGGATCAGCCGGGGCTCGCCGGAGCAGGTCATCGACGGCTTCCGGTACTTCGGCTACGCGCCCGTCGAGGGCGACCCATCGGGTGGCGACATGGCCCGCGAGCACGCGGCCGTCTTCCTCAAGGCCCTGTCCGGCGCGGGCTTCGCCCAGCCGAACCCGTCGCCGATGTTCCCGAACCCGCCCGGGCTCCTCCGTCCGGAGCCGCACTCGCCGGGGTTGCGCGACCGGATCTGGTGGGGCGCCGGCTCCCGCGCGACCGCGGAGTGGGCCGGGCAGCAGGGCATGAACCTCATGTCGTCCACGCTCCTGACCGAGGACGCCGGGGTGCCCTTCCACGAGCTGCAGGCGGAGCAGATCCGCCGGTTCCGCGAGGCGTGGGCTGCGGCGGGCCACGAGCGGGAGCCGAGGGTCTCGGTCAGCCGCAGCATCTTCGCCCTCGTCGATGATCGCGATCGCACCTATTTCGGGCGGGCCAACCAGGAATCGGACCAGGTGGGCTATCTGGATGCGCAGACCAGGGCGATCTTCGGGCGCTCGTACGCCGCGGAGCCGGACGTCCTCGTCCGGGAGCTCGCCAAGGACACCGCCATCGAGGCCGCGGACACGCTCCTGCTGACGGTCCCGAACCAGCTCGGCGTGGACTACAACGCCCACGCGATCGAGAGCATCCTCAAGTACGTGGCGCCGGGCCTCGGCTGGCGCTAGGGAGCGAGCTCGGAGCGGGACGGAGCCCGGCACGCCGTGCCGCTGGACCCGTGGTCCGGTACGGGCCGGGCGATGGGGCGGCGACTGGATCCGGAGGCCAGCTCTGAATTCCCGGAGGCGTCGGGCCCTCGCGTTCGGGCAGGCGGCTGGACTGCCGGGCCACCCGGAACGGTAGATGACGTCCCCATCTGGACTGCCGCGCCGGCGGCCACGCCGACGCCTCGCGCGACCACCTCAACGGCCGAAGACCCTGACCTCGGCCGCCTCCAGCTTCGACCACCAGCGGTGGTACCGGCTGTAGACCTTCGGGTCGCGGGCAAGAAGGAACCCGGTGAGCGCGGCGGCCTCCGACTCGAGCCCGATCCAGTCGGCCTTCGTGAGTGCGCGGAACGCGCTCGCCTCGATCGCGCCGTCGAGGAGCCGCCACACGCCGGCGACCCGCCCATCGACGAGCAGCGTCGGCAGCGTGTCGCCGTTCTGGTGGATGACCCGCCGCCGGTAGTCGGGCGGGATGACTCGGCTCCGGTCCGCGTAGGCGAGCAGGACGCTGTCCCACATCGGCAGGAGGCGCGGCGGCGCCAGCTCGTCGCCGCCGGGGATGGATGCGCCGGCGATGTCGTACAGCTCGGCGCCGTCCGGTCCTTCCAGCCGCACGATGTCCTCGCCGAGGGCGGCAAGCGCCTCGCGGACGACCGGACGCCGGAGGATCGTGAACTGCGCGACGTCGACCACGGATGCCGGCCCGAAGCCCTCGAGGTATCGCCGGACGAGATGCCGGGTGGCCGCCGCCCGCTCCTCGGCCGGGAGCGTTGACGGTGCGGCCCGGAACCGGGACCTGAGGCTGAACGACCACGGCGGGCCGGCCGGCACGTGATGGAGCGGCGCGAAGGTCCGGTACGCCCACCACATCCGTGGCTGGGGCGCCCCGAGCCGCTCCGTGATCAGCGCCTCGATCTCCGCCTTCGACCGCGGGGTCCTCGCGAAGTCGAGGACGTGCAGGAGCAGGCCGTCCGCGTCGGCGATCGCGAGCCCGGTCTCCCGGTAGCGGCCGTCGTGGAGCCGGGATGCCCGGAGGCTCGACACCATGGCCGCGTGGAATCGTGGGTAGTCCCCGGCCGTGACCGCATGGAGCGTGATCCGGACGAGCGACGACTTCACGATCGACCCGCCGGCGAACGCGGCATCCAGCTCCATCGGATCGAACCCCGCGAGGCGGTTCCAGAGCGCGATGTAGGGCGACGCCGGTTCCTGGGCCTGGAGCGCGACGACCCGGTGGACGCCCTCCACCACGTCCACTGCGCGGCGTTCGAGCAGGAGCTGGCGGTCCAGCGTGGCCCGGTTGAGCTGGCGTTCGGTCAGCGGCATCGGGGGATTCTGGCCTGCCTGGACCGCGGCGCACAAGGCGGTTCGGCAACCGGTTGACTGACTACCCTACGATCGCGCAGATGCCCGATCGCGTCCCTGCCGCCGCGGGCGGCCCAGCCGTGCCGTCGCCGGAACCCCACGGTGTCGGCGCGCGCCTGACGACCGCGCAGGTCAGCGCCATCAACCGCTTCCCCGACGACAACCCGAACCCGGTCATGCGCATCGATGCCGACGGGCACCTCATCTACGCCAACCCGGCGAGCGCGCCGATCCTCAGCACGCTCGGCGTCGCCGTCGGCGACGAGGTGCCGGCCGAAACCCTCGCCCGCTTCGAGGCCGTCGCGGCGGAGCGGGGCTTCGTCGAGATCGTCGCCGCCAGCCGTACCTACGCGGTGTGGCCCGTCCCGATCCGCGACATGGACTTCACGAACCTCTACGGCACCGACGTGACCGCCGAGCGGGCGATCGTGAAGTTCCCCGACCAGAACCCCAACCCGGTCTTCCGGATCCACTGGGACGGACGCCTCGCGTACGCGAACCCGGCGAGCCGGCCACTCATCGCCGGGCTGGGGCTGGCGGTCGGCGTGGTCCTGCCGGACGAGCTCCGCGATCGCCTGCTGGCCCGGGTCCGGGCGACGGACGGCGACATGGTCGAGGTGGAGAGCGCGCGGCGCACGTATGCGCTCCTGCCGGTCGACGTGCCCGAGTTCGGGTTCATCAACGTCTACGGGACCGACATCACGGCGGTCAAGGAGCGCGAGCGGCTGGCCCGCGAGAACGAGCGGCTCCTGCTCAACATCCTGCCCGAGCCGATCGCCGCCCGGCTGCGGGAGGGCGAGCCGCTCATCGCTGACCGTTTCGACGACGTCACGCTCCTCTTCGCCGACATCGTCGGCTTTACCCAGCTCTCGGCGTCGATGTCGGCGCAGGAACTCGTCGCGGTGCTGAACGACGTCTTCACGGTCTTCGACAACCTGGTGGATCGCTATGGCCTCGAGAAGGTCAAGACGATCGGCGACGCGTACATGGTCGTCGGCGGGATGCCGGAGCGATCCGACGATCATGTCGCGCGGGTCGTGAGCATGGCGCTGGACCTCGCCGACTGCGTGGCCGGGATCCCCGCCGCCGCACGGCTCGGGATCACCTTCCGGATCGGAATCCACTGCGGGCCGGTCGTGGCCGGCGTGATCGGGACGAAGAAGTTCATCTACGACGTCTGGGGCGACACCGTCAACCTCGCCAGTCGCATGGAGTCCCTCGGGATCCCGGGCCGCGTCCAGGTCACGCCGGCCGTCGCCGAGCGACTGGACGCCACGTTCGAGGTGGAGGCGCGCGGCCTCATCGACGTCAAGGGCAAGGGTCCGATCCCGACGTATCTCATCGTCGGGCGCGTTGCCGAGGTTCGCGAAATACCTGTGGACACGACGATGAACATCTAGACATTGCGGGGCCCCTGGGCTGATACTCCGCGCCATGGCGAAATCCACCGACAGCGCTGGGCCCCGGATCCGGGTCGGCCAGGCCGCGGAGATGCTCGGGGTCTCGGTCGAGACACTGCGGCGATGGGAGGCCGAGGGCCGCCTCGCGATGGAGCGATCCGACGGCGGCCAGCGGCTCGTCGCGATCGGCGAGGTGGCACGCCTCCTGGCCGAGCGGCGGAAGGCCTCGACCGACCGGCCGATCGTCGCCCAGTCGGCGCGCAACCGGTTCGCGGGAATCGTGACCCGGATCGAGCGGGACCGGGTCGCGGCGGTCGTCGAGGTGATCGCGGGCCCCCACCGGCTGGTCAGCCTCATGACGGCAGAGGCGATCGACGACCTCGACCTGCGAGTCGGCGACGAGGCGATCTGCATCGTGAAGGCGACGAACGTCATCGTCGAGGTGCCGTCGGGCCGCGAGGCGCGCATTTGATCCGTCGCCTCCTCCTGGCCGGAGCGGTCCTCGTCGTCGGAGGCTGCCGCCCGGCAACATGGCCCGGTACCGACCTCGCCGCCTCGCCGCCGGCCAGCCTCACGGTCTACGCCGCCGCGTCCCTCAAGGCACCGCTGGCCGCGGTTCGCGCCGCGTACGAGTCGGCCGTTCCGGGCGTGACGCTCACGATCTCGAGCGGCTCGTCCGCGGCGCTCCGGACGCAGATCGAGCAGGGTGCCCCGGCCGACGTGTTCCTCTCGGCCGACACGGCCAACGCGCAGCGCCTCGTCGATGCGGGCCTCGCGGCCGGCCCGGCCGTGCCGTTCGCCGGGAACGAGCTGGCCGTCGTCGTGCCAAAGGACAACCCGGCCGGATTGCGGACTCCAGCCGACCTCGCGAACCCGGGCGTGGCCATCGTCGCCGCCGGCGACGCCGTCCCGATCACCGCCTACGCGACGCAGCTGATCGAGAACCTCGCCGCGCTGCCCGGCTACCCTGGCGGCTTCGCCGCCGCGTGCGCCGCGAACATCGTGTCGAAGGAGGAGGACGTCCAGGCGGTCGTGGCGAAGATCGCGCTCGGCGAGGGCGATGCGGCGATCACGTATGCCACCGATGTGATCGCCCGGGCGGGCGTCACGAGGGTCGCGATCCCGCCGGCGGCGAACGTACGCGCGGCCTACGCCGGGGTCGTCGTCAAGGCCGCTCCGTCCAGCGAGGCGGCCACGGCGTTCCTCGCCTGGCTTGCGGGAAGCGACGGGCAGGCGATCCTCGCCGGCTTCGGATTCCTCCCGCCTCCATGAGCGTGGCACGCCGGTCCGGAGCCCCGGGAACATGGTCGCTCGGCCTCGTCACCGGGCTCCTTCTGCTGTTCCTGGGCCTGCCGGTCGTGGTGATCGTGGCTCGGTCCCTCCTCGACGGGTCGCTGGCGGCCGCGATCATGACCCGTGTCGTCCTCGATGCGCTCGGGCTCAGCCTCGGGACGACGGCCGTGAGCCTCGTGATCTCCCTCGGGTTCGGGCTGCCGCTGGCCTACGTCCTCGCCCGCCGGCCGTTCCGCGGCTCCGGGCTCATCGAGATCGTCGTGGACCTCCCGATCGTGCTGCCGCCGGCGGTGGCCGGCCTTGGCCTGCTCCTCGTCCTCGGCCGCCGCGGGCTCGTCGGGGAGGCCCTGGGGGCGAGCATCCCGTTCACCACCGTCGCCGTCATCCTCGCTCAGGTCTTCGTCTCGGCCCCGTTCTTCGTCCGGTCCGCGCGGACCGGGATCGCGGGCGTGGACCGCGACCTCGAGGACGCGGCCCGGGTCGACGGCGCGAGCGAACGCCAGGTCTTCACCTCGATCACGATGCCGCTCGCCCGTGCCGCCCTGGCCGCGGGGCTGGTGATGACATGGGCGCGCGCGCTCGGCGAGTTCGGGGCGACGATCCTGTTCGCAGGCAACGTCGAGGGCCGGACCCAGACCCTGCCGCTCGTCGTCTACTCGGCGTTCCAGGCTGGCGATCTCGATGCCGCCATCGCGGCCGGGGCGATCCTCGTCCTTGCCGCGATCGGCGTGCTCGTCGCGGTCCGGCTCGTCCACTGGGGCCGCGTCCTCGACGCCCGCGGGATCGGCTGACGGATCGCTCCGCCAGGGCACGCGGCTCCGGTACCCATTCGCGCGATGCATCGCCTCCGGATCCTCGGCCGGCGCACCTCGATCGTCCTCGGCATCGGGGTGCTTGCCGTCGGGGCCTCGGCGATCCTCGTGTCGATCGATGGCGCCCCGGTGGCGGTCTTCCTCGCGACCGCGGTCGCGCTCGCGGTGCTCGCCACGCTGGTCGGCGAGGGCACGGACCAGGTCAGCGTCCGCCTCTCACCGGCTGCGACCGGCATCCTCCAATCCGGCCTCGGCAACCTGCCCGAGCTCTTCATCGCCTTCTTCGCGCTGCAGGCCGGCCTCGTCGTCGTCGTCCAGTCGGCGCTCATCGGCTCGATCCTCGCGAACAGCCTGCTCGTGCTCGGGATCGCGCTGACGCCCGTCCTGGTCCTGCTGTCGATCCTCCTCGGCGGCGCCCCGCTGACCCTCGTGGTGAGCCCGCTCCTGGCCGCCGCCGTGGCGCTCTCCGCGGTCCTCACCCTGGTGATCGTCTTCGACGGCGAGAGCAACTGGCTCGAGGGTCTCGCCCTCATCGGCCTCTACATGATCATCGCGGCGTCGGTCTGGTGGGGCCCGGCCATCCCCACCTGAGCGGGTTCGCAACCGGGGCGCAACCGAACCGGTCCCGGGGTGGCATCGCCGCGGCCACCGTCGACGGCCGAGGATGCAGGCTCACGAGACTCCTGCGTCCAGCCCGGAGGGCGACATGCTCCAGCAACCCGAGAACATCCGACCGGCGATCGTCGTCCGTGACGGCCAGCTCGCCGCCGTGACGTGCGCGACGTGCGGCTGCCGGCTCCAGAAGGACGCGAGCGAGGGCGTCTGGCGCCACTTCGGCGCCCTCGGCGGCCGCGATGCGCGCAGCCACCGGACGGCCTGCGTCGATCTCGCCCACGACGCGTCCGGGCGGATCGCCGTCCCGGCCTGACCCCGGTCCAGCGCGATCGGGCCGCAGCGCCGATCGCGCGTGCGGCTGACCGATCAGACCCGGCTCGACGGCTCCACGCGATAGCCCACGCCACGCACCGCGACGATCGACGGCCCGCCGGCCTCGTCCAGCTTCGAGCGGAGGCGCGCCAGGTGCGGCTTCAGCCACAGGAGGTCCGGATCCTGCTCGCCGGGCCAGCCCGCCCTCGCGAGGCGCAGGTGTGGCACGAGGTCGCCCGCCGCGCGCACGAGCGACTCGAGGAGGCGGTACTCCGTCGGGGTGAGGACGAGCAGGGTCGCCCCGACACGCGCCTCGTGGCGGGCCGGGTCCAGGGCCAGGCCTTCGAACGTCGCCGGCCCGCCAAGCTCCGCCGCCTCACCCCGGTCGGCGCGGCGCATGACCGCGGCGATCCGGGCGAGCAGCTCCGCGCGCCCGAACGGCTTCACCAAGTAGTCGTCCGCCCCGATCCCGAGCGCCTTCACCTTGGCGCCCTCGGAGCTCTCGCCGGAGACGACGATGATCGGCGCGGAGCCCGCGCCCCGGATCTGGCCGGCGACCGTGAAGCCGTCCGGGCCGGGCATCGCGAGGTCCAGCAGCACGAGGTCCGGATGCTCCTCGCGGAAGCGCCGGACGGCGGTCAGCCCGTCGTAGGCAGTGATGACCTGGTGCCCCTCGGTGCCGACGAGCGCCGTGATCGCCCCGACCATGGCCGGGTCGTCATCGACGACGAGGATGCGGAGCGGGCGGGATCCGGGCACGGGCTTCTCCTAGACGGCGGCGACGGCGGGCAGGGCGATGACGAAGCGGGCGCCGTGGTCGGGGGCGGGCTCGCACCAGAGATGCGCGCCCATCGACTCGCCGAGCCGCTTGGCGGCGTACAGGCCGATCCCGGAACCCCGGGCGGTCTGCGTGTCGCGGCGAGCGTACGGCTCGAAGATCCGCTCCCGCCACTCCTCGGGGATCCCCGGGCCCTGGTCCTCCACGCCGATGCGGACGGTGCCCTCGGCCATCTTCCAGTCGATCCGGATCCGTGTTCCCGGCGGGGCGTACTTCACGGCATTCTCGACGAGGTGCTCCAGGATCTGGCGGAGCCGCGGCGGGTCGGCGATCGCATGGAGCCGGACGCCCCCGGCGATGACCAGCTCATGGCGGGCGAGGATGGGTCCGAGGTCGTGGACGACCTCGCGGATGAGGTCGGCGACGTCCGTCGGCTCCACGGCAGCCGGCTGGTCGGGGACCACCCGCACGGAGGCGAGGATCGAGTCGACGAGCCGGTCCAGCCGCTCGATCTGCTCCATGGTCCCGTCGTGCCAGCTCGCCCGGCGCTGGCGCCGCTCCTGGTCCCGCGACGAGCGGCCCTCGAGGGGCGGCTCCTCCGAGAGCAGGTCGGTGTAGGCCCGCACGACGGCCAGCGGCGTCCGCAGCTCGTGCGTCACGAGGGCGATCAGCTCGGCCCGCGCCTCGTCGATCGCCTTGAGCTCGGCGGCTCGCTGCTCCGCCTCCTGCTGCTGCCGGCCCTTCTCGACGATGCCGGCCAGAAGGTCGGCGATCGCGCCGAGCTGGGCGACGTCCGCGTCGGTGAACTCGCGTTCGCGCTCGGTCTGGATGTTGAGGACGCCGACCGTCCGGTCGTTCCAGGCGAGCGGCACGGAGAGCATCGACGTGATGAACCGGCGCTGGTCGATGCCCCGGACCCACAGGAACCGTGGGTCGTCCTCGATGTCGGGGATGACGATCGGCTGACGGGTCGCGGCGACGCGCCCGGTGACGCCTTCCCCATACGGGACGCGGGCGCGGCCGATCTGGAAGCGATCGAGGCCGTTCGTCGCGGCGAGCGTCAGGTGCGCCCCGTCGCGATCCACGAGGTACAGCGACGAGACGTCGGCATGGAGCACGTCCCTCGTCTCGTCGACGACGGTCTCGAGGAGTTCGTCCCACGTCTGGGCGGTGGTCGCGAGGCGGGCAACGCGATGCAGGAACCGGAGCTGGTCGAGCTGCTCGGCTCCCGGGACCTGGGCCCTGTCGGCGTCCACCACGGCGATCACGATACAAAGGTACGGTTCGACACGGGCCGGATCGGTTGCGACGAGGTCGAGCGAATGTTGCGGCTCGGGCCCAGCCGACCGGCCGGAGAGGCTGCATGAAGCGTCGAGACCCGCTCGCCGCCGAGATCGACCGGCTATGGCGCCTGCTCGGCGAGATCGTCGAGGAGCAGTCCGGGGCCGATGTCCGGCGCCTCGTGGACCGGATCCGGCGGTTCGCGATCCGCGCCCGGGTCGGCGGGGCCGACCTCGATCGCGAGCGATTCGAGCGAGCCCTCGACGGGCTGGACGGCGCATCCGCGGAACTCGTCATCCGGGCCTTCCTCGTCCACTTCCGACTGGCCAACCTGGCCGAGGAGCGCCAGCGCGTCCGGGTCCTCCAGCAGCGCGGGCGGGCCGGGTCCGGCATGGCCCGGGACGACACCCTGGCCGGCGTGGTCCGCACGTTGCGCGGACGCGGCCTGTTCCCGGACCCCGTCGCGGGGACGGCGGCGGCGATCCGCGGTCTCCGGATCCACCCGGTCCTGACGGCGCACCCGACCGAGGCGCGCCGCCGGACGGCGCTGATGGCCCTGGCTCGTGTCGCCCGGCTCCTCGAGCAGCACGACGATCCGCGACTGACGCCCGTCGCCGCTGCCGCGCTGGACGACCGACTCCGCGAGGAGCTTTCGATCCTCTGGCGGACCGCCGAGGTCAGATCCGGCAGCCCGAGCCCGCTCGACGAGGTCCGGACGGCGATGACCTTCTTCGACGCCACGCTGTATTCGCTCGTGCCGGCCGTGCAGCGGGCGCTCCAGCGTGCGACCGGCCTCGCGCCATCGGACGTCCCGGCGGTGCTCCGGTGGGGAAGCTGGATCGGCGGCGATCGCGACGGCCACCCGGGCGTCACGGCCGAGATCACCGAGCAGGCCGCCCGGATCCAGGCCGATCACGTCCTCCGCGGCCACGAGGCCGTCGCGACACGGCTCATGCAGACGGTCGCGGCCATCGTGCCCGCTGACGCGCTGGACCGCGCGATGACAGCCCGGCTCTTCGACGACGCGGAGACCCTCCCGGCGCTCGACGCGACGCTCCGCCGCCGCTTCCCGGATGAACCCTACCGGCGCCGCTTCGGGGCGATCGCGGAGCGGCTCCGCCGGACGCGCCATCACGTCGTGGGCGACCCGGGACCCACGACCGGCCGCTACGCCGCGGCCGAGGAGCTGCTCATCGAACTCGACGAGATCCAGCGCTCGCTCCGAGCCGCGGCGCTCGCGCGCGTGGCTGACGGTACGGTCCAGGACTTCCGGTGGCAGGTGGAGACGTTCGGGTTCCACCTCGCCGAGCTGGACGTCCGCCAGCACGCGGAGATCCATCGGGCCGCCGTGGCGGCGCTCCGCTCCGGCGCGGACCCCGCGGTGGAGATCGGGCCGGGCGTCGCGCTGGCTGAGGTCCTCGACACGTACCGGGCCATCGAGCGGGTGCGAGGCAGGTTCGGGCCGGCCGCCGCCGGCCGCGTCATCGTCAGCTTCACGGAGCGCCCGTCGGATGCGACCGATGTCCTCGAGCTGGCCGCGGCGGCGATGCCGGGCGGTGTCGCCGACATCGACGTCGTGCCGCTCTTCGAATCGGCCGCCTCGCTGCAGGACGCCGGGGCCGTGCTCGCGGCGATCCTCGCGGTGCCTGCCTACCGCGAGCACCTGCAGGGCCGGGGGGACCGGCAGGAGGTCATGCTCGGGTACTCCGATTCGAACAAGGAGTCGGGATTCCTCGCCGCGAACTGGCTCCTCTACCGCGCCCAGGCCAGGCTCGCGGCGGTCGCCGACGCGCACGGCGTCGAGCTGACCCTCTTCCACGGCCGCGGCGGGACGGTCGGCCGGGGTGGCGGGCGCATCGACCGGGCGATCCTCGGCCAGCCGCCGGGCACCGTCCGGGGCCGGCTGCGCCTGACCGAGCAGGGCGAGGTCGTCGCCGCGCGCTACGGCAACGCAGCGATCGCCCTCCGACACCTCGAGCTGCTCGTCGGGGCGGTCATGGCCGCCGATGCCGCGGCGGCGCCGGCGCCGGAGGGCGCCGAGGCCCTCCTGGACGCCCTGGCGGACGTGTCCGCAACCGCATATCGCTCGCTCGTCTACGACGATGCCGGGTTCGCGGCGTTCTTCCGGCGGGCCACGCCCATCGACGTCCTGACCGGGATGCGCCTCGGATCGCGGCCCGCGGCGAGGTCGCGTGCCGGCGCCGGGGCTGCCGCGGCCGCGGCGCGCGGGGGGTCGGAGGGCTCCGGCACCGCGCCAGGGGCGTCGCCCGCAGCGGCGCCAGCGGCGTCGCCCGCAGCGGCGCCAGCGGCGTCGCCAGGGGCGTCGCCTGCGCCGTCGATCGAGCAGCTCCGGGCGATCCCGTGGGGCTTTGCCTGGGCACAGGCGCGGATCGAGCTGCCCGGCTGGTACGGGCTGGGCTCGGCGGTCGCAGCCGGGCGCGCGTCGCAGCCCGCGCAGGTGGACGCGCTCCGCGACCTCTACCGGACGTGGCCGTTTCTCGCCGCCGTCATCGACCATGCGGCCCTGGCGCTGGCGCGTTCCGACCTCGGCGTGGCGCGTCGGTACGCGAGCCTGGCGACCGGGCCGGGCGACGATGCCCGCTGGGCGACCATCGAGGCGGAGCACGAGCGGAGCGTGGCTGCGGTCCTGTCGATCACAGGCCGGGGCAGCCTCCTCGAGGCGTCCCCCGCCATCGCCCGCACGATCGAGCTCCGGAATCCCGATGTCGACACGCTCTCCGAGCTCCAGGTCTCGACCCTGGCCCAGCTGCGATCGCTGCCGTTCGACGAGCCGCGCCGGCCCGCTCTCGAGCGCCTCGTCCGCCTCACCGTCAGCGGAATCGCGGCGGGCCTGCAGGTGACCGGCTAGCAGCCACGGCGATGGTGGAACGGCGCGGAGGCTAGCGCGAGGCTGGCACCGCGCGGAGGCGCGCCTCGAGCGCCCCGGCCAGCCGCCGGTAGTCCGCGGCCTCGTTGTAGTGCTGCGCGGAGATCCGGACGCCGAGGGCGGCGGGCAGCGCATCCGGCCGCTCGCGGGCTGCGGGGACGGGCCATGTGACGAGCGGCACCTCGATTCGATCGTCGTCGACGATCCGGTTCTTCAGCTCGTCGAGCGCGAGGTCGGGCAGGGGCGGGATCGGGAGGCGGATCGTGGCCATCGAGCCGAGCATCGCGTCCGGCGTCCGGGGCTCGACGCCGAGCGCGGCAGTCACGGCCCGGCGAGCCTCGACCGCCCGATCATGGTTGGTGCGGCGCACGCTCGGCCAGCCGTCGGGCTGGAGACGCTCCAGCGTACGAAGCGCAGCGGGCAGCGCGAGGTATGGCGAGGGGTCGCCGGTGCCGGTCCAGTCGAACTCCTTCCAGAGCTGCGGCCGGCCTGGACGAAGGTCGTTGAAGCCGTGGCTGATCACGAGGGGGTGGATCCGGTCGCGGCGATCCGCCCGGACGATGAGCATCCCCGAGCCCTTCGGGCCACACAACCACTTGTGGCCGTTGCCGGTCCAGTACGCCGCGCCGAGCGCCTGGAGGTCGAGGTCGATCATGCCGAGCGCATGGGCGCCGTCGACGAGGGTGTCGATGCCGCGTGCGTCCAGCTCGCGGACGATGGCCTCGACCGGGAGGATCGTGGCCGTCGGGCTCGTCACGTGGCTGACGAGGGCGAGGCGCGTCCGTTTCGTCGCGGCCGCGAGGATGGCCGCCAGTGCCTGGGCCGGCGACTCAATCTCGAAGGGCAGCTCCGCGATCACGAGGCGGGCACCCGCACGCCGCGCGGTCACGGCGAGGGCGTTGAGCGTTGCGTTGTACTCGTGGTTGGTGGCCAGCAGCTCGTCGCCGGGCCGGAGTTCCAGGGAGTGGAGCACGGTCGAGACGCCGGTCGTGGCATTCGGGACGAAGACGAAGCCCTCGGGATCCGCACCCAGGAACGCGGCGACGGCCTCGCGCGCGGCGTCGAGGCGGGCCTCGAAGGTGCGCCAGAGGAACTGGATCGGGCCGGCCTCGAGCTCGTCGATGATCGCGCGCTGGGCCTCGAGCACGGGCACCGGGCACGCTCCGAACGAGCCGTGATTGAGGAAGGTGACGGAGGGATCGAGGCGCCACGGGGAGTCGGGGCCGTACGGTCGCACCGGTGGAGGATAGGGGAGCGGCGCGCAGCCGGATGCGTGCGCTGCTCCCGCGCCGCCGCCCCGCCTGCC
>JACPOU010000005.1 GCA_016191345.1 Chloroflexota bacterium
AGTGAAGTTCCCCGGTGAAGATGAGACTCACACCGGGAGCATCGCATCGAGCAGGTCGGCCACGCCAGCCAAGGACGGGACGCTCGAGAAGCCGCGGTCGGTGAACGGCGTCCCGTCGAAACGCTCGGCCGGCGTCTGCCAGTCGAGCTCGCCGTGCAGCCGGTGGTAGTTGTAATAGCCGGCGAAGGCGGTGACCGCGATCTCGGCCGCAGCGAGATCGGCCAGCTCCTGGCGATCGAGCACCTCTCGCTGGAGCGTCCCCCAGAAGGCCTCGATCTTGCCATTCGTCCAGGGCGTGTCGATCTGCGTCCGGATGTGGCGGACCCGCAGCTCCTCGAGGGTCCGCTGGAAGCGACTGAGCATCGACCGAGCGATCGCCACGAACGGCGTGCCGTTGTCGGTCATCAGCTCATGGGGCACGCCGCACAGCTCGACTGCCTCCTCGAGCAGGCCGAGGATCCAGACCGCCTCCTTGGTCGGTACTGCCCGGATGCCGAGCAGGAACCGGCTGTGGTCGTCGACGAGGGCGGCGAAGTGGCAGGTCCGCGCCCGACCGGTCGCGCCGACGAAGAAGAACGGGCCTTTGAGGTCGATGTGCCAGAGCTCGTTCGCAGCGGCCCGCTCGTAGCGCGGTCCGGGCGTCCGAACGTAGCTCGGGCGGTGCGAACCGTGACGGGCGAGGATGCGGTCGACCTGGCCGTGGGTGAGCGGCCAGACGTCGCGCCGGCTGAACTCGGCGGCGAGCCGCCGGCTGCTCCAGTAGGTCAGCAACCGGACCGTCAGGACCAGGCGTTCGATCGTCGGTGGCAGCTCGCTCGCCCGGCCGGTCCGCGGTCGGTCGAGAAGGCCGATCAGGCCGTCGGTCTGGTATCGCGCCCGCCAACGGAACAGGCTCGCCCGGCTGCAGCCGACTTCCGTGCGGATCCGAGCCAACGGCTCGCCCTCGGCCCAGCGCCGGAGCGCCGCGCGTCGGCGGCGGATGATTCCAGCCTGCCCCCGCTGGACCACGCCATCGGGCGGCCGTCCGCCCTGGGTCGCCACGAACAGGAAGCCCGGTCCCTCCTGGTAGTGATTGCGTCGCGGCAGCCGCCGCGGGTTGGCATACGTCCGGGACTGGATCTCCGGCATCCGCACCCTCCTCGGAGGGCACGGTAGCCAGTCTCATCTTCACCGGGGAACGTCAGTTAGGCGTCGCCGTCCACCTCGAAGGAGGTACGCGGTCGCACAGCCGAGTGAGATGACCGTGAATGCCATCATCCAGCCATCCGCGTACAGGAAGGCCAGCCATTCCCCGGACGGCAACGCATATGCCAGCACCACCGCAGCAACCGACGCGAGCCTGGAGCCGGTCACGGCGTAGGCGACGAGACCGATTGCGAGCGCGAAGACGAGTCCGGCAAGAAAGGCGGCGGCGACCAGGCCATCGAGCCCGATGAAAGGGACGAATGCCGCGGCAACAAGCGGGTAGACCGGCCGCGAATCGAAGATTGCAGGATAGCGGCCATCGATTGTCTCCGCCATGCTGATCCAGACGGCTTCATCTGAACCGTGGCCAAGATTGACGATGTACCTTGCCGCTTCGGCAGTTGCGCTCGTGGTTGACTCTCCGGCAAGTCGGAGGGCCTGACGCGCGTACCAGAAAGTGTCGCCCGAAGCGCGGTCGCCGGTGGTCGCCCATCGAATGCCCCAGAGCGACGCGCCCAGGGCCAGGATCAGGGCGATATGGGCGACGGACGGGCGCCCCACTTGCCCGACCGATGGAAAGAAACGTCTCGACGACCATGTCGTCGCGAGCAACGATTGCAGGGTCGCCCACTGCGACGCGAAGATCTGCACAGGAAGAAGCAATCGAGGCCGTCCGTTCGGCGGTGGCGGGCGCCGGTGGATCAGGACGCGCCTGAGGTGCATCACGACGGACATTCACCGATCATAAGGATCGCGAGGGCTTCGCACAGAACTCCACCCAGGGTCTCAGGGTCAGCGGCGGCGGGTCGGCCGGCTGCCCGTTCGCTTCCGGATGTTCGGGGTCACGGTCCGGTCCCAGGTGGGGCGGTCCAGCCAGCGCGACTGCCAGCCGGGCGCGTCGTCGTGCTCGTCGCGGATGCCGGGCAGCCAGTCGGAGGCGGTCCCCCCGCCATCGCCAGGCACGCCGTCATCTCTCTCCTCGCCCGGGCCCGCGCCGCCACTCCGCCCCGCGTCGCCGTCCGGCCCAAGTTCCCCGATCGCGACCGCGCCCGCCGGCTCCTCCCCCGCGCGCAGCACCGTGACCGAGGCCACGGCCATGACCGACGCGCCGGCGTCCGGGACCGCGTCGCCAGCGCCGCTCCGCAGGTCCGCGCCACGCCCCGCAGCCCCGCCCCGCCCCGCCGCTCCGCCACGCCCGCCACGTGAGCCCGGCCCGTGTGACGCCGGCCGCGCCGAGGCCGCGAGCTCGGCGGCGCGCGCCACCACCACGGACTGGTCCTCCTGGAGCACCCGGAGGCGGATCTGCTGGATCTCGTCCCGGAGCGCCGCCGCGCGCTCGAACTCGAGCTCCTTGGCCGCGGCCTTCATCTCCGCCTCCATCCGGCCGACCAGCTGCTCCACCTTCCTCGTGTCGAGCTCCTGGAGCCGGGCGTCGCGGGCCTCGCGCTCTGAGGCATAGACGACGGTCCCCTCCGCGACCTGCCGCAGCTGGTCGTTGAGGTCCCGGATCCCCTTGACGATCGTCGTCGGCTCGATCCCGTGCTCGAGGTTGTAGGCGACCTGGATGGCGCGCCGCCGGTTCGTCTCGTCGATCGCGGCCTTCATCGAATCCGTCATCCGGTCCGCGTACATGACGACCTCGCCGCCGATGTTCCGCGCCGCGCGCCCGACCATCTGGATGAGCGACCACGCGCTTCGCAGGAACCCTTCCTTGTCCGCATCGAGGATGGCCACGAGCGTGACCTCGGGCAGGTCGATCCCCTCGCGGAGCAGGTTGATGCCGACGATGACGTCGTAGATCCCGATCCGCAGGTCACGCAGGATCGCGACCCGCTCCAGCGTGTCAACCTCCGAGTGGAGGTACTGGACCTTGACCCCGATCTCGCGCAGGTAATCGGTCAGGTCCTCGGCCATCCGCTTCGTGAGGGTCGTCACGATCGCCCGCTCGCCGCGCTCGACGCGGCCCCGGATCTCCTCGAGCAGGTCGTCGATCTGGCCCTCGGTCGGCCGGACCGTGATCTGCGGGTCGACGATCCCGGTTGGCCGGATCAGCTGCTCCGCGATCCGCTCGCTCCGCTCCAGCTCGTACGGCCCGGGCGTGGCGGACATGTAGATCGCCTGGTGGACGGTGGCCTCGAACTCCTCGAACGTGAGCGGCCGGTTGTCGAGCGCCGACGGCAGCCGGAACCCGAAGTCGACGAGGATCTCCTTCCGGGTCCGGTCGTTCTTGTACATGCCCACGACCTGCGGCATGGTCATGTGCGACTCGTCGGCGACGAGGAGCCAGTCGGGCGGGAAGTAGTCGAGGAGCGTCCACGGCCGGCTGCCCGCCTCGCGCCGCGAGAGGTGCCGCGAGTAGTTCTCGACGCCCGAGCAGTAGCCGAGCTCGCGGAGCATCTCGAGGTCGAACGTGGTGCGCTGGCGGAGCCGGGCACCCTCGAGCGCCCGGCCCTCCGCCTCGAGCTGCCCGACCCGCTCCTCCATCTCGGCCTCGATGTCGACGATCGCGCCCAGGAGCTTGTCCGCGGGCGTCACGTAGTGGGTGGCCGGGTAGACGTTGATGTCCTTCCGCTCCGCGAGCAGCTCGCCCGTCAGCGGGTCCAGCTCGGTGATCCGCTCGACCTCGTCGCCGAAGAACTCGACCCGGACGAGCCGCTCCTCGGACGCCGGCTGGAACTCGAGCGTGTCGCCGCGAACCCGGAACCGGGCGCGCGAGAGGGCCTGGTCGTTGCGCTGGTACTGGAGGTCCACGAGGTGCCGGAGCACGGCATCCCGCCGGTACTGCCCGCCGACCCGCAGCCGCAGCACGGTCGCGCCGTAGTCGACCGGCGCGCCGATGCCGTAGATGCACGAGACCGACGCCACGACGATGACGTCCCGCCGCTCGAAGAGCGCGTGCGTGGCAGCATGGCGCAGCCGATCGATCTCGTCGTTCCGGCTCGAGTCCTTCTCGATGTACGTGTCCGACCGGGGCAGGTACGCCTCGGGCTGGTAGTAGTCGAAGTAGCTGACGAAGTACTCGACGGCGTTCTCCGGGAAGAAGTCCCGGAGCTCGGCGTAGAGCTGCGCGGCGAGTGTCTTGTTGTGGGCGAGGACGAGCGTCGGCCGGTTCGCCTGCTCGATGACGCGCGCGATCGTGAACGTCTTACCGGTCCCGGTGGCCCCCAGCAGGGTCTGGTGCCGGAACCCCTTCGCGAGGCCGTCCACGAGGCGCTCGATGGCCAGGGGCTGGTCGCCGGTGGGCTGGAAGGGCGCGACGAGGCGGAAGTCCGGCACGTCCAGAGTCTACCAGACATGACCCCATATCGAACGCGCGTTCGACGGCCGCGATGACCGTTGGCGCGCACCACCGGTACTCCCCTCCCATACCCCGGCGCGAGCACGGGATCGACACTTGGAGCACGAGCCACACGAGGTCGCCAGCTCCCGCATGCGTCGCATCCTCCGAACCAACCGGGTCCGGCGCCGTCCCTCCACGGAGGACGGCCAGAGCCTCGTCGAGTTCGCCCTCGTGCTGACGCCCCTCTTCCTGATCCTGCTCGGGATCATCCAGTTCGGGTTCATCTTCAACGCCTACATCACGATCACGAACGGGACCCGCGAGGCGGCCCGCGAGGCGTCGATCTACGTCTATGACCGGAGCCTCACGCCGGGCTACAACGACGCGGCCCGCAATGCTCAGGTCCGGGCGACCGTCCTGAGCTCGCTCAACCTGCTCTCCACGACCGCCCCGCAACTCACGACGAGCTCGACCTGGACGCAGAGCGGCGACACGTTCACGAACGGCGACCTCACCGTGATCTACGAGCTCCCCGCGGGCGTGACGGACAGCGACGCGCGCGTCGGCCAGCGCGTCACCGTCCGCGTTCGCTACCACGAGGATCTCCTCATCCCGCTCATCGGGGCCCTGCTCCCGCGCGATGCCAGCGGCCGGATGATCCTGACGGGCGAAGTCACGATGGTGATCAACTGATGGCCGTCGTGCCCGCGCGCCCGCGAGGACGGTGGCTCCGGGCCCCGGAGGGGGCGCGCTCGACCGCCGAGCGCGGCCAGGTCCTCGTCGTCTTCGCCCTCGGCATCACCGGGCTGCTGGCGGCTGCCGGCGTCGCGATCGACATCGGCCGCTTCTACAGCGAGCACCGCTTCCTCCAGAACGCGGCGGACGCGGCGGCGCTCGCCGGCGCAAACGCCCTGGTCCGGGGCGGCTCGAACGCCGACGCGGTGACGGCGGCCCAGCAGGCGCTGACGCGCAACTTCCAGGGCGACCCCAATGGGCGCGTCGCGGCGCTGCCGCCGGCGACCCCGGCCTATGAGAGCGGCCACGCCGGCGATCCCGCGTACCTCTACAACGGGATCCTCGTGAGCGGCGGCGAGGTCCGGGTGGCCGTGGTCAACGACATCGACTACACGTTCGGACGCGTCGTGGGCCTCGGCAACCAGCCCATCAGCGCCCGGGCCCGGGTGACGCTCCAGGGCGACCTCCTGCCGATCGCCGCCCGTCGCTTCATCAACACGCCTGGCCCCAACAATGGGGTCACCTACCCCTGCAACGCGAACCCGAGCGCATTCACCGACTTCTTCTCCACGGCGGCCTCGTCCTGCCTCGGCAGCGAATCGGATGCCTCGCTGCGGACCATCCCGAATGCCGGCTCCAGCTTCGACGCCATCAACCCCGAGTCCGACCCGCTCAACCACGGCCCGCTGCTCGAGATCCTCGGCCAGGGCGCGCAGCCCAACAATGGTGCCGACTTCCGGGGCTTCGTGGCCCTCGACATCCGGAACTTCCAGAGCGCCGGCTCGCAGCTCTACTACAACGGCGTCAGCCCGTCGACGAACTCGAACACGCTCAAGTCGATGGAGGCGGCCTGGATCACGAGCGGCTACAAGGGCCCGATGTTCCCGTCGATCATCTACCCGCCCGACCCGAACGACCAGGTCGCGATCATGTCCGGCAATGCGACCGGAATCGCGATCGACGCGTTGGCGAAGCGCTACGGGCCCGGCGACGAGATCATGGTCCTGGTCTACCCGGGCAACGTCATGGCGATCCCTGACTTCACGCTCTCGCCGCCCGGCGAGATCGCCCTCCCGACCTCCGGCTCGACCGCGAATGCGGGAACCCTCAAGGCGGGTCGCAACCAGGCGTTCTCAGGCCAGGTGACGCTGAGCACGCTCGGCGATGCGCTCGATGCCCAGAACCCGATGACGACCGGCGCGATGTCGGCATCCCCGATCACCTACAACCCGAACCCCGTGACACCCTCGCTTGGTTCCGGAACGAGCGTCGCCCTCCAGGACGTCATCACGAGCGGTGCGGTCGACGGGATCTACACGATCTGGGTCCAGGGCCAGGCCGGCAGTCCCTACCTCACGACGAAGGTCCAGCCGATGGCCTTGAAGGTCGGGGCGGTGACGAAGGACTTCACCTTCACCTCGAACGCCTCGAACGTCGACGTCACCCCGGGGGCGGCAGCGACCTTCGACCTCGTCCTCCAGAACAGCCCCAGCAAGAACACGAACTTCGGCAACCCGGTGACCCTGTCAGTGGATACGCCCCTGCCCGCGGGCGTCGGCGCGATCACCTTCAGCTCCACGTCCGTGAGCCCCTCGAAGGCCGGGGCGCAATCCACCCTCACGATCAACACCGGCACCCTCGCGCCCGGCGTCTACACCTTCACCCTGCGGGCCACGGGCACGAACACCGACAGCACGCCCCGCAAGGTCACCCACCTCTTCCAGGTGACCGTCAACGTCGGTGGCACGGGCAGTGGCGGCAACCAGGAATACGTCGACATCTCCGGCTTCGCCGTCATGCGCGTCGCCACGGTCGACAGCAACACGATCACGGCCTATGCGATCTCGCCCGTGATCACCGACATGAACGATCCCCTGCTGCGTCGCGGTCAGGTTGCGCGGCTGGTGCCCTGGAACTAGCCGGGCGGGCACGGCACAACTTCGCGGCCGCGACCGGGCGGACCGCACCATTCGGGAGGCAACGGACATCCAATGGAGATGGAGTACAAGGACACGAATCGCCGCGGGAAGGCGGTCCTCGTCCTCGGCATCGTCCTCGCCGTCATCGCCGGCGGGGCGGCGTTCTTCCTCATCAACAATGCCCAGCAACAGGCCGGCCAGCGTGACCTCCAGAAGGTCAGCGTCGTCGTCGCCGCGCGCGACATCCCCGCTCGCAAGCCGATCGAGCCGGACGACCTGATCGTCCGGCAGGTGCCGCTCGACGCGACGAACGGCCAGGGGGTGGTCGCCGAGCCGGGTCCGCTCGTCGGGCAGGTGCTCGCCGTGACGGTCCTGAAGGACCAGCTCGTGACGACGAACCTCATCGCCTCGGCGGCGGGCGGCGGCGGCTTCTCGATCCTGCAGCCGAACGAGACGATCGGCCCCGATTCCGAGGCCTGGCGCGCCGTTTCCCTGACGATCCCCGATCCGCAGGCCGTCGGCGGCCTGCTCCAGGCGGGCCAGACGATCGACGTCTTCGTGACGGCCACGGTCAACGTCCCGCTCGAGCTCGCCGCGAAGGGCATCTACTACACGGACCGATCGACCAAGATCACCTACCAGAACCTCGTGATCCTCGCCCGATCCGGGACCTACTACATCGTCCGGGCCTCGATCGCCGTCTCGGAGGAGATCGCCCACCTCCAGGCGAGCGGCAACGCGACCTTCAGCGCTGCCCTCCGGCCGCAGCAGGACGTCCGGACCGTGGACGCCTCCCGGCTCGGCGCCACGACGAACCTGATCATCACCCGCTACGGCCTGCCGATCCCCGAGACCTACCCGGCCGGTGGCGGTGCCTTCGCGACGCTGCCGCCCATCCTCGAGACGCCGGCGCCCACAGTCACGCCCTCCACCTCGCCGGCACCCTGACGCCCCGCGCGGAGGGGGCGAAGGCACGGGCGCCTCACCATCTTCGCGCCGCTGACCCGGCGCGCCTCCCCGGCCGCCCGGGTCGCAGCCGCCGACGCGCTCGTGTCGATGACCCGCCAGGCGCGCGCCCGGAGGCGCTCCCGGAGACCAGCCTGGGCCGCGATCCGGCGGTCGGCATCGGCAGCGTCCGCGCCACGGCCGAGGATCCGCTCGCGCTGGACGGCCGGCTCGCAGTCCACGAGCCAGACCTCGTCGCAGAGCGTGGCGAGTCCGCCCTCCACGAGCTTGATGGCCTCCACGACCACCGCCGGCTCACCGGCCGCTCGCGCCGCCTCCATCGCGGCGAGGATCCGGGGCCGGACCGCGGGGTGGACGATCGCCTCGAGGCGCGCGAGCGCGCCCGCGTCCGCGAAGACGAGGCGGCCCAGGGCCGCGCGATCAAGGGTCCCGTCGGCGCGGCGCAGCCCAGCCCCGAAGGCCGCGAGCACGGCCTCCAGTGCCGGCTGGCCGGGCTCGAGGACCGCCCGTGCCTCCACGTCGGCATCGATCACCGTCGCCCCGAGCTGCGCGAGCCAGCCCGCCACGGTGGACTTGCCGCAGCCGATGGGGCCGGTCAGGCCGATCACCACGGTCACGGCGCCCGCTCCTCGACAGCCAGCCAGGCGTCCTCGGCGGCAGCGAGCGCCTGCTCGACGTCGGCCAGCTCGCTGGCGATCCGACGGAGCTCGACGAAGTTCGCCTGGACGGAGGAGTCGCCCATCGCCAGCTCGAGGTGGTTCTTCCGCAGCCCGAGGCGCGTCAGCTCCGCGTCCACGGCCTCGCGCTGGCGCCGGTAGGCGTCCTTCGAGAGCTTCGGGCCCCGCGGCGCGGCCCTTGTCCGGGCGGTCGCGGCAGCCGAGGTGGACGGTCCGGCGACCTGTCCGATCGCGGACGGAGCCGCCGGGCTCGGGACCGCAGCCCGGAGCCCGGGTCCCGGCGATGCCGGCTCGGCGATGGCCCGCCGGCCGGTCGTGGGGCGAGCGTCCGGATGCATGCGCTGACGCTCGCGCTCGACCGCGGCGGCGGCGGTCCACCCACCGGCGACCGCCTCGCGCCAGGGGCGGTAGCCGCCCTCGAACGTGGCCACGAGGCCACCGTCGACGACCCAGAGGCGCTCGCAGATCGTCTCGAGGAAGCGCCGGTCGTGGGAGACCACGAGGATCGTTGCCGGGCTGTCCTTCAGGAAGGCCTCGATCGCCTCCCGGGCGACGACGTCGAGGTGGTTGGTGGGCTCGTCCAGCAGGAGCAGGTTCGCGGCCATGATCCCGAGCAGGGCGAGCTCGAGGCGGCTGCGCTCTCCGCCCGACAGCAGCCGGACCTCCTTCAGGACGTCGTCGCCGCGGAAGAGGAAGGGGGCGAGGTAGCTCCGCGCCTCGCCGGCCGTGACCGGGACGGCCTCGAGCAGCGCGTCGAGCACGGTGGCCCCCGGGATCCCGGCGGCGCGGAGCTGGGCGAGGTAGCCGAGCTGCGTGCCGCTGCCGAAGGTCAGAGAGCCGCCGAGCGGCGGAAGGTCCCCGGCGATGGTCCGGAGGAGCGTCGTCTTGCCCGCCCCGTTCGGCCCGACGATGCCGATCCGCTCGCCGCGTCGCGCAGCGAGGAAGGGCGCCCTCGCGATCCGCACCGGCTCACCGTCCATGCCGCGCGGCGGGAGGTAGCCGACCTCGAGGTCGTCGGCCCGGACGACGATCTCGCCGGACCGCGACGGCCCGCCGCCGACGAGCCCGGCGGTCGGGAGGCGAAGCCTGCGCGCGGCCTTCGGAGCCTCCACGGCCTGGCCCCGCAGCTGGTCGAGCCGGGCCTCGTGCTCGTGCATCTTCGAGAACTTCCGGTGACTCCGGTAGCGCTGGACGAGCTCGACCTCGCGGGCGATGGCTGCGGCGTGGACATCGGCGTCCTTCGAGGCTCGGAGGTCGCGCTCCTCGCGCTGCCGGTGATACGCGGAGTAGTCGCCGCGGAAGACCGTCAGGCGGCGGTCCCGGAGCTCCCAGACGCGGGTCACGGTGGCATCCAGGAAGGCCCGGTCGTGCGACGCGACGAGGAGGGAGCCGGCGCGACGGCGGAGGTGCTCCTCGAGCCACTCCAGCGCGCCGAGGTCGAGGTGGTTCGTCGGTTCGTCGAGGAAGATCAGGTCCGGATCGGCGATCACGAGTCGGGCCAGCGCGGCCCGGGTCTGCTCCCCCCCGGAGAGCGACGTGGGTGGCCGGGTGGCCTCCTCGGGCGTGAAGCCGAGGCCGGTCAGCGCGGCGTCCACGCGCTGGTCGAGCGTGTAGCCGCCGAGCAGCTCGTAGCGGTGCTGGAGGTCCGCATAGGCCGGGTCCGTCACGCGCCCCGCGCGTTCGAGCTCGGCGAGCTCGTCGCCCATCCGCTCGACATGGGCGGCGCCGTGGCGGACCGCCGTGCGCACGTCGGGCGAGCGCATGAACGTCTCGTCGAGGTGCGCCTCCTGGGCGAGCATCCCGAACGAGAGGCCGCGCCGGCGATGGACCTCGCCAGCGTCGGGCTCGTCAATCCCGGCGGCGATCCGCATGAGCGTCGTCTTGCCCGCCCCGTTCGGACCGACGAGCCCGATCCGGTCGCCGAGGGCGATCGCCGCGTCGATCCCGTCGAGAATGACGAACGTGCCGACCTCGCGCCGGATTCCGGTGAGCCGGAGGACCGACATCAGCCGGCCCCGGCCGCTGCGCGGGCCGCGGCCCGCCTCGTCGCCGCCGCCTGGCTCGTGCGGGCGGCACGGTCACGACGCCGCCGCGCCGCCGCGTCCGCCTCGGCCACGGTCCGGCCGAGCGCGGCATCCCCGTCCAGCTCCGTCCAGCGGCGACCCGTGCGGCCGGCCTCGCGGCCCGGGCGCGGGGTCATCGTCCGCAGGATCGCCGCCGCCCCCGTCCGGTCCGCCGGTGAGAGCCGTTGGCACCACGAGCAGAAGTGCGTGGCCCGCCCGCCGACCACGATCCGGCGGATCGGCCGGCCGCAGCGATGGCACGGCTCGCCGGCCCGCTGGTAGACGAGCAGGCACTCCTGCATCGACCCGTCGCCCTCGGGGGCCGTGTAGTCGTCGATCGAGCTGCCGCGTCGCTCGATCGCCTCGAGCAGGATCCTCCGGAACGCGAGGTAGAGCCGCCGCTCGTCGGCCGGACGCAGCGAGGCCGCGCTCCGGAGCGGGTGCAGGCGGCTCGCCCAGAGTGCCTCGTCGGCGTAGATGTTCCCGATCCCGGCCACGAACGACTGGTCCAGCAGGAGCGACTTCAGGCGACCGCGGCGCGCCCGGAGGCGACGCCGGAAGGCGCGGATCGTGAAGTCCTCGTCGATCGGCTCGGGGCCCGTGCCCGCGAAGACCGCCGTGCCGCCGGCCTCGCGGACGGCCTCGCCCGTCGACGGATCGAGCTCGTACAGGCCGATCCGGCCGAACTTGCGGATGTCGCGGAACCGCAGCTCGCGGCCATCCGTGAAGGGCAGGACGACCCGCACGTGCGGGTCCATGGGTGCCGCGGCCGGCACGACGAACAGCTGGCCGGTCATCTTCAGGTGGATCGTCAGGATCGCGTCGCCGGAGAGCTCCAGGACCAGCTGCTTGCCGCGCCGCCCGACGGCCCGGATCGTCCGGCCGGCGATCGCGGGCCCGAGCGTGTCGGGATCGTGGGTCCGCAGCGTCCGCGCCCATGACACCGTGGCGCCGCTGATCGTGGCATCGAGGACGAGGCCGCGGAGGTCGCGCGCGACCGTCTCGACCTCGGGGAGCTCGGGCATGTCAGACGCCCGCCGGGGCCTCGCCCGCCTCCGCCAGCACCGCGTCGAGCCGCGTGACCGGGGTCATCGACTCCCAGTCGTCGCCGACCTTGATGTCGACGGTGAGGGGCACGTCCAGGACGAGCGCGCCCTCCATGACCTCGCGCAGCACGGGCACGAGCCGGTCCACCTCGTCGCGCGGGACCTCGAGCAGCAGCTCGTCGTGGACCTGGAGGAGCGGCCGCGCCCGGAACCCCTCGGCGGCGAGCCGCTCGTCGAGGTGGATCATGGCGATCTTCACGATGTCCGCCGCGGTGCCCTGGATCGGCATGTTGATCGCCATCCGCTCCCCTGCCCCGCGCAGGCTCGGGTTCGCGGCGCGCAGCTCCGGGATCTGGCGGCGGCGCCCGAGGAGCGTCTGGACGAACCCGTCGCGCCGCGCCGATTCCTTGATCGCGATCATGTAGTAGCTGATCCCCGAGTACGCCGCGAAGTAGGAATTGATGAACTCCTGCGCCTCCTGGCGGCTGATCCCCGCCCGGCTGGACAGTCCGAAGTCGCTCATCCCGTAGGCCAGCCCGAAGTTGACCATCTTCGCCATCGAGCGCTCATCCGGGCTGATGTCCTCGGGCGGCTTGTGCAGCACGCGAGCGGCCGTCTCGCGGTGGATGTCGGCCTGCCGGGCAAAGGCGTCCCGGAGGTGCTCGTCGCCCGAGACGTGGGCGATGATCCGGAGCTCGATCTGGGAGTAGTCGGCGGCGACGAGGACGAGGTCCGGAGCTCCGGCCACGAATGCCCGCCGGATGCGCCGCCCGAGCGGCGTCCGGATCGGGATGTTCTGGAGGTTGGGGTCCGACGAGGAGAGGCGGCCGGTCGCCGCCACGGCCTGGTGGAACGTCGTGTGGACCCGGCCGTCGGCCGCGAGGAGGGCCGGCAGCGCCTCGACATAGGTGGAGCGGAGCTTCGTGTAGGTCCGCCAGTCGAGGATCGGCTGGATCGCCGGATGGACGCCGACGAGCTCCTCGAGGACGGACGCATCGGTCGAATAGCCGGTCTTCGTCTTGCGGCCCTTCGGGAGCTGCAGCTCGCCGAACAGGATCTCCCCGAGCTGCTTCGGCGAGCCGATCGTGAACTCGTGGCCGACGGCGTCGTAGACCGTCCGCTCCAGCCGCTCGATCTCCGCGGCGAACTCGCGATCCAGCGCGGCGAGGCCGTCGAGGTCGATCGCGACGCCCACGGCCTCCATCCGGGCGAGGATCGGGACGAGCGGCAGCTCGATCTCGCGGAACAGGCGGTCCAGCTGCTCGTCGACGAGGGCGGCGGCGAGCGGATCGCGAACGGCGAGCGCGGCGAGGGCATCGAGGCCCGCGCGATGCGCCGGCTCCAGCTCCTTCGCTGGCGGCAGGACGAGGTCGATGCGCTCGGCGACCACGTCGGCGATCGTCTGCGAGCGCAGCGCCGCGTTCAGGATGTAGGCGGCGATCTGGGTGTCGAAGTCGACGCGCGCTGGCCGCCCCGCGGGATTCGTGGCGAACCCGGCGACGAGGAACGGCTTCACCTCGTGGGCGACGAGCGGCACGCCGCTCGCCTCGACGATCGCCCGGAGCCGCTCGGCGTCCTCCGGTCCGGCCGCGACCACGACCCGACCGTCCGTGCCGGCCACGGCGAGCGCCAGGGGCGTCCCGCGCCGCGGACGCGGATCGTCCTGGACGAGGCCCACGCCGATCGCGGACTGCGACGCGATCCACGGACCCAGGCCGTCGAGCGACTCCCCCGCGTGCAGCTCGATGAGGCCCGGATCGTTGATCGCCGCCGCGAGGGCCGTCGGGAGGTCGTCGTAGCGGACCACCGGCTCCGAGCCGTCCCGGGCCGGCCCCACGGAGCCGGGTCCCATGCCGCTCGACGCGCCGATCGCGCCGAAGTCGAGGGACAGCTGGAGCCCGCCCGACGGCGGTGCCGTCGCGGCCGTGGGTGAGGATCCGACGCGGATCGGGCGGCCGCTCCCCCAGCCGCCCGGGCGCTCGCTGCCCACGCGGGCCGCGGGCACGGACCCGGTCGCCGATCGCATCGCCTCCGCAGCGTCCGTGGCGGATTCGCCCAGGAGCGGCGGCAGCCGGTCGAGGAGGGATCGGAACTCGTATTCCCGGAAGAGGCGGATGACCTCGTCGCGGTCGTAGTCGCCGAGGCGCGCCGCGTCGAGGTCCATCGAGACCGGCAGGTCCCGGATGATCGTCGAGAGCTCCCTGCCGAGGAACACCTGGTCGCGGTGCTCGGCCAGCTTTTCGCGGAGCTTGTCCGGCTTCACCTCATCGAGGCGGCCGTACAGGTCGTCGAGGCTGCCGTACTCGCGGATGAGCTTCGCGGCCGTCTTCTCGCCGACCCCGGGCACGCCCGGGATGTTGTCGGTCGTGTCGCCCTTGAGCGACTTGTAGTCGATCATCTGCGAGGGCTCGAGCTCGTAGCGCTCGAAGATCCGGGCCGGGTCGTAGAGGATCGTGTTCTCGACGCCGGAGCGGGTCGTCATCAGGCGGACCTTGTCGCTCACGATCTGGAGCATGTCGAGGTCGCCGGTCACGATCGTCGTGTCGAGGCCGCGGGCCTCCGATTCCACGGTCAGCGTCCCGATGACGTCGTCGGCCTCGAAGCCGGCGAGCTCGTAGACCGGGAAGCGAAGTGCCTTGACGACCTCGCGGACCTTCGGGAACTGGTCGCGGAGGTCGTCCGGCATCCGGGTCCGGGTCGCCTTGTACTCGGCGAATCGCTCGTGGCGGAACGTCGGCCCGGGGAGGTCGAAGGCGACCGCGACGTAGTCCGGTCGGAGGTCCTGGATCCCGCGCAGGACGATGCTGCAGAAGCCGAAGACGGCGTTCACGAGCTCGCCCTTCGCCGTGGTCAGCGGGGGGAGCGCGAAGTATCCGCGGTAGATGAGCCCGTTGCCGTCGAGCAGCATCAGGCGTTCCATCGGCGAGCCTCGGCGGGGTGTGTCCGCGGGATGCGGGACGTGCGGTCCAGTGTACCGGCGCGGGGCCTCCCGGCCCGGCATCAGCGAAGGCGGAGGGCGGCTCGACGGAGCGCGATGAGGCCGATTCCGGCGGCGAGGAAGCCGATGCTGAGGAGGACGAGCGGGTCCGGCCCCGGAGACGCCTCACCGGGCTGGTCGGTGATCTCGGTCGCACCACCCGCACCGTCGTCGCCCGCAGCGCCCGGGCCCCCCTGGGGAGGCAGATTCGCGGCGTCGGGGCTGGTCCCGCCACTGCCGGCCGTATCGATCCCGCCGGTGTCCGTGCCGCCGCCGGGTGAGGACTCGACCCACGAGGTCGGTGCGGCAGTCCCGACGGCCGTGCCATCGGAGGCGCCGGGGTCCGCCGGGCCGTCGGTCAGGTCGCCGGCCGCGGGCACGGCTTGGCGATTCTCGGTGGGGCTGGCCGGTGCCGGGAGGAAGGAGCCGCCGCCGAACGACAGGGACATCGTCGGGAGCGACGCGAGCAGGAGGCCGGCGACGCCGAGCGTGGTGAGGCCGAGCGCGAGCGGTCGGGCGACGGCATTGCCGACCCCGAGGGCGCCGAGAACGCGGCGCCAGCCTCTCCCGCGGTCGATCTCGGCGGCCTGTCGAGGGGCCACCGTGAAGTCGAGGTCCGCCGGACGCACCGGAGGCGGAAGGATTCGGACGGAGCGAGCGATGGCCAGGAGATCGTCGTGGAGCGCATCGCACGCGGGGCACGCGGCCCGGCGCCGCTCGGCTCGCTCGTGCTCGACGCCGTGGAGGTCGCCCGCGGCCAGTGCGGCCATGAGGATCCGGTCGTGGCTGGCGTGGGGGTCCGGAAGAGAGGCCCTGTGGCGGTCCGTCATGTCGCCGGTCAGACGGGTCGCCGTCCGCTGCGGTTCCCTCGAGAGGCGGCCTGCCGGCTCACGGACCCGCGCGGCGCCCTGAGCGCGTCGCGAGGAGGAGGGACAGCCCCGCGACGAGGGCGACGACCGAAAGGAGCGCAAGGATCGCCCAGGGCGAGGCCGCCGCCTCCTCGATCGACCTGGACTGGATGTCCGGCCCAGGGGCGGCGCCGGTGGCGGTGAGGGCGTTGACGTCGCTCTGCGCGGGACCGAACTCGGGGGCCTTCGACGCGCTCCCGTTGCGGCCCGCCTCCGCGGCCAGGTCCGAGGCGGCTCCGCCGGCACCGCCGAGGAGCGCCGGCGCGCCGGCGCTCACCAGGATTCCGACGAGCCCGAGCGTCGCGAGCGCACCGCCCAGGCCGCGGGCCCGGCCCGCTGCGAGGCCGAACCGCGACAGGTCCGGCCGGCGGCGCCGCCCGATCCGGGCCGCGTCTGCCGGCGAGATCCGGAAGTCCCGCGGCGCGGCCAGCGTGGTGCGCGGGATGGCGCGCATGACGGCGGCGATGGCCCGCAGGTCGACGGCCAGCGCCTCGCACGCGTCGCAGGCGGCGAGCAGGTCGCGGGCCGCGATCGCCTCGGCGGCGGCAAGGTCCCCGGCCGCGGCGCGCGCGACGAGCTCGAGATCGTGGTCCGCGTGGTGCTCGGGGCCGAGCCGGCGTCGGTCAGCCACGGAACAGGTCCATCCGGTCCGCGAGACGGTCGCGGAGGGCGAGGCGACCGCGGTGGATCCGCGACTTGACGGTCCCGAGCGAGACGCCCGTCATCCCGGCGATCTCGGCATAGTCGTAACCCTCGACGTCGAAGAGGACGATGGCGGCCCGCTGATCGTCCGTGATCTGGGCCAGGGCGTGGTTCAGGGCCCGGTGCCGCTCCGAGGTGAGCGCCGTCGTGACGGGATCGTCCTCCGCGGCGGCCGGCGGTTGCCAGCTGTCGTCCTCGAGTTCCGGGTAGGGATCGGCGGGGCGTCGCTTCTTGAGCCGCTGGGCGTCCATCGCGGCATTGATCGCGATGCGGCTGAGCCACGACCGGACCGATCCGCCTCGGAACCCATCCATGTTCCGGTAGGCCGAGAAGAAGGCTTCCTGCACGGCGTCGGACGCCTGGTCGCGGTCCGGGACCATCCGGACGACGAGCGAGTACAGGAGGTCCTGGTAGCACGTGACGAGGTCGTTGAACGCGTCGAGGTTGCCCGCTCGCGCCTGCTCCAGGAGGATGAGGTCACGGCGCTGGACCGGGTCGTCGGACGTCGCGATCGAGGGACGGTCCTCCACGGCCTGGGGGATCCTCCGGACGGCGATACTGAGGCGGCGCGAGTCTAGCATCGGTCGCCGCGTGGACGCCGCCGGGTCAGGCCCGGTTCCCAGACGCTACGATGCCGGCTCGAGCCTCCGTGCCGGAGTGGCGGAACAGGCAGACGCGACGGTCTCAAACACCGTTGAGGGCAACCTCGTGCGGGTTCGATCCCCGCCTCCGGCACCATGACGATCCGCCACGTCGACGTGCTCACGGCGCCCGCGGCGAGGGTCCCGTAGAGTGCGCGCATGAACGGATTCCTCGACCGGCTGCGCGGCGCGGCAGCCGACCCATCCACGGAGGACGACGCGCCCTCGCCCGCCCCGATCCCGGCCGCGGGAACGCTGGCCGGCGAGACCGAGACCGTTCGGCGGATCGTGGCCCGCCTCGACGCCCTGCCGGCGGCGCGGGCGCGCTTCCTGGCCGGGTTCGCGTACGTTCTGGCACGCGCGGCGCACGCCGACCTCGACATCAGCGAGGCCGAGACCGCGGTCATGGAATCGGCGGTCGCGGAGCTGGGCGGCCTGGACCCGGCGCAGGCGGTCATCGTCGTGGAGCTCGCGAAGCTCCAGTCGCGGACCCGGTTCGGGACCGAGGACTACCTCGTGACCCGGGAGTTCGCGGGTCTGGCCAGCGACGACGAGAAGCTCGCGGTGCTCCGGGCGTGCTTCGCGGTGAGCGCCGCCGACGACGAGATCTCGAGCGAGGAGGCCGGGGCCATCAACGAGATCGCCCGGGAGCTCGGCGTCGAGCGACCGGCCCTCAACGCCGTGCGCGAGGCGTACGTGGACCGGTTCTCCGCGATCCGTGCGGCGAGGCGGCTCGCCCGAGGCTGATGCGGGCCGGTCCGGCGGGCCGGCCGTCCCGCGCCGTCAGGCCAGGGAGATCCTCGCCACGCCATCGCCGAGGCGGCGCCGGACTTCGTCGAGCAGGTCCGCGTCGTAGGCGACGGCCTGCTTCAGCTCCATGGGCAGCGCAGCGCCACCCGGGGCGGGCACGTGGACGATGACGCGGGTCTCCCCGGGCCGCTCGCGAATCAGCTGGCGGAACGTCTCCATGGCCCGGACGAGCTGGTCCGCCGGCGCGCCGCCGAACCGGACGTGGAGGATCTGTCCGACGCCGGCCGTGGCGGTCGGCACCGTCCCGGCGGTCGCGGCCGCCACGACCCGCATCCGGGCCTCGTCGGGGAGCGCCGGCTCGTCATCCCGCTCCGGCACGCCCGGCGACGAGGTCGCCAGCCCGGACAGGTCGGTGGGCACCGGTTCGGCCGGGGCGATCGGGACGCCGGGCAGGGGCTCGGCATCGGGGCGGAGGGGCGAGACGTACGGGATGTCGGTCCGGCGTGCTCCGGGGCGCGTGGAGGACGCACCGGTGGCCGCTGACGACCCGGCCCCGCTGATGCCGGCGACGATCCTGGCGCCCGGCCCGGGCCCCGGCCCCGCGGCGACGGGCGCCCCGCCGGTCGGGTGGGCATCGCCACTGCCGTTCCCGTTCCCGTTCCCGTTCCCGTTCGAGGCGTACCCACGGGATGCATTGGCGTAGCCGTTCCCCTCCCCGCCCGGGCTCGCCTGGCGCCGCCGGTACGCGCCGCGATCCCCGGCCGCGACCTCGCGCCGAAAGGCGTCTGCGCCCTTGACCACGGCGTCATCCCACGTCGTGACCAGATCCGCGAGGAGCGACACGTCCTCGCCTCGGTGATCGACGCGGCCCGCGACGAGGAGGATGGACCCCTCCTGCCAGGTCGAGGCCGTCTGCTCGAAGAGCTTCGGGAAGACGACGACCTCGATGGAGCCCTGGAGGTCCTCGAGGGTGACCACGGCCATCGTCGCCCGCGCCCGCGTCACGACGGTCCGCGACCCGACGACGATGCCGCCGATGACGAGGCGCTGCCCGTCGAGGGTCTCGTCGGATCGCAGGTCCCCGGAGTACGCCGTCACGAACTCGCCGACCTGGTCCGCGACCTCGCCCATCGGGTGCTCGGAGAGGTAGAGGCCCAGGAGCTCCTTCTCCCAGCGGAGGCGCTCGCGGACGGGTGCCTCGGGCGTCGGCGGGAGCGGCCGCTCGAGGACGGTCGCATCCTCGGCGCCCATGTCGAAGAGCGAGGTCTGGCCGGTTGCGAGGTCACGTTGCGTGGCCTGCCCGGCGTTCACCGCGTCGTCGAGGCCGAGGAGGATCTGGGCCGGATGGCCGAACGCGCTCATCGCGCCGACCTTGGCCAGCGATTCGAGGACCTTCCGGTTCGTCAGGCGGAGGTCGATCCGGGTGCAGAAGTCCGTCAGGCTCCGGAAGGGGCCACCGGCCTCCCGGGCGACGAGGATCGATTCGATCGCGCCCTGGCCCACGTTCTTGATCGCGAGGAGGCCGAACCGGATCGCGTCGCCCTCGACCGTGAACTCGAGGTGGCTCCCGTGGACGTCCGGCGGGCGGACCTCGATGCCGAGGCGCCGGCACTCGGCGACGGCGGCCGCGACTTTCTCCTCGGAGCTCCGGAAGGCGGACAGGACCGCGGTCATGTAGTCGACCGTGTAGTTCGCCTTGAGGTACGCGGTCTGGTAGGCGATGAGCCCGTAGCAGGTGGCGTGGGCCTTGTTGAAGCCGTAGCGCTCGAAGGGCTCGAAGGCCTTGAAGACCGCGTCGATCGTCTGGGGCGGCACGCCGCGTTCGGCGGCCTGCGAGACGAACTTCTCCTTCTGGGCCCGGAGGACCGACGACTTCTTCTTCCGGATCGCGTAGCCGAGCGTGTCCGCCTCGGGGCCGGTGAAGCCGCCCAGCGCGATGGCGGCGGCCATGATGTCCTCCTGGTAGACGAAGATCCCGTAGGTCCGCTCGAGGAAGGGCTCGAGCAGCGGGTGGAGGTAGGTCACCGCCTCCTGGCCGTGCTTGCGGCGGATGTAGGCCGGGATGTTGTCCATCGGGCCCGGGCGGTAGAGGGCGACCATCGCCGCGAGGTCGAAGACCGACGTCGGGCGCAGCTCCCGGATGTAGCGGCGCATCCCCGCCGACTCCAGCTGGAAGACGCCGGTCGTCTCGCCCGAGGCGAGGAGCTCGAACGTCGCCGCGTCATCGAGCGGGATGTGGTCGAGGTCGATCTCGATCCCGCGATGGGCGCGGACGAGGTCCACCGCGTTCTTCAGGATCGTGAGGTTGGAGAGGCCCAGGAAGTCGAACTTCAGGAGGCCCAGCGCCTCGATCGCGTGCATCTCGTACTGGGTCATGAGCGAATCGGAGTTCGTCGCCTTCTGGAGCGGCATGAGCTCCGTGAGCGGCTCGCGCGAGATGACCACGCCGGCGGCGTGCGTGGAGGCGTTGCGGGCGACGCCCTCGAGCTGCTTCGCGAACTCGATGACCTTCCGGACGCCCTCGTCCGACTGGTACTGGTCGCGGAGGGCAGGGCTGACCTCGAGGGCCTCCTCGAGCTTCATCCCGAGCGTGTTCGGGACGGCCTTGGCGATCCGGTCGACGTCGCCGTAGTTGTGGCCGAGGACGCGCCCGACATCCCGGATGGCCGCCTTCGCGAGCATCGTCCCGAAGGTGATGATCTGGGCGACGTGGTCCTGGCCGTACTTGCGGGAGACGTAGGCGATGACCTCGTCCCGGCGATCGTCCTGGAAGTCGACGTCGATGTCCGGCATCGTCACCCGGTCCGGGTTCAGGAACCGCTCGAACGGGAGGCCGTAGGCGATCGGGTCCACGGGCGTGATCCCGAGCGTGTAGGTCACGATGGATCCCGGCGCGCTGCCCCGGCAGGTCGTCTGGATGCCCTGCTCCCGCGCGTAGCAGATGAAATCGGCCACGATGAGGAAGTAGCCGGCGTAGCCCATCGAGATGATCACGCCGAGCTCGTAGTCGAGGCGAGCCTGGAGCTCCGGGGTGACGGTCCCGTAGCGGCGCAGGAGACCGCGCTCGCACTCCGCCCGGAGCCACGATTCCGTGGTCTCGCCGTCCGGGACCGGGAAGTGCGGGATCCGGGTGTGGCCGAGCGGCAGCGACAGGTCGCACATCTCGGCGATCCGCCGGGTATTGAGGAGCGCCTCGCGCTGGTCCGGGAAGAGGGCCGCCATCTCCGCCGCGGATTTCAGGTAGAGGTTGTCGGATTCCATCTTCATCCGGCCCGGCGTGTCGATGTTGCTGCCGGTGCCGACGCAGAGGAGGACGTCGTGCGCGTCGGCCTGCGAGCGGCGGACGTAGTGGAGGTCGTTGGTCACGACGAGCGGCAGGCCGATCTCGGGCGCGAGGCGGAGCAGCTGCTCGTTGAGCCGCTGCTGCTCCTTCATCCCGTGGTCCTGGAGCTCCAGGAAGAAGCGGCCCTTGCCGAGGATGTCCTGGTACTCGCCGGCGAGGGTCCGGGCGAGCCCCCAGTCGTCGACCTCGAGGGCCCGGGGCACCTCGCCGTTGAGGCAGCCGGACAGGCCGATCAGGCCCTCGCCATGCCTGGCGAGGAGCTCACGGTCGATCCTCGGCTTGTAGTAGTAGCCGTCGATGTGGGCATCGGTGACCAGCCGGCACAGGTTTCGATAGCCGGTCAGGTCCGTCGCGAGGAGGATGAGGTGGAAGGGCTGGGCATCCGCCTTGCCCTCCTTGTCCCGCATCGACCGCCGGGCGACATAGGTCTCGACCCCGATGATCGGCTTGATCTCGCGAGCCCTCGCCGCCTGGTAGAACGCGACCGCGCCGTAGAGCGCCCCGTGATCGGTCAGGGCGAGGCTGTCGAAGCCGTGGGCACCCGCCTCGTCCACGAGGTCGCTGATCCGTCCGAGCCCGTCGAGCAGGCTGAACTCCGAATGCGTGTGGAGGTGCGTAAAATCTCGGGCCGAGATGGGGTTAGTCACCAGAAGACCGATGGTAGCCCGTAGGCGAGAGGACGGGTCTGCCGCCGGGTGCATCGGCAGCGAGGGAGCTATTGCTGTCCGGGAACGATCAAGATCAAGGACGGCGGGTTGTCCGGCGGACCGACAGCACATCCTCCCGGCATCCGATCACCCTCGCGGAAGACAACCGCTCCGGAAGGATCGATCACTTCCAGACGAGGCGTGAACCGAGCGGAAAAGCCCGGCGGCCAGATGATCTCGCCGCGATTCCCGAAACCCTCTTCCCAGGCGATCCGGGGATCGAGCGGACTTCCAGCGAGAGTGGCCCCTCCGCCGATCCCCAGGCAGACCCTTGGCACCACCATGCTCGGAAGCGCGTAGGTCGTTGGTTCCGGGGAGATCGACGCTGGCGCGCTCCCGCAACTTACAACGATGAAGCTCGCCAAGAGCACCCGAACAAACGCTGCCCGCCTCACGAAGCCGAGTCCATTCGGAGCGGCAAGAACGATGAAGCGACCAAGCGCGCTTTCATCGGGCCACGGCTCAGTGACCGCTCCTCTGACTGCCGCTCGCCAACAAGCGATAACGCCTTTGGGCCGAAGGACGAGTCACGGATTCCGGCCGCGTCAGACGGCACAAGAACTCCCTGGTATCGAACATCCACGTGCGTGAAGTCGTTCGGCGGCGGTTCACGCGCCCGGGGCACGAACCCGACCATCCGTTGGCCCGGGCGTCTGTCGACCAGGCGTTTGGCGGGTTCGAACCTGGGCTCTGAAATCCCTACGGCAAGTAGGTCCCGATGTTGTCGAGCGTGATCTTCTCGTCCGGGTCGAAGGTCTCGATGCGGCCGGCTCCATCGGCCGCAAAGAGCGATCCAATCTGGACCAGCATCGGAGCGTCGTAGCCCAGGTCGACCTGTTGCGGGAGGACGAAGGCGACGGCTGTCTGGCCGGGGACGAACGCGAAGGTGCGGGAAACGTCCACCTCCTGCACATCGAGGCCGAGCTGACCGCCAGGTTGCCAGTACGCCGCACGGTTCGGACCGTCGGGCGAAGCCAGCCAAGGCGCCACAAGAGTCCGAACTAGCTCGACCGTAATCAGCCGGCCGATGAACGGGGTATTGCCGTTCCCGTTGTTGCCGTTCCCGACCGGCCCACCATGCACGGCGCTCTCGGACGGTCGTCCTCCGTCGGCCGTGTTCCAACGAATCGGGCCGACCGCCGTCACCGTGACGAGCGCGACGCCTTCACCGCCCCGCCCCACCCACTCGCTCACCCAGTCCCGGAACCCGGTATAGCCGAACGCTGCAGCGCCTCCGAGCACGTCGCCATGCGATGAGGCGGCACTCGGGGAAGGGCGCCCGCCGACCGACGTCGACGGCGTCGCGGCACTCGGGGAAGGGGGCTGGCCGACTGGGTTCGTCGGCTCGCCGGCGCTCGACCCACAGGCAGCTCCGGCAAGAAGCGCGGTTGCGATCGCAGCGCCCAGGCCAGATCGTGTTCGGATCACGGCACGGGCTCCAAGGGACAAGGCGGCAGGGTGCACGGATCGTGTCCGTAAAGCGCATGGAGCCCATCGTTATCCGCCCACCGGAGGAATCGGTTGGTGCCGTAGATCTGGCCGTAGGGATACGGGGTCAGTTGGACGACCGCGTCGCTGTACGCAGGGTTGACATGGTGGGAGAGGCGGTTGATGTGGCCCATCTCGTTGAGCGCCACGGTCTCGACGTCGTACTTTGTGCCGCCGCAGGTGCTGTTCGTGCCGTCGGTCCAGCAGGTGTCCGATGCGAGCCAGAGGCGGAAGGGCTTGTCCGAGTAGGCGTCTGCACACGCACGCCACGACAGGTCGCCGTCACAGCTGTTGGATGATGGCTTGAGGTATTGGATCGTCCCGTTCGCGGTCGAGCTTGTCGTCACGCGGAACGTCGGATTGGCGTACGACGTGGAGCTGATCGTTGCAATCGCCCTGCTGATCGCTGATCGCATCCAGCCACTCGGGACATTACTCGCGAAGCGGTAGGTACCAGTGAAGCCCTTGCCCCAGACGTCGCTCTTGATCGGATCGGGTGCGGCGGCGCGAGCCGTTGAGATCGGCGCGATAACGAGGAAACCGCCGATCACGAGACCGAGGACCCGTCGACCCCAAGCGCTCATGTGGCGACGGTACCCCCCCCGAGATCATGTCAATCCACCTCTCTCTGCCAGAATCGGGTGCACTGCCCAGGGACGTCGAGGCGGTGGTGGCTGCGATCGCATCCGTCAGGTGCTCCCCTGGGCCGGTTGACGGGCCTTCATCGCCAGTTCAGAGGGGACCTGAAACGCCTCCTCAGCGCTCCGTCAGCCGCGGCTGATCGGTGAATCCCTGGCTAAACCCGCCCTTCCGCCATTTGCGCCTCTGATCTTTGATCCGGCCGGCCAGTTCGTGCGTAATCTCCCGTCCAGCTTCGCGTGGAGGTGGACGAAGTCGCTCGCTGCGATGGCCATCGGGAGGCCAATGGTAGCCCCGACGATGCCGTCGGGCGAACGGCGGCACCGGCGGGGTCACGACCCCGGCTGCGCCGTCGCCCTCGCGGTCAAGGTCCCAGGAGGTGCGTCACGATCGGCAGGATCCGCTCGACCCAGAGCGCGTACTGCGCGCCGCTCGGATGGAGGCCGTCGCCGGCCACCAGCGACCGATCGGCCGCCGCCCGCAGCGAGAGGTCGTGGATGTCGACGACCGCGATGCCCCGTGCGGTGGCGATCGCCGTGAGGGCGGCGTTGAACGCGCGGATCGAGGCGGCCCGGGCCGCGGGATCGCCGTACTCCGCGCCCGCCGGGGTGACGGTGTAGTCGGGCGTCGTCACGACGAGGATGCGCTCCGCCCCGAGGCGCCCGACGAGGTCGTCGAGAATCCGGGCGAGGTTCTCGCGGTATCGGGCCTCCGGCACGCCCTGGACGACGTCGTTGACGCCGATGAGGAGGGTCGCGAACTCCGGACGGACGGCATCGAGCTGCGGGAGCTCGGCGTCGATGACGTCGCGCGAGGTGTAGCCGTTGACGCCGAGGTTCGCCACGAGGTCGAGTGCCGGCGATTCCTGCCCGAGCGCGGCGACGAGCTGGTTCGGCCACCGCTCGTCCATCCCGACCGACGTCCCGATCGTGTACGAGTCGCCGAGGGCCACATAGCGAAGGCCCGCGGCGGTCACCGTCGAGCCGTCCTGGCTTGAGTCGACGGACGACGCCGGGGTCGAGGGGGAGGACACGGGCGGGGGCGTGGGTTCGGGGGCGCATGCCGCAGCGAGCGCCGCCGCGGACAGCAGGAAGCCGGCAGCGATGATCGTCCGAGCCGGTCGCACGCGTCGGTCATCCCTTCCTCGCGCCCGGGACGGCCGGCTACGGCAGCCGGCTGAAGGCGTCGAGGAGGATCTGCTCGAACCGGACGCCGTCGATCCGGATCCCGACCTGGGCGTTCGGGGCGAGGCCGTAGCGTTGCATCCGGATCGGCAGGCCCTCGCAGACGGTCCGGCCGCGGGCGGGTCCGCTGCCCGTGTCCACGCGGACGTTGTACGAGGCAACCGAGACGAGGTCGGGGAACGCGAGGTGGGCGATCGCGACCGCGTCGTGGGTGGCGGTGGAGTCGCCGCCGTACCACTGGCGGACCCGCTCGATCGCGAACTCGACGAGCTCGGCGGCGATCCTGCCCGATGCCGTCCCGAGGGCCCGCAGGCGTTCCGCGGAGCCGAGATCGAGAAGCGCCTGGTGCGTGACGTCGAGGCCCAGCATCGTGATCGGGATGCCGGACCGGAAGACGATCTCGGCCGATTCGGGATCGGCATAGATGTTGAACTCGGCAGAGACGGTCGTGTTCCCCTCCCCGATGGAGCCGCCCATGATCGCCAGGTGGGCGATCTTTCCGGCGAGCTCGGGATGGAGCCGGAGCAGCAGGGCGATGTTCGTCAGCGGGCCGACCGGGGCGATCGCGACGGGCACAGGCGATTCGGCGAGGAGCCGGGCCATGAGCCCCACCGCGCCTTCCGGCCTGGCGGACGCAGGCGACGCGGGCAGGACGGTCCGGCCGATGCCGCCCTCGCCGTGGACCTCGGTGGCACGGACGACGTCGCCGAAGATCGGTCCGGCCGCGCCCTCCGCGACCGGGATGTCACTCCTGCCGTACGCATGCACCAGGCGGAGGGCGTTCTCGGTGCAGTGGCGGACGTCGGCGTTGCCGCCGACCGTCGTCACGGCGAGGACGTTGAGCTCCGGCCGGGCGAGGGCCAGGCCGATCGCGAGGGCGTCATCGAGGCCGGGATCGCTGTCGATGATCAGCGGCAGCGGCGCCTCCGCGGTCCCGTGCGGCGCCGTCCTCGGGACGGCGGGCGCCGCGAAGAAGGTGGGTGCGGCGCCGGTACCCCCTTCGTTCCAGGCGCCGTCGCGGCCCATCGGCTCAGGCCTGCTCGTACGGCTGGCCGGCCGCCGCCGGACCGCGGACGCGGCCCACCACGCCGGCCACGACGATGATCGTGACGACGTAGGGCAGGATGCTCAGGAAGACCGTCGGGACCTCGACGCCGACGGTCCCGAGCCGCGATTCCGCCGATCGGGCGAACCCGAAGACGAGCGCCGCCGCGGCCACCCCGACCGGGCGCCATCCGCCGAAGATCATCGCGGCCAGGCCGATGAACCCGACGCCGGCCGACATGCCGATCTGGAACGAGCCCGTGGACACGACGACGAGGTAGCTGCCGGCGAGGCCGGCGACCGCGCCGCCCATCGCGAGGGAGCGGTAGCGGATCTTCAGGACGTCGATGCCGATCGTGCCGGCGGCCTTGGGGTTCTCACCCGCCGCCCGCAGGCGAAGGCCCCAGCGGGTCCGGTAGATCGCCAGCTGCATGATGATGATCATCGCGTAGCCCAGGTAGAGGTACAGGGAGCCGCTGAAGAGGGCCGGCCCGATGATCGGGATGTCCGCAAGGAGCGGGATCGGCGTCGACCCGACGAGGCCCGGGCTGTTGAACTCCGGCTTGGCCTGGAGGATCCGGGTATAGGCGAAGGTCGTGAATCCCGCGGCGGCGAGGTTGAGCACCGTGCCCGCGATGACCTGGTCGACGTGGTACCGGATCGCGAGGACCCCGAGCAGCAGGCCGAGCAGGACGCCCGCCAGAACGCCGACGACAATGCCGGCATACGGGCTGCCGAGAAGCGAGCCGCCGATCGACGTCGCCGCGGCCCCGAAGAGGATCGTGCCCTCGATGCCGATGTTCATCACGCCCGAGCGCTCGCAGAGGATCGCGGCGAGGCCGGCGAAGACGATCGGCAGGGCGAACGAGACGGTCGCCGACACGAGGCCGACGAGGCTTGGCGTCTTGCCGGCCAGGATGCCGGTCAGGACGGCCGCGATCACCATGAACACGACGATGCCGAGGAGCCGCCGCCACGTGCTGTCCGACGGCCGCCGGAGCTGGATCAGGGCCACGACGAGCGTGATGACACCGGCGGCGATGTAGGTCCCCCCGACGGGAAGGACGAGGTCCGGCACGCGGATCACGCCGCTGTCGAACACGAGGCGGTAGCGGGTCAGCTGGTCGACCGGGATCCGGAACAGCCCCACGTACAGGGACAGGGCACCGAAGAGCGCGTAGAGCCCGGCCCGGATGTACCCGTTCGTGCGGGCGCGCCGCTCGGTCGTCGAGAGGGCCACCGGCTCGGCGGCCATCGCCAGGCCGCTCACAGCGTGGCCCCTTCGGCGGGCAGGGGGGTCTTGGGCGCCTTCGAGGCGACCCGGACCCGGTAGAGCTCACGGACGAGGCGCGGGGCCGCGACGAACATGATCACGAGCGCCGAGATGAACGCCAGGAGGTCGATCGGGACGCCCGTGTCGAGCTGCATGTTCGGGCCACCGGCGCGGAGCGCACCGAAGAGCAGCGCGGCGACGACGACGCCGCCCGGCCGCGTCCCGCCCAGGAGGGCCAGTGAGATCGCGTCCCAGCCGTAGCCGGGGCTGATCGTCGGCGAGAGGTAATGGGTCGTGCCGAGGACCTCCACCGATCCGGCCAGGCCGGCCAGCCCGCCCGAGACAACCATCGCGAGCACGATCGTCCGGCCCGCCCGCATCCCGGCATAGCCGGCGGCGCGCGGGTTCAGGCCGGCTGCCCGGAACTCGAAGCCACGGGTCGTCCGGAACATCAGCCAGGACGTCCAGGCCGCCATGATGAGGGCGATGACCAGGCCCCAGTGGACGCGGATCTTCGGCAGCGCGAGGAGGGTGGGCAGGACCGCCGAATCCTGGACCGGCATCGAGATCGGCGTGGAGCCGCCCGGGGGCTGGAGGATCGGCGTCAGGAGCAGCGCGAGCATGACCTGCTGCGCGATCGCGTTGAGCATGATCGTCGTGATGACCTCGTGGGCGCCGGTGCGCGCCTTGAGGATGCCGGGGATGAATCCCCAGAGGGCTCCGCCGGCGATCCCGGCGACGAGCGCCGCGAGCGTGTGGAGCGGGAACGGCAGGTCCAGCCAGATGCCGACCCAGACGGCGCAGATCGCCCCGACCTTCAGCTGGCCCTCCGCCCCGATGTTGAACACGCCGGACCGGAAGGCCACGGCGACCCCGAGGCCCGTCAGGATGAGCGGCGTGGTCGCGAGCAGGGTCTCGCTGATCGGCCGGAGGGCCGTCCCGATCTTGCTCGCCTCCCCGGAGCTGATCGCGGCGGAGATGCGAGCCGGGTCCCCGAACGCTCCCTTGAGCAGCGCCCCGTAGGCATCCCAGACGCGGCCGAGGCTGGCGATGATCGTCCCGCCCGGATCGACCGACAGCCTGGCGTAGAACTCGAAGTCGGAAAAGATCAGGACGATCCCGCCGACGAGGAAGGCGGACAGGATCGCGAGGATGGGCAGCTTCAGCCGTCCGGTCAGGTGGGCGCCGCGCGCCGTCCGATTCGCGACGAGCGCAATCGCCGTGACGACGGCGAGCAGGCCGAGGCCGATCCAGAACTGCTTGGCGAACAGGATCGCCGCCAGCAGGACGCCGAGGATGATCCACGTGACGCTCACTCCGGGCAGCCGGTTCATCGGACGCCGCCCATGAGCAGGCCCACCTTGTCACGGGTGGCCTCGGCCGCGGGGAGGATCCCGACGATCTCGCCGCCGTACATGACGGCGATGCGATCGCCGAGGGCGAGCACCTCGTCGAGCTCCGTGCTCACGATCAGGATCGCGGCGCCGGCGTCGCGCTGCTCCACGAGCCGACGGTGGATGTACTCGATCGAGCCCACGTCGAGGCCGCGCGTCGGTTGGGATGCGACGACCAGCTTCACCTGTCGCCCGAACTCCCGGGCGACCACGACCTTCTGCTGGTTGCCGCCGGACAGCGAGCCCACGTCCGTCGTGATCGATGGGGTTCGGACGTCGAAGTCCTTGACCGCCTGCGTCGCGGCTCTGGCCACCGCATCGGGGTGATACCGGATCCCGGAGCTGTACGGCTCCCGGTGGTACGAGTCGAGGACATAGTTCTCGGCGACCGTGAAGCCGCGCACGAGCCCGTCGCGGAGGCGATCCTCCGGAATGTGCGCGACGCCGAGGTCAGCGATGTGGCGCGGGTCCGCGGAGACGATCGGCTCGCCGGCGATCACGATGGTCCCGGCATCGAGCTGGCGGAGCCCTGTCAGCGCCTCGACGAACTCGGTCTGGCCGTTGCCCTGGACGCCCGCCACGGCCACGATCTCGCCGGCGTGGACGTCGAGGTCCACGCCGCGGACGGCGATCTCCTGCCGATCGTCGCGGACCTGGGCGCCCCGGACCTCGAGGACGACCTCGCCGCGCTGGGCATCCTTCCGTTCCACGGTCAGCTGGACCTGCCGGCCGACCATCATCTCGGCGAGGCCCGATCGGGTCGTCTCCTTCGGGGTCACGGTCCCCACGACCCTGCCGAGCCGCAGGACGGTGATCCGGTCCGCGATCTCGAGGACCTCGTTCAGCTTGTGCGAGATGAAGATGATCGCGGTCCCCGCGGCGGCCAGGCCGCGGATGATGAGGAAGAGCTCCTCCGTCTCGTTCGGCGTCAGGACCGCGGAGGGCTCGTCCAGGACGAGCACGTCGCTGTGGCGGTAGAGGGCCTTCAGGATCTCCACCCGCTGGCGCACGCCGACGGGGAGATCCTCGATGTGCGCGTCGGGATCGACGTCAAGGCCGTACTTCTCGGAGAGGTCCACGATCCTCGCCCGGGCCGTCTTGCGGTCGAGGGCGCCGAACGGACCGGTGGTGACCTCCGATCCGAGCGTCACCGAATCGGTCACGTCGAAGATCGGCACGAGCATGAAGTGCTGGTGGACCATGCCGATCCCGGCGGCGATGGCCTCGGCGGGGTCCTTGAAGACCCGCGGCTGCTCGTCGAGGATGATCTCACCCTCGTCCGGCTTGTACAGCCCGGACAGGATGTTCATGAGCGTCGTCTTGCCGGCACCATTCTCGCCGAGCAGGGCGAGGATCTCGCCGCGATCGACCTCGATCGAGACGTGATCGTTGGCCAGGACGCCGGGGAACTGCTTCGTGATGCCGCGAAGTCGCAGGCGCATCGGTCGTGCCAACCCTCGAACTCTGATGGCCGGGGACGTCACGGGCTCCGAGCGCCGCTCGGGTCCGGAGTCGCCGGAGGGAACCGTGCGAGGTACGACGCTCCCCCGGCGTCGGTGACGCCGGGGGAGCAGGTTCAGGTGCGCGAAGCGGGCGCTACTTCTTCCAGTAGTCCACGACCTTGACGCTGCCGTCGACGATCTTCGCCTTGAGGGCGTCGATCCCCGACTTGACGTCCGCCGACACGAGCGAATCGAGATCGTGGAACGGGGAAATCCCCACGCCACCGTTCGCCAGGGTGCCGACGTAGTTCTTGCCGCCGGCCTGGCCGCTCGCCGCGAGGGCGATGGCGTCCGCGACGGCCTTGTCGATGATCTTCTGGATCGAGGTGAGGATGACGCCCTCGAAGCCGGGGGCGGTGAGGTACTGGTCCGTGTCAACGCCGATGGCGTAGACCTTCTTGCCCTGGGACTGGGCCTGCTTGGCCGCGGTGAACGTGCCGATGCCCGTGCCGCCCGCGACCGGCAGGATGATGTCGGCCCCTTCCTGGAAGAACGCCTGGGCCTGCTGGTTGCCGAAGTCCGTGTTGCCCCAGGGGTTGTCCGCGGGGGCCATGACGCCGGTGTCCGGGGTCGCCGGGTCCCAGCCGAGGAGCTGGACCTTGGTGCCGTTCTCCTTGTTGTAGTAGGCGATGCCCGCGTAGAGGCCCTTCATGAAGTCGATGACGGGCGGGATCGGCAGGCCGCCGTAGGTCCCGATCTTGCCGGTGGCCGACACGCCCGCGGCGAGGTAGCCGGCCAGCATGCCGGCCTGCTCCGTCGCGAAGACGATGCCGGTGACGTTGGCGAGGGGCGGGTCGTAGGCGAAGTCGACGATCGAGAACTGGATGTCGGGGTTCTCCGACGCCTTCGTCTTCGTGATCGCGCCCATGTTGAAGCCGACGGTCGTGATCTGCTGGCAGGCATCGGTCACGAACAGGTCGATGTTGCTCGCGTAGTCGCCGTCCTTCTTCGACTCGAGGTTCTTGATCTCGCTGGCCGAGCCCGCTGCGAGGGCGTCCTGGAGGCCCTTGAGGGCGTTGTCGTTGAAGCCCTTGTCGCCCAGGCCACCGGTGTCGGTGACGAGGCAGGCCTTGAAGTTGACCGCGGCCGCGGACGGGGCCGGCGTGGCCGTGGGCGTGGACCCCGTGGGTCCGGTCGACGGGGCCGTGGACGCGCCCGGTCCGCAGGCCGCGAAGATGATGGCTGCGGACGCGCCGAGCGCGACCAGCCGGCTAGAGATGCGCAACGTGATCTCCTCCTTCGAAAGACCGGCCCACGGGAACGTGGCGCCGGCCGTGGCGGGCAGAATACGCTACCCGTGTGCCGCACGTCGACGGGTGGGCCGCCTCGTGCCGAGGCTATCTTGCACGCTCCGGGCGCGGCGCGCGAGCCACCGCCAAGCATTGGTCCGCGATGGTTGAGGGCCGATCCACGATGACCGACGACCGAGCCGCGCGCCGCGGGCTGGCGGACCTGCTGGATCTCCATGAAGGCCGGTTCCCGGTGCCGCTGCTGGACGACGCCGGGGTGCGGGCGCTCCTCGCGACCCGGCCCCGGATCGCCCTCGTCGGCGCGTCGTCCAACCCGGCGCGGCCATCGTTCGGGGTGCTGCGGGACCTCCGCGCCTTCGGCTACGACGTCGTCGCGGTGAGCCCGGCCGAGACGTCGATCCTCGGGCTCCCGTGCTATCCGACGCTGGCGGACGCCGTGGCGGCCACGGCGCCCGTCCAGCTCGTCGATGTCTTCCGCCGCCCCGACGCGTGCGCGGTCCATGCCCGGGAGGCGGTGGCGGCCGGAGCGACGTGCCTCTGGCTCCAGCTCGGGATCGCGAGCCGGGAAGCCGGCGAGATCGCCCGGGCCGGCGGCCTCGACGTCGTGATGGACCGCTGCACGGCGATCGAGCACGGCCGGTTCTTCGGACGCTGAGAGCGGGGGCCTCGGGCCGCCGGGGCGGCCTGCAGAGCGGGGCCCCGGGCCGGCGCAGGGGCCTCGACCGCTGCAAGGGCCCTCGGCCCGCCACAGGGCCGTCTGGCGGCGGCAAGGCCGTCGGGCGGCGGCAAGGCCGTCGGCCGCCGCAAGGGCCCTGGGCCGCTGCAGGGCCCTCGGCCCGCCACAGGGCCCTCGTCCACCCCGAAAACCCCCCGATACTCGCCCGGCGAGTGGTGGTGGGTGGGACGGCGCTATCGAGGCTGGCCATCGGGCCGCGGTCCGCGGATTCACGCACGACGGGCACGCCGGCGGGCCCGGTGGCGGCCCGACAATCCGACCAACACTCGCCCCGCGAGTGAGCGGCAGAAATCGGGCGGGCGGCGCGTGGCGCGTGGCGCGTGGCGGGCAGCGGGGCAGCGGGCGGCGCGTGGCGCGTGGCGCGTGGCGGGCAGCGGGGCAGCGGGCGGCGCGTGGCGCGTGGCGCGTGGCGGGCTGCGGGGCAGC
>JACPOU010000006.1 GCA_016191345.1 Chloroflexota bacterium
CGCGCCGACCGCGCCGACCGCGCCGACCGCGCCGACCGCGCCGACCGCGCCGACCGCGCCGACCGCGCCGACCGCGCCGACCGCGCCGACCGCGCCGACCGCGCCGACCGCGCCGACCGCGCCGATGTGTCTCCAGCGCACATTTTCGATGGTGAAGCACCAGATTCGAGCCGATCTCGGTGCCGGTGGTGCGCGACAGGCACGAATGCAACGCGTCAGCGACGGATCCGCCCGATCCGGACGGTTCCCACCGCCTTCAGCCGCGGATTGGGGCGCGAGTTGTGGCTGGCACGCACCGCGGCCGGCCTGGCGGGCGCCAGGGGGCTGTGGCGGGCGCCGGAGGGAGCCAGCGGACGCCGGCGGGAGGGGCCGCTCCTCGTCGCGGTTTGGCGTGGCGTGCCGGGATATGGCGTCGCCTCCGGCGCGATGTCTCCCACGCATCGTTTCGATGGCGAAGGGTCCGGAGGGATCGGGTTCCGGGCCGGGTGATGCGCCCGGGGCATCGAATCCAGCGCCGTGGAGCCCGGTTCGGCCAATGTGGGCCGCTCGGGCGCCGTTCGAGCGGAGATTCGCGCCTTGGTGATGCCTGTCAGGCACCAAGCGGGTCCGAGCGACCCCGGGACTGCGAGCCCGCGGCCCGTTGGCCCGGGATCGATGCCTTCGGGAGATCAACACCCGCGGGTAGGCCGCGGACGACGGGCGGGGAGGCCGCGGACGACGTGCGGGGAGATGGCGCCGTGCACGAACCCCGAGACCCGCGGGGAGGCCGCGGACGACGTGCGGGGAGATGGCGCCGTGCACGAACCCCGAGACCCGCGGGGAGGCCGCGGACGACGACCGTGGGACGGCGCCGCGTGAACCCGGCCTCGGTCGCCCTGCGCCGGACGGCCACCGCGGCGAGGTCGGACGTGGCTAGACTGTCCCGACACGGAACGCCCCGGGAGGCGTCCCCGGGTGGAGGAGCAGCGCGCGGGTTCACCCGCGCCGTGTGGGCGGCGCCGCTTCGGCGCCCCAGAGGAGAGAGAACATGCGGTTCGCGCGCAGGTTCGCGGTGCTCGGCGCCGCGGCCGTGACGGTCTTCGCAGCGGCGGGCTGCTCGCCCGCGGCCAGCAGCGGTCCGGTCGCCGTCCGGCTGCAGCTCCAGTGGCTGCCCCAGGCGCAGTTTGCCGGCTACTACGCTGCGGTCGACAAGGGCTACTACAAGGCCGAGGGGCTGGACGTGAAGATCCTGCCCGGCGCCGTCGACATCGTCCCGGCCACGGTCGTCGCCGGTGGCAACGCCGAGTTCGGCATCTCGTGGGTGCCCAAGATGCTCGCCTCGCGCGAGAGCGGCGCGGACGTCCAGGTCATCGGCCAGGTCTTCCAACGGTCCGGCACGACCGAGATCGCGTTCAAGGACAAGAACATCACCAAGCCCGAGGACTGGAAGGGCAAGAAGGTCGGCACCTGGGGCTTCGGCAACGAGGCCGAGCTCTACGCCGCGATGCTGAAGGTCGGGATCGACCCGGCCAAGGCGTCCGACGTCACGATCGTCAACCAGGACTTCACGATGACGGCGTTCCTGAACGGCGACATGGATGCCGCCCAGGCGATGACGTACAACGAGTACGCCCAGGTCCTCGAATCGGTGAACCCGGCGACGGGCAAGCTCTACACGGCCGGCGACCTCGACGTCATCACGATGGAATCGGCCGGCACGGCGATGCTGCAGGACGCGATCTTCGCCTCCGAGGCGTGGCTCAAGAAGGCCGGTAACGAGGATGTCGCGGTCAAGTTCCTGCGGGCCTCGTACAAGGGCTGGCAGTACTGCCGTGACAACGCGGCCGCATGCGTCGACATCGTCCTCAAGGCGGACACGGCGCTCCCGAAGGGCCACCAGACCTGGATGATGAACGAGATCAACGCCCTGATCTGGCCGTCCCCGAACGGGATCGGCGTGATCGACCAGGCGGCCTGGGACCAGACCGTGAAGATCGCCACCGACGGCAAGATCATCACCAAGGCCCCGACAAACGCGTTCCGCACCGACCTCACGGACAAGGCCCTCAAGGACCTCGGTGGTGACACCAAGGGCGAGGGCTTCACGAAGGCGGTCGTGGAGCTCACCGAGGGCGGCAAGTAGCCGTCCCGTCAACCAGCCCAGTTCGGTTCGGCCGGCCCGCGAGGGCCGGCCGTTCTGATTCCGTGGCGGACCGGGTGCAACCCGGGATCCGGCGTACCATCGCCCCGTCCATCGCGCTCCCTCACCTGGTCCAGCCATGCGACGTCGGTTCCCGCTCTTCCCCCTGCTCGCCGCCAGCGCCCTTGCGCTGAGCCTCACCCTCGAGGGCGGCATCTCCGCCGCCGACGCGAAACCGCGGCCTCGTCCGTCGCGCGGGCCCACGCCGGCCCCGACGTTCGTCCCGAGCCCGGCCCCGACGCCAACCCCGACTCCGGCCCCGACCCCGACCCCGAGCCCGACCCCGACCCCGACCCCGACCCCGACGCCCACCCCCGCTCCGACCCCGACGCCGACCGCGGGTTCACGGCTCGAAGGGATCGACGTCAGCACCTACCAGGGCACGATCGACTGGCCGAGGGTCGCGGCCGCCGGCAAGCGCTTCGCCATCGTCCGGGCGAGCGCCGGCAGCCTCACCCCGGACGGCCGTTACGCCGCGAACCGGACCGGCGCCCGGGCCGCGGGGCTGGCGGTCGGGGCGTATCACTTCGCCAACCCGGACAGCGCCGCGAACGACGCCCTGAACGAGGCGAACTGGTTCCTCGCCAACGCGTCCCCGGTCCCCGGCGATCTCCGGCCGGCGCTGGACATCGAGGTCAGCAACGGCCTGTCGGTCGCGGCGCTCACGACGTGGCTCCAGACATGGCTGACCCGGGTCACCGCAGTCACCGGCGTCCGGCCGATGATCTACACGAGCCCGAGCTTCTGGAAGACCTACCTCGGCGACACGGACTGGTTCGCCCGGAACGGCTACTCGGTGCTGTGGATCGCCCACTGGACGAGCGCCTCGGCCCCCACGATCCCGGCCGCCAACTGGGGCGGGAACAGCTGGACGTTCTGGCAGTACTCGAGCACCGGGACGGTGGCGGGCATCAGCGGCGCGGTGGACCTCGATCGGTACAACGGAACCACGCTGGGGGCGGCACTCTTCATCCCGTGAGCGTCTGGCAGCGCCGGCTCCAGCTCGGGCTCGTCGCCGGCGCGCTGCTGACGTTCGCCGTGTACGCGGTGACGGGCAGGCCGGCCGCCGGCCAGCGCGCGACGGAGCAGCCATCGACCGCCCCATCGTTCTTCGCCGTCTCCGACCCGATCCCGCGCATCGCCATCGTCTACGACGTGTCGGGGCGCGGAACGACGGGCTTCAACGCGCTGGCCTGGGAGGGTTTGAAGCGGGCAGGCGCCAACTTCGACGCCGAGCTCAAGGAGATCACCGCCAGGCCGGACGACACCGAGGCCGACCGGGAGGCGGTGCTCACGGAGCTGGCCGAGGCTCGCTACGACCCGATCTTCGTCATCGGCGCCACGTACGCCGGCGCCGTGGCGAAGGTCGCCCCGAAGTACCCCCTCATCTGGTTCGGCATGCTCGACGAGGGCTCCGTGAACGCGAGGAACGTCATCGGCATCCAGTTCAACGACGAGCAGGGCGCCTTTCTGGTCGGGGCGGCCGCCGCCCTGACCTCGACGACCGGCAAGGTGGGCTTCGTCGGTGCGGTCATGGTCCCCAGGCTCCAGAAGCTCGAGGCGGGCTTCACGGCGGGCGCCCGGGCGGCCGACCCCGAGGTCACGGTCCACGTCGCGTACCTGTCGCAGCCGCCCGACCTGACCGGCGACCGCGATCAAGCCGGCGCGATGAGGGCCGCGCTGGGGATGTACGACGCGGGCGCCGATGTGATCTTCGCGGCGGCCGGCGAATCGGGGAGCGGGGTGATCCAGGCCGCCCACGATCGGGGCCTCTGGGCCATCGGCGCCGGCAGCGATGCATACCTCGGGTCGGACCCGTCCGTCCGTGGCGCGATCCTGACGTCGATGCTGAAGCGCGCCGACATCGTCACGTACACGATCGTCATGGAGGTCGCGAACGGCGTCCCCAAGGACGGCAACAACGTGTTCGGCCTCGATCGCGACGGTGTCGGCTACTCGACGTCCGGCGGCTTCGTCGACGCGATCAAGGTTCAGCTCGACGCCTTTGCCGCCCGGATCGCCGCGGGCGAGATCCTGGTCCCCACGAAACCCTGACGCCGGCCAGGCTCGCGGCCCGCGGCCCACCCAGCCCGCGGCCAGGCTCGAGGCCCTCGGCCCGACCCACGGTCCGCGGCCCACCCGGCCCGCGACCCACCCAGCCCGCGGCCGACCCGGCAACGGCCGGCCGGATGGTCAGGCGGGTGGGTGGCCCGTCCCGAACTGCCGATCGCCGGCGTCTCCGAGGCCCGGCATGATGTAGCCCTTGTCGTTCAGCTGGCGGTCGAGGGCCGCGGTGTGGATCTCGACGTCCGGATGCGCCGCCTGGACCGCGGCCACGCCCTCCGGCGCGGCGATGAGGTTCACGAGCTTGATCCGGACCGCGCCCCAGCGCTTCAGGACCTCGATCGCCGCGGTCGCCGAGCCGCCCGTCGCGAGCATCGGGTCGAGGATCAGGCAGAGGTCCACGGTCGCGGAATCGGGCAGCTTGTTGTAGTACTCGACCGGCCGCAGCGTCCGCTCGTCGCGGAACAGCCCCAGATGCCAGACCTGCGCGGTCGGCATCAGCTCCAGCATCGCGTCGACCATGCCGAGGCCGGCCCGCAGGATCGGCACGAGGCCGATCCGGTCGGCCAGCGCCGCGCCCTGCATCGGTTCGATCGGGGTCGTCACATCGATGGGCCGCACTCGGGCGTCGGCGAGGGCCTCGTAGCCCAGCAGCCAGGACAGCTCGCGGACGACCTCGCGGAACTTCTTCGGCTCGGTCCGCTCGTCGCGGAGGATCCCGAGCTTGTGGAGGACCGCCGGGTGCTGCGAGACGTGGAGCGTCGGCGTCGACATCGACGGGGCCTCTTCGGGTGAGCCGCCGGAACGGGCGGTCGAGGGGTGGGTCGATCGGCATGCTAGCACCGGCCGAGCCCCTCGATTGACGCCCGGAGCGCACGTCACTACCGTTGCCGGGTGCGGCCCGGTCGAGCCGGACGGACGGCGCTGCGGGTGCCCACGACGCGTCGTCCGGCCCAACGCTCCGGCCCGCGACGGTTCGGGCGCTGCCCGGGGCTCCGGCGCTCGAGCTTCTTCACGAATTTCAGGCCAGGGAGGTCGAGTCACACGTGTCCGTCGCCGGATCCGCCGATCGAGCCCGAACCCGGCGGACTGCGCCACCGGTCCTCGTCCGCCAGGTCCGGAACGGGGTCGAGGAGAGCGTCCATCGCGGCGACATCGTCGAGGTCGACGTCGCGGGGCGGATGATCCGGGCCATCGGCGATCCCGACCACGTCGCAAACCTCCGGTCCTGCGTCAAGCCCTTCGGACTCGCCGCGCTCATCGAGGCCGGCGGGATCGAGGCCTTCGAGCTCGAGCCCGCGGAGCTGGCGATCATGGCGAGCAGCCACTCCGGCGAGGACCTCCACGTCCGGACGGTCCAGGGCCTTTACCGGCGGCACCACATCTCCCAGTCGCTGCTCGCCTGCGGGGCGGCGGGCGCCCCCCTCGACGAGCTCACGGCGGCCCGCCTCGCGCGCGACGGCGAGAAGCCGAGTCCGCTCCGCCACATGTGCTCAGGCCAGCACTCGGTCTTCCTCCTCCTCTGCAAGCTCCGCGGCTGGGACCCCGAGACATACTGGCTCGAGGCGCATCCGGCCCAGGTCCTCTATCGCGAGACCGTGGCCCGGGTCTTCGGGACGACCGCGGCGAAGCTGAAGCTCGGCATCGACGGCTGCGGCATCCCGACCTACGCCTTCCCGCTTCGCGAGATCGCCCGTGCCTACGCGTTCCTCGCCGATCCGCGGGCCGTGCCGGCCGGCGACTCCCGGGCCTCGCTGGCGCCGGCGCTCGTGAAGGTCCGCGACGCGATGCTGGCCCACCCGGAGATGGTCGGCGGGACGCGGGACCGGATCGACACGTCCGTCATGAAGGCGGTCCCCGGTGCCGTCGTCTCGAAGGGCGGCATGGAGGCCCTCCGAGGCCTGGCGATCCTGCCGGGCGCCCGGACGAACGGATCCGGCGCGGCGACGGGCATGGCGATCAAGATCGAGGATGGCGACGGCCACGACCGCGGGACATGGGCGGCCACGATCGAGGCGCTCCGGCAGGCACAGGTTCTCGACGGCCAGCCGCTCCGGATGCTCGCCCGCTACCACCGTCCGGTGGAGACGGATCCGCACGGCCGGATCAGCGCCGAAGCGGTCCCGGCCTTCGAGCTGGCGCCGCTGTCCGAGCTCGTCCCCTGATCGGCGGGACGCCCAGCCTGTTCCCCGGGCCGGCGCGCGCCTGACGCGATCCCGCCGCACGTCGGACACTGTCGTCATGGCTCCCGACCCCTACCGCGTGCTGGGCCTGCCGACCGGTGCCACCGAGGCCGACGTGAAGCGCGCGTACCGGCGCCTCGCGAAGGCGAACCATCCCGATTCAGCGGGCGAGGCCGCGCTCCCGCGGTTCCTCGAGATCCAGCGTGCGTATGAGCAGCTGACGTCCACGACCTGGCGGCCCGGGCTGCGACGGCCGGCGCCGGCCGATCCGTGGCGAGGGGACCCGGCACGGGCGCGCGGCGCCAGAGCATCGGCATCGTCGCGCGGCGCCGGCGCGTCGGGCGGCAGCAGCAGGGGCGACGCGGGCGAGACCGGAGCGAGCGGTGGCGCCGCTGACACCGGGCGTGCTGGTGGCGCCGGGCGCGCCGGGGGCGCCGCTGGCGCCGGGCGCGCCGAGGGCGCCGGGACGGGCCCGGCGACCGGTTCGGCCCCGGGCCCGCGTCCAGGTCCGCGCCCGGGCCCGCGCTCCGGCGGTCACGCCGACGGGTCCACCGGCGGAGGCGCGCGGGCAACGTCCGGGAGCGGGGACGGCTCCACGCGCCGTCGCGGGACGAAGAAGGCCACGTTCGGGTCCACGACCTACGACGAGGCGCACGAAGTGGGTCCCACGGATACGAGCTGGTCAGGCGCGGCCTGGTACGGCCCGACGAGCGGCGAGTACTGGCAGGTCAATCCCCGTGAATACGCCGATCCCCGCAAGCACGGCCCCGAGTACGTCGCCCGGGCCGCCGAGCGCGCCGCCGCCGCGGAGCGCCGGGCACGTCGCGACGCAGAGCCGGCTGCCGAGCCGGTCGCGACGCCGCGAGGCGCTGCGCCACATCCGCGCGCCGCCGCGGCCGGACGCGGGGCACCCTCCGCCGGTTCGTCCGGGCCCGTCCCGTCCCGTCCCGGTCCGTCCGGGTCTGGTCCGTCCCGGCCGTGGCCGCCCGACCCGCCGCCGAGCCGTGACCAGATGGCCTCAGCTGATCGACCGCGCCGGCCGCGCCGCGAAACCGCGCAGCCCCTGCGCCCGTACGAGCCGGCCAGGGCGGTGCCGGCGGCGGGCGCCACGGGCCCCGCATTCGATGCCGTCCCTCGCGATCGGGGAGCAACGACCGCACGGCCACCCGCGCCGTTCTCGGCCTCGCTGCCACCGTGGCTGGCGTCGCCGGGCCTGCGGCGCCTTCTGCGCGCCGTCATCGCGTGGCCGCCGCTCGGCATCGCCGCCGCCGCCGTCATCGGCGAGAAGACCGGATGCGCCGGTTTCGAGGCGAGCTGCGCGACCCCCGCCGACCTCTACCCGTGGCTTGCCCAGGTCGCGATCCTCCTGGGCCTCCTCGCGCTGCCCTCGGTCGCCCGCCTCCTCGCCGGCGGCACGGTGGCCGTCGCGATCCTCGCCTTTCCGGCGGCTGCCGTCCTGTCCGCGACGGGAGCGAGCTACGACCGCCTCTACGGGCCGACGGCGCTGATCACCGTGCTCGCCGTCGGCTGGAGCGTGGGCGTCGCGGCGGTCGTCATGCGCCGAGCCTTCGCACGACCGGTTCCGTGACCCGTATCCTCGCCCCATGAGCTCCGCCCACGCCACCCGTCGCACCCCCGGCCAGGACCTGTCCGAGGCCGCCCAGGAGTACCTCCTCGCGCTTCGGGTCATGGGCGGCGGGGGATCGAGGATCAGCGCGACGCAGGTCGGCCGGCGGCTCGGGGTGAGCCCCCAGGCCGCGAGCGAGATGTTCCGGCGCCTCGTGGCGGACGGGCTCGTGACCTCCGAGGGCCACGAGCTCGCTCTCACCGATGCCGGCCGGACCGCGGCCGACGGGATCTTCCGCCGCCACGCCCTCTGCGAGTGGCTCCTGACCGAGGTCATCGGCCTCGGCTGGGCCGAATCGGACATCGAGGCGGAGCGGCTCCAGGCGGCGATCTCGCCGCGCATCGAGGCCCGCCTCGAGGAGCTCCTGGGCCATCCCGAGACGTGCCCGCACGGCAACCCCATCGACGTCGAGGCCGCCCGCCGGCGCCCGGCCGGCCAGCCGCTCGCGGAGATCCTGGCCGGTGAGCGGGCGACGATCTACCGGATCACCGAGGAGGCAGAGGAGGACGCCGGCCTGCTCTCCTACCTCGAGGCCCGCGGGCTTCGGCCGGGCGCGCCGATCACGGTCCTGGCCCGCTCGGAATCGCTCGATTCCATGACCCTCGACGGTCCCCTCGGCCGGGCGACCCTGGGCCTCCGCCCCGCGGGGCTCGTCCGCGTCCTGCCCGGCACCGCCGACCCCGCGCTCTTCCATCGGGTGCCGCCACGCGCCTGAGGATCGCGGCCCACTAGACTCCACGGATGGCCGACACCCGCGTCCGCATCGCCCCGAGCCCCACCGGGCCGCTCCACATCGGAACCGCGCGGACGGCGCTCTTCAACGCCCTCTACGCCCGCCACCATGGCGGCACGTTCCTCCTCCGCCTCGAGGACACGGACGTGGCCCGCAGCACGCTCGCCTTCGAGCGCGACATCCTCGAGGGCCTCCACTGGCTGGGGATCACCTGGGACGAGGGGCCGGACGCCGCGGGCGAGGGGGACTTCGGGCCGTACGCGCCGTACCGCCAGATGCAGCGCCTCGACCGGTACAAGGCCGCGGCCGACGACCTCGTCGCGCGCGACCTCGCGTACCCGTGCTTCTGCACGCCGGAGGAGCTCGACGCGGACCGCAAAGCCCAGGAGGCGGCCCGCCTTCCGCCGCGCTACGTGGGGCGCTGCGCGACACTGACCGCGGATGAGCAGGCGCAGAAGCGCGCCGCCGGCCTCCCCGCCGCGCTCCGCTTCCGCGTCCCGCCCGGCGTCATCGAGATCGACGATGCCGTCCGCGGCAGGGTGGAGATCGACACCTCGAACCTCGGCGGCGACTTTGTCATCGTCCGGGGCGACGGCACGCCGCTCTACCACTTCACGGTCGTGGTCGACGACGCCGCGATGCAGATCACCCACGTCATCCGCGGCGAGGATCACCTCTCGAACACCCCGAAGCACATCCTCCTGTTCCGCGCGCTGGGTCACCCGGAACCGGTCTTCGCCCACCTGCCGCTCATCCTCAATGCCGACCGCACGAAGATGAGCAAGCGCAAGAGCCAGACCGCGGTCTCCGACTACATCGCCCAGGGCTTCATCCGCGAGGCCCTCGTCAACTATCTCGCGCTCCTCGGCTGGTCAACGGGCACGGAGGAGGAGATCCTCTCCTTCGATGAGCTCGCACGACGCTTCGACCTCGACCATGTCCAGAAGGGCGGCGCGGTCTTCGACCGGGAGCGGCTCGAGTGGATCAACGGCCAGTGGATCCGGAAGCTCGAGGACGAGGACCTCATCGAGCGGCTGCTGCCGTTCCTCGAGGCGGACCATGCGGCCGGCCGGATCGACCGGACGCCCGGGGCGGACGAGGTCCGGGCCGTGCTGCCGATGATCCGCGAGCGCCTGCCCGTCCTCGGCGCGGTGGGGGACCTCATCGGCTTCCTGTGGCTCGACGATCTCGAGCTGGATCCCGAGACGGTCGTCCCAAAGCGCTGGGACGCGGCGACGACGGCGGACGCGCTCAGCGCGGCGCGGGCGGTCATCGCCGACGTCGGTGCGGTGAGCTTCGAATCCGAGGAGCTCGAGCCACCGCTCCGGGCCCTCGCCGAGGCTCGAGGCTGGAAGGCCGGCGACCTGTTCATGGCGATCCGCGTGGCCGTGACCGGCCGCACCGCGACGCCGCCCCTGTTCGACACGCTCGTCGCGCTGGGCCCCGAACGGACCCTGGCGCGACTGGATTCCGCGGCCGCCGCCGTCCAGCGACTCGCCGAAGGCGGTCCCGCGTGACCCGTGACGACCTCCAGCGCTGGCTCGACCGCGACGTCGCGGCCTGGATGTCCTGAGGCGGCGAGCTCAAGGGCGCCACGACCGGCCATCTGGCCCGGACCGGGCCGGCGAGCGCTGGCCCGGGCAATGTCGGTCGGGTTCCGGGGGGTCACGCTGGGATCAGCCAAGCAAATCCGGCGTTAACACGCCCGGCTATCCTCGATCCCGTGGCCCGAACGATCCTCGTCGTCGAAGACGAGCCGACCCTGCGCGAGACGCTGGCCGAGGCCCTCGTCACGGACGGATTCCGGGCGGTGGTCGCCGCCGACGGCCGGATGGCCCTCGAACAGTTCCGTGCCGAGCAACCGGATCTCGTCCTCCTGGACCTGATGCTTCCGGAACTCTCGGGCATCGAGGTCTGCCGCATCATCCGCGCCGAATCCGGCGTGCCGATCATCATGCTCACCGCTCGCGGCTCGGAGGTTGACCGGGTCGTCGGCCTCGAGCTGGGCGCGGACGACTACATCACGAAGCCGTTCAGCCTTCGCGAGCTGAGCGCCCGCATCCGGGCCCTCTTCCGCCGCACGGAGCAGGCAGTGATCGCCGCCACGCCCAGCGTCATCGATCTCGGCGGCGCCCAGGTGGACCTCGCGGGGCATCGCCTCCTTCGCGACGGACGCGAGGTTCCACTCAAGCCGAAGGTCTTCGAGCTCCTGGCGGTCCTCGCCCGCCACCCGGGCCAGGTCATGACCCGTGACCAGCTCCTCGAGCAGGTCTGGGGCTACGACTACGGCGGCGAGACGCGGACCGTGGACGTCCATGTCCACTGGCTCCGGGCCGCGCTCGAGGCAGACCCCGCGAACCCAGCCATCGTCCAGACGATCCGCGGCGTCGGCTACGTCCTGCGGCGACCGGCCTGACCCCGTGCTCGAGCGCTAGAGGACCCGGCCGAGGACCTCCCAGGCGAGCCACGCGACCGCGCCCGAGGCCGGGATCGTGAGGACCCAGGCGACGATGATGTTGCCGGCGACGCCCCAGCGGACTGCCGACAACCGGTCGCTCGCGCCGACGCCCATGATGGCCGACGAGATGACGTGGGTCGTCGAGACCGGCATGCCGAAGCTCGACGCGCCGAGGATGATCGTGGCCGCGGTGGTCTCCGCCGCGAAGCCGTGGACCGGGTCCAGCTTCACGACCCGCTGGCCCATCGTCTTTATGATCCGCCAGCCACCGCCCGCCGTTCCCAGGGAGATGGCCGTCGCAGCGAGGAGGATGACCCAGAGCGGGATCTTCGCGTCGGCCGGCAGCAGGCCGCCGGCGATGAGGGCCAGGGTGATGACGCCCATCGTCTTCTGCGCGTCATTCGAACCGTGGCTGAACGCCATGAACGCCGCGGAGACCACCTGGAGGCGACGGAACCGGTCGTTCAGCTTGCGTGGGTGCATCCGCCGGAAGACGTTCAGCAGCAGGACCATGAAGAGGAACCCGACGACGACACCGAGGATCGGCGACGTCACGAGCGGGAAGACGACCTTGCCGAGGATGCCGTCCACCTTGAGGGCGCCCGCGCCGCTCGCCGCGATGACGGCGCCGATGAGCCCGCCGATCAGTGCATGGCTCGATGACGACGGGATCCCGAGCCGCCAGGTGATGAGGTTCCAGGTGATGCCGCCCACGAGCGCGGCCGCCACGATGATCTGGCCGGCGTCACCGTCCGGCGTGCTGGCGATCCCGGACGAGATTGTCCTGGCGACCGCGGTGCCCGTCAGCGCGCCGAGGAAGTTGGCCGTCGCCGACATCAGGATCGCGTGGTCCGGCCGCAGGGCACGCGTCGAGACGGAGGTCGCGATGGCGTTCGCGGTGTCGTGGAAGCCGTTGATGTAGTCGAACACAACGGCGAGGGCGATGACGAGGAGGAGGAGCAGGGTGAGACCGTCGGGCACGGCCGAAGGCTAGCAGGTACCCGGGCGGCCCGGCCCCGCGCGGTCGCAGCCCGCCACCTTCCGCCACGGCACCCCGGCCGCCCGCGTTGCCGCTGCCGGCGCGACCGGGAGCGGGCCCGCTATCCTTCGCGGACCATGCGCCTGAGCCAGCTCTTCTTCGCGACCCTCCGCGACGATCCCGCCGACGTCGAGATGCCGTCCGCGCGCCTCCTGCTCCGCGCCGGCTACATCCGCCAGCTCGGGTCGGGGCTCTACTCGCTCCTGCCGCTCGGCTTCCGCGTCACGCGGCGCGTGGAGCAGGTCGTCCGCGAGGAGATGGACCGGATCGGCAGCCAGGAGATGGAGATGCCGGTCGTGCATCCCGCCGAGGTCTGGAAGGAGAGCGGGCGCTACTTCAAGATCGGCCCGGAGATGGCCCGGTTCAAGGACCGCGGCGACCGCGACATGGTCATCGCCATGACGCACGAGGAGGTCGTGGCGCTGCTCACCCGCGACATCGTGAAGAGCTATCGCCAGCTGCCGATGATGGTCTACCACTTCCAGACCAAGTTCCGGGACGAGCCGCGGTCCCGAGGCGGCCTCATCCGCGTCCGCGAGTTCGTCATGAAGGACGCCTACAGCCTCGACCGCGATGAGGCCGGCCTGGATCGGAGCTATCGCCTCCAGTACGGCGCCTACGAGCGGATCTTCCGGCGGCTCGGGCTCGATGCGATCGCGGTCGGTGCCGACGTCGGGATCATGGGCGGCTCCGGCGCCCACGAATTCATGGTCCTCAACCGCTTCGGTGAGGACACGCTCGTCATCTGCGATGCCTGCGGATTCGCCGACAACCAGCAGATCGCGGTCGTCGGCAAGCCCGATCCGGAGCCCGAGGAGGCCCTCCCGATGGAGGACGTCGAGACGCCCAGCGCCACGACGATCGACGCCCTCGCGACGTTCCTCGGCATCCCGCGCTCGAAGACCGCCAAGGCCGCCTTCTTCGTCACCGGCGAGGGCCGGTTCGTCGTCGCCATCGTCCGCGGCGACCACGACGTCAACGAGACGAAGCTCGTCAACGTCCTGAAGGCCCGCGGCGGCCTGCGACCGGCGACGGTCGAGGAGATCAGGGCCCGCGGCATGGAGGCGGGCTACGGCTCGCCCCTCGGGGCGCGGGACGCGGTCGTCGTGGTCGACGAGCTCGTCGTCCGCTCGCCGAATCTCGTCGCCGGCGCCAACCGCGTCGGCTGGCACGTGAAGAACGTCAATGTCCCGCGTGACTACACGCCGGACCACGTGGCCGAGATCACGAACGCCCGGGAGGGCGATCCCTGCCCGACCTGCGGCCAGCCCGTGTCCCTGCGGCAGGGGATCGAGGTCGGCAACATCTTCAAGCTCGGGACGGATTTCTCGATCGCCTTCGGGTCCAGCTACCTCGGCGAGGACGGCGTCGCGCGGCCGGTCGTCATGGGCTCCTACGGGATCGGCCTCGGGCGGAACGTCGCCTGCATCGTCGAGGCCCACCACGACGAGAAGGGCATCGCCTGGCCGGACGAGGTCGCTCCCTATGCCGCCCACCTCGTCACCATCGGGGCGAACCGCGACGCGAGCATCGCGGAGCTCGGGGAGCGTCTCCACGCGCTCGCGGCCGAGGCCGGCCGCGACATCCTCTACGACGACCGCGACGAATCGCCGGGCGTGAAGCTCACCGACGCCGAGCTGCTCGGGATGCCCTGGATCCTGACGATCAGCCCGCGCTCGATCGCGGCCGGCGGCGTGGAGGTGACGCGGCGCGCCACCGGCGAGCGCTCCACCGTTCCGGTCGAGACGGTCGAGGGCTGGCTCCGCGACGGGTTCGAGGTCCCGGAACCGGCCCCCGCCTGATCAGCTGGGCGGCGCGATGGGTCCCGCCGAGTTGATCTCGGTGATGTCGACCACGATCGAGAAGCTCCCGCCGGCCGTGCCCGTTCAGGCCGTCGCGCTCGCCTCCGAGCGGACGAGGTAGCCACCGTCATTCGCGATCCAGACGTCGGAGCTCCATGTCCCCTGGACGCCGGCGATCGCCCCGAGGATGGCCCCGACGGCCTCGTCGCCCTTGTAGCGGGTCGCCGAGACGCCGTTCCTCGTCTCCGAGCCGGCATCGGCGAAGTTGCCGCCGATGCCCGCGAAGTAGATGCCGAACATCTGCTCCGGTCGGTAGGCGGCAAAGGTCTGGACGAAGATGGCGGCCTGGCTCGCCGGAACCTCGGTCCAGGGCGCGGTCGGCGCCCCGTTGCGCAGCCAGGCCTGGTCGCCGATGAGGATGATCCCGGTCTCGCCGGACTTCGTGCCGTCGGCCTCGATGGTCGCCTGCTCCAGGGAGGAGGCCTTCGAGGGCTTGTTCACGACCACGCCGGTCATGAGGGTGTGGCTGGCGCCGCCCGCGCCCGAGGACTGGATCTCGACGCTGTAGGCGTAGGAATCGAGCGCGTCGAGCGCGGTCGTCGCCGCCGTGAAGGCGGCCGTGCCCGTCCCAGCGGTGCCGCTGGACTCGCCGGGCCCCGCCGTGACGCCGGCCGTCGGCTCGTCGCTGACGCCCGGCCCCTCGGTGCCGGCCGGGCCGCCGGACGACGGCGATGGCGAGGCGGCGCCGCCACAGGCGGCGGCCCGAAGGACAACGGCGGCCACGAGGCCTCCCGCCGCTGCGCGGCCGCCATGGCGTCCACGGCGCGCCGCTGCGCGCGTCGCGATCGATCCGGTCATGCGTCGACCTCCCCTGCAAGTGATGCCTCATCGATGGTGGATCCGTCGAGGGCCTGGACGCCGATCTCGTCGCCCGCGGCCCCCGCCGCGAGCAGCTCGGTGCTGGCCACGGCGCCCTCGGGCACGCCGTCCCCGTCGGGATCATTGGTCCGCGAGATCGCGAACGTCACGCTCGGCGGGATCGCCGCCCCGATCGAGATCTCGGCGATCCGATAGGGCGAGCCCTTCGCCCTGAGGGCACGGTTCGCCCGCTCCTGGAGTGCCGTCGCCTTGATGACGACGTCGGCGAGCACCCCCGGGTCGATGCGGTCGATGGCGGTGCCGACGCCGCTCTTCGCGCGGGAGAGCGCCTTCCGCGCCTTCTCCGCATTCGACGGGTCGTGCATCACCGTGGATGCCTTGTCGGCTCCCTCGGAGACCGTGGTCCGGGCCTGCTCCGCCGCGTGTTTCGCCTGCTCCGCCGCCTGCGACGCGGCCTGCGACGCGGCCTGCCTGGCCCGATCGAGAAAGCTCATCCCACCCTCCCCCTGCTGCCTGTGCGAGGCCCGCCGTCCGCGGTCAGGCGTGCTTGATCGTGATCCGCTCGATGATGTTCGCGACGTCCTCGCACTTGTCGATCGTCGTCTCGAGGAGACCGTAGATCTCCTTCCACTTGATCAGCTCGATGGGGTCGCCGCCGCCCGAGAAGAGGTCGGCGATCGCCTTCCGGGCCAGCTGGTCGCCCTCGTTCTCGAGGCGGTGGACCTCGATCCAGTACTTCTCGAGGCCCTTGAAGCCCTTCAGGTGGGCGAGCGCCTCGTTCAGCTGCTCGCACTGCCGGACGATGATCGAGGCCTGCTGGACGGCGACCGCGGTCGGCGCGTCCACCCGGTACAGGACGAAGGTGTCGGCGACCTCCTCGATGTAGTCGAGGACGTCGTCCAGGCCGCTGATGAGGGCATGGATCTCCTCGCGGTCGAACGGCGTCACGAACGTCGCCTCGAGGCGGTGGCCAATCTCGTGGCTCATCTCGTCGCCGCGGTGCTCGGCGTCGCGGATCTCGCCGGCGCGGCGCTCGAGGACGTCATAGGAGCGGAGCATCGCCTCGAGCAGCCGGGCGGCGCCGAGGACGTTCGCGGCATCCTCCGCGAAGAGGTCGAAGAAGCGCTCGTCACGGGGGATCAGGCGCAGGCGCACGGGTGGATCTCCTTGGGCGTCGGCAGCGCCGCGGCGGGTCTCGGCACGGTCGCCGGGCGGCCGGGACAGGGTACCGCGCGCACTGGCGGATTGGTATGCGATCCTCGGAGCGTGGACTCGCTCGTCGTCGTATTCATCGCAGCGCAGGCGATCGCGATCGCGCTGATCGGGGCGGTGGCGCTGTCGCGCGGCCGGGCCCTCGACGGCATCGCGGCCGTGCTCCGCGATCGTGCTGCCGGCGGGGGCGGGCGCGGCGGGCCCGGCGGGCCCGACGAGGACCCGGACCTCCGGGCTGCCGCGGACGAGCAACTCATCGACAGCGTCCGGCGACTCCGCCGCCGCGCCGACGCCGCGGAGTTCGCCCTCGGCCAGCGGCTCCGCGACATGGCCTACCTTGCCGACCTGATCGGCGTCGGGATCCTCCGCCTGACCGACGACCTCCGGGTCGAGGTCGCCAACACCGCGGCCCACGTGTACCTCGGCCGTCGCGCCGGCGAGATGCCCGGGCGGACCGCCATGGAGGCTCTCGGCGACCACCGGCTGGAGCAGCTCGCGCTCGAGGCCGCCGAGCGCGGAACCGCCTCGGGTGAGGTGACGCTCCGGGAGAACGGACCGACGCTCCTCGTCCGGGCCCGCCGCTCCCCGATCCTCGGCATCTGGCTGGTCCTGGAAGACGTTGCCGAGCTCCGGCGTCTCCAGCGGATCCGGGCCGAATTCATCGACAATCTCTCCCACGAGCTGCGGACCCCGATCACGACCGTCGGGCTCCTCGCCGAGACGCTGGGCCGCGACGCGGCGGCCGCCGGCGAAGCGGTCCCGGCCCGGATGCGCGAGCGGATCTCGAAGCTGGAGGTGGAGACCGGCGCCATCGCCCAGATGGTCGGCGAACTCCTGGACCTCGCCCGGATCGAGAGCGGCGGGGCCGCGCTCCACCTCGACGACGTCGACCTCGGCCGGGTGGCAGCGGAATCCGTGGAGCGGCTCCGGCCGTTCGCGGAGCGGCAGGGGATCCGGCTCGCCACCGAGGTCGCGCCTGGCCTGCCGTTCGTCCGGGGCGAGGCCGCCCGGCTCGGGCAGGTCTTCATGAACCTCATCCACAACGCCGTCCAGTTCAGCCGGCCCGATTCCGAGGTCACGGTCAGGGTCCGGACGGACGGCGAAGAGGTCCGGGCGTCCGTGGCGGACTCGGGGGCCGGCATCGCCGCGGGCGACCTGCCCCGGATCTTCGAGCGCTTCTTCAAGGCGGACCGGGCGCGAACGTCCGGCGGCGGCACGGGCCTGGGGCTCGCGATCGCCCGCCACATCGTCGAGGGCCACGGCGGCACGATCACCGTCGCGAGCGTGGAGGGCGAGGGCGCGACCTTCACGATCCACCTGCCGATCCCCGTCGACGCCCGGCTCGTGGAGGCGTGATGCGAACCCTGGATGTCGTGACCCTGAACCTCCGGAACGTGGCGGATCGCTGGCCGGAACGCCTGCCGCTCGTGCTCGCCGACATGGCCGCGCTCCAGCCGGACCTCATGGGCATCCAGGAGTGCGTGTTCGCGGTCGGGCAGGACCGCCTGATCGGGGCGGCCGGGGAGCGGCGCTACGCGATCCATCGCGGCTGGGCCGGCCGGCCGGAGTACGGCAACAGCGTGCTCGTCGGCGAACCGCTGGGAACGGCCGAGGCGACGGTCGAGCGCCTGGAACTCGGTCGGAACCGGAGCGCGCTGCGGGTCCCGGTTGGGCTGCCCGACGGCTCCACGCTCGCCTTCGTCGTCACGCACCTCCACCATGTTCCGGCGGACGAGGCGGAGCGGGAGGCGCAGGCCCGGGCGCTCGTCGCGTGGCTGGCCGAGCGGCCGGCGGGTCGCGGGACGATCGTCGTCGGCGACTTCAACGCGGAGCCGGTCGAGGCGACGTACGCGGTGATGCTCGAGGCCGGCTACCGGTCCGCTGCCGCCGAGGCGAATGGTGCCGAGCCGCCGGTCACCTGGCCGTCCGGGATCCAGGCGCCGGGGATGGACACGGACGGCGATCCGGGCTGCCTCGACTACATCTGGCTGAGCGGGCCGCTCCGGGCCCAGTCGTGCCGCCTCGCCTTCGACCGCCCGGCCGTCGACGATCCGACGCTCTACCCGAGCGACCACTTCGGGCTCATGGCCCGCGTCGAGGTCGGCACGTGACCGCCGCCGGCCCCACCGGCCGGGCCCTCCGCCTCGCCCATCGGGGCGACTGGCGCGTCGCGCCCGAGAACACGCTCGCGGCGATGGCGGCGGCGCTCGCCAATCCGGCCTGTGACGGCCTGGAGTTCGACGTCCGGGCTTCGCGCGACGGGATCCCGGTGCTCCTCCACGACGAGACGCTCCAGCGGGTCCAGCGCCGCGCGGAGGCCGTCAGCGCGCTCGATGCAGGGACCCTCGCGGACGCGGGCGTCCCGACCCTGGCCGAGGTCCTGGCGCTCGCCGGTCCGGCCCCCTTCCTCGATGTCGAGCTGAAGGGCGAGCCGGTCCCCGCGGTGATCCCGGTCCTGGAGGCCGCCCGCGGGGCGGGGCTCGCGAGGACGGTGGTCTCGTCGTTCGAGGCAACGACGCTCGCCTGGATCGGCGAGCAGCGACCGGCGTGGCCGCGCTGGCTGAACGCGATGGACCTTCGCGCGCCCACGCTCCGGGTGGCGGCCGATCTCGGCTGTCGCGGCCTGTCCTCGGACTGGCGGGCGATCGACAGCGCGGGCATCCGGCGTGCGGCCGAGGCGGGTCTCGAGGTCGCAGCCTGGACCGTTCGGCGTCGCCCGACGGCGGCGCGGCTGGAGCGGCTCGGCGTGATCGCGATCTGCGTGGAGGCGGCTGCGCTCGACGGCTGACGCCGGGCGCGCCACCCGGCCCGGGATCAGCCGGGCCGTCGGGGCGACTTCGTCCCGGCTTCGGACCTCGTGCGGCGTGGCCGGCCCCGGCCGGTGCCGTCCGGCGTGACGGCGCTCCCGCAGGTCGCGCCGCTGCCGGTCAGCTCGACGCCGAGCTGACCTCGGCGAGAAACGCGGGCACCCAGGCCTCGATCGCGTCCCGGACCTCGCGATAGACGGCCAGCCGCTCCTCGTCGGTCCCTCGTGCCAGCGCCGGGTCCCGGAACGCGCGGTGGAGCTTCCGCCCGCCACCCGGAAACACCGGGCAGGCCTCGTTCGCGTCGTCGCAGACGGTCACGACGACGTCGAACTCCTCGTCGAGGTAGTCGGCCATCGACTTCGAGCGCGCGTGCGACCAATCGATGCCGCGCTCCGCAAGGACCTCGATCGTCATCGGCGCCACGACCGACGGGTGTGTCCCGGCCGAGGTCACCGCCACGCGACCGCCGCCGTCGCGGCCGATGAAGGCTTCGGCCAGCTGGCTCCGGCAACTGTTGCCGGTGCACAGGACGAGGATCCGGAGCGGGGTGCCTGGGGGTCTCGAATGGGTGGTCATCACGGCCAATCCTAGGGGTTGAGGTCCTCGACCCGCCCGGTCGCGAGCTGGACGACGTCCTCGGCAATGTTCGTGACCCGGTCGCCGATCCGCTCCAGCCAGTGGGCGACGAGGATCGTGCGGGTGCCGCGGTCCACCGCGGCAGGGTCGCCCTGCATCTCCTCGATCGTCGCCGTGAAGACGCGGCCATAGCCGTGGTCGATGTCGTCGTCGCCGGCCGCGACGGCGCGGGCCGCTTCGCTGTCCGAATCGACGAGCGCCCGGAGGATGCCGTCGACGAGGAGGCCCGCCAGTTCGCCCATCCGGGCCAGCTCGGCCGCGGCCGGGATCGGCGGGGCGTCGGGAAGCCGCCGGACCTGCTTCGCGATCCCGACGGCGTGATCGCCGATCCGCTCCAGCTCCGACGCGACGTGGTTGAGGGCCAGGAGGAACCGCAGGTCGCGGGCGACCGGGGCCTGCGTCGCGATCGTCATGGCCACGAGGTCGGCGACGGCACGCTGCATGTCGTTGATCTCGGCGTCACGGCCGATGACGGTCTCCGCGAGCGCGGCGTCGCGTCCGATGAACGCCCGGACGCCGGCGTCGATCTGGTGCCGGACGCGCGAGCCCATCCGGAGCACGGCATCCTTGATGTCCCGCTCCTCGCGGTCGAGGACGTGTCGCGAACGCAGGGACAGCGCGGCGGCAGCGGCGGCCTCCAGCACGGGCTCCTCCGGGGCGCCCATCAGCCGAATCGTCCCGACACGTAGTCCTCCGTGAGCCGCTGCCGGGGATTCGTGAAGATCCGCACCGTTTCCCCGGCCTCGACGAGATGTCCGGCGCGGTCCTCGCCCATCGTGAAGAACGCGGTCCAGTCGCTCACCCGCGACGCCTGCTGCATGTTGTGCGTCACGATGACGATGGTGTAGTTCCGCCGCAGCTCGGCGATCAGCTCCTCGATCCGGAGCGTGGCGATCGGGTCGAGCGCCGACGCCGGCTCGTCCATCAGGATGACCTGCGGGTCCACGGCCAGGGCGCGGGCGATGCAAAGGCGCTGCTGCTGCCCGCCGGACAGGCTCATGCCGTTCGCGCGGAGCTTGTCCTTGACCTCGTCCCAGAGCGCCGCCCGCCGAAGGGACCGCTCGACGACGACATCGAGGTCCGCTCGATGGGTCCGCCCGGCAAGCCGGAGGCCCGCCGCCACGTTGTCGTAGATCGACATCGTCGGGAACGGGTTGGGCCGCTGGAAGACCATGCCAACGAAGCGTCGAAGCTGGACGGGGTCCACCGCGGGGTCGTGGACGTTCACGCCGCGGAGCGTGACCTCGCCCTCCACCCTGGCTCCCGGCGTCAACTCGTGCATGCGGTTGAGCGACCGGAGGAACGTGCTCTTGCCGCAGCCGGACGGGCCGATGATCGCGGTGACGGCGCGGTCGGGGATCGTGAGGCTCACGTCACGAATGGCCCGGAAGTCGCCGTACCAGGCGTTGAGCTGCCGGACCTCGAGGCCGGCCGTCGAGCCGGGCTGGGCCGTCGAGCCGGGCTGGGACGGCGTCGCCGACCCGATCGCGTGGGCGGGGTCGCGGGCGACGACGGCATCGGCGAGCATCGGCGCCTTCCGCTCCATCGGTTCCGCCGGGTCGGTCCTGCCCGCGGGGTCCGTTGCGTCAGGCGCCCGGGCCGCTGTCTCCAGCATCACGTTCTGGTCCTCATCCACCGATCTTTCGGCCCCAGTTCCGGGCCCGGACGGCCACGTTGATGACGAGCACCATCAGCAGCAGCAGGAAGGCGGCTCCCCAGGCCTGCTGGTTCTGGAGCTCGTACGGCTGCCGGGCATTCACGTAGATGAAGACGGGCAGCGAGTCCATGGGCCGGCCGAGGTTGCCGACGTTGACGAGGCGGCTGCCGAGCGCCGTGAAGAGGAGCGGTGCCGTCTCGCCCATGGCCCGCGCCACGGCCAGCATGATGCCGGTCAGGATCCCGGGCATGCCCGTTCGCAGCACGACCGACAGCACGGTCCGCCACATCGGGATCCCCAGAGCCAGCGACGCCTCGCGGAGCGTGCCCGGGACGAGACGGAGGATCTCCTCCGTCGTCCGGACGATGACGGGGACCATGATGATCGCGAGGGCGACGCTGCCGGCGAACGCATTGAATTGCCGGAAGGGGAGCACGAGGAACGTGAAGACGAAGATCCCGATGAGGATCGACGGCACGCCGACCATCACGTCGGCGGCAAACCGGATGAGGCGGGCACTCCGCCGAGAAGCAAACTCGCCGACGTAGATGCCGCCGGCGACGCCCACCGGAATCGCGAGCAGCGCGGCGATCGGCACGAGCTGGAGGGTCCCCAGGATCGCGCTCGACGCCCCGCCACCCTGGCCGAGCGCACGAGGCGGCTTCGTCAGCAGGTCCAGGTTCAGCGCGCTCGCGCCGTTTGCCGTCACGAAGGCGAGGACCGCCGCGAGCGGGATGATGCAGACGAGCGCCGCCCCGAGCGAAAGCGACCGCATCGCGACATCGGTCGCCCGGCGGCGCCGGCCGAGGCGCGCGCTGACGAGCAGGAGCGACGGCCCGGCTGCCACGGTGTTCGATGCCATCACTCGGCCCCCACCGGCCGGCCCGCAGACCTCGTCACGAGGAGTCGCGCCAGGACGTTGAGGCCGATGGTCATGACGAGGAGGACCAGGCCCAGGGCGATGAGGCTCGACGTCTGCAGGCCGACGGTGGCCTCGTTGAACGTCGTCGCGATCTTCGAGGCGATCGTCTGGGCCTGGCCGAAGATGGAGGTCGGGATGGACTGGGCATTGCCGATCACCATCGTGACCGCCATGGTCTCGCCGAGGGCTCGCCCGAAGCCGAGGATGATCGCCCCGAGGATGCCGGAACGGGCCGCCGGGAGCACGGCCCGTCGCACGACCTCCCAGCGTGTCGCGCCGAGGGCGAACATCGCCTCGCGCTGGCTGTGTGGAATCGACGCGATCACCTCGCGCGAGATCGACACAATCGTCGGGACGATCATGATCGCAAGGATCACGCCGGCCGCGAAGAGGCCGATCCCGAACGATGGGCCTGCGAACAGCGGGATCCAGCCGAGGGTGGCGACCGCCCAGGCCTCCACCGTCGACCGCAGGAACGGCGACAGGACGAACACGCCCCAGAGGCCCAGGACGACGCTCGGAACGGCCGCCAGGAGCTCGATCGTGAAGGTCAGGGGCAGGGCGACGCGGCGCGGCGCCAGCTCGGCGAGGTAGATGGCCGTGAGGATGCCGACCGGGGCCGCGATGAGCAGGGCAATCGTCGCCGAGAAGAGCGTTCCGAGGACGTAGGGCAGCGCACCGTAGATGCCCTTCACGGGATCCCACGTCGTCCCGGTCACGAAGGCCGGCCCGAAGGTCCGGAACGCGAGCCAGCCGTTGGCGGCCAGCTGGATCGCGATCAGGACGAGGAGGGCGACCACGAGCCACGCGAACGCGCGCGTGCCGGATCGGAAGGCCCGATCCGGCAGCCGGGAGGCCCGGCGCGCTGTCGCGAGGAGGGCAGGGGGGATGACGGTCATCGAGTGGGGATCACGGCCAGATCGGCGCGCCGCCCGCGGTGATCGTGTGGAGGAGGTCGATGGATCGCTTGGCGATCGCCGCGGGGAGTGGGGCGTAGCCGAGGCCGGCCTCGCTCGACTGGCCTTCGGTGAGCGCCCAATTAAGGAATGCGACGAGGGTCTGTCCCTTGTCCCGATCCGACTGGTCCCGATAGACGAGCAGGTAGGTGTAGGAGGCGATGGGGTAGGTCGCGTCACCCGCCCCGTTGATGATCGGCGGCTGCCGGAAGTCCGCCGGGAAGTCGGCGGCCGCGCCATCGGCGGCTGCGGTCACGCCGTCGGTGGAGCCGGCGACGAACTTGCCGGCCGCGTTCTTGAGGGCGGCACTCGTGAGTCCGGCGGTGGCAGCGTAGTTGAGCTCGACGTAGCCGACGGCACCGACGTTCGCATCGCCCTTGACCCCGCCGGCGACGCCGTCGTTGCCGGCGGCACCGATGCCCGTCGGCCAGTTGACTTCCTTGCCCTTGCCGACCGCGTCGCGCCACTCGGGGCTGACGGTATCGAGATAGGTCGTGAAGGCGTTCGTGGTCCCCGAGCCGTCTGATCGATGGACGACCCGGATCGCCTGGTCGGGGAGGGAGACCCCGGGGTTGTTGGCGGCGATCGTCGGATCGTTCCAGTTCGTGATCTTGCCAAGGAAGATGCCGGCCACGTTGTTGCTGTCGAGCTGGAGTGTCGCCACCCCCGGCAGGTTGTAGATGACGACCACGGCTCCGAGCGCCGTCGGGATGTGGAGGATCGTCGAGCCGCTCGGCAGGGCCGCCAGCTCCTCGTCCTTCATCGGCGCGTCCGACGCCCCGAAGTCGACAGTCTGCTCCGTGATGGCCTTGATGCCGCCCCCGGAGCCGATCGACTGGTAGTCCACCTGGATGTTCGGGTAGCGGGCGTTGAAGGCCTCGAACCAGACCTGGTAGAGCGGGTTGGGGAACGTGGCCCCCGCGCCCTGGAGGGTGAGCTCGCCGGTCACCGGCGCGGGACCGGCGGCCTCGGGCGAGCTGACCCCGCCGGTTCCGATCGGCGTCGCCGAGGATCCACCGCCGCAGGCGGCGAGCACGAGGATCGCGCCGAGCAGGATCGCGGCGCGGGGGCCGGACTGGCGATGTGTCACGCGATGCGTCCTCCTGTTGCCGGGTTCCGTCCCGGACCGCGCTCGACGACGCGGGCTGTTCGCTCTCGACAGCAGGAGGCTGGTCGTCCGGTGTCAACTCGCCATGGCTGGCGAGTTAACGATTCGTGAACGGCGCGGGAGCCGTGTGGGGCTCGTCGCGTGGCCGGCCGGCGAGCGTCAGCCCGGCCGGCCCGACATCCGACCCAGGGCGCGGTCAAGCTTGCTGCTCGTCGCCGGGGCGAGGTCGGCGCGCGCCGCCAGCCGGCGGCCGAGCGCCTCGAGGTCGCCGGTCGTGCCGTCGAGCAGCTCCGCTTCGAGCTCGACCCAGCGGTCGCCGGTGCCGTCCGCCCGTGTCGTCTCGATGGTGTCGAGGCTCAGCTCGGCGCGCGAGGCCCCGATCCGGACGTCGCGCTGGAACCGCGCCTGCCGGATCGTGGCGATGACCTCGAGCGGGCTGCCTCCGCTCGCGCGGATGATCGCGTCACGTGCGGCGCTGGCCGGCCAGCCGGCGGGGTCGAACCAGTCTCCGTCGGCCGCGGCCGGCGATGCCGCCAGCGGCGCCTCCAGCTCCAGGCGCCGGTGCACCGCGCCCGCGCCCTCGCTCGCGAGCGACTTGACCGTGATCCACGCCGCGTCCACGCTGATGCCGGTCCGGATCCGGGCTGCCAGCCCAGCGGCCCGCAACGTCCCTCGGGCGGTGTCGAGGTAGCGGTCGGTGATGGACACCAACCGGGCCGGGCCGGTCGGCTCGACACCCGGCAGCCGCGCTGACGGCAGCGCGGCAATCAGCTCGCGAATCGCATCGGCGTCGAGGACCCGGAGCTTGAGCTCGACCTCCTCAGGCTTCGGCGACGTACCGGCGCTCCCCGGTCCGGGGATCCACGAGGACTCGCATCTGGTGGCCGGTCGTGGGGTCGATGAACACCTCCGCCGTCGGGCGGAAGCGCGGCTCGAGCGCGGACCCCGCGGCCTCGCCGCCGCCCGGCCCCGGCACCTCGTGGGCCTTCTCAGCGGCCTCCGAGCGGTAGCGCTGGCGCTCGATCACCGGCGCGAGGACGAGCAGTGCGCCGAACCCGACGAGCCACAGGCCGGTCGGGCCGGCCTGGCTGGGCGCCTCGACGATGGCCGCGAGGCCGGCGAGCATCGTGACGATCCCGAGGACGACGATCGCGCCCCGGACGATGATGCTCACCGGCTACTCCACCGCCTGGTCGGCGCCGGCATCGGGGACGACCACGACCGCGGTGCCGTAGGCGACGATCTCGGACATCGTTCCGGCGAGCTCGGAGCTGTCGAAGCGCATCGAGATCACCGCGTTCGCGCCCATGAGGGTGGCGTTCTTGACGAGGCGATCGAGGGCCTGCCGGCGGGTGTCCTCGAGCAGCGACGTGTACTCGTGGATCTCGCCGCCGCCGAGCGAGCGGAGGCTGGCGATGAGGTTGCCCGAGAAGCCGCGGCTGCGGACGACGAGGCCGAAGGTCTGGCCCTTCGTCTCGGTGACGCGGTGACCGGCGATGAACGGCGCGGTGGAGACGATCACGAGGGAACCTCCCGGGTACGTGACGACGAGTCGTTGGGGCGCCCGGCCGTGCACGTCTCACACGGGCACCGGTCGCGGAGGAGCACGAACGGGTAGTAGCCGGTGTGGTGGCCGTCGGCCCACTCCGGGGCGATGGCGTACGAGCCGATGAGGTGGACGTTGACGAGGCGGCTCTGCTCCGCCGTGAGCGTCGGGCCCGTGTCGAGCCAGCCCGGCAGGCCGGCCTCGCCGCGGCAGTACGCGCACGGGCAGAGCCAGCGGAGCCCGAGCGCGTCATAGGTCGAGACGTGCGCGTCGCCCCACTCGATGCGGAGGGTTCCGGCGGACCGGTCGGCATGGATCCGGACCGGCGTGGCGGCTTCCGGGCTGGTCGCAAGGCTCATGCCGGGATTGTGCACCCTCGGCCCCGAAACGCCCGGCCGGCGCTCCACGGCCACGCACCGTCGAGTGGCACGGCTCGCCGGCCACCCCTCCCCGGCACCCCTCCCCGGCGCGCGTGTCTCCTGGACACACCTGGGAGATGACTGAGCACGCGCCCACCGCCCAGATTGCCGAAATCCGTCGAAACTGGCACCTGGCCCACGCTCGTTCGTTGCGGGCATGTGTCCTGGAGACACGGGCCCAGGCCCGCGTGATCGCGCCCGCCACGCGACCCCCGCGGCGGCACCGATCGGCCCCTTCGATCCCGGCCGATGGGCAGGCGGATCCCCGCCGTGAAAGCGGCGATGATGGGCCGGTGAACGGAATCTCCCCCGGCGACCCCACCGCCGCGCACAGACGATCCATCGGCGAGGTCGCCGCGGCGCTCGGCGTGGACCCGGGCCAGGGCCTCGCGAGCAACGACCTTGCCCGGCGTGCGGCCGCCGCCGGTCCGAACGAGCTGGAGCCGCGCCACCGCGAGTCCGTCCTCGCCATGCTCGTCGAATCGGCGATGGAGCCGTTCGTGCTCCTCCTCGCGGCCGCCGGGATCGGAGCGATCCTGCTGAATGAGGTCCGGGACGGCATCCTGATCCTCGTCGGCCTGCTGCCCATCGTCGGCGCGGACGTCGTGACCGAGTACCGCGGCGAGCGAGCCCTCGACGCGCTCCGCGATGCCTCCGCCCCGGTGGCGCGCGTGCGGCGTGACGGCACCGCGCAGGACGTCCCCGCGGCCACCCTCGTTCCCGGTGACGTGGTCCTGCTCCGGGGTGGCGACATCGTGCCGGCGGACATCCGGATCTCGAAGGCGGACCGGCTCCTCATCGATCGCAGCGTCCTGACCGGCGAATCCGTCCCGGAGCCGGCCCGGCCGGAGCCGGATGCGGCGGACGCCGTCCTCGCGGACCGCCACGCGATGGCCTTCGCGGGCACGAGCGTCGTCGGCGGCCGCGGCGAGGGGATCGTCGTCGGGACGGGGACCGCCACGGAGGTCGGGCGGATCGCCGGTCGCCTGACCGGCAAGGTCGCGCGCCGCTCACCGCTCCAGCATGAGCTCGATCGGCTCGTGCGGATCCTGCTCGTCGTCGCCATCGCGCTCATCGCGATCGTCTCCGGGCTCGGCGCGATCCGCGGCCAGACGCTCGGGCAGAACGTCCTCGCGGGGATCTCGGCGGCGATCGCGGCCATTCCCGAGGAGCCGCCGGTCCTGCTGGCCGTGATCCTCGGCCTCGGCGCGTACCGGCTCCTGAAGCGCGGCGTCCTGGTCCGGCGGCTGAACGCCGAGGAGGTCCTCGGCGCGATCGACCTCATCGTCACCGACAAGACCGGCACGCTCACCGCGAACCGCCTCGACGTCCAGTCGCTCCGCGGCCCCGACGGGCCGCTCGAGGACGACGCTGCGCGCCGGACGCTGCTGCTCCAGGCCCTCCGCGCCGAGGCGGACGCGTGGGCCCGGAGCGACGGCACGCCGCCGGGCTCGTTCACGCGGTCGCTCGAACGGGCGCTCGATGCCATGGGCGTGGTGCACGATCTCGACCCGGCCGCGCTCCTCGAGGCGGAGCCGCCGTCCTCCGGGCGCCCCATCTCGATGACAGCCGCTCGCGTCGCCGAGGCAGGGATCGAGCGCCTCGCGACCGGGGCGCCCGAGGCGATCCTCGAGCTCGACACCCAGTCCGACGCGGTGGCCCGCGCCGCCTGGACGGCCGCCCTCGAGGCAGGAGCGGCCGCCGGTGAGCGACTCATCGCGGTGGCGATCGGGGACGGCGGCGGCCCCGGCTCCGGTTCCGGCCCCGGCTCCGGTTCCGGTTCCGGACCCGGCTCCGGATCCGCGACGCCCGCGGTTCCGGGCGGCGTCGGGTGGCGCACGATCGGGCTCATCGGCTTCGCGGATGCGCTCCGGCCCGGGATCGACGCGGCGCTCCGGGAGGCGGGCAACGCCGGGATCCAGACGATCGTCGTGACCGGCGACCATCCCGCGACCGCGGCTGCCATCGCCCGGGCGGCCGGGCTGGGTGGGGAGCGGATCGTGACCGGCGCGGAGCTCGCCTCGTGGGACGACGACCGCCTCGCGCGCGAGCTGCCGAACCTCCACATCGTCGCCCGGTCCACGCCGGAGCAGAAGGAGCGGATCGTCCGCGTCGCGCGGGCGAGCCGGCGGCTCGTGGCCGTCACCGGCGACGGCGTGAACGACGCCCCCGCGCTCCACAACGCAGACGTGGCCGTCGCGATGGGCAGCGGCACCGCGGTGGCTCGCGAAGCCGCCGACCTCGTCCTCGGCGACGACTCGTTCGCGACGCTCATCTACGGGCTGCGTGAGGGGCGGCGGCTCGTCGACAACATCCAGAAGGGCCTCGTCTTCCTCGTCTCGACCCACGTCGCGTTCCTCGGCTTCATCCTCATCGCCACGATTGCGGGCTACGGCCAGCCGCTCCTCCCGATCCAGATCCTGTGGATGGAGCTGTTCATCGATTCGTCGACGTCCATCGCCTTCGAGCGCGAGCCTGCCGAGCCCGACGTCATGGCCCGCCCGCCCCGGCGGGTCGGGGCACCCCTGCTCCCCGCCGCGATCCTCGTCCGGATCGTGCTCGCCGGGGCCTTCTCCGCCGCCGCCGCGCTGTGGCTGATGCAGACGCAACCGGGCACCCCGGAGCACACTCGCTGGATCGCGTACACGGCGCTCGTGTGCGGGCAGGTCGTCCGCGCGTACGCGAACCGGAGCCTCCGGATCCCGGTGCTGCGGGTGGGTCCGAATCGGGTCCTGCTCGCCGGCGGGTTGGCGGTCATTGCGATCCAGGTCCTCATCCCGTTCATCCCGGGGGTCAGCGAGGCGTTTCGGGCGTCACCCCTGGACCTCGGGGAGTGGCTCCTCGTGGCGGTCGTGGCCCTGCTGCCGGCAGTCGTCGCCGAACTGGTCCGGTTCGGGCGCCGAACGGCCTGGGTGGCCTGAGGCCGGACGGTCCGGGTGGCCTGAGCCCGGACGATCGGGCCACGGCGCTCGCCGGGATCCCGGGCTATCCTCGGCCGCAATGTCACTCGTCATCGACAGCCTGAGCAAGCGCTTCGGCCGCATCCAGGCGCTCGACGGGCTCTCCCTCGACATTCCGGCCGGGCACGTCTTCGGGTTCCTCGGCGCGAACGGGGCGGGCAAGACGACGACGATGCGGATCGCGCTCGGGGTCCTCCGCGCCGATGCCGGCACGATCAGCTGGGGCGGCACGGACCACCGCCGGCTGCCGCGCGCGACGTGGGGCTACCTCCCCGAGGAGCGCGGCCTGTACGCCAAGATGACCGTCCTCGACCAGCTCGTCTTCTTCGCTCGCCTCCAGGGCGTGCCGGCGGACCGCGCGCGGCGGACGACGCTCGAGTGGCTGGAGCGCCTGCGCGTCCCTGATTTCGCGTCGCGCCGAGCCGACGAGCTCTCGAAGGGCAACCAGCAGAAGATCCAGTTCCTCGCGGCCGTCCTCCACGACCCCGAGGTGCTGCTCATGGACGAGCCGTTCACGGGCCTCGACCCGGTCAACGTCGTCCTCCTCCGCGAGGCGATCCTCGAGCTCCGCGATCGCGGCAAGACGATCGTCCTCTCGACCCACCAGATGGAGACGGTCGAGGCGATGTGCGAATCGGTCGCGATCGTCGACCGCGGGCGCCTCGTCATCACCGGCTCGCTGCGGGACGTCAAGCGCTCCACCGGCCGCCAGAGCGTGATCATCTCGGTCGAGGGCGACCACCGCCTCGAGTGGCTTCGCGGGCTGCCGGGCGTCCGGGTCCTGCGGCCGGGCATCGAGCGCTCCGAGCTGGAACTGGAGCCGGACGCCGAGCCCGACGCGATCCTCGCCCTCGCCGTCGCGAAGGGCGCCCGAGTCCGGCACTTCGAGGTCGCCGACCCGAGTCTCGAGGAGGTCTTCATCGAGCTGGTCGGCCGGCCGGTGTCGGTGGACACCGCGCCCGTCGAGGCCGGCGACCCGATCCCTGAGCGAGCGGCATGAGCCGCCGACCCGATCCGCTCCTGCCGAACGCCGGGATCATCGCCCGGCGCGAGTTCGTCGAGCGCGTCAGAAGCCGGCCGTTCTTCGCGTCGACCGTCCTCCTCGCGCTCCTCGCCGCGTTCGTCGCCTTCATGCCGGTCATCGTCCGGCTCGTGGACCGCGGCACGACGACCACGATCGCGGTCGTTGCCGACGATCCGCAACTGGCGGCACGCTCGGCGGCGATCATGAAGGGCGTCCTCGTCACCGCGAGCGGCGCCGGGGCGGATACCTTCGTCTTCACGACCGTGGACACCGAGGCCGACGCGCAGGCCGGCGTCGACGAGGGCCGCTACGACGGGGCGCTCCTCGCGACCCGCGAATCCACCGGCCGGCTCCACTTCACGCTCGTCACCGGGCAGGGGATCGGCTCCGACCGGGCGCAGTTCGTGAACGTCGGGACGCTCGCCGTGGCCATCCTCGAGTGGACGGCAGCCAACCAGACGGAGGGCGGCCCGGAGTTCCTCCTGCCGGTCCTCGACGTCGTCGCCGGGGCGGGCCCGAACGCGGGCGGTGTCCCGCTCGGTGCCTCCGAGATCGCGAGCCGGCAGCTGCTCGGGACGGTCCTCGTCGTCGTCCTCTTCCTGACGATCGTGATCTACGGGATGTGGGTCGCGGCCGGGGTCGCCGTCGAGAAGGAGACCCGGGTCATGGAGCTGCTGATCAGCGCAGCGTCGCCCCGGCAGCTCGTCCTCGGCAAGGTCGTCGGCATCGGGCTCGCGGGCCTCGTCCAGTACGTCGCGATCCTCCTGCCCGCGATGCTCGCCCTCGGCCTCCAGCAGCCGGTGGCGTCCGCCCTCGGGCTGGGGTCGGGGATCAGCGCGCCGCTGAACGGGATCGCCCCGTCGCTGTTCGTCGCGTACGGACTGTTCTTCGTCCTCGGCTTCACGCTGTACGCGCTCGTCTACGCGGCCGCCGGCTCACTCGTCAGCCGAGTCGAGGACCTCCAGGTCATCGCCCTGCCGATGAGCCTTCTCGGCATCTCCGGCTACCTGCAGGCGGTGCTGGCGCTCTCGGGTGGCCTCAGCTGGTTCATCCGGGTCTCGTCGTTCGTGCCGTTCTGGAGCCCGTTCGTGATGTTCACGAGGCTCGCGGTCGGGCGCGTCCAGCCGTGGGAGCTCGCGCTCGCGTACGGGCTGCTCGTCCTCGCCATCGTGGGCGTGGCCGCCCTCGCGATCCGGATCTACGCGGCGGGCGTGATCCTGTACGGCCAGCGGCCCGGTCCGCGGAAGATCCTCCAGGCGGTCCTGCAGCCGGCCGACTAGGACGAGGCGTCCGACGGCGCGGACTCGCGTCCGCCGGCCACCGGCTCGTCCAGCCCAAGCGGAAGTCGCCGGATCAGGGCGAGCACCGGGGCATTGGCGGCCAGTCCTGCCGCATGTGCGGCATCGATCCTGCCCTCGCGCGCCGCCGCCTTCGACCGCTTCACCGGGATGAACCGCCAGAGGCGGCTCCGGACGCCGGGCAGGTACGGGCTCTGGCGCTGGCGGGCGAGGATGCCGGAAAGGCCCTGGGCCGCCACAGCTTCGAACAGGGCCCGGCCGTCGCCGGGGATCGCCGGCACGGCGAGGACCTCGTCGCCCGGGCGCAGGACGCGCCGGAGCTGGTCGCGGCGTCGCTCCAGCGGAACGGACAGGAGCGCGCGGCCGTCGAGGTCGAGGAGGTCGAAGGCGAGGAAGGCCACGGGCCGGCCCGGCTCGCCGGCGAGCCGCCGCGCGAGCTCGGCGGCATTCGCCCGCCCGCTGGCATCGACGACGACGAGCTCACCATCGAGGACGGCGGACCTGGCCGCGACCCGCACGCCGAGGCCCTCCAGCTCCGCGGGAATCGAGGGCAGCGGCACGCCGTGCTCGTCGAGGAAGGCGACCGCGCCGCCCCCCGGATCCGCCGCGGGACCGACGACCGCGAGCACGCGCCGCCCGCCCCATGACGGCTCGAACAGGTAGTCGGTCGAATCGAACGCCTCGGGGAGGAGCCGGGCCAGCATCGGGCGCAGTGTTGCCGGCGGGTTCGGCAGGGCCGCGTCGAGCCGCAGCGAGAGCTGGTCGGTCATCGCCCGGCGATGGTAGTCGCTACACTCGCGAGCGTCGCTGCTCCCGGCCCCGCACCAGCCGGATCGGCATCACCCGCGAGTATCGCCAAGCCGGAGACCACCGTGCCCGACGCCGCCCCCCGCGCCTCGCCCCCCGCCGCCTCGGAGGCCGCCCGGCGTGCCCCGCGCCCCGAGGACCTCTACCGGATGCGGATTCCCACGGATCCGCGGCTCGCGCCGGATGGGCGGTCCCTTGTCTGCACCGTCCAGCACGTCGCCCCGGGCCACGACGGCTATCGCACGTCGCTCTGGCGCGTCGCGCTTGCCGGCGATGGGTCGGCGGACGGGGCGCCGGAGCGCCTGACGAGCGCGGGCCGGCACGACTCGGCGGCGCGCTTCTCGCCGGACGGCACGATGCTCGCGTTCCTCAGCGACCGCCGGACGGCCGTGGAGGAGGAGCCCGGCGCCCCGAAGGACCGCGAGGACCAGGTCCAGGTTCATCTCCTGCCCCTGGACCGTCCCGGCGAGGCGCGCAGGCTGACGGACCTCCCGCGCGGCGTTCGCGAGTTCGCGTGGTCGCCCGACGGCCGGCAGCTTGCCGTGATCTCGAGCTCCCGGGCCGCCGACCGGGCGGCGGACGACCGGGCACGCCGCCGCCTGCCCGAGGCAATTCCCGGGAAGCCGCCGCCCAGCGACTACTGGTTCTTCGACAAGCTCGGCTTCGAGTACAACGGCGCGGGCGTCACCTTCGGCCAGACGCCGCAGCTGTGGGTCGTCGACGTCGCGACGGGCGCCGCGCGCCGCCTCACGAACCTCCCCGCGGGCGCGGTATCGCCCGCCTGGTCGCCGGACGGCACGCGGATCGCCGCGATCACGGGTCGAAGCCGGGATGACGACCTGCTGTCGGTGGCAAGGATCGTGGCCGTGGAGGTGGCGAGCGGGGCCGTCACGCCGATCGCCGAGCACCCGGAAGGGTTGTTCTTCGCGCCGGCGTGGCTGCCCGGCGGCGACGAGATCGTGGCTCTCGGCGGCGACCTGCCGCACGTCTTCTACCGCTCCGACATCTGGCGGTTCCGGGCCGACGGCTCCGAGGCGGCGACCGGCCGGGTCGTCTCGGCCGTCCACGACATCATGCCCGGCTCCTCGATGAACAGCGACACGACGATCGGGGAGGACCCCAGGCTCATCCCGACGCCCGACGGCACCGCGGTCCTGTTCCTCGCCCCGATCGAGGGTGCCATGGAGCTCTGGCGGATCAAGCTCGGCAGCGCGGCGCTGGAGCGCCTGACCGAGGACCGCCACTACCTCAGCTCAGTCGCAGCGGCCGACATGGGCCGCGACGGGCTGCGCATCGCCGCGGTGCGATCGACCCCGACGGAGCTGCCGGAGGTCCATCTCGGGCGGCTGACGGCCGGCGGACGGGTGCCGTCGGCTCGCGGCGGCCTCGGGCTCGCGCCCGCGACCGCGTTCAACGAGGCGGTCGCGGCCGAGGTCGAGCTGCGCCCCGCGGTCGAGCGCTGGGTCGAGGTCGAGGGCCGGCGCATCCAGGGCTGGCTCATTCCGGCCGGCGACGGGCCCCGGCCGACGATCCTCCAGATCCACGGCGGCCCCCACACGCTCTACGGCTGGTCGCTGATGTGGGAGTTCCAGCTCCTCGCGGCGTCGGGGATGTCCGTGCTGTCCACCAACCCGCGGGGCTCCGAGGGCTACGGCCGCGACTTCAACGAGGCGAACCTCGCCGACTGGGGCCCCGGTCCGATGCGCGACGTGCTCGCCCACGTCGATGCCGCGGTGGCCGACGGGCTGGCGGATCCGACGCGGCTCGGCGTGACGGGTGGCTCGTACGGCGGGTACCTGACGAGCTGGATCGTGGCCCACGACCATCGCTTCGCGACCGCGATCACCTGTCGCTCCGTCAACGACCTCCAGATGCTGATGCTCACCGGCGACCTCACCGGCACGGACTGGCCGAAGTACGAGTTCGGGGCCTACACGTGGGAGCAGCCGGAGCTGTTCCGGGCCCAGTCGCCGCTCACCCATGCGGCGAACATCCGGACGCCGCTCCTCATCCAGCACAGCGAGCAGGACCTGCGGACGACGATCGGCCAGGCGGAGGCGCTCTTCGCCGTCCTGCGGCGGCATCGGCGGCCGGTGCGGATGATGCGGGTGCCGGGCGAGTCGCACGAGCTGACGCGCTCCGGCACGCCGTTCCGCCGGGTCGAGAACCTCGTCCAGGTCCGCGACTGGTTCAGCCACTTCCTCGTCGCCGGGAAGCGGACCCTGCCGCGGATGCCGCGGACGCGCCACGGGGAGTAGCCGCCGCCGGCGCCGTCAACCGGCCCGGGGATCAGCGCTATCCTCAGCCTCCCATGGCCACCGCCCATCGACCCGACACCCTCAGCCGCGAGCGCGCCAGCGAGCTCGTCCGTGCCTGGGCCGGCGGGCGACCCGGGCCGCTCGGGTCCGTCCTCGGGCGGCTCACCGCGGTCGACCAGGTCGGGGTGGAGCAGCGCGTCGACGGGCTGAAGAAGCGCTCGATCAAGAAGGCCTCCAAGCTCTGGGCCCTCGATCTCGCGATCCGGATGATGGATCTGACGACCCTCGAAGGGAAGGACACGCCCGGCAAGATCCGGGCCCTGTGCCAGAAGGCGATGACACCCCAGCCGGGCGACCCCACGATCCCGTCCGTCGCCGCGATCTGCGTCTATCCCGCGCTCATCGCCGAGGCGAAGGACGCGCTCAAGGGCTCGACGGTCAAGGTTGCGAGCGTTGCCACCGGCTTCCCATCGGGCCAGACGTTCCGCGACATCAAGCTCGCCGAGACACGGGCCGCGGTCGAGGCCGGCGCGGACGAGATCGACATGGTCATCGACCGGGGCGCGTTCCTGGCCGGCGACTACGGGACGGTCTTCGACGAGATCGTCGAGGTCAAGGAGGCCTGCCGCGAAGCACACCTCAAGGTCATCCTCGAAACCGGCGAGCTCGAGACGTACGACAACGTCCGGCGGGCCTCGATCCTCGCCATGGCCGCGGGAGCCGACTTCATCAAGACCTCGACCGGCAAGGTCGTCCCGGCCGCGACGCTGCCGGTCACGCTCGTCATGCTCGAGGCGATCCGCGACTTCGAGAAGGCGACCGGGCGATGGGTCGGCATGAAGCCGGCCGGCGGGATCCGGACCTCGAAGGAGGCCATCCAGTACCTCGTCGTCCTGTACGAGACCCTCGGGCCTCGATGGATGACGCCGGACCGTTTCCGCTTCGGCGCCTCGAGCCTCCTCAACGACGTCCTGATGCAGATCGAGAAGGAGCGCACGGGCGCCTACCAGGGGCCGGACCACTTCACGCTCGACTGAGGCGCGGGTGCGCGAGCGCACCGGGGCGGCGGAACCGGCCGGAACCGTGCGGCGTCCCGCGCCCATGAACCGCCTCATGGCCCTCGCTTTCGCCGTGGCCATCCTCGCGGCTGCCTGTGGCGGCGGCCGGACGCCGACCCCGACCTCGAGCCCCAGCCCCAGCCCCACGCTCGGCCCGGCGCAGACCCTCGCCGAGCTGAAGCTGGACCTCATCGACGCGAATGGGCCGCTCTGGTACTGCGACCCCGACTTCTACCCGCTGCGACGCGGCGAGGAGATCGATCAGGCGAAGGCGCGCTGGGCCGAGGTCACCGCCGACGCCGAGGCGTTCGCCGCGATCACGGCCAGGCAGGGCCTCGACCCGAGGGGCCCCTTCACCGACGCGCAGAAGGTCGCCGTCTACCAGCAGTGGAAGGTCCTCAACGCGATCGCCCTCGAGCCGGTGGGCAACGACCGCTACCGTTTCGACTACCTGGCGCAGCCGGCCGCCGCCGGTGACAAGGGCACCCGGACCGGCGGGACGATCGGGGTCGACGGCCGGATCACGGTGGACCAGCAGGCCCAGGCGGATGAGCCCATCTGTCCGATCTGCCTGGCCCGCGGCATGCGGATCGAGGCGCCCGGCGGCTCCATCGCCATCGAGGACGTCCGCATCGGCGACGCGATCTGGACGCTCGATGCCGCCGGTCGCCGCATCTCCGGCACGGTCCTCGCGATCGGCTCGATGCCCGCCCCGGCGAACCACGAAGTCGTCCACCTCGTCCTGGCGGACGGCCGAACGGTGACCGCGTCGCCCGGCCACCCGCTGGCCGACGGGCGGCGACTCGGCGACCTCGCGATCGGCGATGCCGTGGGCGGCTCGACCGTCGCGAGCCTCGAGCGGCTGCCGTACATGGGCGGCCGGACGTTCGACCTCGTGGTCTCCGGCCCGACCGGCACCTACCTCATCGACGGCATCGCGCTCGCGAGCACGATCCGGTAGCCGGGGCGCGGCCTCGGCCAACCTTCCGGGTCACGGCTCGGCGGACGCGGTCACGCGGATGGCCGACCTGGTCGTCACGAGCGCTTCCGCTGGCGCTGCCGGCGCCCCGAACGCCGAGGCAGGACCCGTCTCCACCCGCCACGATGCGGGCGACGACGATCGACGAACTCTGGCGGTCGGCCGCTTGGGTCGATGAAATCAGCCCCGCCGAGGCGGCCAGAACAACGGCTGATCCCGCTCGTAGATGGTGATCCGGTAGCCGTCCGGATCTGCCATCGCGAAGGTCCGTCCGAAGGGCCCATCAAACGGTTCAGCGAGGATCGGAACGCCGTCCGCCACCGCCCGCTCGTAGAGAGCCTTGGCGTCGCTGGCGCGCCACCACAACTGGATGCTCGTCGTTTCGGGAGACGGCACGGGCAGATCCGGGCGTCGCGCTGACGACAGGGCGAACGTGGGCCAGCCCACGAACACCGCGGCATCCGGGCCAAAGTCGAACGTGTCGCGCACGGCGCCGAGGTAGGACTCGTAGAAGCTGGCGGATCTCTGTGCGTCCTGGACGGCGATCGAGATGAATCCGGGGCTCGGGGTCACGACGGTGCTCGCCATCTCCTGTCAACCTTTCTGCTCGGCGAAGTCGCGGGCCTCGCTGATGTAGCTCGCGCATGCGCGCGGATCGGTCGGCGAAAGGCGGACCCACTCGCGCATCGGTGCGCCACGCCGGATCTCGCATGGCCGGCCTGCGCCGGACGCGATCAGCTCAGTGACGCGCATCGCGGGCAGCTTCACGACCAGGTCAGCGGTCGCCGCAAATGCGAAGCAGCGGCCCGCGGTCCTCAGGCTGGGCGCGTGCAGCATGCGCCCACGCTCCACGGTGGCGTCACGGCCAAGAAGATCCTCGGCAACCTTCGCGAACACCTCGTCGACGCTCACAGCTCGGGCCGCTCAATCCAGGGATCGACCCCCGGATCGGCGCCGGCAGCTACCACCGCCAGCCGCGGGAGATAGTGCTCCCAGCCGCGGCGATGCCTCTCTGCCGCAGTTGGTACGGGGAGATCACTGTGCGTCACCCTCACGAGCATGCCCTCATCGCACGGGATCAGGTCGAACGCGACCGTCGTCGACCCGGGCGGCACGGAACCGGACTGGCGCTTCCAGCCCCAGGTGTGGACCAAACGATGGGGCCGATCGACCTCGACGAACTCGCCGACCGCGATGTCGCCTGGTACGACCTCGACCCGGTATCGACCGCCGGCCCGTGGATCAAGACTGGCGGTGACGCCCATCCAGCGCACGACCCTGGCCGGATCGATGAGGAACTGCCAGATGGTTTCCGGCGACGCTGCGATCACGACCTCGCGGACGACTGCGTTCCCTTCAGCGGTCGACGCCATCGCTCTTCTCCTCGAGGCGTTCCGCCTCGCGCTTGAGCGCCGCCAGGCGCTCGTCCCAGAAGCTTTCGAGGAAGGCCCGCAACTCCTCGAGTCCTTCAGGTCGTGCCCGATACAGGCGCCGCGTGCCGGATCGGCGCTCGCTCACCAGGCCGGCACCCCGGAGGACACTCAAGTGCTGGGAGATCGCCGGCCAGGTGACGTCGAAGCGCGCCGCGATCTCACCCGCAGAGAGCTCGTTCGTGCGGACCATCGCCAGGATCTGACGCCGCCGCGGTTCGACGATGGCCCGGAGTGTGGCTTCCATGATTTCTCTACTGTAGGCGCGACTTAGTTAAGCTGCAACTGAAATCATGACCGATGCCAGGGCGCGACGCCAGGCGGGACTGCCGTCGGCTGCCATCGCCCGATCGCCTGATCGGGTTGACGACGACTGCTGCCGGGAGGCGACACCCACGCAGGCCGTCGCGACGCCGAGGCGGGCCATCGCACGGCGGCGTGAGGGGCTCGCTCGCGACGCTGCTCCGTTGCGCGGGACACGAGGTTCGGAGTCGCCAAGTCAGCGAAGAGACGCCGTGCTCGAACACGAGGTCCCCGTCGCGGAGCACGGAATCGGGGGGCATCCCGGGTATGATGCCCGACGTGACGACCGATTCGACGAAGGTCCGGCCCTGGTCCGGCGATCGAGGACCCGCCGGCTGGGGACTCGGCGACGGGCAGGCGATCCCATGGGAGTACGCCCCGGCCCCGGAAGCGCGCGACATCGTGACGATCAAGGACCGCTTCGGCCTGTTCATCGACGGCAAGGAAGTTGCCTCGTCCGACGGCCGGACGTTCGCGACCGTCAATCCCGCGACCGAGGAGACGATCGCCGAGGTGTCGCGCGCGACGACGGCCGACGTTGACCGCGCGATCCGGGCCGCGCGCCGCGCCCAGCGAACCCGCTGGGGCAGCCTTCCCGGCCGCGAGCGGGCGAAGTACCTCTTCCGGATCGCCCGGATCATGCAGGAGCGGAGCCGCGAGCTCGCCGTCCTCGAGACGATGGATTCCGGCAAGCCGATCAAGGAATCACGGGACGTGGACGTGCCGCTCGCCGCGGCTCACTTCTGGTACTACGCGGGCTGGGCGGACAAGCTCGAGTACGCCTTCCCCGGCCGGTACGCGCGGCCACTGGGCGTCGCCGCCCAGGTGATCCCGTGGAACTTTCCCCTCCTCATGCTCAGCTGGAAGATCGCCCCGGCCCTTGCCGCGGGCAACACGGTCGTCCTGAAGCCGGCGTCCACGACGCCGCTGAGCGCACTCCTCTTCGCCGAGATCTGCCGCCAGGCGGACCTGCCGCCGGGCGTCGTGAACATCGTCCCCGGACCGGCCGAGATCGGGATGCATCTCGTCTCGAGTCCCGGCGTGGACAAGGTCGCGTTCACCGGCTCGACGGCCGTCGGGAAGCTCATCCACAAGGCGACCGCGGGCACGGACAAGGCGATCACCCTGGAGCTCGGCGGCAAGGCCGCGAACATCGTCTTCGAGGACGCCGCGCTGGATCAGGCGGTCGAGGGCATCGTCAACGGCATCTATTTCAACCAGGGCGAGGTCTGCTGCGCGGGCTCGCGGCTGCTGGCCCAGGAATCGATCGTCGAGCCGCTCATCGAGAAGCTCAAGGACCGGCTCGCCACGATCCGGGTGGGCGATCCGCTCGACAAGAACACGGACGTCGGCGCGATCAACTCGCGCCAGCAGCTCGAGAAGATCACCGAGCTCGTGGCCGCGGGCGTGGCCGAGGGGGCGGAGCTCTACCAGCCGCCGTGCGACCTGCCGGAGCGTGGCTACTTCTTCCGGCCGACCCTCTTCACGAACGTGGCCCAGAGCCACCGGATCGCGCGGGAGGAGATCTTCGGGCCGGTCCTGTCGGTCCTCACGTTCCGGACGCCGGACGAGGCGATCGAGAAGGCGAACAACACGCCGTACGGCCTTTCCGCGGGTGTCTGGACGGAGAAGGGGAGCCGGATCCTGTCGATGGTCCGGAAGCTGAAGGCGGGCGTCGTCTGGGCCAACACGTTCAACCGCTTCGACCCGACCTCGCCGTTCGGCGGCTACAAGGAGTCGGGCTTCGGACGCGAGGGCGGGATGCACGGCCTGCACGCCTACGTCCGGCTCGAGGATCGCTAGGCGGCCGGGGCGCCCCATCAATCCGCGACGAACGGGCCTGATGTTGCTGCGGGACGGATTGGCCGCCTCGATCGCGCTGGCTGGTCTCCTCACCGTCACCGGGCCGGTCCGGACGCTGGATGTCGATCACACGTCCCTCGCCTGGCTGGGCGCCACCAGCTGGGCCCTTCTCGTCTTCTGGACCGTCCGGCTTCTGCCCGATCGCCTTGGGCGCACGTTCATGGTCGTCGCCGGGATCGCGATCGCGCTCGTCGTCCTTGCGCTCGTCATCCGATTCGGGGTAAGCCCTGAGGACGTGCCGGCCCGGATCCGGACGGCATGGCTCGTGCTCGCGGCGGCCATCATCGTCGGCGGGCTCGCCGCCCTGCTCGCGTCGAGGGGCGAAGTCAGCGCACCGGGGATGTCCGTCCTGATCCTCGCCGTGATCGCGCTGTTCGTGCTCTTTGATCTCGGCGTCGTGAAACGCGGCGACAGCCTTCGGGACTTGCGCCTGTACCTGCTGGCGGGCGAGCGGTTCGCCAGCGGGCTCCAGCCCTATACGCTGGCCCCGCTCCCGGCTCTCCTCGCCGACCAGTCCGCGTATCCGTTCCTCTATCCGCCGGTGGTGCTGCCGCTGTTCGGTGCGCTGGCCGGCCTGCCGTCAGGGGTCAGCTCGACCCTCTGGGTCGCTGGCTCCCTCGCGGCGGGCGTGGCTGCACTGCACATGCTCGGTGTACGGGGCGTGTGGGTCGTGGTCCTCATCCTCTGGCCACCGTTCTTCGAGGGCCTCTGGGCCGGCAACGTGGCCGTCCCGGCACTCGTTCTGCTCGCCGCGGGTTTCCGGGCCGGGCGCTGGCTCGTTCTGGGCCCGCTGCTCAAGGTCCAGGCGGCGATCCCGCCACTCTGGCTGCTGCGCGAGCGGCGCTGGCGCGAGCTCGCAGTCGGTGTCGCACTCGCAGCCGGTTTATGTATCGTGACGTTGCCGCTCGTCGGCGTGCGCGCGTGGCTGGACTGGTTCGCGGGCCTGCGAGCCTTCCAGGCAACAGAGCAGGCGTTCCCAGTCCTGTACACCTTCGCCCTCCCGCGCGTTGTCCCGTACGGCGCCTTCCTGGCGATCGGGGTCGCCTCGGTCGGGTGGGCGCTCCGCGCGCGCGGCCCGCATGGGCTGGCCCGCCTGGCGGTGGCCTCCATCGTCCTCTCGCCGTCGCTCTATCGGCACGGCGTGCTTGCCGGACTCCCGGCGATCCTGGTTCTCGACTCGCAGCTGGTGTGGCTGATCCTGGGCCTGCCCCTGACGTGGTGGGGTCTGTGGATCGGGATCGCGATCGTCGCCGCCGGCAACACCTTCCGCCTCCCAGCGTCGCCCACGTCGGTCGACGGCCACCCAGGCCTCGGGGCACCGACACGCAGGCCGCTGACCATGGCCGCCCTCGAGCGCGCTGTACCATCGGTCCAATGACGACTCCGGCCACCAGCCTCGATGCCCGGATCGAGGTCCGCAAGACATACAAGCTCTACATCGGCGGTGCGTTCCCGCGGACGGAGAGCGGCCGCTCCTACCTCGTGAGCGCGGCCGATGGCACCCCCGTCGCGAACGCCTGCCGCGGCTCCCGGAAGGACCTCCGCGATGCCGTCCGGGCCGCGCGCAAGGCGTTCCCGGGCTGGGCGGACCGCACGGCGATGAACCGCGGCCAGGTGCTCTATCGCGTCGCCGAGCTCATGGAGGGCCGCCGCGACCAGTTCGTGGCCGAGGTCCAGCAGGCCGAGGGACTGCGCGTTGACCGGGCCCGCGTCGCGGTGGACCGGGCGATCGACCGCTGGGTCTGGTATGCCGGCTGGGCGGACAAGATCGCCCAGGTCCTCGGCTCATCCAACCCCGTCGCCGCGGACTACTTCAACTTCACGATCCCGGAGGCCACGGGCGTGGTCGGGATCGTTGCGCCGGAGGCGAGCTCGCTCCTGGGCCTGGTCTCGCGCCTCGCGCCGCCGCTCGTCAGCGGCAATGCCGTCGTCGTGCTGACCTCCGAGTCGAGGCCGCTCCCTGCGATCACCCTGGCCGAGGTCCTCGCCACGTCCGACGTCCCGGGCGGCGTCGTGAACGTGATCACCGGCCTCCGGAAGGAGCTCGTGCCGGTCATGGCCGCGCACGTGGACATCGACGCCATCGACGTCTGGGGCGTCCCGGATGCCGCCCGCCGCGACACGGAGCTGCTCGCCGCGGAGAGCGTCAAGCGAATCGTCCGGCGTCCCTCGGGCACGACCGATGCCCGGTTCGACTGGCTGGACGACCGGGCTTCCGAGCGGCCCGAGTGGATCGCCGCCTACCTCGAGATGAAGACCGTCTGGCACCCGATCGGCGTCTGACGTCGAGGCGCCCGGCACCAGCCGGCCGCGCCGGTCGGTCGCGCCCCACCCCGGCCCGAATGGCCGCCTCCCGAAAGGACCCCGATGCCCGCCGTCATCGAGACCGAACAGCTCACCAAGCGCTACGGCGTCCACCGGGGCATCACCGAGGTCGACCTCGCCGTCGCGGAGGGCGAGGTCTTCGGCTTCCTCGGCCCGAACGGGGCGGGCAAGACGACGACGATCCGGATCCTGCTCGACCTGATCCGCCCGACGTCGGGGACGGCCAGGGTCTTCGGCATCGAGGCCGCCGCGAACCCCGTCGCGATCCACCGCCGGATCGGCTACCTCCCCGGCGAGTTCACGCTCTACGACCGGCTGACCGGCTCGGAGACCATCGAGTTCTTCGCCAACCTCCGGGGCGGCCTCGACCAGAGCTACACGGCGACCCTCGTCGAGCGCCTGGGGCTGGACCCCTCGCGCCGGTTCCGCGAGTACTCCAAGGGCAACAAGCAGAAGGTCGGGCTCATCTGCGCCCTCCAGCACCGGCCCGAGCTGCTGATCCTCGACGAGCCGACCGCCGGCCTCGACCCGCTCGTCCAGCAGACGTTCAACGAGATCCTGTTCGAGGCCAAGGGGGAGGGGCGGACGGTCTTCCTCTCGTCGCACATCATCAGCGAGGTCGAGCGCACCTGCGACCGGGTCGCGATCATCCGGGACGGCCGGATCGTGCGGCTGGACACGGTCGAGGCGCTGCGCGAGCTGGCCGCCCACGAGGTGGAGCTGCGATTCGCCACGTCCCCGGATCCGGCGCCGTACGCGGCCGTGCCGGGTGTCAGCCACCTCGCGGTCGAGGGCCGCGCCCTGCGGATGCTCGTCAGCGGTCCGATCGCGCCGGTGGTCCGCCTCGCGGCCCAGGGCGATCTCGTGGACTTCGTCAGTCGCGAGCCGTCACTCGAGGAGGTCTTCCTCGCCGAGTACGGCACCGGGGCCGCCGCCACGCACACCACGCCCCCGGCGCCTGCCGCGGCGACCCCGCCCGCCGCATCGTGACCTCGGTCGCGACCCTGACCGCGCCGACGGCGGCCGCCCGGCTCCTGGGCCTCGGCTCCGTCTTCGGCAAGGCGTTCCGCGACAGCCGCCGGACGGCGCTCATCATCGGCGTCCTCTTCGGCGTGATCATCGCGGCCACGACCGGCCAGATCGCGAGCCAGTTCGACAGCGCCCAGGCCCGCCTGCTGTTCACGACCCAGCTCACGGCGCTGCCGCCGATCTTCCAGGGGATGCTTGGCGCGCCGATCGGGATCGAGAAGCTGGGTGGCTTTGTTTCCTGGCGGATCTTCAACATCCTGCCGGTCATGTTCGGCATCTGGTCGGTCGTGGCCCTGTCCGGAACGCTCGCCAACGAGCTCGCGCGCGGGAGCCTCGATGTCCTCGCGTCGACGCCGCTCGTCCGTCGTCGCCTCGCCATCCAGAAGCTCCTCGGGTTCCTCGCGGCGCTCGCCCTCTCGCTGGCGCTGCTCGGCGTCGCGACCTACGCCTCGATCACCGCGTTCGCGACGCTGCCCGGCGACGAGGTCTCGGTGGCGGCAGCCGCCGGCCACGTCGCCTGGCTGGGGCTGATGGCCCTCGTGCCCGGCGCGGCGGCGTTCGTGGCCGCACCGTTCCTCGGTCGCGGGGCTGCGCTCGGCGTCGGGGCCGTGGTCCTCTTCGCGAGCTACGTCGTCGCGTCGTACTCGGGCATGGTTCCCGCGTTCGACGCGATTCGCGGCCTCTCCTACTTCGAGATCGGCGCCGGTCCCCGGCCGCTCGCGGGCCGCTGGGACTGGCCGGCGATGGCGACGCTCGGCGCGATCGTGGCGGCACTCCTGGTCGCCGGCGTCGAGGCCTTCGTCCGGCGCGACCTGCTCGTCCCGACGGGCGGGCGGCTGCGCCTGCCGCGCCTCCGCCTCTTCGTCAGCGGGCCGTTCACGCGCGGCCTGGGCGAGCGGCTCCCGGCAGCGCTCGCCTGGGGCGCGATCCTCGGGCTGTACGGGATCATGATCGGGGCCTCGGCGGACGAGTTCGTGGCCCAGCTCAGCAGGATCCCCCAGATCCTCGCGATGGTCCGCCAGCTCTATCCGGATGCGGACCTGATCTCCGCGGCGGGATTCCTCCAGCTCGCGTTCTTCCAGCAGGGGATCGTCATCCTGGGGCTGGCGAGTGCGGCGTTCGTGGGCGGCTGGGCCTCGGACGAAGGTGAGCGGCGTCTCGAGGTCATCCTGGCGACGCCGGTCGGACGCCTCGCGTGGGGCCTCCGGAGCGGGTTCGCGGTACACGCCGCGATCCTCGTGACGACCCTCGTCATGGCGTTCGGCGTGGTGGCCGGCCTCGCGATCGGAGGCGATGATCCCAGCGACCCGCTGATCGGGGCGGCCGTGCTCGGCCTGTACGCGATGGCGCTTGCCGGGGTCGGTCTCGCCGTGGGCGGGCTCCTTCGCCCATCGCTGGCAGCGCCCGTGACGCTCATCCTCGGGCTCGGCTTCTTCCTGCTCGACCTCGTCGGGGCGATCCTCAAGCTGCCGTCCGGGATCCTGGACCTTTCGCTGACCCGGCATCTCGGCCAGCCGATGGCCGGCAACGTCGATGCCGTCGGGGTCGCCGCCTCCGCGGTGCTGGCGATCGGCGGGGTGATCGTCGGGGCGATCGGGCTGCGGCGCCGGGATCTCGGGCGCTGAGCGCCCGCGTGCTGCCGGTCCGTCGGGAGCCGTAGGTGCCGGCGGCCGCCCTCATCCTCGTCGCCGTGGCGGCCGTGCTCCATGCCGGCTGGAACGTCCTGCTCAAGACGTCCGGCGATCCGCTCCGGACGGCGGTGCGCCTCCAGGCGATCGGGACTGCCGTCCTGGTGCCGATCGGCGTCGTCGCCTGGCTCGCCACCGGGCGGCCGCCGCTCCCCGTGGAGGGGGTGGCGCTCGCGGTCGTCTCGGGGTCCCTCGAGGCCGCCTACTTCATCTGCCTTTCCGCCGCCTACGGGCGCGGTGACCTGTCCCTCGTGTACCCGCTCGCACGCGGCAGCGCGCCGCTCCTCGCGATCGTCATCGGGCTGGGCTTCCTCGGCGAGCGGCTCGCGCCGTTGGCGGGCCTGGGCGTCGCCAGCCTCGTGGTCGGGATCCTCGTCGTGGCCCGACCATGGCGGGTGCTCCGGGCCGCCGGGAAGGAGCACCGGGGCGCGGTTGGCTGGGCGCTCGCGACCGGCGCCACGATCGCCGCCTACTCGGCCGTGGACCGCCTCGGCGTCCGGACGATGGAGCCGTGGCTGTACGGGGCCGTCCTCGCGGTCTGCGCCACGGCGATCCTCGCCACGGCCGTCTGGGTGGGGCGGCGCCGGGGCCTCGTGGCCGCGCCCCCGGACAACGCCCGGCCCACGAGCCTCACCCGCGACGGCGTGGCCGGCGTCCTCTCCCTGACCGCGTACCTCCTGGTCCTCTTCGCCTACTCGCTCGCGCCGCTGGCGGCCGTCGCGCCCCTCCGCGAATCGGGGATCGTGATCGCCGCCGCGTGGGGCGCGGTTCGCCTCGGCGAATCGGCTGGCGGTCGCGAGGCACTGATCCGGATCGGTGCGGCGGCGCTCGTCGTCATCGGCGCCGTCCTCCTGGGCCTCGCCCGCTAGCTCGACGTATCCGGCCTCGGGGTCTCCGCCACCGGCGTCCGGCCGAAGAGGCGCCGCTGCCCGAAGCGGCTGTTCACGAGCGCCACCCCGCCGATCACGAAGAGCGTGCCGAGGACCACGCGGGCGTCGACCGTTTCCTTGAACACGATGGCACCGGCGATGATCCCGACCACGGGCAGGAGGTATGCCACGAGCGACGTCCGCGTCGCCCCGAGCCGCGCCAGCAGCCGGAAGTTCACGAGGTAGGCGAACCCGGAACCCAGGACGCCGAGCCAGATCACCGACCCGATCGCGTCGACGTTCCAGCGCACGGTCCAGGGACGCTCGAAGAGCAGCGCGATGACCGCGACCATCACGAACGCGAACGCCACCTGGAAGAGGGCCGGGATCATCGGCCGCAGGCCGCGGACGTTGCGACGGGCGTAGACCGCTCCGATCCCGTACGCGGCCGTGGAGCCGAGGAGCGCCAGTTCGCCCATGAGGCTGCTCTGGCTCGTGCCTTCGCCGAGGCCGCGGCTCACGAGGATGACGACGCCGGCATAGCCGATGAGGAGCCCCGCGAGTCGGTTGACCGTCATGGGCTCGTCGTGGAGGAACAGGGCCGCGAAGACGATGACGAAGAGCGGGACCGCCCCGTTCAGGATCGCCGCGAGGGCCGAATCCACGGATCGTTCCGCCGTCGTGATGAGTGCAAACGGGATGACGATGTTGATGAGGGACATCACGACCAGGTGGCCGTAGATCCGCGGATTGCGCGGCAGCGACTCGCGGGCCAGGTAGACCACGGCGACGAGCACCGCCAGCCCGATGCCAAGCCGGGCCGCGATGAGCGTGAACGTCGGCAGCGTCTGGACGCCGATCTTGATGAAGACGTAGCTCGTGCCCCACATGAAGCCGAGGGCCAGCAGCCCGAGCCAGTCGAGGCGGGTGGGACGGGCGATCATCGCGGCATCATACCGATCTTGGCCTAGCCTGCTGGGCCAACGCGCATGCGGGACGCCACGCGACAAGATGCCGCCCCGCCACTCTCGTAGCATCGCGCCATGACAGCCGCGACCGACTCGGTGGGACCCTCGCTCGACGCCCTGGCGGATGCGTTCGCGACGGCCCACCCGGCGTTCGCGACCGCGCCGGAATCACTCCGCTTCGTCCGGGCGCCTGGGCGCGTCAACCTCATCGGCGAGCACACCGACTACAACGACGGCCTCGTCCTGCCCGCGGCGGTGTCGCTCGCGATCGATCTCGCCTTCATCCCGACCGACGACCGGCGGGTTGAGCTGTCGCTTCTCGCGACCGGGGAGCGGGGATCCTTCGACCTCGACGCCATCGGGCCGCGCCGCGGGACCTGGCTCGACTACGTCGCCGGGACGGCCTGGGCGCTCCTCGAGGCCGGGGTGCCGCTCCGGGGCTTCCGCGGGGTCCTCAGTTCGACGATTCCGGCCGGGGCTGGTCTGTCGTCCTCCGCCGCGATCGAGCTTGCCAGCGCGTGGGCACTATCGGGCGGGGAGACTCCCGCCCTTCAGCCGATGCGCCTCGCCCAGGCGGCGCAGCGGGCCGAGAACGCGTACGTCGGGGTGCTGTGCGGGCTGATGGACCAGTTCGCGGTCACGATGGGCCGCGCCGGCCACGCCCTCCGCCTCGACTGCCGCTCCCTCGACTGGTATCCCGTGGCGCTGCCCGCCGAGGTCGAGATCGTGGTCTGCCACTCCAGCAGCCCGCGCCGGCTCGAGGCCTCCGCGTACAACGCCCGCCGGGCCGAATGTGCGGCTGCGGTGGCCGCGGTCGCGGCCCGCGAACCGGCGGTCACCTCACTTCGCGATGTCGATCTCACGACGCTCGAACGCTCCCGGGAGCGGATGGGGGAGATCCCGTACGCGCGGGCCGTTCACGTGATCAGCGAGAACGCCCGGGTCATCGAGACGGAGGCGGCTCTCCAGGCCGGCGATCTCGAGGCGCTCCGCCGGCTCTTCGCGGCCTCGCATGCATCGCTCCGGGACAGCTTCGAGGTGTCCTCGCCCGAGCTCGACGCGCTCGTGGGCATCGCGTCGCGGACCCCGGGCGTGGTCGCCGCGCGCCTGACGGGCGCCGGCTTCGGTGGCTGCACGGTGAACCTCGTCGAGCGCGGCCGGTCCGGTGCGCTGCGAGACGCGGTCGAGCGCGACTACCCCGGTCTGACCGGCCTCATCCCCCGGGTCTTCGTCGTGGAGGCCGCCGCTGGCACGGGGCTCGTCCGGAGGCCTGGCGCCGGCGCGTGAACGCCAACGCGCTCGCGTCCCGTCGGCCCAGGTGGGCCGCGTCACTCGGCCTCGAGGACCCACATCCGGGCCGCGAAGTCGCCTTCCGCCGCCACGGCGCGCGGGTCGTCCGGGCGCACCGGGAGGCCGACGGCCGTCAGGATGTCGGCGCCGAGCCGCTCGGGCGCGCTGCCGCCGTCCGGCCAGCGGCTGACCCGATAGACGAGGCCGGGCTCGAGCCCTGGCCGCGACGTTGACGTTTGTCCGATCCTGCGCGAGTCTTTCCCTGCCCAACCCGCTGCGCCTCGGAGGACAGGTCCCGGCCGTGCTTGCTCGCCAGCGCCAGACATACATCCTCGAGCGCATTCGCGAGGACGGTGCCGTGCGCGTCGGCGAGCTCGCCCGGGATCTCGGGGTCTCCGACATGACCGCCCGCTGGGACCTGGACCTGCTGCACCAGCAGGGGCTCATCGAGAGGTCCACGACGGTGCCACCGCAACGTCCGGGAGCTCGCTCTTCGAACCGGGCTTCGTCGTCAAGTCGGAGCTCCAGCTCGCGGAGAAGGCGGCGATCGCTGGTGCCGCCGCGGAGCTCGTGACGCCGGGCATGGCGATCGCCTGTCGGCCGGCACGACCACGTTCGATCTCGCCCGGCGGCTCGTCGACGGGGAGGGCCTGACGGTGGTCACGAATTCGCTTCCGGTGGCCGACGTCCTCTACCGGGTGGGCCACACGGGCCAGACGATCATCGTCACCGGGGGAGTCCGCACGCCGAGTGACGCGCTCGTCGGCCAGTTTGCCGTCGCCGCGCCACGCACGATCCACGTGGACCTTGTTTTCATGGGCGTGCACGGCATGGACCCGCACTCGGGCTTCACCACCCCGAACCTTCTCGAGGCGGAGACGAATCGCGCCCTCGTCCAGGCCGGCCGGCGCCTGGTCGTCGTCGCGGACCACACGAAGTGGGGCGTCATCGGCATCAGTTCCATTGCACGGCTCGACGAGGCAGACGTCCTCATCACCGACGGCGGCCTCGACCCCGAGGCGCAGGAGACGCTGCGGCGGGAGGCCCGCGACCTCGTCGTGGTCGATGCGGCCCCGACCGCCCCGGCCGGGTCCGAGCCGGTGCGCTCCGACCGCAGCCTCGACCTGGTGGGTCGATGACCGTCGCGGGAGGCATTGATCGAGACGAAGCCTTCCAGCGCCTCTGGGCGGATCCGCATCGGCGCTACAACGCGCTCACCGACGAGTGGATCCTCGTCTCCGCGGGCCGCACCCACCGGCCGTGGCAGGGTCGGCGCGAGCCATCCGGCCAGGAAAAGGCGCCGGCGTACGACCCGGCGTGCTACCTCTGCCCCGGCAACGTGCGCGCCAACGGCGATCACAACCCGGCCTACGACGCGACCTTCGTCTTCACGAACGACTTCTCGGCGCTCCGACCCGGCACCTCGACCGAGCGCGTCGAGGTGGGTCTGCTGCGGGCCGAGGGCGAGGAGGGCGCCTGCCGGGTCCTCTGCTTCAGCCCGCGCCACGACCAGACGCTCGCGCGCATGCAGGTGGGCGAGGTCCGGCGCGTGGTCGACGTCTGGGCCGCCGAGACGGAGCAGCTGGGCACCCGCCATCGCTGGGTGCAGGTGTTCGAGAACCGGGGCCAGGCGATGGGGGCGTCGAACCCGCATCCGCACGGGCAGATCTGGGCCGGCTCGGCCCTGCCGCGGGAGGCGGTCAAGGAGGACACCGCCCAGCGCCGGTATCACGGCACCACGGGCCGCCGCCTCCTCCTCGACTACGTCGCCCAGGAGGCCGACGGCCCGCGGGTCGTCGAGGCCAACGAGGACTGGCTGGTGGTGGTCCCGTTCTGGGCGGCCTGGCCGTACGAGACCCTCCTCGTGCCTCGCCGGCCGGCCAGCCGGCTCCCGGAGCTCGGCTCGCCGGCGCGCGAATCCCTGGCCGAGATCCTCATCCGGCTGCTCACCCGCTACGACAACCTCTTCGGCCTCTCGTTTCCGTACTCGATGGGCTGGCACCAGGCACCGTTTCAGCAGGACGACACCGAGCCCTGGCAACTGCACGCCCACTTCCTGCCGCCGCTGCTGCGGGCGAACGTCCGGAAGTTCATGGTCGGCTACGAGCTGCTGGCCGAGGCGCAGCGGGACCTCACCGCGGAGCAGGCCGCGGACGCGCTGCGCGGGGCATCGCCCGTCCAGCCGGGCCCGGTCGCGGGCGGCTGAGCGCTTCCCGGCAACCGACGAGGGGCGGCGCCCGGCCGTCGTGCGTGGCGCAGGGTAGGATCGCTGCGAGGAGGCACGGATGCAGCGCTGGGGCGGTCGATTCTCGGGCGAGACGGATCCGCGGGTCATCGCCTTCACGCGCTCGATCGAGATCGATGTCGCGCTCGCCCTCGACGACATCGAGGGTTCCATCGCCCACGTCCGCGGGCTCGGCCGCGCGGGCGTGCTCCCGGCAACGGACGTGGCCGCGCTCGTCGCCGGCCTCGAGGCCCTTCGTGGCGATGTCGAATCCGGCCGGATCGAGTGGGACCCCGCCCTCGAGGACGTCCACATGAACCTCGAGGCGGCCCTGGAGGCGAGGATCGGGCCCGTCGCGCGGTCGCTCCACACCGGCCGCTCGCGGAACGACCAGGTCGCCACGGACCTCCGGCTCTGGACCCGGCGGGCGATCGACCGGCTCGACGCCGCGCTCGTGGCGATGGAGCGGGCCCTCGTCGGTCTCGCCGAGCGCGAGATCGACGTCATCCTCCCGGGCACCACCCACATCCAGCCCGCGCAGCCAGTGCTTCTCGCCCATCACCTCCTCGCCTACGTCGAGATGCTCGAGCGGGACCGCGGCCGCCTTGCCGACGCGCGGCGGCGCCTCAACGTCTCGCCGCTCGGCGCCGGCGCGCTGGCGGGCTCCGGCTGGCCGCTCGATCGCGCGGGGACCGCCGCGGAGCTGGGCTTCGAGGGCGTGACCGCGAACTCGATGGACGCGGTCTCCGACCGGGACTTCGTGGTGGAGGTCCTCGCGGCCGTGGCGCTGGCCATGGTCCACCTGTCGCGATTCGCGGAGGAAGTCACGTGGTGGTCGAACCCGCGCTTCGGGTTCGTCCGCGTGAGTGACGCCTTCTCGACCGGCAGCTCGATGATGCCGAACAAGCGGAACCCGGATCCCGCCGAGCTGGTACGGGGCAAGACGGCGCGGGCCATCGCCGCCCTCACGGCCGCCCTGACGATCCTCAAGGGGCTCCCGCTTGCCTACCAGCGCGACCTCCAGGAGGGCCTCCCGCCCCTGGTCGGCGCGATCGCGGGGTTCGAGGGTTCGCTCGGCACCATGACCGGGCTCGTCGCGACCCTCGCGATCGACGCGGATCGCATGCGCGCCGCGGCCGACGAGGGCTACATCACCGCGACCTCGGTCGCCGACGAGCTCGTCCGGGCCGGCCTGCCGTTCCGGAGCGCCCACCACGTCGTCGGGGCGCTCGTGGCGGCGGCGGAGCAGCGCGGCCTGGGCCTCCACGCGGTCGAGGATGCGGACGTGGTCGCTGCGCTCGGCGTCGCTGACGATCCGGCCGCGGCCCGTCTCGCGGCCGACACCGCGACGGGCGAGCGGGTCCGCCGCGCGGCGACGATCGAGGCCGCGCTGGCCTCGGCGGACCTCATCGGCGGGACGGCCCCGACGCGGGTCCGGGCCGCCGTGGCGGCAGCACGGCAGCGGCTCGTCGGGTAGAGCCGCTCCTCAGCCCGACCCCGTCGGCTTGTCGGGGGCCACGATCATGGCGGCCCAGGCGGCGATCTCCGCGCGCCGGTTGACGCCCAGCTTCGCGAGGATGTGCTCGACGTGCGAGGCCACGGTCCGGGCCGACAAGCCGAGGTCCTCCGCGATCGCCGCGTTCGTGCCGCCGTCCGCGACCAGCCGCGCGATCTCGAACTCGCGGGCGCTCAACGGTGCCCACGGCGCCTCCGCGCGCCGATCCACCCGGACGCGGCCGAGGACGGCGTCGAGCCGTGCAAGGAGGGGCGGAGAGGGGAGCGCCGCCGCGACGCGTCGAGCCTCGCCGGCCGCCCGGACGGCGTCGCGCGGCCGGCCACCGCGCTGGAAGGCCTCGGCGAGGTCGATCCGGGCCGCCGCGCCATCCCACGCCCGGCCGCGCCGGGCCCACGCGTCCGCGGCGGTCGCAAGGCTCGCCCGGGCGACGCCCGGCATGCCGTTGGCGAGCGCCAGGAGCCCCTCGGCGTGATCGATCGCCGCGAGCGTGCCCGGCACGTCGCGTCGTCGAAGGCCGGCGCTCACCCGCTCAACCCAGGCCGCGGCCCCGCTGGGATCGCGGGCGTCGAGGTGGGCCCGCGTCCCCGTCACGAGGTAGGGGAAGAGGTAGGCAGCGTCCCCGACCCGTGCGGACTCCTCGAAGCCTCGCTCGCACCTCGCGACCGCGGAGGCCGTGGCGCCCGTCAGCAGGTCGAGCTCGGCGAGGCCCCAGAGGGCCGGCGAGATTCGCTGGAGCTCGTGCATCGCATCGCCCAGGGCCAGGGATTCCTCGAGGCGCTCGCGGGCGCGATCCCACTCGCCACGGCCGAGCGCCACGCACCCGAGGGCGTGGAGGGCCGTGATCCGCGTGGTGACACCGCCCCGTCCGTCGGCGAGGGCCCGTTCCGCGGCCACCTCGGCCTCCGCCCAGCGGCCGGTCGCCCACAGAACGTGGGCCAGGTGCGCGGTCATGTAGTGGCGATGGCTCCAGAGCTCCACGCGCTCGGCGTAGTCGATGCCCTCGCGGAGCCAGCGTTCGCCCTGCTCGTACTCGACAAGGACCGAGGCGCTCGAACCGAGCATCCGGTAGGCCCGCGCCGCCTCCGCCTCCTCGTTCGCCGCCCTGGCGGCAACCGCTGCTTGCTCGAGCCGCTTCCACCCCGCGGCCATCCGGCCAGCGAAGACGAGGCAGGCCCCGACGCTCACGGATGCGTTGCGCGCCGTGGCGAGATCGCCCGTGGCCTCCGCCGTCGCCTGGGCGCGCTCGCCGACCTCGATCGACTCGTCGAGGTGCCGGGCGAGCATGAGCGCGGCCGACATCCCGCGTCGTCGAGGGTGTCCGGGACGTCAGCCCCGGCCGCGGATTCCAGGGCTGCGGACCCTCCGGCGGTGAGCATCCCGAGGAGCTCCTCGACATGGAGGGGGATGCCGTCCGTGCGCTGGTGGATCGTCGCCGCGAGGGTGCTCGGCACGACGCCCGGGCGGCCGAGGAGGACCGAGGTCATCGTCGCGGTGCCCTCGGGCGTGAGTCGGTCCAGGCGGACCTCCTCGGCGAGGCGCTTTGTCAGCAGGAGCGAGCGCCAATCGCGCATCGGTACCCGCGGATACAGCTCGTCGCTCCGGTAGGTGCCGAGGACGACCATCGGGGCCGACATCGCCGATTGGGCCAGGGTCGAGATGACGGCGAGGGTCAGGTCGTCCGCCTGGTGGAGATCCTCGAGGGTGACGAGGATCGGGCCGCGAGCGCTGAGCGAGCCGAGCAGCTCGGCGAGGTCCAGGGCGAGGATGCGGCGCCGGCGGTGGGCATCGCCCGATTCGTCCGAGACTGCGACCGTTCCCGCGCCGGGTGCCTCGAGCAGCCGATCCGTGATCGCCCGGCCGGTCGCGGCGAAGCGCTCCTGGCGGCGCAGGTTCCGGGCGAGGTCCAGGAGCACCGCGCCGGAGACCTCGAGGTCGCCGGGGTAGGTGCCGCCGCGGACCGCGGCGAATCCAGACGCGATCGCCTGGCGCTCGATCGAGCCGACGAGCCGGGTTTTGCCGATGCCCGCCTCGCCGGCGAGGAACCTGAGGCCACCGCGTCCCCGGGCCGCGTCGGACAGCCAGTGCATGGCGAGTCCGAGGAGCTCGTCGCGGCCGACGAGGATCGGGCACACGAGGGGGCGCTGCGTGTCCACGCCCCGAAGTTTAGGTCGAGATCCCGAGGGGATATCGGCAGGATGACCGATGGCGCGCGGCAGCTCGACATGGACCATGAAAGCAAGCCCGGACCGGCCGGGCAACCGATGCAGCCGAGGTACGGCGAATGGCGAAATTCATGGACGTCCACTCAGGGTTTGTCGGCGTGACGGCCCGCCAGCTCGAGGAGGCGCATGGCCGCGACCTCGCGATCGAGTCCGAGGAAGGGGTCCACTTCGAGCGGGCCTGGCTCGATCCCACGTCGGGCAAGGTCTTCTGCCTGGCGACCGGGCCCTCGCGCGAAGCGGTCATGCGCATTCACGAGCGCGCCGGGCACCCGACCGACGAGGTCTACGCGCTGACCGTCGAGGTCTGACCGGCCCAAGGTTCGAAAGGAGCTTCCGATGTCTGCATTCCGAACGTCCCCCCGCCGGCTCGGTGCCGGGATCCTCGCCGCGAGCGCGCTCGCCCTGGCCCTGTCTGCGCCCGTCGCGGCGAGCGAGCCGACCTGCGCCGACTTCGATGCCCTCGGCATCGTGGTCCACGGCCAGCACATCGTCCGCGATTACGTCACGGGCGGCGAACTCGGCTCCTGGCCGCCGGCCGGCGGCGTTGGCCAGTACATGGGCGGCGAGGGCGCCGCGCTGCCCGGCGGCCCCGGCCCCGGCTTCCACTTCCCGAACGGCTTCGCGCCCGGGGCGTCGTTCTGCCTCGACCAGTCGAACTCTCCGGGGTTCCACGTCCCCGGCTGAGCTGCGGAACCAGCCTCTGCGGCGACCTCCGGCCGAGTGCCGGGGGTCGCCGTTTCGCGGCCGCACACGACCGCTGGTGGAGGCGCGTTGATCTGATCTCCGATCCCCGGTTCACCCCGCAGGACGAGGCGTGGACCCTAGTGCCGGGCGGTGACCACGGGCGAGGACCGATCGGACGCTCCGGCACCCGCGCCGCGAGCGATGGAGGCCGTCCAGGCCGCGATCTCGGCCCGCCGCGTGGCGCCGAGCTTGGCCAGGATGTGCTCGACGTGGGCACTCACGGTCTTCGGGGCGATGTCGAGCTCCGTCGCGATCTCGCCGTTCGTGAGCCCGGTCGCGATCGCCCTGGCGACCTCGAATTCCCGGGCGGTGAGCGGCCGCCAGGGCTCGTCCTGGAGGCCTCGATCGTGCGCGGACCGGGCGAGCTCCTCGGCTCGGGCGTGCAGGGGCAGGCTGCCGAGCCGTTCCGCGACCAGGCGGACGTCGTGGAGCTGCGTGGCCGCGTCGGCAAACCGGTTGCCGCGCATCAGGCATTGGGCGAGGTCAAGGCGGGCCCATGACCCCTCCCAGATCCGCTCGCGCTCGTCCCAGCCCCGAACCGCCCGTTCCAGCGACTCGCGGGCGGCGCTGGTGGTGCCGGCCGCGAGCCGGATGAGGCCATCGGCATGGGCCAATGCCGGTCCGGCGATCGGTTCCCAGCCGGCCAGGTGCGCCCGCAGCCGGGCGAGCCAGCGCTCCGCCTCGTCGGGGCGCCTGGCGGCCAAGAGCGCACGGGTCCCGGTCACCACGAACGGGATCAGGAGCGCCCGCTCGCCGGCTCTGGAGGCGATCAGCCAGCCTTCGTCGCACCTGGCGACGGCTGCTTCCGGATCGGCGGCCAGGAGGTCTGCCTCGGCCAGGCCCCACAGAGGAGTGAGGATGAACTGGACCTCCTCCATGCGGTGGCCGGTCGCGAGCGATTCGTCGAGCCAGCGCCGGGCTTCCTCGAGCCGGCCCCGGCCGAGCGCCACGAGCCCGACCGCATCCAGGGAGCCGACGGTTCCCCGGACGCAGCCGCGGTCGACGAGCTCCTGCCTCGCGCGCTCGTCGGCCATGTCCCAGGCGCCGGCGGCCCACTCCATGATCGCGAGCGTGGTCGCGATCATCTGGCGGCAGTGCGACTGCTCGATGGCGTCGGCGTACTCGAGACCCTCGGCGATCGCCAGCTTGGCGCTCCGCGGATCCATGATCCGGGCGGCCATGATCGCGAGGTTTCGGTAGCCCGTCACGCCCACGGATTCGTACCCGGCGTCGCGGGCCTCCCGAGCCGCCTTGAGCCCGTCCCGGAGTCCGGTCTCGTAGCGGCCCTCGGTGATGTCGAGACGGGCCCTCGTGATGTCGTTCTCGAGCATCAGCTCGCGGTCGCCGACTCGCTCCGCGATGGACCGCGACGCCTCGAGTTTGGCGCGGGCGGCAGCGAACTCCGACATCAGCAGGTGATCGTTCGCTGCCGTCGCGAGATAGAGAGCCCGGTACTGCTCCACTTCCGGGCTCGGCGGGAGCGCGTCGAGCTCGGCCAGCACAGCGAGGTTCAGCTCGTGCACGCGCGCCGACGGGGACCCATCGCGGGCCGGGCCGGTCGCGGTCATGCCGAGCATGTCGGCAGCCTGGAGCGGCTTCCCGGCCGCGACGTAGAGTTCCCGTGCACGGATGGCGGCGGCGACACTCTCCTCGTTCCGTTCGATGGCATTGGCCGCGCCGGCGAGCGAGGCGAAGAGATCTGCCTGCTCTTCGAGCGACAGGTCGGCCGGCATGTTGGCCACCGCCCGCTCGTAGAGCTCGAAGGCCTCATGGCGGGCGGAGATCCGGCTGGCCTCGCGGGCGGCCGACAGCGACGTGCGATAGGCCTGTGGTCGGAGGCCGGCGCGCTCGTAGTGGCGGGAGGCGTGGACGACGTTCGAGGCCTCGAGGGTCATGACGAACTCGGCCGCCCGAGCGTGGTAGCGCCGCAGCTGGCCCGGCGGCACTGCGCCGTAGATCGCGTCACGCAGCAGCTGGTGACGGAAGTCGTAGTAGCCGCTATCGATGTAGTCGAAGGGGTAGAGGATCGCGGCATCGACGAGCTCCTGGATCGCGGGCTCGAGGTCGCTCAGTGACCGATCGAGCATGCCGGCCAGGACGTCCGGGGTGAAGCATCGCCCGACGACCGCGCCGGCTCGAACCACGGTCCGGGCATCGTCCGATAGGCGCTCCAGCCGGGCCAGCACCGCATCACCGATCGTGTCGGGGACGTGGGCCTGGCGGATGAGCCGGCCGTCGGCCCGCGCCGCGTCGTTGAGCGCGCCCAGCAGCTCCTCGATGTGGAGGGGTATCCCGTTGGTCCGGTCGTAGACAGCGGCCACGACGTCCTTCGGAGCCGGGAGCTCGCCGCCGAGGATGAGCGTCGTCGCGATGGCCGTCTCCTCGAGCGTCAGGCGCCGGAGCCGTACCTCTGCGGCATGCCGCTGGCCGAGGAGCCTCGCTCGCCACTCGCGATGCAGGGCGCGGGCCTCGGTCGGGAACTCGTCGGGACGGTAGTCGCCGAGGATGAGAAGGGGCCGTTCGCTCGCGTGACGGGCGAGTTCGCCGATGACCTCGAGGCTCATCTCGTCGGTCCAATGGAGGTCCGAGAAGACGAGGACCGTTGGCCGGTCGATCGCCTCGAGGAGGCGATCCGAGATCGCCCGGACCATCAGTCGCCGGCTGCCGAGCGAATCCCCGTCGTGCTTCCCGTCGACGGCGAGGAGATCGTCGCGCAGCGTCCCGGGCCAGTTCGGGTGGTCGCGGATGCCGGCGATGAACTCCCGGATCGATGCGAGGGGCACCTGGAGGTCCTGCGGGGCGACGCCTCCGCCGTCGACGCGGACCCCCGCGGCCGTGGCCCGTCGAATCGCCGCCCTGAGCAGGCGGGTCTTGCCGAGCCCGGCCTGACCCGCGAGGAAGACCGTCTGGCCGCGCCCCTGGGCGACGTCTGCCACCGCGTGGTCCAGGAGCTCCAGGACGTCGTCACGCCCGACGATGACGGGACACTGAATCGTCCGGGTCGGGGACATGCGGTGCAGGATATCGCTCCGACGACCGAATGCATCAGTCGAATGACCGATGGACGGCCCGCGACCGCGCCCGGGCGCGCGTTACGATCCGCGCATTCGCCAGCAGAGGACGACGTGAGCCTCAGCCTCGACACCATCCATCGCGCGCCCAAGGCGCTGCTCCATGATCACCTGGACGGTGGGCTCCGCCCGGCCACGATCGTTGACCTTGCCCGTGAGTACGGGTATGCGGGCCTCCCGACCACGGATCCCGACGAGCTGGCAGCCTGGATCCGGCGCGGGGCGGATCGGAAGTCGCTCGAGCTGTACCTCGAGACGTTCGTCCATACCGTCGGGGTGCTCCAGGAGCGCGACGCGGTCGTGCGCGTGGCCGCGGAATGCGCCGAGGACCTCGCCGCGGACGGCGTCGTGTATGCGGAGATCCGCTACGCGCCCGAGCTCTCCACGGAGCGCGGGCTGACGCTCGACGAGGTCATCGAGGCCAACCTGGAGGGGTTTCGCCTGGGCGCCGCCCGGGCGGCCGCCGCCGGCCATCCGATCACGATGAAGGTCCTCGTGACGGCGATGCGGCAGGCGGCCCGGTCCGTGGAGGTGGCCGAGGCGGCGATCCGCTGGCGCGACGCCGGCGTCGTGGGGTTCGACATCGCGGGACCCGAGGCCGGCTACCGGCCCACCCGCCACCTCGAGGCCTTCGACCGGATTCGGCACGAGAACTTCCACATCACGATCCACGCCGGCGAGTCGTTCGGGCTGCCGTCCATCTGGGAAGCGCTCCAGTTCTGCGGCGCCGAGCGGCTTGGCCACGGCGTCCGGATCGTCGATGACATCACGGTGGCGCCCGACGGCTCCGTGCACCTCGGGCGGCTCGCGGCGTTCGTGCGGGACCGGCGGGTCCCACTCGAGATGTGCCCGACGTCGAACGTCCACTCGGGTGCGGCGGGCTCGGTCGCTGAGCACCCGATCGACCTGCTGCGGCGGCTCCGGTTCCGGGTCACGCTCAACACAGACAACCGGCTGATGAGCGGTGTCTCGGTCTCGTCGGAGTTCCAGGCGCTCGACGAGGCCTTCGGGATCGGCCTCGGCGAGATGGAGTGGCTGACCATCAACGCCCTGAAGTCCGCGTTCGCGCCCTTCGACGAGCGCCTCGCCCTCATCAACGAGGTCGTGAAGCCGGGCTACGCGCGCCTCAAGGCCGAGGAGAGCCGGGTGGCGCTGGGGTAGGGGCGGCCGCCCCGCCGCCCCGCCGCCGCG
>JACPOU010000007.1 GCA_016191345.1 Chloroflexota bacterium
GAGGCGGACGCGGCCGTCGGCATCGGTCGACATCTGCTCCAGCCTCGCCTTGCGCCCCGCCAGCGCGGACTGCACCTCGCCAATGAAGTCCGGCGGGATGTCGACCGTGATCCGCTCGTACGGCTCCTGGGTCTCCCCGTCCACCGTGCGCAGGATCACCTCCGGCCGGCTCACCTGGAGCTCGAACCCCTCGCGGCGCATCTGCTCGACCAGGACGGCCAGCTGGAGCTCGCCGCGGCCGCGGACCTCGAAGGTGTCGCCGCTCTCGGTCGGCTCGACCTCGATCGAGACGTTGCCGAGCACCTCGCGGTCGAGGCGCGCCTTGATCTGGCGGCTCGTCACGTAGCGGCCGTCCTTGCCGGAGAGGGGCGAGGTGTTGACGCCGAGCGTCATCCGCAGCGTGGGCGCGTCCACGTCGAGGCGTGGCAGCGGGCGTGGGTCCGCCGGGTCGGTGATCGTGTCGCCGATCGTCACCTCGGGGATCCCCGCCAGCGCGACGATGTCGCCCGGCCCCGCCTCCGCCATGTCGACCCGCTCGATCCCGCGCGCGGTGGTGAGGCTGGTCACGCCGCCGGTCAGCGTCACCGTGCGTCCGGGCTCGACCGAGCCATCGGCGCCCTCCGGCTCCTCGCGGACGATCGTCACGCGCTGACCGGGCCGCACCGTCCCGCTCCAGATGCGCCCCACCGCCATCCGGCCGACGTAGTCGTTGGCGGAGAGGTTGGTCACGAGGAGCTGGAGCGGCACGTCGGGGAGGTAGGTGGGCGGCGGCGTCACCGCCACGAGCAGGTCGAGGAGCGGCTGGAGATCGGTCCCGGGGGTGGCAAGGTCGCGCGTCGCCGTCCCGAGCTTGGCGTTGGTATAGACGACCGGGAATTCGATCTGCGCATCGGTCGCACCCAGGTCCATGAAGAGCTCGTAGATCGCGTCGAGGACCTCGGCCGGTCGCGCGTCGGAGCGGTCGATCTTGTTGATGCAGGCGATCACCGGCAGGTGGCGTGCCATCGCCTTGGAGAGGACGTAGCGGGTCTGCGGCAGCGGGCCCTCGGCCGCGTCGACGAGGAGCAGGACCGCGTCGACCATGAGCAGGCTGCGCTCCACCTCCCCGCCGAAATCGGCGTGGCCGGGGGTGTCGACGATGTTGAGGTGGATCCCCGCGTGCTCGATCGTCGTCTGCTTGGCGAGGATGGTGATCCCCTTCTCACGCTCGAGGTCGCCGGAGTCGAGGACCCGATCCACCACCGCCTGGTTGGCGCGGAACGCCCCCGTCTGGCGCAGCAGCGCGTCGACGAGCGTCGTCTTGCCGTGGTCCACGTGGGCCACGATCGCCAGGTTGCGCAGGTCCGGGCGCGTGACGGCGCCCGCCGGAGGCGCGGCGGGTGCGGCGGGCGTTGCGGGCGTGGCGACAGAGGCGTGACTCGTCATGGGAGTCTCGATTGTCGCACAGTGGGCGCCGGGGACCGGTCGGCGCTTTCATGAACCTGGCTCATCGTCGCGCACCGATCCGATGCCTGGCGCGTCACCTGATTGCGCTGGCTCATCGCCCGACGCCGGGGGCCACCCATCGGTGCACGAGCATGAGCAGGGCTCATCAAGCCTCCGGCGAGGCGGGGAGTCCCAGGTCGCGGAGGTCCGGGGGCGCGAAGTCGCTCGATGCCGTCACCAGGAGCAGGTCACATGGGTCGTCTCTCGCCAGAGCCCGAGGTGGACGTAGGACGCGGCGAACGTCACCGAATTCGGTCCCGGCGGATCCCCCCGCGGGCGCATCAGCTGGAGGCGGATGCCTCCGGGCTCGAACCCTCGCTCGTCGAGCTCGATCGCCCAGCGAAACGACGCCTCCGATTCCGCCCCAACCTGGTCGGCCAGCGCGGTGCTCGGGTACCCGGTGAGACCGGAGTAGATGCCGGCCCCCGAAGCCGGGATCTCGTCGATCACGTACAGCGGACGCCCCTCTGCGTCCGCACCCGACCAGCCGATGACGACGATGTCGGACTGGTTCGGGAAGAGGCTCGTCGACGTCCAGGACCAGTCGTACGACACCGTGATGGTTCGCGGCAGACCGACGGCGGGCGCGCCGCATTCCACGTCCAACGATGCCTGGAGGTCCGGCCGGTGGACGTCGAAGAGCCCGCCCCAGCCGAAGAGCGGCTTCGCCAGCACCATCGCGGCGAGGAGCGCGCCGGCGGCTCCGACGAGCGGGGCGGCGCGACGGACCCGGCCGGCGACGAGCGTGCGGTCGGGGGCACCGAGCCAGGCCCACGCCGCGAGCAGGCCGTCGAACGGCACGCGCAGCGTCCCACCGTTCAGCACGATCACCACGGCGGAGATGCCCGACGCGCCCAGCAGGATGAGCAGCGGACGCACGGCTGCCACCGCCCACGGCCGGCGACGGTCGACGGCTCTCGCCTCGACGACGTAGAGCACCGCCAGCACGGCAGCCGCGGCGCTGAACGCGACCGTCAACAGGGTGGACACCGGCAGGAGGGGCGAGATCATCGCGAGCAGGACGCCGGCGATGTTGATGCCCGCCAGGAGCTTGAGCGCCAGCGAGGCTCGAGCCTCGAGGGACCCTGCCTGGGGGCCCGTGGTCTCCGAATCGCGGCGGACGACCGTTGCGAATTCCGAGGGGTTCTCAGGGTCTCCGGACACGATCGTCCATCCTAGGCCGGAGAGCGTCATGGCGGGAAGTCCCGCCTCGTCAGGCGCCGCGGCGGGCGACCCTCGGCTCATGAGCCGGCTCATGAGCCTGGCTCATCGTCGCGCACCGATCCGATGCCTGGCGGGTCACCTGATGACCCCGGCTCATCACCCGACGCCGGGGGCCGCCCATCGGTGCACGAGCATGAGCGGGGCTCATCAGGCCTCCGGCGAGGCGGGGAATCCCAGCTCTGCGGCGACCGCCTCAC
>JACPOU010000014.1 GCA_016191345.1 Chloroflexota bacterium
CCGCCGCAGCAGCGCCCGCCGCCACTCCCATCGCGCCGCCCTTGCCCGTGGCGGCCGCCGCTATTCCAAGAACGCTTATCGATCGCTCATAAGCCGAGAATCCGGCCGCAGAGCGGGTTGATCGCGGTGCCCTACGCCTCGTTGGAATATCTGGGCGTCGAAATGCCCTCGAACCGCCTCGCTCGCGCGGCGCGGGGCCGCGCAGCTCGTTTGCTAATCCTTCTTGGAATACCCATCGCACCGCCGACGGGAGCAAGGCGCGCGGGCGGAAGCGGCGCCGCGCAGGTCGCCTGCCACGCCTTCCTGGACCCGCCCCAGTCCGGCGCGCACGGGAGCGCGGTGTCGTGCGGCGCGGACGGGAGCGCGGTGTCGTGCGGCGCGGACGGCAGCGCCGTGTCGCGCGGCGACCACGGGAGCGCCGTGTCGCGCGGCGACCACAGCCGTGCCGTGTCGCGCGCCGACCACGAGAGCGCCACCGCGACCACGCGAGCCGCACGACACGCGGCACCTCTGAAGCAACGCGGGCCAGCGCCCGAGCCGAGCTGCGGCCTCAGGTCATCCCGAGCTCGTCCAGGCGGTCGTCGTCGATGCCGAGGTGGTGGGCCAGCTCATGGATCACGGTGACCCGGACCTCGTCGGCGAGGTCATGCGGGTCGGGAAAGTCGTCCTCGAGCGGGAACTGGAAGAGCGTGATCCGGTTGGGGGACATCGCCCAATCTGCGGCCCACTCGGTCCGCGGGACGCCTTCGTACAACCCGTAGAGCGTGTCGTCGGGACCGAGGTCGTTCTCCTCGAGCTGTTCGTCGGTCGGCTCGTCCTCGATGACGATCGCGACCTCTCCCAGCGCGTCGCTGAATGGCGCGGGGATCGAGGCCAGGGCGCGGTCGACCAGTCGCTCGAAGGCATCCGATCGGTCGACGCGCCGGTGCTGCCGGCCGCGGATCCGTCTGGGCATCGTCCCCGGATGGTACGAGCGTCGCCGGTCGCCGGCGCGGCCGGGGTGGCGGCCCGCGGAGTCGGAGCAGAGGCCCGCGAGGCTTCATGGGCTCCGCCGCGGCCGCGAAGGCGGACGGGCGCCAAGTACCATGCCGCCGATGAAGGTCGTCTACACGCCGCGCCACCTCGTCCACGACGTGACCTACGAGACCTATCTCGGCGTCCAGGTTCCCGCGAACGAGGTCGCCGAGCGCGCGGAGCGAATCCGCGCCGCCCTCGAGGCCGACGGCGGATCCGAGCTCGTCGAGCCGACGGAACACGGCGAGGCGCCGATCCTCGCCGTCCACGATGCGGGCCTCGTCCGGTTCGTGGGCGAGGCGTGGGCAGCCGCGCGTCGCGAGAACCTCGGCCGGACCGCCCTCATCGCGGACACATACCCCGTCCGGGCGATGTTCGAGGGCATGAGTGAGGCCGCCATCGCCCGGCTGCGCGAGCCCCGCGCGGTGGGCGGCCGGACGGGCTGGTGGGGCCTCGACTCGAGCAATCCCCTCGTCCCGGGCACGGCCGAGGCCGCCCGCTGGGCGGTGGACGTGGCGCTCACGACCGCGGACCTCGTGCTCGCCGGCGAGGCGGCTGCCTACGGCCTCTGCCGGCCGCCGGGCCACCACGCCGGGCGCTCGATGGCCGGCGGGTACTGCTTCTTCAACAACGCCGCGATCGCCGCCGAAGACATCACGACGCGCACCGGCGAGCGGGTGGCAATCCTCGACGTCGACATCCATCACGGCAACGGCACGCAGCAGATCTTCTGGCGTCGCGGCGATGTTCTCTACGCCTCGATCCACGCCGATCCCGCGGACCTCTACCCCTTCTTTGTCGGCTATGCCGACGAGACCGGCGAGGGCGAGGGCGAGGGCGCCACCTTCAACCAGCCGCTTCCCGCCGGAACCGGCGACGCCGCCTATCTCGACGCCGTCGACCGGGCCCTGGACCGGATCGCCGGCACGAGCGGCTCGATCGTCGTCGTCTCACTCGGCTTCGACACGTTCGCCCAGGATCCCATCGGGACGTTCGCCGTCACGACCGCCGCGTACCACGAGATCGGGCGCCGGGTCGCCGCCCTCGGCCGCCGCCTCGTGATCCTCCAGGAGGGCGGCTACCACCGGCCCTCGCTCGGCGAGAATGCCCGGGCCTGGCTCCGGGGCGCGGAGGGCCGGCCGCACGATCCCATCCCCGCGGGCGGGTTCGGGCCGGATGGGGCGAGAATGCCCGCATGAACGACCGAGCGCCGCATGACCGACCGAGTGCCCGCATCAGCGACCGAGCGCCGCATGACCGACCGAGTGCCCGGATGAGCGATCCGCTGCCCGCCCACGTCCGGGAGCTCGTGACCGAGATCGAGACCGAGATCGGTGAATCCGACGACGCGGTCCTGGCCGCCCCGATCGACGGCTCCCGCGCATGGTCGATGGCCCGCGACCACGACAACGGCCGCGTCGAGGATGCGGTCCGCGACATCCTCGTCGAAATCGGCGAGGACCCGACGCGCGAGGGCCTCGTCGCCACCCCGGACCGCGTCCATCGGATGTACCTCGAGCTGACTGCCGGCTACCACGTCGATCCCGAGCGGCTCGTGAACGACGCGATCTTCGAAGTCGACTACTCGGAGATGGTCGTGGTCAAGGACATCCCGTTCTACTCGCTCTGTGAGCACCACCTCCTGCCGTTCTTCGGCACGGCGGCCGTTGCCTACATCCCCCGCGGCCGCGTCGTGGGCCTCTCGAAGATTCCCCGGATCGTCGAGATGTATGCACGGCGTCTGCAGGTCCAGGAGCGCCTCACCCAGCAGGTCGCCGAATTTCTCAACGAGCGGCTGAATCCCCAGGGCGTGGGCGTCGTCATCGAGGCGACCCACCTCTGCGCCGTCATGCGCGGCATCCGGAAGCCGGGCACGATCATGACGACCTCGGCCGTCCTGGGGCTGTTCCGGTCGCGCGACCGGACCCGGGCCGAGTTCTTCAGCCACCTGGACCGTCGCGCTCCGGGCGCGTGAGCTCCGGCCCGCAACCTACAATCGCGGCATGACCGACCGACCACTCAAGGTGCTCATCGCGAAGCCGGGCCTCGACGGCCACGATCGCGGCGCGAAGGTCCTCGCCCGTGGCCTCCGCGATGAGGGCTTCGAGGTCGTCTACACGGGACTCCGCCAGACGCCCGAGATGGTCGCGACGGCAGCACTCCAGGAGGACGTCGACGTCGTCGGACTGTCGATCCTCTCCGGGGCCCACCTGACGCTCGTTCCGCGGGTCTGCCGGCTGCTGAAGGAATCCGGCCTCGACGACGTGCTCGTCGTGGTCGGTGGGATCATCCCCGACGTCGATGCGACCGAGCTCCGTGCCGCGGGCGTCGCCGAGATCTTCGGCCCCGGGACGACAATCGCCGAGGTCGCCGCGTACCTGCGCGACAACGCCCGCGCCCGCGACTGACGTGGCGCCGCAGGGCGCCGAGGCGCATCGACCGGATCCCGCCGCGCGAGCCGCCGAGCTGACATCGGCCGCGGTGGCCGGCGACCGGCGCGCGCTGGCCCGGCTCCTGACCGCGGTCGAGAACCGGACGTCGGTCGCGGAAACCGCCCTCCGGACGCTCTATCCGAAGGCCGGCACGGCCCATCTCGTCGGCATCACCGGCGCGCCGGGCGCGGGCAAGTCCACCCTCGTCTCGGCGCTGATCGCGGCGGTCCGCGAACGCGGCCGGAGCGTGGGCGTCATCGCCGTCGATCCCTCGAGCCCGATCACGGGCGGCGCGCTCCTCGGCGACCGGGTCCGGATGCAGGCCTATGCCGGGGACCGCGACGTCTTCATCCGCTCGATGGCGTCGCGCGGCCACGCCGGCGGACTGGCCTCGACGTCGGCCGCCGCCGCCGCGGTCCTCGACGCCTGTGGCTTCGACCTCGTGCTCATCGAGACGGTCGGCACCGGCCAGAGCGAGGTCGAGGTCGCCGCCGCGGCGGACACGACAGTCGTCCTGGAGGCGCCCGAGATGGGCGACGAGGTCCAGGCCATCAAGGCGGGCCTCCTCGAGGTCGCGGACATCGTGGTCGTCAACAAGGGCGACCGGCCGGGCGCGCAGCGAACGGCCTCGCAGCTCCGGGCGATGCTCGTCGCCGTCGGTCGCGTCGGCGCGGCCGAGCGGGGGCATCACGGGCCGGGCGCGGGCTCCGCCGCGGAGGCCACCGCGCCCGCTCAGGCCGCCTCGGAGCCGGCGACGGCAACGTCCCCGGCGACCCCAGCGGACACGGCGCCGCGCGCTCGCCCGAAGGAGCCCGTCGTCCTCGTCACGACGGCCACGAGCGGGGAGGGGATCGACGCGCTTCTCGCGGCGCTCGACGCGCATCGGGCGAAGGGTCGGGGCGTCGATGGCGCCACCGCCCGCCTGGCCCGGGCCGAAGCCCAGGTCTGGGCGATCCTCGCGGAGCGGATCCGGGCGGAGCTCCACGCGCCCGAGCGTCGCGTGGAGTCTGATGACATCCTCCGGGCGGTCGCGGACCACGAGCTCGACCCGTTCGCCGCAGCGGACCGGCTCCTCGACCGCCTTCGCGCGTGAGCGACGCACCGGGCTCGGGCGCGACCGCGCCCATCCAGCGCGCGCCGGACCCCGACGCGCGACTCATGACCCGTCGTTCGCCGGGATCTCGGTCTCCGTCCTCGCCTTCTTCATCGCCAGCGGCACCGGCCGCGGCCACGCCCGTCTGATCGTCCGAGCGCTAGGCTGTGCGCATGCCCATCGATCGAATCTTCGTCGCCGGCGCCGGGCTCATGGGCCATGGCATCGGCCAGGTCCACGCCGCCATCGGCAAGCAGGTCACGCTCTACGAGCCGGATCTCGCCAGGGCACGGGCCGGTCGCGATCGGATTGCCGGCAACCTCGATCGTGCGGTCGCGAAGGGAAAGCTGGACGGCACGACACGCGACCAGATCCTGGGGCGCGTGACGGCGACCTCGGACATGTCGGACGTTCGCGACGCTGACCTCGTCGTCGAGGCGGTGTTCGAGGACCTCGAGGTCAAGCAGGCCCTCTGGCGCGAGCTCGATGCCCTCGCCCTGGCATCGACGATCTTCGCCTCGAACACGAGCTCGATCTCGATCGACCGGCTCGCCTCGGCGGTTTCACCGGCCCGTCGCGAGCGGTTCGTCGGGATGCACTTCTTCAGCCCCGTGCCGGTGATGCCGCTCGTGGAGTTGATCCGGGGCGCCGCGACGACCGATGCCACCGAGGCCGCGATCCGCGAGCTCACGGACGACCTCGGCAAGCAGCTGATCGTCTCGGCGGACCGGCCCGGCTTCATCGTCAACCGGATCCTGATGCCGCTCCTCGCCGAGGCGATGCGGGCGTACGAGGAGGGGACCGGCACGGCCGATGACATCGATACGGGGGCGAAGGTCGGCCTCAACCACCCGATGGGCCCGCTCGAGCTGGCCGACTTCATCGGCCTCGATGTCTGCCTCAACGTCATGAAGGTGCTCCACGAGGGCATCGGCGGCGAGCACTTCCGGCCGCCGAAGGCGCTCGAGGACCTCGTCGCCGCCGGCCATCTCGGCCAGAAGACGGGCCGCGGCTTCCACAGCTACCCGAGGGGCTGAGGGCGTGGCGGCAGCTGGCGAGCCACCCGGCCTGGGCGCCGGAGGCCTGACCGCCGAGGAGCGCCTCCTCCGCGACACGGCCCGCGAGTTTGCCCAGCGCGAGGTCGCCCCGACCGCGATCGAGCGGGACGAGGCGGAGCGCTTCGACCGCTCGATCTTCACCCGGATGGGGGAGCTGGGGCTGACCGGTGCGCCGCTCCCGGAGTCCGTCGGCGGGGCCGGCTTCTCCTACCTCGGCTGGACGCTCGTCATGGAGGAGCTCGGGGCCGCGGACATGGCCTCGGCGGTGACGCTCTCGGTCCACGTCCTCAGCCAGTACCCCGTGGTGACATTCGGGACGGCGGCCCAGCATACTGACTGGCTCGCCCCGATGGTCGCCGGCGAGGCGCTCGGGGCGTTCTGCCTCACCGAGCCGCACGCCGGTTCGGACGCCGCGGCGCTCCGGACGCGGGCCGTCCGGCTCGCGGCGGACGGCTCCGAGATCGCGGCGGACGCCCCGTCCACCGATGTCGCGTCGTACCGGCTCCACGGCTCGAAGATCTGGATCTCGAACGCGCCCGAGGCGGACCGCTACCTCGTGTTCGCGACGATCGACGCGGCGAAGGGTCCCAAGGGCATCACCGCGTTCCTCGTGGAGAAGGGGACGCCCGGCTTCCGGTTCGGCGCGCACGAGCGGAAGATGGGCATCCGGGCCTGTCCCGCGGCCGAGCTGATCTTCGACGGCGCCGACATCCCGGCGGCGAGGCGTCTCGGCGACGAGGGCCAGGGCTACCGGATCGCCCTGTCGGCCCTGGCGGAGGGCCGGATCTCGATCGCCGCGGCCTGCGTCGGGATCGGCCGCAGCGCGCTCGAGCAGTCCGCCGCGTACCTCCAGCAGCGGACCGCGTTCGGCGCGCCGCTCGCCGAGCTCCAGGGCCTCCGATTCACGATCGCCGAGATGGCCCGCGAGGTGGCCGCGGCGCGGGCCCTGACCCATGAGGCAGCGCGGGCGAAGGACCGCGGCGAGCCGATCGGGGAGTGGTCGTCGCTCGCGAAGTGGACCGCCTCGGACGCCGCCATGCGGGTGGCAACGGACGCCGTCCAGCTGTTCGGCGGGAGCGGCTACTCGCGCGAGACGGGGATCGAGCGGCTGATGCGCGACGCCAAGGGTGCCCAGATCTACGAGGGCACGAACCAGGTTCACCGCGAGATCGTGGCCCGGGAGGTCCTGGCGCGAACCTCGATCTGACCCGCTCCTGATCTGCCCCGCGATTCATGGGACGGCCGCTCGCGGCCGCAGCCGCCATCAATGGGCGGATCGGCCCCTGATGGACGGCCACTCGGACCCTGCGACCGGCGACACGCCACCCCTATCGTGCGATGATCCGGCGGCCGGAGAAGGCCGCTCCGCTGTCCGCCTGGAGTTGCCTGACGATGAGCTCCCCGATCGCGTCCCCCTCACCCCAGCCTGACCTTGCCCCCGAGGACGACCCTGCTGTCCCGGACTCGAGCTGGCCGGCAACGCTGGCATCGGCACTGAGCCGGCGAGGATTCCTTCGTGCCGCTGCGATCACCGGCGGCGGCCTCGTCGGGACGCTCGCGGCCTGCGCTCCGGCGACCCCGACCCCGGGCTGGACCCTGGGGCCCCTGGCCGGCAGCAGCCCCTCGCCGACGCCACCCCCGGCCGGCAGCTCCGTGCCAGCCAGTCCCGCGCCGTCCGTGCCCATCGCGAGCGCCCTGCCGTCCAACATCCCGGCGGGCTGGACGGAGAACGACACGGCGGCGCGAACCGTCGTTCGCCGCTACCTCGGCAACCTGCCGCCGGCGCTGAAGGGCATCTTCGGCGAGGCCGCCTTTTCGAAGCTCGCGACGATCCTCGGCGCGGCCGACAACTATCCGGAGCTGAGCCTCAAGCCCGCGTTCGCGCAGGTTCCCCAGCTCGGCCTCAGCGACGCCCTGGCGCCGCTCACCCCGGAGGTCGATGGCGTGGTCAAGGTCTTCAGGCTCACGATCGACGAGATCGAGCAGTCGATCGACGAGATCAAGCCGCCCATGGCCGCGCTCGGCTACAACGGGCAGACCCCGGGGCCCTCGATCCGGGTCAACCAGGGCGACCGGGTCCGGGCGATCTTCACGAACAACCTCAAGGAGACGACGAGCGTCCACTTCCATGGCGTGGAGTTCGACGACTTCTTCCAGGACGGCGTGCCCTTCGTGACGCAGCTGCCGATCGTGCCCGGCGAGAGCTACACCTACGAGTTCACGGCCAGGAATCCCGGATCGCTGATGTACCACTCCCATCACAACGCGACGGACCAGGTGGGCCGAGGCCTGCTCGGCGCGTTCATCGTCCAACCGGCCGACAACCCGGTGGCCTACGACCGGGAGTACATCTGGGTCTCCAACGATGTCCTCGGCGGGTTCACGATCAACGCCCACGGCTTCCCGGCCACGTTGCCGATCCTCGCGGCGGTGGGCGAGAAGGTTCTCGTCCGGTTCATGAACGAGGGCGTCATGATGCACCCGTTCCACAGCCACGGATTCACGATGCGGATCGTTGCCCGTGACGGCCACCCGCTCGGGAGCGCGGCGTATGACTGCGACACGCTCGGCGTGAATCCGGGCGAGCGCTTCGACGCGCTCATCACCGTGGACCGGCCCGGCGTCTGGGCCTTCCATTGCCACATCCTCCCCCACGTCGAGGGCGCCGGCGGCATGTTCGGCATGGTCACCACGCTGATCGTCGTGCCGGAGAAGGCCCAGGTGGATGCGATCGTGAACCTGCTCCTCGCGTAGCGGCCAGGCGGCGGCCTGGGCGACGTTCCCGGCCGCGCTTCGACGGCGGGCCGGCCGGCAGTGCGGGCGACCCGGTGTAGCATCGAAGGCATGCCCCAGCCAGCGCCCTCGGGCCCGAACGGCCACGTCTACATCGTCAGCGCGGCGCGCACGCCGATCGGCAAGTTCGCCGGCGCGCTGTCGACCATCCCTGCCGTCGAGCTCGGCGGAATCGCGATCCGGGCCGCCGTCGAGCGGGCCGGCCTGCCCGAGGGAACGGCGATCGACGAGGTCCTCATGGGCCAGGTCCTCCAGGCCGGCGCGGGCCAGGCGCCGGCCCGCCAGGCGGCGCTGCGGGCAGGCCTCCCGGAGACCACCTCCGCGACGACGATCAACCGCGTCTGCGGCTCCGGCCTGAAGGCGATCATGCTCGCCGCGGCCGAGATCAAGGCGGGCGACGCGGAGGTCGCGATCGCCGGCGGCATGGAATCCATGAATCTCGCGCCCTACCTCCTGCCCGGGGCAAGATTCGGCCTCCGGCTCGGCGACTCCAAGCTCGTGGACGCAACCGTCCACGACGGCCTGTGGTGCTCCGTCGAGAACTGCCACATGGGCACCCACGCCGAGCGGGTCGCGATCAGGGACCATGTCAGCCGCGCGGACCAGGACGCCTTCGCCCTCGAGAGCCATCGGCGGGCGATCGACGCCATCGATGCCGGCCGGTTCGCGGACGAGATGGCCCCGGTCACGGTCCGCGACGCGAAGGGCCGCGAGACGGTCATCGACACCGATGAGGGCCCGCGGCGCGACTCCACGGCCGAGGCGCTGGCCCGCCTCAAGCCCGCGTTCGCGCTCCCGGCCGGCGAGGACCGCGGCGACGCGTCGGACGGGACGGTCACCGCGGGCAACGCCCCCGGCATCACCGACGGCGCGGCCGCGACCGTCGTCGCCAGCGAGCGCGCGGTCGAGCGTCTGGGCCTCGAGCCCCTTGCCCGGATCGTCGGCTATGCCCAGGCCGAGGTCGCCCCGAAGTGGCTCTTCCTCGCCCCGATCGAGGGCGTCCGCCGGCTCCTCGAGCGGACCGGCCTCGCGATCGCCGACTTCGACCTCATCGAGATCAACGAGGCCTTCGCCGCCCAGACCCTCGCGGACGGCCGCGAGCTCGGCTTCGACTGGTCGAGGGTCAACGTCAACGGCGGCGCCATCGCGCTCGGCCATCCCATCGGCGCGAGCGGCGCCCGGATCGTGGCGACGCTCCTCCACGAGTTGCGGCGCCGGGAGGGCCGGTACGGCCTCGCGACGCTCTGCCTCGGCGGCGGCGGGTCGGTCGCCGCGGCCTTCGAGCGGGTGTAGGGCGGCCCCGGTGCGGGTCGCAGCTCGGCATCCCGAGCCCGCGATCGACGCGGTCTACGCGATCCCTGAGCCCTGGGCGGTCCGGGGCGCCCTGCCACCGGCCGAGCGCCGAACGCTCGACTGATCTGGTCCGCGACCGGCCAGCGGCTATCCTGTCCGCCATGACCGAGACCGCGAGCCCCGCCGCGAGCCCCGCCGCGAGCGCCGCCCGAACCACCGTCCCCACGTTCCGGCACTTCATCGCCGGCGAATGGGTGGATGGGGTCACGGGCGAGACCTTCGAGAGCGTCAATCCCGCCGATCGCCGGGACGTGATCGGCCGGTTCCAGGCCGGGACCGGCGCGGACGCCGGCCGGGCGGTCAAGGCCGCGGAGATGGCGTTCCCCGCCTGGCGCGCGACCCCGGCGCCGAAGCGCGGCGAGGTCATGTATCGCTTCGCCGAGCTCATGGCCCGGCAGAAGGAGCGCCTCGCCCGGGCGATGAGCCGGGAGATGGGCAAGGTCCTCGCGGAGGCGCGTGGCGACGTCCAGGAAGGCATCGACATCGCCTACCTGATGGCCGGCGAGGGTCGCCGGATGTTCGGCGACACGGTGCCTTCGGAGCTGCCCGACAAGTGGGCGATGAGCATCCGCCAGCCGATCGGCGTGGCCGGGATCATTACGCCCTGGAACTTCCCGATCGCGATCCCGTGCTGGAAGATGATGCCGGCCCTCGTGACCGGCAACACCGTGGTCTTCAAGCCGGCCAGCGACACGCCCCACTGCGCCACGCTCCTCGTCGAGCTGATGGCCGAGGCCGGGTTCCCGCCGGGGACCGTCAACCTCGTCACCGGGTCGGGCGCCGCGGTCGGCGACACGATCGTCGACTCGCCGGACGTGCCCGTCATCTCGTTCACCGGCTCATCGGCGACCGGCAAGCGGATCGCGGAGCGCGCCGGGCGACGCCTGAAGCGCGTCTCCCTCGAGCTGGGCGGCAAGAACGGTGTCGTCGTCCTCCGGGACGCGGACCTCGACCTCGCGACCGACGGGATCCTCTGGTCCGCCTTCGGGACGACCGGACAGCGCTGCACGGCGTGCTCGCGGGTCATCGTCGAGCGGCCGGTCCTCGAGCCACTGCTGGCGCGCCTCGAGAAGCGGGCGAAGGCCCTCCGCCTCGGGTCCGGCCTGGAGGACGGCGTGGACATCGGGCCGCTCATCAATGCCGCGGCCGTCGAGAAGGTCGCGGGCTACGTCGAGGTCGGCCGGCGGGAGGGCGAGCTCGTGATGGGCGGCGCCGCGGCCACGGACGGAGACCTCGCGCATGGCAACTTCTTCGCGCCCACGATCTTCAGCGGCGTGAAGCCGATGGACCGGATCGGCCAGGAGGAGATCTTCGGGCCGGTGCTGTCCGTCATCCCGGTCGACGACCTCGATGCCGCCGTGACGGCGCTCAACCAGACTCGCTATGGCCTGTCCGCCTCGATCTTCACCCGCGACGTGAACACGGCCTTCCGGGCGATGCGCGACTTCGAGGCGGGGATCGTCTACGTCAACGCCGGCACGACCGGCGCCGAGACGCACCTCCCGTTCGGCGGCTGGAAGGAGACCGGCAACGGCCACCGCGAGGCCGGCCACGTCGCGATCGACACGTACACCGAGTGGAAGTCGATCTACGTGGACTTCTCCGGCCACCTCCAGCGCGCCCAGATCGACAACCAGCCAGACTGACGGCGGCCTGCCCAGCGTCCCCCCAGCGTCCCCAGACCCTGCCCAGCGTCCCCAAACGGAGCCCCCATGCCCGCCTTCGCCCCGGCCCCTTCGGAACTCCCGGCTCGCGCGCCCGCGACGGTCCGCGTCGCGATGTGGAGCGTCCGCCATCGCTGGCTCGTCGCCGTGCTCTGGTTCGTGGGCACGCTCGGCACATTCGGAGTCAGCCTCCAGGCCGGCGGCATCAGGTCCCTCGATGCCAGCGGCGACCCGAACGAGCAGGCCACCGAGGCCCAGACGGCCTACGACGTGTTCAACGCCGCGGGCGGGAGCGGGACGACCATCGACGAGCCCTCCGAGCGGCTCGTGTTGGTCCTCGCCGGGTCGCCGGGGGCCGCCACCGACCCGGCCTTCCAGGCGATCGTGACGAAGCTCCTCGCCGACCTCGGTGCGGCGACGGTCGAGATTGATGGGAGCCGGACGCCGACGTTCCGCGAGCTCGTCGATCCGTTCTCCGCGCCGCCGGCCGCGGGTCTCGTCTCGAGCGACGGGTCAGCCGTCCGGATCGTGGGCCGGGTCCCCGGCGAGCGCCCGGCGGTCAAGCGGCTCCTCGTGCCTGTCCGGCCGATCGTCGACGCCGTGCGCGCCGCGAACCCCGACCTCGCGATCCACATCGTCAGCTCGACGTTCATCAACGACGACATCGACGGGCTCATCTCGGGCGACCTGGACAGCTCGCTCCGGCTGACGATCCCGCTGACGTTCCTCATCCTCCTGCTCGCGTTCGGCGCGATCGTCGCGTCCGTCATCCCGCTCGTCCTCGCGATCACCTCCCTCCTCGGCGCGTTCGGCATCCTCGGGCTGTACAGCCAGCTGATCGGCGCGGTGAGCCCCAATGCGAGCCAGCTCATCGTCCTCATCGGCCTGGCCGTCGCGGTCGACTACTCGCTCTTCATGGTCACCCGCTTCCGGACCGAGCGGCGCGGCGGCCGCAGCGTCCCCGAGGCGATCCAGGTCTCGAGCAGCACCGCCGGCCGGGCCGTCTTCTTCTCCGGCGTCGCGGTGGTCATCTCGCTGGCCGGCCTCTTCACGCTCGGCATCGCGCTGTTCTCCTCGATGGCCGTCGGGACGATCGGGGTGGTCCTCGTGTCGGTCGTCGGCAGCCTGACGTTCCTGCCGGCGACGCTCGCGATCGCCGGCGATCGGGTGAACCTCGGCCGGCCGGCGACGTGGCTGCCGCGCCTGGCCCGCCGCGTTCCGATCGGTCCCGTCCGCGGCTGGGGCGCCTCGGCGCTCGCCTGGCTGGAATCGCGGGCCGCCCGACCGGAGGGCAGTGGGTTCTGGGGTCGCCTCGTGACGGCGGTGATGGCCCGCCCGGTCGCGCTGACGCTCCTGGCCACGGCCGTGCTCCTCGCCGCGGCGTCCCCGGTCACGCGGCTCCACACGGGCGTGACGGACATCACCGGCTTCCCGTCGTCCATCGACGGCGTGGCCGGGATCCGGCTCATCAACGAGAAGTGGCCGCAGGGCACGGACCTGACCCTCGACGTCGTCGTCACCGATGCGGCCGACCCGGCCACGCAGGCGGCGATCGAGACGTTCAGGACCAGGGCGCTCGCCCTGCCCGGGCTCGGCGAGCCGGTCACCGTGGCCCCGACCCGCGACGGGTCCGTGGTGATGCTGTCGTTCACGATGTCGGGCGGCCAGAACGACCGGGCGAACCGGGAGATCGTCCGGACGATCCGGGCCACGACGGCGCCGTCCGCCTTCGGGAATCTCGAGGGTGTGCGCGTGTACGTGAGCGGCGACGCGGCCAACTCGCTCGACGTCACCGACATCTATGCGAACGGGACGCCGCGCATCTTCGCCTTCGTGCTGGGCCTGTCATTCCTGCTGATGCTGGTCGCCTTCCGCTCGATCGTGATCCCGATCAAGGCGATCCTCCTGAACCTGCTCTCGACCGCAGCCGCGTTCGGCCTCCTCGTGCTCGTCTTCCAGGACGGCTGGCTCGCGGAGCCGCTCGGGATCACCGCGGGCAGCGTCATCGAGAGCTGGGTCCCGGTCTTCATCTTCACGATCCTGTTCGGGCTCTCGATGGACTACCACCTGTTCATCCTGACCCGCATCAAGGAGGCCCGGGATCGCGGCCTCGACTCGAGGGCGGCCGTCGCCCAGGGGATCTCCGTGACCTCCGGCACGATCACGAGCGCGGCCTCGATCATGGTCGTCGTCTTCGCCGTCTTCGTGACCCTGAAGTTCGTCTTCATCCAGCAGCTGGGCCTCGGGCTCGCGGTCGCGGTCTTCATCGACGCGACCCTGATCCGGAGCGTCCTCCTGCCGGCCTCCATGACGCTCCTCGGCGAGTGGAACTGGTGGCTCCCGGGGTTCCTGCGCTGGCTGCCGCAGGTGACGATCGAGGGCCACGTCGAGGAGCCCGCCACCGCGGCGGCGTCGGGCTGAGGTGGCTCGAACCGTCGTCCTCACCGGCGCGACCGGCAAGCTCGGCCCGACCGTGGCCGCGGTGTTCGCGGCCGGCGGGGATCGCCTCGCGCTCCTGGCCAGGGACGGCGACGAGGTCGCGGCGATGGCCGCGTCGCTCCCGGGCGGGGTCGACAGCCATGCCGGGTTCGCGGTGGACCTCAAGTCCGCCGACGGGGCACGCCGGGCGGCGACGGCCGTTCGGGAGCGGCTCGGCCCGGCGTCGGTGCTGCTCCACCTCGTGGGCGGCTACGCCGGCGGGACCACGCTCGAGGACGCCGACGAGCGGCTCTGGCGGGACCTCTTCGAGCTGAACTTCTGGGCGACGTTCCACACCCTGCGGGCCTTCCTGCCGGACATCCGCGCGGCGGGCGAGGCGGGCCGGATCGTCACGGTCTCGACGCCGCTCGCCGGGGCGCCGGTCGCGAACATCGGGCCCTACGCGGCCTCGAAGGGCGCGGTCGAGGCGATCACCCTGACCGTGGCCCGGGAGCTCGCGGGCACGGGCGCCACGGCCAACGTGGTCCTCGTCCGGACGATCGGCGACGCGAAGCCCACGCACACCCGCCCCGAGGAGATCGCGGCAGCCATGCTCTGGCTCACATCGGCGGAGGCGGGCGCCACGAGCGGCCAACGGATCCTGCTCATCGGGAGAGGCTGATCGGCGTCTGACCCCGGGCTGTCAGGGCGCCGAGACGGCGCACCCGCCGCTGCCTCGCCGCTTCCCCGGCGCTCGCGCCTATGATCCACCCAGGTGTCCCTCAACCGACGACCCGCGCTTCGCCCGATTCTCGCTCGACGGCCCGTCCGGCGGTCGCCCGCTCCACTCGGAGACCTCGGCGCCCCGATCGTCTCCGAGCTGTTCAGCGTCGAGCGCCTCGAGCAGCACGCCCGGACCCTTGCCGCCGCCCAGGACGTCACGACCGATCCGCGCCGGGGTCGCTCGATGGGGCCGCGGATCGCCGACAACGGTCGGGTCCTCCTGGCCGCCTATCGGGCGCTCGCCGGCGCGATCAGGGAGGAACGCTCGATCACCCCGGCCGCGGAGTGGCTGGTCGACAACTTCCACATCGTCGATGAACAGCTTCGCGAGATCCGCGACGACCTGCCGGCGGACTATTACGATGAGCTGCCCAAGCTCGCGAACGGCCACCTCGAGGGCTATCCACGCGTCGTCGGACTCGCCTGGGCCTATGTCGCCCACACCGACAGCCGGTTCGATCCCGATTCCCTCCGCCGGATGGTCGCCGCCTACCAGGACGTCGAGCCGCTGACGCTCGGTGAGCTCTGGGCGGTCGCGATCAGCATCCGCATCGTGCTGGTCGAGAACCTCCGGCGACTCGCGGGCCAGCTGATCCGCAGCCGCGACGCGCGCCAGCGCGCCGACGAGCTCGCGGACAGCCTCCTCGGGATCGGGCGGGAATCGCCGGGGGACGCCGCGGCCTCCCTCCGCCGCCTGAAGGACCAGCAGCTCCCGACGGCCGGCCGCGTCCAGCTCTTCCAGCGGCTGAGAGACCAGGACCCGGCAACCACTCCGGCCCTGGGCTGGCTCGAGGCGCGGCTCATCGAGACCGGCACGACCGCCGAGGAGACGGTCCGAGTCGAGCACCACCGCCAGGCGGCGATGAACGTGACCGTCCGCAACGTCATCACGAGCATGCGGCTCATCTCGTGGTTCGACTGGGCGAACTTCGTGGAGAGCGTCAGTCTGGTCAGCGGGGTCCTCCGGGACGGCAGCGACTTCGACCGGATGGATTTCGCCACCCGCGACCGGTATCGCCACGCGGTCGAGACCCTGGCCCGGTCGTCCGGGCGCTCGGAGCTCGACGTGGCTCGCGAGGCGAGGGCAATGGCCGGCCCGGAGCGCGATGCCGGAGAGCTCCTGATCGGCAGCGCGCGACCGGCGCTCGAGCAGGCTCTCGGTGCCACGATCCCGTTCCGGGGCCGCCTGCGCCGGGCCTACTCGGGGGCCGGTATCAAGGCGTACGTCGGCACGCTCGGCCTCGTCACGGCCGCGCTGGTCCTGCTCGCCCTCGGCCTCTCCCAGCCGCTCGGGGCCGGCGGGGCCGGCCTCATCCTCGTGGCGCTGCTCGCGATCGGGCCTGCGTCCGACCTCGCCGTGGCGCTCGTGAACCGGTTCCTCACTGGCGCGCTCGGGCCCCGGGCACTGCCCCGCTTCGAGCTCGCGGACGGGGTCCCGGCCGGGATGCGGACGCTCGTGGTCGTCCCGACGCTCCTGACCAGCCGCGAGGAGGTGGAGGCCCAGGCCAACCGCCTCGAGATCCATTACCTGGCCAATCCAGAGGGCGACGTCCGGTTCGCGCTCCTCTCGGACTGGCTCGACGCGCCGAGCGAGCATGTGGGCGGGGACGAGGAGCTGCTGGCGGCGGCAGCAGCCGCGATCGAGGGACTGAATGCCACCCACGGCGAGGCCCCCGGCGGGGGAGCCCGATTCCTCCTCTTCCACCGCAGCCGCCGGTGGAACGAGGCCGAGGGGCGGTGGATGGGCTGGGAACGCAAGCGGGGCAAGCTCCACGACCTGGACGCCCTGCTGCGCGGCTCGACGGCCACGGACATCCTGGTGACGGGCCGCCCCGCCACCACGCCGCCGCCGGACGTCCGCTACATCGTCACCCTCGATGCCGATACGCGTCTCCCCCGCGGCGCTGTTGCCCGGCTCGTCGGAACGATCGCCCACCCGCTGAACCGGCCGGTCTTCGAGGAGGCAACCGGGCGAGTCGTCCGGGGCTACGGGATCCTCCAGCCCCGGATCACCCCGACTCTCCCCTCCGAACGCGATGCCTCCATCTTCCAGCGGACCCACTCGGGCGACGCCGGCATCGATCCCTACGCCTCGGCCGTCTCCGACGTCTACCAGGACCTGTTCGGGGAGGGGACCTACACGGGCAAGGGCGTGTACGACCTCGACGCCTTCGAACGGGCGATGGATGGACGAGTCCCGGAGAACGCCCTCCTGAGCCACGACCTGTTCGAGGGCTCCTTTGCCCGTGCCGGGCTCGTCACCGACATCGAACTCTTCGACGAGTTCCCGTCCAACTACCTCGAGTCGGCGGCGCGCCAGCACCGCTGGGCGCGTGGCGACTGGCAGCTGCTGCCCTGGGTGCTCGGCCGCGCCCGGGACGGGAGCGGCGCCCCGGAGCGGCGAGGCCTGCCCGGCATCGCCCGCTGGAAGATGATCGACAACCTCCGCAGGACGCTGTCTGCGCCGCTCTCCCTCGCCGTGCTGGCGCTTTCCTGGCTCGTCCGCGACATCCCCGCGGGCCCGTGGTCAGCCCTCGTGCTCGCGGCGCTCGTGATTCCGGCGGGCATCCCCGTGCTCGACGGACTCCTGCCGCAGCGACGGGGCATCTCCAAGCGGACGCACCTTCGCGCGGTCGCCTCCGACGTCGCGCTTGGCGGCTCCCACGTCCTGCTCGGGCTGGCCTTCCTCGCGCACCAGGCTGCCCTGATGGCCGATGCGATCGCCCGGACGATCCTCCGACTCGCGGTGACCCACCGGCGGCTGCTCGAGTGGACGACCGCCTCGCAGACGAAGGCGAGCGTGACGGGCACCCTCGGCGGGTTCTACCGCCAGATGGTCGCCGCGCCGATCATCGCCGTCCTGGTCCTCGTCCTGGCGATCGCGTCCAGGTCCGCGGACCTCGCCGTCGTGACCGCCTTCGTGGTCCTGTGGCTCGCCTCGCCGGCCATCGCCTGGTGGGTCAGCCGGCCGCCCGTCAATGTGACCGCCCGGCAGCTCCGCCCGGCCGATGCGGATGCGCTTCGGCTGACCGCCCGGCGCACGTGGCGCTTCTTCGAGCGCTTCGTGGGGCCGGACGACAACGCGCTCCCGCCGGACAACTTCCAGGAAGATCCGGCGCCCATCGTGGCCCACCGGACGTCCCCGACGAACATCGGGATGTACCTCCTGACCGTCCTGGCGGCCCGGGACTTCGGCTGGATCGGGACGACGGACCTCGTGGACCGTCTCGAGGCGACCCTGCGGACGATCGACCGCCTTCCTCGCTTCCACGGGCACCTCTACAACTGGTACGGCACCCGCGACCTGCGCCCGCTCGACCCGGTCTACGTCTCGTCGGTGGACAGCGGCAACCTCTGCGCGGCCTACCTCGTCCTCGCGGCCGCCTGCCGGGCCATGGCCAACCATCCGCCGCCCCGGGACGGCGCGCTCCGCGGCATCGACGACGCCGTGCAGCTGGCGCGCCTGGCCGCGGCCTCGATCGCCGATGACCGCCGGACGCAGACCGTGTCGCGTCGGGATATCGCGACGGCCCTCGATGCCGTCGCCGAGCCGCTCGCCGACCTCGACGCATCGCCCGCCGGCGTGGCCTGGTCGGCGCGCCTGGATGACCTCGCGCTCCGCGCCCGGGTCCTCGCCGACGTCGCGGCCGCCATCACGGCCGAGCGGGGCGACCCGCTCGACAACGCCTTCGTGACCCGGGCGGAGGCCATCGGCGAGTCGATCGAGAGCCATCGACGCGATGCCGCGACGCCGGTCATCGACGAGGACGAGCCCATCGCGTTCACGCTGTCCCGGCGTCTGCGGGCCATCGCCGACCGGGCCCAGCAGCTCTTCGCCGAGACGGAATTCGGGTTCCTCTTCGACCCGACGCGAAAGCTCTTCTCGATCGGCTTCCGGGTCATGGATGGGACCCTCGACCCGAGCTACTACGACCTCCTTGCCTCCGAGGCGCGGCTGGCCAGCTTCCTCGCCATCGCCAAGGGCGACGTCCCGCCCGAGCACTGGTTTCGCCTCGGGCGGGCGCTCACGCCGGTCGGCCGCAGCTCGGCACTCATCTCGTGGTCGGGCTCGATGTTCGAGTACCTCATGCCGGCGCTCGTCATGCACGCCCCGGCCCGCAGCCTGCTCCGCCAGACGTACGACCTCGTCGTGGCCCGGCAGATGAGCTACGCCGCGGAGCGCGGCGTACCCTGGGGGATCTCCGAATCGGCGTTCAACGCGCGGGACCTGGAGCGGACCTACCAGTACTCGAGCTTCGGCGTGCCCGGGCTGGGCCTCCAGCGCGGCCTCAGCGAGGACGTCGTCGTCGCTCCCTACGCCACCGCGCTCGGGGCGATGATCGATCCGGGGGCCGCGGCCCGGAACTTCGCCCGGCTCGCGGCCGAGGGCGCGGTGGGACCGTACGGCTTTCGGGAGGCCCTCGACTACACGGCCCGGCGGCTCCCCCAGGGTGCAACCGTCGCGGTCGTGAACAGCTACATGGCACACCATCAGGGGATGGCTCTCGTGGCGATCGACAACGTCCTCAACGACGACGTCATGGTCACCCGCTTCCACGCCGATCCCCTGGTCCAGGCGACGGAGCTGCTCCTCCAGGAGCGCATGCCGCGCGACGTCCTCGTTTCCCGGCCGCGGGCCGAGGAGGTCAAGAGCGCCGCGGACGTCCGTGACGTCGTCCCGCCCGTCGTCCGGCGCTTCACGTCGCCCCACGACATGACCCCCCGGACGCATCTCCTCTCGAATGGTCGGTACGCCGTGATGGTCACGGCTGCGGGGTCCGGCTACAGCCGCTGGGGCGACATCGCCGTCACGCGCTGGCGCGAGGACGTCACCGGCGACAGCTGGGGCTCATACCTCTTCCTTCGCGACACGCGCACGGGCGCGGTCTGGTCGGCCGCCCATCAGCCGACGGGGGTGGAGGCGGACAGCTACGAGGTCCGCTATTCCGAGGAGCACGCGGAGTTCCTTCGCCGCGACGGATCGATCGCCACGACGATGACCGTCGTCGTCTCGGCCGAGCACGACGCGGAGATCCGACGGGTGTCCCTCACGAACCTCGGCTCACAGCCCAGGGAGATCGAGCTGACGTCCTGCGCGGAGGTGGCCCTCGCGCCCCAGGCCGCAGACATCGCCCATCCGGCATTCCAGAACCTCTTCGTGCAGACCGAGTTCATCCCCGAGATCGGAGCGCTTCTCGCCACCCGGCGGCCGCGCTCGGCCGACGAGCGGCCGGCCTGGGCAGCCCATGTCGTCGCGGTCGAGGAGCAGCTTGCGGGTGTGCTCCAGTACGAGACCGACCGGGCGCGCTTCCTGGGTCGGGGCCGCTCGATCCGGGCGCCTGCCTCGGTCATCGACGGCCGGCCGCTCTCGAACACGGTTGGTCCGGTCCTCGACCCGATCTTCAGTCTTCGCTGCCGCGTGTCGCTGGCTCCGGGGGCCACCGTCCACGTCATCTTCTCGACCGTCGTCGCGACCTCTCGCGAGGACGCGCTCGACCTCGCCGACAAGTACCGCGAGGCGGCCACGTACGAGCGAGCCGCGACCCTCGCCTGGACCGCCGCCCAGGTCCAGCTCCACCATCTCGGCATCGAGGGCGACGAGGCCCATCTCTTCCAGCGGCTCGCCAACCGCATCCTGTTCTCCGATCCGACCCTCCGGCCCTCTTCGGGGCTGCTGGCGCGGAACGAGCTCGGTGCGCCCGGCCTGTGGGCGTACGGCATCTCGGGCGATCTCCCGATCGTCGTCGTGAGGATCGACGAGAACGAGGACATCGACATCGTCCGCCAGCTGCTCCGGGCCCATGAGTACTGGCGTCTGAAGCTCCTCGATGTCGACCTGGTGATCATCAACGAGCACGGCGCCTCGTACGCCCAGGACCTCCAGGGCTCGCTCGAGGCGGTCGTCCGGACGAGCCAGTCGAAGCTCGGCGGCGATCGGAGCGGGGTTCGAGGCGGCGTCTTCATCCTTCGCGGCGACCAGTTGCCGGCCGCCGATCGGACGCTGCTCCAGAGCGCGGCCCGGGCTGTCCTGCTGAGCCGGCGGGGGAGCCTCGCCGACCAGGTCCTGCGCGTGGATCGCCCGGAGTCGGCAGCGCCGGCCACCGCCCCCGCGATCCCGCCATTGCCAGCTGCCGCCGAGCCTCCGGTCGCCCGCCCGGACCTGGAGTTCGACAACGGGCTCGGGGGCTTCGCCGACGGCGGGCGAGCGTACGTGACCATCCTCGGACCGGGCCAGTCGACGCCGGCGCCGTGGATCAACGTCATCGCCAACGAGGAGTTCGGCTTCCAGGTCTCCGAATCGGGCTCCGGGTACAACTGGTCGGGCAACAGCCGGGAGAACCAGATCACCCCCTGGTCGAACGATCCGGTGAGCGATCCGGCCGGCGATGCCATCTACGTTCGAGATGAGGAAACCGGAGCCCTGTGGGGCCCGACCGCCCTCCCGGTCCGGCTCGAGGGCTCGACCTACGTTGCCCGGCACGGCCCCGGCTACAGCCGGTTCGAGCACCTCCACGACGACATCGGCCTGGATCTCCTCCAGTTCGTCCCGGTCGGCGCGGGCCTCAAGGTCTCGGTGCTGACCATCGAGAACCGCTCCAGCCGGACCCGGCGCCTGTCCGTCACCGCCTATGCCGAGTGGGTCCTCGGGACCTCACGCGGCACCGCCGCACCGCAGGTCTCCAGCGAGCTGGACCTCGTCACGAAGGCCCTCTTCGCGCGCAGCCCGTGGAACACCGAGTTCGCCGGCCGCATCGCCTTCCTGGACCTCGGCGGGGCACAGGGGTCGTGGACCGCGGATCGGACGGAATTCCTGGGCCGGAACGGGACGGCCGCCGCGCCGGCCGGCCTGGAGCGCGGTCACCGGCTGTCCGGCCTGACGGGCGCGGGGCTGGATCCCTGTGCCGCCCTGCAGGGTCCGGTCGAGCTGGCGCCGGGCGCCCGCGCAACGATCCGCATTCTCCTCGGCCAGGCCGCGGACCGGACTGCCGCCACGGAGCTCATCGAGCGCTGGCGCGCCGCCGACCTCGCGACGAGCATGGAGGCGGTCCGGAGCTCGTGGGACGACATCCTCGCGACGCTCCAGGTGCGGACGCCGGACCGGTCGATGGACATCCTCCTCAACGGCTGGCTGCTCTACCAGGCGGTCGCCTGCCGGCTCTGGGCGCGGACGGGCTTCTACCAGGCCGGTGGCGCGTACGGCTTCCGCGACCAGCTCCAGGATTCGATCGCCCTCGCGACGGCCCGCCGCGAGCTGCCCCGGGCGCAGCTGCTCCGGGCCGCCGCCCAGCAATTCGTCGAGGGTGACGTCCAGCACTGGTGGCATCCACCCACGGGCTGCGGTGTCCGGACGCGCATCTCCGACGACCGCCTGTGGCTTGCCTACGCGGCGGACCGCTACCTCCAGGTCACGGGCGACGCGGCCGTCCTCGATGAGCCCGTGCCCTTCATCGAGGGCCCCGAGCTCCGGCCGGAGCAGGACGACCTCTACTTCCAGCCGGATCGATCCGGGGAGAAGGCGACGCTCTTCGAGCACTGCGCGCGGGCGATCGACCGGAGCCTCGGGCTCGGTGCCCACGGCCTGCCGCTCATCGGGTCCGGCGACTGGAACGACGGCATGAACCGGGTCGGCCGTGAGGGTCGAGGGGAGAGCGTCTGGCTGGGCTGGTTCCTGTGCACCGTCCTCGATGCCTTCGTGCCGATCGCGGACGGGCGTGGCGAAGCCGGCCGGGCCGAGCGCTGGCGGACCCACCGGAAGGCACTCGGGCGGGCGCTCGAGCGGGACGGCTGGGACGGCGACTGGTACCGACGGGCCTTCTTCGACGATGGGACGCCGCTGGGCTCGGCGTCGAACGCGGAGTGCCGGATCGACTCCATCGCGCAGTCCTGGGGCGTCCTGTCTGGGGTCGCCGAGCCGGCCCGTGCCGTCCGGGCGATGGCGGCGGTCGAGGAGTTCCTCGTCCGGCGCGGCGACGGCCTGGTCCTCCTGTTCACGCCGCCCTTCGACACCTCGCCGGTCGATCCCGGCTACATCAAGGGCTACCTGCCCGGCATCCGCGAGAACGGCGGCCAGTACACCCACGGGGCGATCTGGTCCGCGATGGCCTTCGCGGCGCTCGGCGACGGCGACAAGGCGGGGGAACTGTTCTCGCTCCTCAACCCGATCAACCATTCGAGCACCCGGGCTGGGGTTCACCGCTACAAGGTGGAGCCGTACGTGATGGCGGCCGACGTGTATGCCGAGCCGCCGCACGTGGGCCGTGGCGGCTGGACCTGGTACACGGGCTCGGCGGGCTGGATGTACCAGGCCGGCGTCGAATCGATCCTCGGCTTCCGGCTCCGGGGCGAGACGCTGACGATCGATCCCTGTATCCCGCGGGCCTGCCCGGCTTCGAGCTCGAGTTCAGGTATCACTCGTCCCGCTATGCCATCGCCGTCGAGAACCCGCATGGCGCCAGTCGAGGGGTCTCGATCGCGGAGCTCGACGGGACCGCCGTCGCGGCCGACGGCGCGGCGATCCCGCTCGTCGATGACGGTGGCACGCATCGGGTCCGGATCGTCCTGGGGTAACGAGGGACTCCGCGCCGCGGCGCTGCGATGTGCCCCCGGCGCCACCTCGCGCCGCGCCTCCTCGCGCCGCGCCACCCGTCGCGGGTTGGGGTATCCTCCCGGCTCGCGGGCCCGTAGCTCAATGGCAGAGCAGCTGACTCTTAATCAGCGGGTTGAAGGTTCAAGTCCTTCCGGGCTCACCACTGTCATGAGTCGCGACATATGAGTCACCTGAGTCGGGACATCCGAGTCACTGTGATCCTCCTGTCGCCCGGGACCCCGGCCATCGGCCGGGGTCCCGTCGCGTGTTGCGCCAGTAGCCCTTGTCGGGTTCGATCCGGTTGGTCGAGAGGATCTCGCCGGTGTCGAGGGCGACGACCGTGACCTCGGTCTCGTCCCGATCAGAACGAGCAGTTCGTCCTGAAGCTGAAGGTCCCCCTGCCCATCGCCGCGTTGGTGGCATCGATCGACCCCTCGAACGAGGCCTGACGGAAGCTCCCTTTGTCGGCATAGACCTGGACACACAGACCGTCGTCGTAGCTGAACCTGCCCGCGTTCGTGACGACCGGCCCCTCGCCGGTCCACGTCCCCGACACGGTCGTGGAGCCGGCCGGGTACTCCGCGCAGCCCGAGGGATCACACGTGAACCCGGTGAGATCGATTGCCGTCGGAGCGAGGATGACCAACGAGAGATGGTCGACGGTCAGGGTGCCGGCGTCGAGCGCGCACCCGAACCGACTCACCGAGTCGACGATCTCCCCGGTGTTGGAGTCGAAGGTGTAGCGGTAGTCTCCAGCGCAGACCTGCTGGCCCCTTCGGGTCGGCGCCCCGCCCTCGCGCAGCGAGCCCTCGAAGACGTCGATGGACTGACCCTCGCAGGACGTCGTTCCGTTCGCATCGTCGACGCACTCTTCCTGGGAGGCATAGGCATTCGTGCCGGATTGCTTTGACGTGGTCCATGGACTTGCCGCCGCGACCGGCGCGACGACGAGGATGGTAGCCAGCAGCGCGACGATCGCACTCGTGCGCCTCGAGCGTGGACCCATGACGGCCTCCTTGGTGCTGGCCGCGTCGTGCGGCCATGTCAACACGACGCCTATGGCGGCCCGTTGTCACCGGTCCTCCAGCGCCGCTCTTTGCCATCCGCACTGACCGAATTGGGCTCCCGCCCGATGTGCTCGCCGCCGACTCAGACCCAGTGTCGCCCCAGGGCCGACACGGACGCCGGCCCCGAATCAAGGGGCGATCATGGAGACAGGACCTGACCTCGAGCGAACCATCGGCGCTACCTACCAGCGTTATCGCGGACCGTTGCAGCGCTACCTTTCCGCCATCACCCGGGATCCGGCCGCGGCCGAGGAGCTCACCCAGGACGCGTTCCTCCGACTGATCACCGAGGGCCGGGCCGGTCGCTTCCCGGACGATCCGGGTGCTTGGCTCCATCGCGTCGGCCACAACCTGGCGATGAGCCGAGGCAGGCGGATCGCCGTGGCGGATCGCCGCCGCGCCGACCTCGTCGAATCGGACCGCTCGCCATCTCCGGAGGCGCTGAGCGTCGTCGACGAGGAGCGGCGCGAACTGCGCGCCGTTCTCGACACTTTGGGTCGAAGCGATCGCGTGGCGCTCATCCTGTCGTCGCATGGGTACCGAGGCTCGGAGATCGCCAGGACGCTCGGACGATCCGACGGGGCCACGCGGACCCTCCTGACGCGGGCCCGCGGCAGATTGCGCGCGCGGATGCTCGCCAGCCAACCGGGCTGAAGCGGCCCCTGGGTGGTGCTCTACGCGGCCGCTATCATCGAAGGGAAGTGGCCGAGCGTGACGGTGGTTCTGGGATCGTCGGGCGGGATCGCGAGCGCGCACGACTGGAAGCGGGCTTCGAGGCAGCGGCCCAGGGCCGTGGCTCGACGATCATCGTGGGGGGCGAGGCCGGGATCGGAAAGACCACGCTCGTCGGGCACCTTGCCGCGACTGCACGAGCGGCTGGAGCCACGATCCTCACCGGGGCGTGCCTGCCGACAGGAAGTGCCAGCATCCCGTATGCGCCACTCGTGGAGGCCCTCCGGACGCTGACACGCGCCGTGGACCCGGCACGCGCTGCGGCCCTGCTGGGGCCCGCCCGTCACGAGATCGCGCGGCTCCTGCCCGAGGTCTCGCCGGGCCTCGCCACGGCGCCCGACCGACTCGAGTTCGACCGCGCCGGGCAAAGCCGGCTCTTCGAGGCCGTCCTTGGTGTCATCGAGCGCCGCTCCAGCGTCGGCCCGGTCGTGCTGTTGGTCGAGGACGTCCAGTGGGCCGACGACGGGACGCGGGGTCTGCTCGGATTCCTGTCGCGAACCCTGCACGGCACCCCGGTGTTGCTGCTCCTCACCCTCCGGATCGGGGAGCTCGATCGACGCGACCCGGCACAGGCATTCGTCGCCGAACTCGAGCGCCAGGGATGGGTCGAGCGCTTCGATCTGGATGTGCTCGACAGTCGCGACGTGGCCGTGCTCCTTCGGAACCTGGTCGGCAGACCGCTCGCGGCCGAAGCGCTCGACGACGTCATGGTGCGGAGTGGCGGGAACCCATTCTTCGTCGAGCAGCTGGCCTCGACCATTGCCGACGGGTCCAAGGGTCGAGCGCTGCCGCCGGGGCTGCGCGACGTGCTCACCGGACGACTTGCCGGGCTCCCGGACGCGACGCAACGCCTGCTCCGGGCGGCCTCGGCCGCGGCCCGGTGGGTCGACGACGACCTCCTCGCAGCCGTGCTGGACATGCCGCCCCAGGTCGTCGCCGACGCACTCCGTCCGGCGCTCGTCCAGCGGATCCTCATCGACGCGGACCGGACGCGCGACGATCACGGCGGCTACGCCTTCCGACATGCATTGGTTGCCGAAGTCGCGTACGGCGACCTGTTGCATGGCGAGCGCGATCGCCTGCACGCGGCATTTGGTCGGGAGCTCGAGCGGCGCGGCGAGGTTGGTGGCGTGCCGGTCACCCCCGCAGAGCTGGCCCACCACTGGGTGGCCGCTCGGGATGGCACCCGCGCTGCCCCGGCCCTCGTAGCCGCCGGCGCGGCCGCGGAGTCGGTCTATGCCTTCGCTGAGGCGCGCCGTCACTATGAGCTGGCGCTCGAGCTGTGGGACCACGACAGCCGGCCGCCCGTCACCCACGACCGTGTCACCGTCCTGCAACGGGCGGCTGAATGCGCCGTCCTCTCCGGCGCCTACGGACGGGCGATCGAACTCGGCCGGGCCGCCATCACGACCGAGCAGACGTTCGAGGGCCGCGATGGGCGACTGGACGGTGGCCGCCTCGGCATCCTCCACGACCGGCTTCGCTGGTACCTGTGGGAGGCGGGCGACCGCGTGGCGGCCGAGGCGGCCGTCAACGAGGCCGTCCGTCTGATCCCGGCCGACCCTCCATCGGCGGCCCGGGCGCGGGCACTGGCACAGTTGGCCGGGCTGCGACTCTTCGCGGGCGACCCGGCCCAGGCCGAGCGCCTGGCGATGGACGCCATCGGGACGGCGTTGGCGGCCGGGTCGTCGTCGGAGGAGGCCCTCGGGTTGGGGGTCCTTGGCTGGGCCAGGGCCGTGACTGGCGACGTCGAGGCTGGGCTGGCGACGTATCAGGAGGGACTCGCCATCGCCGAGCGGCTGGGCGGGGTGGAGGGCATCGCCCTGGGCCACGCGAACCTCGCGGCGTTGCTCGACCGGGTCGGTCGCACCGAGGCTTCGCTGGCCGCCGCTCGAGAGGGATACGCCATCGCCCGGCGACTTGGCGTCGCCAGGACCTACGGTGGTGGCCTCATCGGTCATGTGACCAAGGCCCTTTTTGACCTTGGCCGCTGGGATGAGGCCGCAGCCGCGGCGGACGAAGGTCTGGACCTGGATCCGGTCGGGCGGTCGGCGATCATGCTGCACCTTTATCGCGCGCGCGTTGATACCAACCAGGGCCGGTTCGAGGCCGCGCACGGGCACCTCCGCCAGGCCGCGGGCATCGACGCAGCTCGGAGTGGCGCGATCCCCTCCAGAGCCGCGCTGTGGGCGGCCATCGCCGAGCTCGCGACCATGCAGGGCGATCTGCAGGCCGTTCGGGCGGTGGTCGACGAAGCCCTTGGCTCGCTCGATGAGGAACTGCCCATCGATCCGGCCCTCGGATGGCTCGGCTGGCATGCCCTGCGGGCCGAGGCGGATGCTGCCGGCGTGGCGCGCGCCCGCCACGACGAGGTATCGGTCGGCGAGATCGGGCGACGGGTCGCCCCGCTCGCGGAACGACTCCTTGGCTCGGGCCGACATGTCGCCACGACGGACCCTCGGCTCGCTGCGCTCAGTGGCCTGTGCCACGGTGAAGTGAGCCGGGTGTCGGGACGCTCGGACGCGGCGACCTGGACGCGGACGGCGACGGACTGGGATGGACTGTCGCGTCCGGCGCCCGCCGCCTATGCCCGCTACCGGGCCGCGGAGGCGGGCCTGGGGGCGAACGGGGACCGGTCGGTCGCCGCGACCGCCCTTCGAGCGGCGCATGTCGCCGCCTTCCGACTGGGCGCGGGTCCGCTCGCTCACGACATCCAGCGCCTGGCACGCCACGCACGGATCGACCTCGACGTTGGCGGATCCGGTGCAGAGCGCCTGGCCGACCCGCTGGGCCTGACGGAACGTGAAGCGGAGGTCATCCGGCTCGTCGCGGCAGGGCGGTCCAACCAGCAGATCGCCGACGCCCTGTTCATCACCCGCAAGACCGCGAGCGTCCACGTGTCCAACATCCTTGGCAAGCTCGGAGTCGCGAACCGCGTCGAGGCCGCCGCCGTCGCGCAGCGGCTGGGTCTGCATGGGGATCGCGAACGGAACTGACGCCCGGTCCCGGCCCGCGGTGGTACCCTTCGGGCGTCCTTTCATGGCCCGTCCTGTGAGGCTGGCGTACCGGTCCCGTGAGGCCGGCGAAGGAGGCTCTCGGATGTCTGCGCATGCCCCCGCCCACCACGCCACCGCGGCCGGTGGGTGTTTTGTTGCCTGGGGCAGCTCGCCGAGGATTGGGGCTGCGATCGCGTGATCGTCCCACCGTCGCCGCGGGCCTCAGCCGTCGTCGATCCGAGGATCGGGGACCTGGGTCCGGCGTTGCTGGCGCTCGAGGATGGGACCGTCTTTCCGGGCGTGGCCTTCGGGGCCCCGATCGCGGCCGGCGGCGATCTCGTCGTCAACACGAGCCAGACGGGCTACCAGGAGGTCTGCACCGACCCCTCGTACGCGGGCCAGGTCGTCGTCATGACGTACCCGCTCATCGGCAACTACGGGCGCCTCGCGGAGGACGATCAGTCGCTCCAGCCCTGGCTCCGCGGCCTCGTCGTGGCGAACGCCACCGCCGCGGTCCTCGACGATGCGCGCCAGCTTGCCGCGCTCCTCCGCTCGAACGGCATCCCCGCGATCGCCGGCGTGGACACGCGAGCGCTGGCCCGGCACCTCCGCACCCACGGCAGCCTGCGGGGGATCGTCATGGCGCCCGGCGACCTTGACCCCGGGCGGGCCGCGGCCGCGGCGCACGCGGTGCCCCGCTGGGAGGATCAGGACTTCGTCGGTCAGGTCTCGCCGGCCGCGGTCGTGGAGCACGGAGATCCCGGTGCCGAGGGTCCGCTCGTCGCGATCGTGGACTTCGGGCTGAAGGCGAACATCGTCCGGAGCCTCGTCCGGCGCGGGCTCCGCGTCCGTGTCCTGCCCCACACGAGCGACGCGGCGGACGTCCTCGCACCGGAGATCGCCGGCGTGGTCCTGTCTCCGGGGCCCGGCGACCCGGCGCGACTGGACGGCCCCGTGCAGCTGGCCCAGGCGATCATCGACGACGGCCGTCCGCTCCTCGGCATCTGCCTCGGCCACCAGATCGTGGCGCGCGCGGCCGGGGCCGACACCGGGCGCCTCCGCTTCGGCCACCACGGCGCGAACCACCCGGTCCAGGACCTCGACTCGGGGCTCGTCCAGGTGACCGCCCAGAACCACGAGGTCCAGGTCATCGCCGGCTCGCTCCCCGCCGGCGGCGGGTTCCACGTCAGCCAGGTCAACTTGAACGACGGCTCCGTGGAGGGCCTGCGGCATCGGAACCTGCCGATCGAGACGGTCCAGTACCACCCCGAGGGCGCGCCCGGGCCCCTGGATGCGCTCGCGGTCTTCGACCGCTTCGTCGCCGCGGTCCGGGGCGGCTGACCGACGCAGCTGACCGACGCAGCTGACCGACGCAGTTGACCGAGCATCTGACCGGGGCCGCTCACCGCCTGTCCCGGAGGCGCCTCCGGTGGTAGCCTATCGGGGCTGCCTTGAACTCGGTCCCGAGAGGCCGGGGGCTGGTCCTGTGAGGCCGACAAGGAGGGTCCATTGCCGCTGCGCGCCGCCCGCGACGCCGTCACGCCGCCGGCAGGTTCGCGCTCCCGCGGCAAGCCCGCATCCGTCCTGATCATCGGCTCCGGCCCGGTCGTCATCGGCCAGGCCGCCGAGTTCGACTACGCCGGGACCCAGGCCTGCCGCGCCCTCCGCGCCGAGGGCGTGCGGACGATCCTCGTCAACTCGAACCCGGCGACGATCATGACGGACCCCTCGGTCGCCGACGCCATCTACCTCGAGCCACTGACCGTGCCGGCGATCGAGGCCGTCATCGCGGCGGAGAAGCCGGAGGGCCTCCTCGCTGGCCTCGGCGGGCAGACGGCGCTCAACCTGGCGATGGACCTCGCCAAGGCCGGGGTACTCGAGCGGCACGGCGTCCGGCTCCTCGGCACGCCGCTCCGGGCGATCGAGATGGCGGAGGACCGCGAGGCGTTCCGCGACCTCCTCGACCGGATCGGCCAGCCGTACGCGCCGTCGCGGATCATCGAGGGGGCCACGCCGGCCGAGCGCGCCGAGTCCGCGGACATCGCCCTCGCCGAGATCGGCCTGCCCGCGATCGTCCGGCCCGCGTTCACGCTGGGTGGCACGGGCGGCGGCATCGTCGAGACCGAGCCCGCCTACCGGGAGCGGGTCCGGGCCGGGCTCCGGGCCAGCCCGATCGGCCAGGTCATGATCGAGAAGTGCCTCGTGGGCTGGCAGGAGATCGAGTACGAGGTCATGCGCGACGCCGACGACACGTGCATCGCGGTGTGCTCGATGGAGAACGTGGACCCGCTCGGGGTCCATACCGGCGACTCGATCGTCGTGGCGCCCGTCCAGACGCTCACGGACGCGGTCCATCAGCGGCTCCGGAGCGCGGCGCTGGCGATCATCCGGGCGCTCGGCGTCGAGGGCGGCTGCAACGTCCAGTTCGCGCTCTCGCCGGACAGCACGGACTACGCGGTCATCGAGGTCAACCCGCGGGTTTCGCGATCGTCGGCGCTCGCCTCGAAGGCAACGGGCTACCCGATCGCCCGGGTCGCGGCCCAGATCGCGATCGGGCGGCGGCTCGCCGAGATCCCGAATGTCGTCACCGGCACGACCGTGGCGGCCTTCGAGCCGGCGCTCGACTACGTCGTCGTGAAGCTGCCGCGCTTCCCGTTCGACAAGTTCCCGACGGCGGACCGCTCGCTCGGCAGCCAGATGAAGGCGACCGGAGAGGTCATGGCGATCGACCGGACGTTCGGCAGCGCCCTCAACAAGGCGCTCCGCGGCCTCGAGCAGGCGGGTGCCGGGCCGCTCGCCGAGGATCCGGCATGGGCCGGCACCGTCGGCTACCTGGCCGCCGCCCTGGCGCCGCGCGCCGATGACGACGGCGATGAACAGCCCGACGCGCCGATCCGCTGGATCGACGAACGCGGCGAGGCCTGCGAATCCACGCGCCACGCTCAGCGGACCGCGGCGCCGATCGTCCTTCGCCGCTTCCTCGGGCCGTCAGACGATCGCCTGTGGCGCATCCTCGCCCTGCTTCGCCGCGGGGTGACCCAGGCAGACGTGGTCGCAGCGACCGGCATGAACCCGTGGTTCCTCTCCGAGCTTGGCAGGAATGTCGCCCTCGAGGCCGCGGCGCGCGACGCCGGGCCGGCGCTCACGGACATGGCCGCCGATGGCGCGCCGGAGCTCCTCGCGACCCTCAAACGGGCCGGCTTCGGGGACCACGAGCTGGCGGGCCTGGCCGGCGTCACCGACGCCGCGATCCGCGAGGCCCGGCTCGCCATCGGCCTCGTGCCCGGCTACGCGATGGTGGACACGTGCGCCGCCGAGTTCGCCGCGGAGACGCCCTACTTCTACTCGACGTACGCGGCCGCGGGCTCCGCCCCGGAGGCGCCGCCGGTGCCCCGCAGAGCCGCCCTCGTGATCGGCAGCGGGCCGGTCCGGATCGGCCAGGGGATCGAGTTCGACTACTGCGCGGTGCAGGCGGCGGACACGCTCCGGCGGCTCGGCTGGTCGGCGGTGATGATCAACTCCAACCCGGAGACCGTCTCGACCGACTTCGACGCCTCGACCCGCCTGTACTTCGAGCCGCTGGACCCCGAGAGCGTCCGATCGGTCATCGACGCGGAGACCGGGCCCGGCCAGCCGCTGCTCCCCGCGTTCGTGGCGTTCGGCGGCCAGACGCCGCTCAACCTCGCCGGGCCACTCTCGCGGGGCGGCGTCGAGCTCCTCGGCTCCGACCTGGAGGCGATCGACCAGGCCGAGGAGCGGACCCGCTTCTCGGCGCTGCTCGACCGCCTCGGGATCCCGCAGCCCGAGGGCGGCATGGCCCACTCGGTCGAGGAGGCGCTGACCCTTGCCGAGCGGATCGGCTACCCCGTCATCGTCCGGCCCTCGTTCGTCATCGGCGGACTCGCGATCGACTTCTGCTACTCGCCCGACGACCTGGAGCGCCAGCTGGCGCTGGCCACCGTCGTCGATCCGGACCGGCCCGTCCGCATCGACCGCTACCTCGAGGGCATCGAGGTCGACGTGGACGCCGTCTCCGACGGCCGGGACGTGCTGATCCCCGGCCTCCTCGAGCACATCGAGCGGGCGGGCGTCCACTCCGGCGATTCGGTCGGCGTGTTCCCGCCGCAGACGGTCGGGGAGGGCGACCAGGGGCTCATCGTCGCGACGATGGAGCGGATCGTCCTCGCGCTCGGCGCCAGGGGGCTCGTGAACGCCCAGTTCATCGTCCGCGAGGATGGCGTCTACCTCATCGAGGTCAATCCGCGGGCGTCGCGGACGGTGCCGTTCCTCTCGAAGGTCACGGGCGTGCCGATGGTCGAGCTCGCCGTCCGGATCGCGCTCGGCGAGACCCTGGCCGGGCTCGGCTGGCCCGGCGGCCTGCTCCCGGAGCCGTCGCTCGTCGCGGTCAAGGCGCCGGCGTTCTCGACGGCCAAGCTCCGGGGCGTCGACCCGTCGGTCGGACCGTTCATGCAGTCGACCGGCGAGGTGATCGGGATCCACGCGGATGCCAGGGTCGCGGTCGCCAAGGCGCTCCAGGGGGCGGCGCTCATCCCGCCGCGGGCCCGCGGCGGGGCAGGGGAGACCGCGCCGCTGGCCCTCCTCTCCATCGCGGATCGCGACAAGGCGCTGCTCCCCAGGCTCGCGACCGCGCTCCGGGTGGCCGGCTACGACCTTGCCGCGACGCCCGGCACCGCGGCCGCCCTGGAGGCGGCCGGGTTGTCCGCCGAGGTGGTCGCGAAGCTGGGGGCAGAAACGCCCGGGCTGCCCGGGATCCTGGACCGGATCGCCGACGGCTCCGTCCGGCTGGTGGTCAACACGCCGACGCCGCGCTCCGGTGCGATCCGCGATGCGGCGGAGATCCGGCACGCGGCGATCGCCGAGGGCATCCTCTGCCTGACGGCCGTCGAGACGGCCGTCGCCGCCGCCGAGGCCCTCGATCCCGCGCTGGCGAACGGGCTGTCCGAGGTGCGATCCCTCACTTCGTGGGTGCCAACCGCCGGTCGGCGACCGTCGCTGGCGGCCTCGCCGGTTCTCGGCTGACCGGCCGGGCCGGTTCGAGTCTCGCGGCGTCCGCCGCGGCCGACGTCAGGACGCCTCGCTCACGTGCGCCTGCGCGCGGGCGGCGGCGGTGTACCCGGACGGGAGCCGGCCGATCAGGAGGCGCGGGCGTTCAGGCCGCCATCGGGCGAGCCGGCCGGGCGACCGGCGAGCCGGAGGAGCCGGGCTCGCCGGCGACGCGACGCCCGGCCTGGATCAGCAGCCGCCCGACGGTTCGTCGGAGGCCGCTCGGGGTGGCGCGAGCGCTCGCGGCCAGCCGCGCATTGGCGGCCTCGAGCTCCCGCTCCCGGATCAGCCTCCGGATCACCACCTGGTTCTGTTCGGTCATGCCCTGCATCGGGTTCCTGTCGCTTCCCGTGCGCCCGGCCCGGGCGCGGTCGTCGAAGCTGATGAGCTGAGTGTCGGTCTTGATCTGCTTTGTGTTAGTCATCTGTCTAACCTTCCCGCCTGAAGAAGGGCCGCCGGGAGCCGGCGGCCCGTGGGTTGCGCGCTAGCCGATGAGGAAGCGCTTGATCTCGTGGGCGGCGTCGTCGAGTCGCTCCCGCTTGAGGTTGTAGTAGACGACCGCCCCCGATTCCACGACGGTCACGAGACCGGCGACGCGGAGCTGCGAGAGGTGGTGCTTGATGGTCGGCTTCGAGAGGTCCAGCTGCTGCGCGATCTCGGTGAGGTAGAGGTCACCGCCCGCGAGGAGCTTGAGGATCCGGAGCCGGGTGCCGTCACCGAGCGCGCGATGGAAGCGCAGGACGGAGAGGGGAGCGGCGAGCGGGTCCAGGAGGTCGAGGGCGTCGTCCGCGACGGGGTAGCCGAAGAACCGCCAGTCGCTGCCGGCAAGGAGGAAGTTGTACGGCCGGGAGAAGTACGACGGCGCGAGGACGACGCGGCGCACTCCCGGCTCCGGAAGCCAGCGGACGCCGCCCGTGGTTCGCTCGATGAGGTCCGGGCCGGCGAGGGTCGCCCGGTCCGGCGCGCGGAGGTCGTAATCGCGGACCAGGATGTCCCGGATCCGGCCCTCGATGGGCCGGTACGCGTCTGCCCAGGCTTGGGTCAGGGCCAGGATCTCGGCATGGGTCGCGGCCGGGTCCTCGAGCAGGCCCAGGCGCTCCTTCTTCTTCCATTCCGGGAGCGCGACCTCGAGCTCGCGGAGCGCCTCGCGATCGCCGCCGAGCACGCGCTCGAGGAGCGGCTCGGCAGCCGGCTGGGCGGTGAGCGCCTCGGAGAACATCGAGCGGAGGAGGGGGGCCGGGCCGGCGGCCTCGAAGGCCGCGACGAGGTCGTCGGCGGTGGTGATGTCCCGCCGCTCCACGACGTAGGAGGCGAGGTGCACGGCGAGGTCCGTCTCCAGCATTCGCTGGAACAGGGCCCTGGCCGCCTCCGGAAGGGCGGCCCGCGATTCGGTGAGCCAGCGCCGGTCGTCCGCGGGCAGGTCGTCCGACGCCCCCGCCTCGCCCGAGAGCGAGAAGAGGAAGTCGTAGACGGGGCGGACGTCCCACTCGATCGTGTGGCCGCCCGATCCACCCGTGAAGTCGCGGACGGCGGGGCGCGCCGGGGCGTCGCCCGATGGGGTGGCGGCAGATCGACGGTTCGACGGTCGGGCCATGGGGTGGCGGCTCCTGGCTTGCGCGGCGCTCCGCGTCGCGAGTGTATGTTAGATAGCAATCTAACACATGGAACATGGTTGTCAAGCAACGACCCGCGCTCGCCTGCGGTACCCTTGCCGCCGCGGCGCGACGCCCGCACCAGTCACGGAGCCTGCACGCACCCATGCGCGTACCCACGATCGACTTCAGCGACCAACGCCTCCCGAACGGGCTCCGCCTCATCGTGGCCGAGGATCACCTCGCGCCGGTGGCGGCCGTCAATCTCTGGTACGGGGTCGGCTCGAAGCACGAGGTCGAGGGCAAGACCGGGTTCGCGCACCTCTTCGAGCACGTCATGTTCCAGGGTTCCGCGCACGTTTCGAAGGCCGAGCACATCGGCCTCATCCAGTCGATCGGCGGGACGATGAACGGGACGACCTGGCTCGATCGGACGAACTATTTCGAGACCGTCCCGTCCCACCAGCTGGAGCTCGCCCTCTGGCTCGAGGCGGACCGGATGGGGACCCTCCTCGCCGCGCTCAGCCAGGAGAACCTCGACAACCAGCGCGAGGTCGTCAAGAACGAGAAGCGCTGGTCGTACGACAACCGGCCCTACGGCTCGTGGAACGAGCGGCTCCTGGCCGGCCTGTTCCCGCCCGAGCACCCCTACCACCACCCGACGATCGGCTCGATGGCGGATCTCGACGCGGCCTCGATCGAGGACGTCAGCGCCTTCTTCCGGATGCACTACGCACCGAACAACGCGGTCCTGTCCGTCGTCGGCGATGTCGACACCGCCCAGGTGGCGGCGTGGGTGGAACGATACTTCGGCCGCATCCCGAGGAACCCGGCGCTCCCCGTGGACCTCGGCGACCTGTCGCTGCCGCCGACGCTCGGCGGCGAGCGGCGGGAGATCGTCCCGGACGAGGTCCCGCTGCCACGGATCTACTGGGGCTTCCGGTCCCCGGTCTTCGGCGACCCGCGCCTCGACGCCCTGGACCTGGCCGGCCAGATCCTGGCGGGCGGCAAGGGGAGCCGGCTGCACCGCCGACTTGTCCGGCAGGAGCGGCTCGCCCAGGACGTCGCGCTCTTCTCGCTCGGCTTCATCGGTGGTGCCTCGGTCACCGCGGGCTGGGCGACGGCCCGCCCGGGCGTGGACCTCGAGCGGCTCGAAGCCGTCTTCTGGGAGGAGCTGGAGCGGATCGCGCGCGAGGCGCCCTCGGCAGACGAGCTCGAGCGGGCGAAGGCCCTCACGGAGTCCGATGAGCTCGGCGCGCTCCAGCGGGTCGAGGAGCGCGCGGACCGTCTCTCGATGTACGCCACCCTCTTCGACGATCCGGGTCTCGTGAACCGGATGCTGCCGCGCTACCTGTCCGTGACGGCCGAGCAGATCCGCGACGTCTGCGCGTCGGTCTTCCGCGAGGACAACCGGTTCGTCCTGACCTACCTCCCGGCGGGCCAGGTAGCCGGCGACGCGGAGGCCGCGGCATGACCGACCTCGAGGCCGTCGTCGTCGCGGAGCGTCCGTCGCCCGGTGAGCCCCGGCCGTATGCCTTCCCCCCGTTCACGCGGACCCGGCTCGAGAACGGGATGAACGTCCTCGTCGTGGACCTTCCGGGCCGGCCCCTCGTCTCTGCGGCGCTCGTCCTCGCGGGCGGGTCCGCCGACGATCCCGACGAGCTGGCCGGCGCCACGGTCCTCATGGCCCGGGCCCTGACGGAGGGCACCGAGCACTACGACGCGATCGAGCTGGTCGAGGCCGGCGAGCGGCTCGGGGCGTCGCTCCATGCCGAGGCGGGCTGGGATGCCGTGTCCGTGTCGGTGGACGTGCCGGCGGAGCGGCTGGGGCCGGCGCTCGACCTGGTCGAGGAGGTCCTCGCCCGGCCGACCTTCCCCGCCGGCGAGGTGGAGCGGCTTCGGGAGGAGCGACTGAACGACCTGCTCCAGGCGAGGGCGGACCCCCGGCGCCGGGCCGAGGAAGCGTTCGTCGGGGCGATCTACGGCCCGGCGTCGCCGTACCGGCGCTCGTCGTCCGGCGTCGAGGAGACGGTCGCACGCCTCGACGACGCCACCTGCCGGGCCGCGCTGGCACGCCGGTTCGATCCGGCCGGCATGACCCTCATCGTCGGTGGCGACCTCGCCGGCCTCGACGTCGCCGCGATGGCCGCCGAGCGCTTCGGCAGCTGGCGCGCATCCGCGGACGCCTCGGCTCCGGGCGGTGTCGACGACCGGCCGGCGGCCACGAATCGCCGCGTCCTCGTCGTCCATCGGCCGGGCGCCGTCCAGACCGAGATCCGCGTCGGCCATCCTGGCGCGCCCCGCCGCATTCCGGACTTCCACGCCACCTCCGTCATGAGCGCGATCCTCGGCGGGCTCTTCAACTCGCGCCTGAACCGGAAGCTGCGCGAGGAGAAGGGCTATACCTATGGGGCGAGCGCGGGCTTCGACCTTCGACGCGCCGCCGGCCCGTTCGCGGCACGAGCGGCGGTCAACACGGAGGTCACGGTCCCGGCCCTCCTCGACATCATGGCCCAGCTCGAGGGCATCCGGAACGGCGTGAGCGCCGAGGAGCTCGGCGACGCCCGCGACTACCTCGTCGGCGTCTTCCCGCTGCGGTTCGAGACGCCGGCCGCCGTCGTCGGCGCCCTGGCCGGGCTCGTGATCCAGGGCCTCCCCGACGACGAGCTGACCCGCTATCGCCCGGCGATCGACGCGGTCACCATCGATGCGGTCGCGGCGGCCGCCCGAGCGCGCGTTCGCCCGGACGAGGCGGCAATCGTCCTCGTCGGCGACGCGGACGCCTTCCTGCCGGCCCTCGAGGTGGCGTCCCTGGGACTCATCGTGGTGGAGCGCGACGCGCTGCCGGGTGGAGATGCCGGTGCCCGAGCGGCCGATGCGGCCGACGCTTCCGGCGCGGCCGACACGACGCTCGACGTGGCCGGCACAGCGCCCGACGCGACCGACGGCGACGCCTGAGCCGGTCGATCCCACGGGCGGACCCGACGCACCGGGCGCGGCCGCGAGCGGGCCCGACGCACCGGGCGCGGCCCCGCCGGCGCGTGGCCTGACCGGTCGATTCCCGGCCATCGGCTCGCCGGTCTACCGGCGCCTCCTGGCGGGCAACCTCCTCGCGACGCTCGGGGCGTTCATGCAGGCGACGTCGCAGGGCTGGCTCGTGCTCCAGCTGACGAACTCGCCGGGCCTGCTCGGGCTCGTGGGGGCGATCGCCGGCGCGCCGACGCTCTTCCTCGCGGTCGTGGCCGGCGTCCTCGCCGATCGCCTCGACCGGCGGCGCCTCCTCGTCTGGAGCTACGCCGCCGCGGCCGCCCTCGCGACGCTCCTCGCATTCCTCACCTCGGCCGGCCTCGTCGCGTATTGGCAGGTGGCCGTCATCGCCTTCCTCGGCGGGATCCGCCTCACGGTCCAGATGCCGGCCAGCCAGGCGATCGTCTCGACCGTCGTGGACCGGGCGGCCCTGGGGAGCGCGATCGCGCTCAACTCCGCCCAGTACAACCTCATGCGGATCGTCGGGCCGTCCCTGGCCGGATTCGCGATCGTGGCCGGCGGCCTGGCGCTCGGCTTCTGGGTGAACGCCCTGATGCTCGCGGTCGTGGCGATCATCTTCGCCCGGCTGCCGCTCGTCCAGACGCGGGCCGCCGGCCGGCTCCAGGCCGCTCTCTGGGGCGACCTCCAGGACGGCGTCCGGCACGTGGCCGCGGATCGAGTCCTCACCACCCTCGTGGTGCTCGCGGCCGCGCCCGCGCTCTTCGTCCTGAGCTACCTCACCTTCCTCCCCGTGTTCGCCCGCGACATCCTCCGGATCGGCGCGCCAGGGCTGGGCCTGCTCACCGGGTCGATCGGAATCGGGGCACTTGCCGGGGCCCTCCTGATGGCGACGCGCCGGCCGTCGGGGGGCAGCGGCCGGCTCCTGCTGCTCGGGCTGGCGGCGATGTCCGTCTCGCTCGCCACGTTCGCCCTTTCGACGTTCGTGCCGCTGACCATCGTGGCGCTCGCGATCCTGGGGGCGAGCCAGGTCGCCTACTACTCGACCACGAACACCCTGCTCCAGACGCGCGTCCCGGCTCGCCTCCGCGGCCGCGTCCACAGCCTGTACGTGCTGACGTCGATCGGCCTCCTGCCGGTCGGCAACCTCGTCGTCGGCGCGATCGCGGAGCGCACCGGGGTGCCGATCGTCCTCGCCGCTGGCGGTGCCCTCACGCTCCTCGCCGTCCTCATCGCGGCGGTCGCCCGGCCCGAGCTCGCCGGGCTGACGCCCGATCGCGCGGGTGTCACCGCCGGAACGGCGGTCTCGACCGGGAGTGGCGCCGACGGGCCGTCCGGCTCGACCCGGGCGCCCTGAAACCTTTTCGAAGCCGGATGTCTCAGTCGTTCGTTACACGCCGGTCGTGCGGCCGGGGGACACGAGGAGAGACGGCAGATGACAGAGCGGTTCGGCATTCGTGCCGTGCGAACCTTGGGCGTGGCGGGCGTCAGCATCCTGCTGATCGCCGGCGGGGCCTTCGCGGCGGATCGGCTCGCGAGCTCGGGCCCGAGCTCGGACAACCTCTCCGGCGGCGCCCCGGGCGCCACGACCGGGGCGGAGCTGACCGACGGCCCCGACGCGACCGACGACAACGGGGTTGACGCCTCGGAGAGCCCCGAGGCCTCCGACGACAACGGCCAGGACCAGGACGGCAACGGCGACGCGACCGCCGGCCCCGGCGCCACCGACGACAACGGCGACGATGCGGCCCAGTCCCCCGAGGCGTCCGATGCCTCGGACGGCCCCGATGCCTCGGACGGCCCCGATGCCTCCGGCGACCACGGCGGCGACCGCGGCTCGCCCGAGCCGTCCGACGACAACGGCGGCGACGACTGACCGGACGCCGGTCGGACCTGTCGGGACGTGACGAACGGCTCCCCATGGGAAGGCCCCGAACCCGCCACCATTGGGTCGACCCGATTCGGCAGCTCGCCGGACGGGTCGACGCCGTGGAGGCCAGCCATCGAGACCGCCCTGCCTCGCCGAACCATCGGGGCCCAGGACGATGATCGTTCGATTGTCGATGCCGTGCTCGGGGGCGACCGCGATGCGTTCAGGCTGCTCGTGGACCGTGAATCCGGGGCGGTCGTCCGGGCCTGCCACCGCGTCCTCGGCGATCTCGCCGAGGCCGAGGATGTCGCCCAGGAGGCCTTCGTGATTGCCTACCGGTCGCTCGCCACCTGGCGCAGCGACGGACCCTTCGGTGCGTGGCTGGCCCGGATCGCGGTCCGGCTGGCCCTCCGCCAGGCGAAGCAGCGCCGGGCCGTGGCCTGGATCCGCCCGAGCCGCGACGCGGAACCCGATGCCCACCTTCGCGCCATTCCTGCCGGCCGTGCCAGCGACCCGGAGGGCGTGGCCCTCCACGAGGAGCGAAGCCAGACGCTTCGGCGCGCGGTCGCCGGGCTCGGCGAGCCGTACCGCGAGGTCGTCGCCCTGCGATTCTTCGCCGAACGGTCGCTCGACGAGATCGCCATGATCACGAGCCGGCCGATCGGCACGGTGAAGACCCAGCTGCATCGCGGATTGCTCCGCCTCCGGGACCGGGTCGGGGAAGGAGGGGACCGATGATCCAGTCGCCCGGTTCCTTCCGCCCCGGCGAGTTCGACGGCGCCGATCGGGGCATCTCCGAGGCCGACCTGCTCGCCGCGGCGACGACCGCCAGCGAGCTGGAGCGGGCGCTCCCGATGGAGTCGATCGCGCCGTCGGCGGGTTTCGCGGACCGGATCATGGCCGCCGTGGCTCGGGAGCCGGCCCCGCGGCCGCTCGGATTCCTTGCCGGCCTCCGTGCCCACCCGGGTCCGGCAACCTTCGTCGCGAGCGTCCTTGAGGCGTGGGGCCTTGCCACGCACGGCTCGGGCCGTCCATCCAGGGCCCGCGGCCTCGCGCTCGCCTATGTCCTCGCGGTCATCCTCGTCGGGACGTCGATCACCGGCTTTGCGGCCTACGGCTGGGCCGGCGCCCTGGGGATCCTCCCGGCCGAGGCCTCCCCGTCCCCGAGCCCGTCGCTGCTCACGCCGAGCCCGAGCCCGAGCCCGTCACCCGACGCATCGGAACCCGACGCCTCGGGATCAGCCTTGCCGGGCGAATCCACCGAGCCGAGTGAATCCTCGGAGCCGAGCGAATCGCCGGGTTCGGAGCCCTCGGACGACGGCGCCGGAACGGCCGAACCCGATCGGAGCAACCTGCCGACGTCCCCGTCGGGATCTGCTGAACCCTCCGACGACCACGGCGGCAGCCCATCCTCCAGCCCGGATGACAGCTCATCGCCCGAGCCCTCGGACACGCCGCGGCCATCGGACACGCCGAAGCCCTCGCAGACCCCGAACTGACGGATACGTGGTGGAGTCTCGCCCCAGCGCCAGGTCGGGTTGGAGCTACTGGACGAGACCGACGCCCGCAAGTTGGAACACGCCGCCCGCGTCATAGGTCACGGTCAGTGTCCCGCCCGCGCCGGTGACCTTGAAGTCGGAGGCGATCACCTGGACTGAAAGGCTGGTGGCTCCGCTCCCGTTCACGGTGATCGAAGAATTCGGAGCATAGATGGTCCCGTTCAGGAGGAGGTCCGTCGAGGATCCGTTGAGGGTGATGTCCCCTCCGGTCGTCCGAGCCCCGAAGATCAGCATGTTCTTGTAGATCGTGTCCTGAATCGGCATCAGCTTGGTTCCGGCACTCGATCCATTGAAGGTCATCGTCCCGACGCACCCCGCACCAGTTCCGCCAACGCAGTAGCTGGGATCGGCGAACTCTCCGTTGTAGAGGAGGACCCCGCCACCATACGTCTGCGTCCCGGAGTCGACCGTCACGACCATCACGCCATTTCCGCCCATCGACACGCCCCCGCCGCCGATGTAGTAGATGCCGGGCTCCATGTAGAAGTTGCCGGCATTCAGCTTGAAGCCGCCCGGATAGTAGCCCGGCGTCATGCGGTAGTTGTGCGTGGCGAAGCTTGCGTTGAACGTACACGTCAGCGGCGACGTCGCGGACGTGGAGGATCCGCCCGATGGACAGCCGCTCGGGGGGTCCTTCGACTCGCCTGGCTCCTTGATGAAGCTCCCCAGCGTGGCAGGGACCGCGGGCGGGGGCAGTTCGCGCAGAGGATCGCCGGACGCTTGCATCCCGGAACTCATCACGGAGCAGCCGCTGCCACCTCCGCTGATCTGGTACGAGCCAACGGTGTCGCACTCGGGGCTCTGGAGTGTCCCGCCCCCGGAGATCTTGAGGGCGGGATTGCACGCCGAGTCGACCTGGACGCTGCCGTTCACGGCCACGCCGCCGTTGCCAGTCACACTCGAGGTTCCGCACGGGTTGAGGGCAAGGAGGGAATAGGGCAGGCTGTATCCCGACGAGTTCGACGCGACGCCGAGCGCGCCGGTGTTCCGGGCCGTGATTCCAAAGAGGCCGGCGAAGAACGATGCTCGGGTGGCGTCGATCTGAACCTCGATGTTGCCTTCGAGGTTGCTGAAGATCGACTCCGGCCCGGGCGGGTATTTGACAGTCACCGTGGCGGCCATTCCCTCCGCTGAGAGGTAGGCTGTCGCCACGTCACAGGCCGTGTTGACGTGCTTGAGCTGTGCGTCGGCCAGTTGCCCAGACGTTCGCGACGCGCACGTTCCCTGGAACGTACCTGTCGTCGTTGGGATGTAGCGGGCGCCGGCAAGAGCGGCGGCGTCCGCGGCATTCTGTTCGGTGCGCCGGTCAAGGAGCGCCTGGCCAATGTCGAAGACAAGCGCCGCGACTGCGATGATCAGGACGAGACCGCCTGCGAAGATCACGAGGACCTGACCGCGCTGGCGATCCGAGCCGCCCCGCACCCGGGACTCGCTAATGATTGATGACAAGGGTTGAACTCCCATCGACGGTGATTGGCGGCAAGGGGATCGGCAGGAGCGTCGTGAAGAGGGTCTGGGCCACGACGGTCACGTTCGCGCCGCGCGCATTGTCGACTGGCCAGCAGGGGTTGGCGACGCCGCCCGCGCAGCCGCTCTGGGCCGGGAATGCAACGTTCGCGCCCGCGACGCCAACCGCGAAGTTCCTCACGACGTCCTGGACCTTGATCCCGTAGGGATCACAGGCGTTCGTTGCCAGCCCGGGCATCGGCCCGGACGGGCAGAGGCTGAGCGATCCGTGGGTGATCGCATATCTCGCGCCCTCGCGCGCCGCGTTGTTCATCACCTGCGCCACGTAGACGTATCGCCCGAATTCGATGATCGAGTAGAGGACGAGGAGGAAGATCGGCAGGACGAATGCAAACTCCGTGAGTGCCTGGCCTCGGACCCGCCTGCCATCTCGGCGTCTCATGGACCTGCCGGGACGGGAAGGTCGGAGATGCGGAAGATGCTCTCGCGATCGAAGGTCACCGACGGGGGCAGCGGGGGGATTCGCAGGAATGTCTGGAACGTGTACGTGAGCGTGACGTGAATGGTGCAGGGAGGCTCCGTCGTCGACTCGGCACACAGGCCTGTCGCCCCGTCATACGTCGCACAATCCTGGGCAGGGGATCCGTCTGACGGTTCAACCGCACAGGTGATCACCGGGTTGCTGCACGTCGCATGGTTGACCGTCCCCGGGGGTTCCGAATAGTCCTCGAGGTGGCTGCCTGCAGCGGCGGTGCAGGCTCTCCGCTCCATCTCGCCGGCGGTCGTTGCGGCGTTGGCCGCCGTCCAGTAGGTCGCCTTGAACGATCCGTAATCCGCCGCTTCCCGTGCAGCCGACTCCACGGCCACCATGCTGGTGTACAGGCGCCCGAAGTCCGAGATGGCGACGACCATCAGAAAGAGGATCGGGATCACCAGCGCGAACTCGGTGGTGCTCTGGCCGGCACTCCCGCCCGGACCGGCGTCCGCGACGCGACCGCGCCCTCGGGCGGCCCATGGCCAGATTGAATGGAAGCTCACGCCGCCGACCTTAGCCTGCCACACCTTGCAGGCGCAATGTCCGGTGGTGCGTGGAGGCCCCACGGCTCGGACCGTGAGGCTCCGGCTCAGGAGCCGGCCGACGAGTACGCTTCACATGTGATCGTCGTGTGCGGCAATCTCGCGGGCAACGACCGCCGGCGCAACGTGGATCCGGCGGCGATCGCCGCCGCTGCGGCGCGTGGCGGTGTGGAGGTCCAGCTGATCGCCGTCGTGCCGGAGGGCCCGGCCGGCGATGCCCGCCTGATCGCCCTTGCCCAGGCCGGCGTGGGCCACGTGGCGGTGCTCCGGGCCGCGGAGCGGCCCCTGGAGGCGGCGGACGTGGATCTCGCCCTCCGCTACCTGCCCGACACGAAGGTCGTCGTCACGGTCGGCCTGTCCGGCGACGTGCTCGCCGCGGCGAGCGAGCGATCCACCTGGAACGGCGCCTTCCTCATCGTCCTCGAGGCACCGGACAGTCCTGCCGACGTGGGTGAGCCGGCGGCCGTTGCCGACGCGGCGGCGATCGTGCTTCGTGCCCCCGCGTCGGATCCGGACGGGACGTTCGCCGGCTTCGTCGGCGCCTTCGCGGCGCGGCTGGACCGCGGCGAAGTCCCCGCGGACGCGTGGGCGGCGACGACCCGGGCGCTCGCCGTGGACGCGGTCGGAGGCCGTGGCCGGCCGTCGAGCTTCTAGGGATCCTCGGTCGGTTCGCCGAGGAGCGTCGGTGGCTCCTCCAGCGGCAGGATCAGGCCGGGCCCGTCGTTCCGCACATCGTTCACGGCGCGACTGACAGGGTAGAGGGCGAGGACGCCCACCTCGGCCGGGACGAGCAGGCCATTGAGCTCGCCCGGGTCCGGCAGGGTCGGATCCAGCCACCGATCCCAGGCTTCCGGCGGCACGACGACGGGCATCCGGTTGTGGATCGGTCGGATGAGGTCGTTCGGTCCCGTCGTCACGATCGTGAAGGTACGGCGGACTTCCTCGGTCTCGGGGTCGCGCCAGCCGGCCCACAGACCCGCCAGGGCGAGCGGTCGACCGTCGGTCCTGACAACCCGGAATGGCTGCCGCGCCTTGCCGTCGCGTCGCCATTCGTAGAAGGAGTCCACCGGGACGAGGCAGCGGCGCTTCTTCAGCGCGGCACGGAAGGCGGGGGACGTCGAGAGCGTCTCGGCCCGGGCGTTGAACATCCGGCTGCCGACGCTGGCGCTGTCGGCCCAATGGGGGATGAGGCCCCAGCGGAACGCCGTCAGCGCGCGCTGGTCCTCGCGCTGGACGACGACGGCGGCCTCGTCGGTGGGGGCCACATTGAAGCGGTTGCCGGGCGCGAGGACGCGGTCCTCGGCCTCGAAGATCTCCGCGAGCTCCGAGGTCGGGCGCTCCTGGGTGAACCGTCCGCACATCGCGCGTCCAAGTATCCTCCGGCCGATGGATCCGCACGCCGCCGGCGACCTCCCGGCCGACCTCGAGGCCGCCCTGGCGACCCCGGGCCCGTTGCCACGATCGACGGCCCTGGCCCTCGTGGAGCGCGGCCGCACCCAGCTCGACGACGGCGAGTTCGAGGGCGCCGCCCGGAGCTTCTCCCGGGTGACGGGGTTCGACGACGTTGCCATCACGGCCTCCGCGCTCCTCGGCCTCGGCGAGGCCTTCTACCGCCTCGACCTCGAGGACGATGCCGTCGCCAGCTGGGAGGAGGTGCTCCTCCTGCCGGAGAGCCCCAGCACCTACGCCGCGTGGCGGAACGTCGCGGCGGCCCGCGTCCGCGGCGGCAATCTGGCCGGCGCGATCACGGCGTATCGCGAGGCGGACCGGCGAGCCCCGCTGGAGCACAAGGCGGAAATCGCGGCCCGCCTCGGCTGGCTCGCCAAGGAGACGGGCAACGCCGGGGCCGCACGCCGCTACTTCGCCCGCAGCCGCGGCCATGGACCGGCCGTCCCGCTGGCCTACGTGATCCTCGGCCTGACGGTCGTCGTCTCGTTCCTGGCGCTCTCGAACGACGGCCTCGAGGTCTTCCGCGGCCTCGAGCTCGACAAGGCGAAGCTCGCCGGCGGCGAGCTCTACCGGCTCGTCACGGCCAGCCTCGTGCACGTCAACATCGTCCATCTCGCGCTGAACATGTACGCCCTGTACCTCCTGGGCCCCCTCGTCGAGGGGATCTGGGGCACGCCGACCTTCGGGCTCTTCTACGTCCTGACGGCCGTGGCCGCCTCCACGGCCAGCTTCTTCTTCTCGCCGATGGAGAGCGTCGGCGCCTCGGGTGCGATCTTCGGCCTCGTCGGCGTCCTGCTCGCCGGCACCCGCGTCCACCATCCGGTGCTCGATGCCCGGGCCCGGGCGATCGTTCCCCAGCTCGGCACGATCGTCCTCGTCAACCTCGCCTTCGGCTTCCTGTTCGCCGACCAGATCGACAACGCGGCCCACATCGGCGGACTTGCCGCCGGCCTGTGGCTCGGGTTCTTCGTGCCGCCGGGCCGGGTTCCGGGCCTCTGGGCGCTCCGGAGTGCTGCCCTGCCGGCAGGCGGTCGCCCGTGGGCCGGCATGGGTCTGGCGGCCCTCGGGATCCTCGTGCTCGTCGCCGCGATCCTCGCCGTCCTCGTCGTCCGGAAGGTTCCGCCGTTCTCGTAGCCGAGGCCGCGGATCGCGACCCACGGCGTCAGCTGAGGTAGGCGCGCCGCTCGTCGCCGGGCCGGCGCCCGGCCGTCGGCACCGCCGACGCGCCCGTCCCGCGGCCGGCGCCCGGCCGTCGGCACCGTCGACCCGCCCGTCCCCCGGCCGCCGCGCTCCTCTCCCATCTCGGCGCCGAGGCCCGTGCCTCGCGACGGATGGCATCGATCTGCTGTCGTGGCCCTTCCGTCGCGCGGGACGTCGACCGGCCGGAGGGCGGCCCGGTGCTACGATCCGGCGCCGATGTTCGCCACCCTCCTCGGCGCACTGCCGCGCCCACCGCTCCCCGATGAGACGGCCAGTGTCGGCCGTGACCCCAGCTCGTCCGGGATCGCGCCCCGGCTCCTCGACGCACTGGTCCGACGGGTCCTCGAGGCACAGGCGTCGGCGGGCCTGGAGCTCCTCACCGATGGCCGGCTTCGATGGCCCGGCCCGTTCGGGCCGGCGATGGCGCTGGAGGGGATCGCGCCGCCGGGAGTTGCTCGGGATCCCTCCTCGATCGACGTTCATGCCGTCCCGAGGTGGCGCCGCCCGCTGACGGTGGAGGGCTGGCGCTTTGCCGCCGCCGAGGCGGGCATGCCCGTGAAGCAGGCGCTGCCGGGTCCCTACACCCTGGCTCGAAGGGCTCGTTCCGCGGCCGGCACGCCCGCACCGGACATCGACGCGACCGGCTTCGCCTTCGCGGCCGCGCTGCGGGCCGAGATCGGGGCGCTTGCCGAGGCCGGCTGCCCGGTCATCGAGATCGAGGAAGCCGACGCGCAGCACATCGGGGCGGACCCGCTGGAGCGGCGCCGCTTCCGCGACCTCCACGCGGCCCTCACCGACGGCCTGACGGGCGTCCACCTGTCCCTCGCGATCACCGGAGGCTCGGCGGACGGGGCCGGCGCGGAGACGATTCTCGCTGCCCCCTATGCGAGCCTCGCGGTGGACCTCATCGACGGGCCCGACAACTGGCGGCTCGTCCGCGCCGCGCCGGGCGAACGCGGCATCGTCTGCGGCGCGCTCTCCGCGCGGCCTGAGGCCGACGAGGGCCCGGAGCTCCTGCTCTGGGCGGCCGCCTACGCGGCCTCGAGCAACGGCCGGGGTGCGGCTCGAACCGGCCTCGCGACGTCCGGCAGCCTCGCCCACCTGTCGTGGCCGGATGCGGAGCGGAAGCTCCGGCGGCTCGGCGACGCGGTCCGGATCGCCGCACTCCCGGAGGACGCCGCGCTCCGCCGGCTCGACCCGCGCGCGATCGACATCCGGAGTGCCGCGACAGGCGAGTACCGGCCAGCCCCGGAGCGAACGAGACCCCGCCCGAAGCGCTGAATCGGGTTGCCGGGCGCGCGCGAGAGGCGCATCATCGTCGCCTGCCCGGGGGTCGGGCGACCCTCCGGCCGCAATCGCGACGCGGCCACGGACGCCTCGCACTCCGGTCCGTCGACGCTCCAGGATCCACGTCTTCGTGCCCTGACGGAAGGAGGTCGGCCCGTGGCCGAGCACGTCTCGCTCGTCGTCAACGGTATTCCCCGCGAGGTGGACGTGGAGCCGAGGCGGCTCCTCGTCGAGCTCATCCGGGAGGACCTCGACCTCACCGGCACCCACATCGCCTGCGACACGTCGCAGTGCGGCGCCTGCACCGTCCACGTCGACGGGCGGGCCGTGAAGTCCTGCACGATGCTCGCCGTCCAGGCGGACGGGGCGCAGGTCACCACGATCGAGGGGATGGCCACGCCGGAGGGGCTCCACCCGCTGCAGGCCGCGTTCTGGGAGCACCACGGGCTCCAGTGCGGCTTCTGCACGCCCGGGATGATCATGGCCGCCGCGGACCTGCTGGCCCGGACCACCGACCCCACCGACGACGAGATCCGCCACGCGATCGAGGGCAACTTCTGTCGCTGCACGGGCTACCAGAACATCGTCACCGCGATCCGCGCTGCCGCCGCCACGGTGCGCGCCGGCGTGCCGGCCCCCAGCGGCGCCGTCCAGCAGGGGAGCGCGTCATGACCACGGACATGCTCGGCAAGCGCGTCAAGCGCGTCGAGGACCAGCGCCTCATCACCGGCAAGGGCCGTTACGTCGACGACATCAAGCTCCAGTCGATGGCGTACTGCGCCATCCTCCGCAGCCCGTATGCCCACGCCCGCATCCGGTCGATCGACACGAGCGGGGCGAAGGCGATGCCCGGCGTCCTCGACGTCATGACCGGCGCGGACGTCCCGTACAACCCCCTCCCGATGGCCTGGCCCGCGGGCGGCTCGGCGGGCATCCAGAACAACGTCAACACGCCCCGCGCGCTCGCCACGGACGACGTGAAATGGACCGGCGAGGGTGTCGCCGCGGTCATCGCCGAGACGCCCGAGCAGGCCTTCGACGCGATGGAGGCGATCGTCGTCGACTGGGAGCCGCTGCCCGCCGTCGTCGATGCCGAGGCGGCCATCCAGCCCGGTGCGCCGCAGCTCCACGAGAACGCGCCGAACAACGTCGTCTTCGAGTGGTCGGTCGGCGACAAGGCCGGCACCGACGCCGCGGTCGATGCGGCCGAGGTCGTCGTCCGGCAGCGGATCGTCAACCAGCGCCTCATCCCGAACCCGATGGAGACCCGCGGCGACATCGGGCTCTACAACCCCGGCACGGACGAGTACACGATCTGGATGTCCAGCCAGACGCCGCACATCCAGCGGATCCTCCTGGCGATCTTCGTGATGGGCATCCCGGAGCACAAGCTCCGCTGCATCAGCCCGGACGTCGGCGGCGCGTTCGGGACGAAGATCTTCTGCTACGCGGACTACGTCGTCGTGCTCCTCGCCTCGAAGCGGATCGGCGGCCGGCCGGTCAAATGGGTCGAGAGCCGTCGCGAGAACTACCAGGCCACGATCCACGGCCGGGACCACATCACCTACCTCGAGATCGCCGGCAGGCGCGACGGCGAGATCACGGGCCTCCGGGTCAGGACCCTGGCCAACCTCGGCGGCCGGCTCTCGACGATCGGCCCCGGCATCCCCACGACGCTCTACGCCCGTGTCCTGACCGGCTGCTACCGGATCCCGAACGTCCACGCGGAGGTGACCGGCGTCTACACGCACACCGTGTTCTTGGATGCCTATCGCGGCGCCGGCCGGCCGGAGGCGCCCTACGTCATCGAGCGGGCGATGGACCTCTTCGCGGCCGAGATCGGCATGGATCCGGCCGCGATCCGGCGGAAGAACTTCATCGCCCCGGACCAGTTCCCGTACGAGAACCCCTCGGGGCTCGGGACGGCGTCCGGCGGGGCGAAGATCTACATCGACTCCGGCAACTACGAGCCGGCCCTCAACCGGGCGCTCGTCATGTCGGGCTACCTCGACGCCGAGGCGGCGAAGGCCGAGGCGCGCACGCGCGGCAAGTACCTCGGCTTCGGGCTCAGCTCCTACCTCGAGGTCTGCGGCGTCGCGCCGTCCAAGTGGATCGGCGCCGTCGGCGAGGGCTGGGGCGCCGCGATGTGGGAATCGGCGAACATCAAGGTCCACCTGACGGGCAAGGTCGTCGTCACGATGGGCACCCAGCCGCAGGGCCAGGGCCACGAGACGACGTACGCCCAGGTCGTCGGCCACGAGCTCGGCATCCCGATCGAGGACATCGTCGTCCAGCACTCGGACACGCAGGGGACGCCGTTCGGCTACGGCTCGTACGGCAGCCGGACCTCGTCGGTCGGGAGCACCGCCGCGATCAAGGCCGCCGGGAAGATCCGCGACAAGGCCCGGCGCTACGCCGCCCACATGCTCGAGGCCTCGGTCGAGGATATCGAGATCGATGGCGCGGAGTACCGGGTCAAGGGCTCCCCGGACAAGAAGAAGACGTTCCAGGAGATCGCGTTCGCGCTCGACCTCGCCTTCGATGCCCCCGAGGGCATGGAGCCGTACCTCGACGAGACGGCCTACTATGACACCCCGAACTGCACCTGGCCGTTCGGGACGCACGTCGCCGTCGTCGAGATCGACGAGGCGACCGGCTTCACGGACCTCGTGAAGTACGTCGCGGTGGACGACGTGGGCAACAAGATCAACCCGATGATCGTCGACGGCCAGCTCCACGGCGGCATCGTCCAGGGCGTCGGCCAGGCGCTCTGGGAAGGTGCCGTCTACGCGGACGACGGCCAGCTCCTCACCGGATCCATGCTCGACTACGCCGTCCCGCGCGCCTCCTGGCTGCCCCAGCTGGAGCTCGACGAGACGGTGACGCCCTCGCCGGTCAACCCGCTCGGCGTCAAGGGCGTCGGCGAGGCCGGCGCCATCGCGAGCACCGCCGCTGTCGCCAACGCCGTCGGCGACGCCCTCCGCCCGATCGGCATCCGCCACCTCGACATGCCGCTCACGCCCCAGCGGGTGTGGAAGGCGATCCAGGCCGCGAAGGGAGCCCAGGCATGATCCCCGCCGCATTCGACTACGTCCGGGCCACCTCGCTCGACGACGCCCTCGCCCGCCTCGCCGCGGGTTCCGGCTCGGCGAAGGCCATCGCCGGTGGCCAGAGCATCCTGCCGCTCATGAAGCTCCGGCTCGCGCGGCCGGAGCTGCTCGTGGACATCGGACGGCTCGGGGAGCTGCGAGGGGTCCGGCGCCTGCCCGACGGCCGCGTGGCCGTGGGCGCGCTGACGACCTACGACGAGATGCTCCGCGACGACACGCTGCGCCAGTACGGCCTCCTCGTCGACGCGCTGCCGAACATCGGCGACGTCCAGGTCCGGAACCGGGGCACGATCGGCGGGTCCATCGCCCATGCCGATCCGGCATCGGACTTGCCGGCGATCCTCCTCGCCCTGGACGCGGAGATCGTGGCGCGCTCCGCGCGCGACGAGCGGGTCATCGCGGCGACGAGCTTCTTCGAGGGCCCGTTCACGAGCGTCCTCGAGCCCGACGAGCTGATCACGGAGGTCCGCCTGCCGGGGGGTCGCGACGACGTGGCGTCCGCGTACCGGGCCTTCGAGCAGCCTGCGAGCGGCTACTCGATCGCCGCCGTCGCGGCGATCGTTGGCGGCCACGATGGGACCCGCTGGAACTTCTGCTCGGTCGGCGTCACCGGGGTCGGGGATCACCCCTACCGGGCCTCGGCCGTGGAGCAGGCGGTCCGCGAGGGGGCGCCGTTCGACGAGGCCGCCGTGCATGCCAGCCAGGGCCAGGCCGTGGCGTCGGACATCCATGCCGACCGGGAGTATCGGATCCATGTCGCGAGCGTGATCGTGCGACGCGCGCTGGAGGCAGCGGCGGTGCGGCTCGGGTGATCCGCCCCCGCGGCACCCCGCCGCGCCCGCCGACCTCCTGTTGCCCCGTCGCTCCCGCCGCACCCCGGTCGTTGCCAGATACGAATGCGGATCGTGTTGGGCGCGGCCTGTCACTTCGACGGCCGGCGGGGCGGTCCGCCGTGAGCGTGGCTGCGGAAGCCTGGGCTGCACTTGAGGCGCCGATCGACCGATTTCCGCACCTACCACGACGGGGGTTCGTAGCTGGAGGCGATCTGCGGCTTCTGCGGCGGTACGACGACGCTGGTTCGTACCCGGTGGCCGCGGACCTCTCCCACGAGCGGCCTGCTACGATCGCGACCCGATGACGACGCCCCTGAGCTCCACCGACGCGATCACCGAGGCCTTCCGCGAGCGCGGCTACATCGCCGATCGCTCGATCGCGACCGCGGTATTCCTTGGTCTGGAGCTGGGACGGCCGCTGCTCCTCGAGGGCGAGGCCGGCGTCGGCAAGACGGAGCTCGCGAAGGTCCTCGCCAGCTCCCTCGGCACGCGCCTCATCCGGCTCCAGTGCTACGAGGGCCTGGACGTCAACACCGCGGTCTACGAGTGGAACTACCCGCGCCAGATGCTCGAGATCCGGCTCCTCGAGGCCCGCGGCCAGGCGGACCACGCGACCGCCCACGACATCTTCGGCCCGGAGTTCCTCATCAAGCGGCCGCTCCTCCAGGCCCTCGAGGCGGGCGCGGACGGCGAGCCGCCGGTCCTCCTCATCGACGAGATCGACCGGGCGGACGAGGAATTCGAGGCCTATCTCCTCGAGATCCTGTCCGACTTCCAGGTCACCGTGCCGGAAATCGGGACGATCAAGGCGGAGCGTCCGCCCCGCGTGATCCTGACCTCCAACCGCACACGCGAGGTCCACGACGCCCTGAAGCGTCGCTGCCTCTACCACTGGATCGACTACCCGTCGGCGGCCAAGGAGTTCGAGATCGTCCAGGCCCGCCTGCCGCAGGCGTCGGAGCAGCTCGCCCAAGCCGTCGTCGCGTTCGTCCACCGGCTCCGCGAGGCCGACCTCACGAAGGTGCCCGGGATCGCCGAGACGCTCGACTGGGCCGCCGCGCTGATGGCCCTGGGCGCGACCGAGCTGACGCCGGCTGTCGTCGACGAGACCCTCGGCGTGGTCCTCAAGTACGAGGAGGACATCCGGCAGATCCGCGGCGAGACCGTGAAGAGCTACCTCGCCGAGGCGCCGGCCGGCCGCTGAGGCCGGCCCCGCGGGCAGCGGACCTGGCAATGACCGACCCGGCGATCGTCCCGAGCGGGCCGCGCGAGGCCGTCGACGGCCACCGTCTCCTCGCGCGCGCCGTCGGGTTCGGTCGCGAGCTCCGCAGGGCCGGCCTCGGCGTGGACCTCGGGGCGGAGATCGACTTCACCCGGGCCCTCAGCGTCATCGACATCGGCGACCGCGAGCAGGTCCGGGCGGCCGGTGCGGCGGTCTTCACCCGGCGCCGCGACGACCGGCCCGTCTACGACCGGGTCTTCGATCGCTACTGGCGCCGCCGCTCCCTCCAGCCGAACCTCGAGGCACCGGGCTCGGAGCAGCACCCCGAATCCGCCCCCTCGGACGAGGGCGTGCCGCAGGACGCCGCGATGCCCGGCGACGAGCGCTCCGAGCTGCCCGAGGACCGGGCGGGGATGCCGATCCCGACGGACGGCGACGTCGAAGCGGACGAGGCGGCCCCCGACATCGTCACGATCTCGCCGGACGCCTACAGCCGCTCGGATACGCTCCGCCATCGCGACTTCGACCGGATGACGGCGCAGGAGCTCCGGGACGCGGAGCGGCTCGTGGACCTCCTCGAGCCGCGTCTGGAGCTTCGCCGGACGCGCCGCTACGAGCTCCACCGGCACGGGCGGCGTCTCGCGCCGCGGGCGATGTTCCGGCGCAATCTCGCGACGGGCGGCGAGATCATCGACTGGGTCTGGCGGCGGCCGGTGAAGCGGCCCCGCCCGCTCGTCGTCCTGTGTGACATCTCGGGATCGATGGAGCGCCACTCGCGGCTGCTCCTGCGCTTCGTCCAGGCCCTCTCCTCGTCGTCCGCCGTGAAGACGGAGTCGTTCGTGTTCGGAACCCGCCTGACCCGCGTCACGCGGCTGCTCAAGGACCGGAACCGGGATCGTGCGCTGGCCCGCGTGGCGGACACCGTGACCGACTGGGCCGGCGGGACCCGGATCGGGGAGTCGTTCCGCGACTTCAACCACCGCTGGGCCCGCCGGACGCTCCGGACGAGCGGCGTCGTGATCGTCGTCTCCGACGGCTGGGATCGCGGCGACCCGAAGCTCGTGGAGCAGGAGACGGCCCGCCTCCGCCGCAACTGCCATCGCCTCGTCTGGCTGAACCCGCTGGCCGGGACGCCCGGCTACCAGCCCCTCGCCGCCGGGATGCGCGCGGCGTACCCGTACATCGACGACTTCCTGGCGGCGGGCACCGTCGCGAGCCTGGAGCGGCTCGGCGAGATCCTTGCCGGCGGCCGCGCCTCCGACACCCGGCGCGGGAGCGAGGCGGCCGCCCACGTCGCCCCGAGCCCGGACGCGGCGCGAACCTTTGCCCCGCCGGCCAAGGTCGAGCGCCGGCCGGCCGACCCGTTCGCGGCCCAGCCGCTGCGTTGAGCCCGGGACAACCGCGGCCCCCGAGTAGGATGTCCGCATGCGCGACCTTCTCGACACGATCGACGCCTGGCGGGAACAGGGAATGGAGGCGGGGCGCGCCGTCGTTGTCCGGACGTTCGGGTCGGCGCCGCGGCCGGAAGGCGCGGTGCTCCTCCGCGCGACGGACGGGCGCCTGATGGGCTCGGTGAGCGGCGGCTGCGTGGAGGGCGCGGCGGCGGAGGAGATCGAGCGGGCCCGTGCCACCGGCAACGCCCGGGTGATCCGCTACGGCATCAGCGACGAGGAGGCCTGGGGCGTCGGGCTCGCCTGCGGCGGGACCATCGACGTGCTCATGGAGCCCCACGTCCGGCCCGAGGTCGTCGAGGCGGCGCGCCGGTCCGCCGGCACGCGCGGGGAATCCGTCGCCATCGCGATCCCGCTCCCCGCCGACGCGCCACCCGCCGAGGCTGGCGCGCATCCGCCGGGGGTTGGCGCCCCGCCGGAGCCGCCGATCGTCGTCGTGGCCGGCCACGGCATCACGTCCGGCTCCACGGGGACGGATGCCGGCGATGCGGAGCTGGTCGTGGCCGCCGGCCAGCTGCTCGAGGAGGGCCGTTCCCGGATCGTCGAGACCGCCGGCCGTGCCTTCTTCGTCGAGGCCTATCCGGTGCGCCCGCGGCTCGTCGTCGTCGGCGCGGTGGAGGTGGCCCGGTCGCTCGTCCGCTACGCCCGGGAGCTGGGCTACGAGACCGCCGTCATCGATGCCCGGGCTGCCTTCGCGACCCGCGAGCGCATCCCCGATGCGGATCGCCTCGAGGTCGCCTGGCCCGACGAGGCATTCGCGACCCTCGAGGTCGGGCCGAACGACGCCGTCGCGATCCTGTCCCACGACCCGAAGTTCGACGAGCCGGCGATCGTGGAGGCCGTGCGGCGGGGCTGCCGCTATGTCGGCGCGGTCGGGTCGCGGAAGACGCAGGCGAATCGGCGGGCACGTTTGGCCGAGAGCGGCCTGACCACCGCGGAGATCGCCACGGTCCACGGGCCCATCGGCCTGGACCTCGGCGGCCGGGAACCGGCCGAGACGGCCCTCGCGATCATGGCCGAGATCGTCGCCGAGCGGCGCGGAGGGACCGGGTCGCCGATGCGCCAGCGCATGGCCGCCGCGGTCGGGTGAGCCGGCGCCACACGCTGAGCCGAGAGTCTGCGTGAGCCCGCGCGTCACGGCGATCGTCCTCGCGGCAGGCGCCGGTACCCGATTTGGCGGGGCCAAGCTCCTTGCACGAATCGACGGACGCCCGGTCCTCCAGCACGTCCTCGACGCCCTGGTCGCCGGCGGGATCGACGATCCGGTCGTGGTGCTCGGCAACGACGCGCTGGCGCTCGAGGCCGCCATCGACTGGCGCGTCGCCCGCCGGATCCGGAACCCGGAGCCGGGTCGCGGCCTCGCCAGCTCGCTCCATCTCGGCTGGGCAGCGGCGATGGGTGACCCCGTGCGCCGCCCCGACGCCGCGATCGTCGCGCTCGGCGACCAGCCGCTCCTCGACCCTGATGTCCTGCGGGCCCTCGTCACGGCGCCGCTGGACCCTGCCCGCCCGATCCTCGTCGCCCACCACGCCGACGGCGCGAGGAACCCGGTCCGGATCGAGGCCGCGGCGGCCGACCTCGTCGCCGCGGCGAGTGGCGACCGCGGGCTGGGTCCGCTTCTCGACAGCCAGCCGGACCGGGTCCGCCGCCTCGACGTCGAGAGCCGGAACCCGGACATCGACCGGCGGGGCGACCTCGTCGCGATCCTCGAGGCGCGGTGGCGCGCCCGGGTCGAGGCGAACGCGGCCCAGGTCGAGCGATTCCGGGAGGCCCCGGACGGCGCCGACTTCTACGCGACGGTGAGCCGGACCTTCGTCGGGGATCCGGGGCGCTCCGACGATCCCGTCCTCGCGGCCCTGCTGGACCTCGCTCGCCCCGGCGACACGTGGCTGGACGTCGGCGCCGGCGCTGGCCGCTATGCCCTCCCGATCGCTCGCCGGGTCCGGGCCGTGATGGCCGTCGATCCGTCGAACTCGATGCTCGACGCTCTCCGCGCGGCGGCATTCGAGCATCGGATCGAGAACGTTCAGGCCCTGCATGGGCGCTGGCCACCATCAGCGGAACTGCGGGCTTCGCTCGGCCCCGACCCCGTCGCGGAGGTGGCCCTGGTCGCCCATGTCGGGTACGACGTTGCCGCGATCGGCCCGTTCGTCGAGGCCCTGGAACGCGCCGCTGCGCGCGGCTGCGTTGCCGTCCTCATGCATGAGAGCCCCGCGGCGATCGCCGCCCCGTTCTGGCCGATCGTTCATGGCGAGGATCGGGAGCCGCTGCCGGCGCTTCCGGCCCTCGTGGAGCTCCTCGAGGCACGGGGCGCGAGGCCGGTCGTGGCCCACGTCCGCGGCGAGCGTCGGCGATGGGCAGACCGTGAGGAACTTCTGGCCCTCCTGCGCCGCCAGCTCTGGGTCGTCCCGGGAACCGGCCCGGATCGCCGCCTGGCTGGGGCCATGACCCAACTCGTCGGGCGTGATTCCGACGGCTCACTGACGATCCGGGGCACGCCGCCCCCGGATATCGGAATCGTCACGTGGAGTGGCCGCGAATCCCGTTGACGCAGCAACCGATCCGGGCAGATACTCGGCGGGACGCATTTCCCCGCTCCGGACACCGCGAGGCGCTCGCCTGTTCGGAAGATCGAGTCATCCAGGCCAGCCCCGTCATGCCGCGACGGGTCGCGCGCACCCTCCCGCTCGGAGGGCTGAAGGAGGATCGGTCGAGCGATGATCCCGCCTGCATTCGACTACGTGCGACCCGCGGACCTGGGCGAAGCGCTCCGGATCCTCAAGGAACGTGAGGGAGACGCAAAGGTCCTCTCAGGTGGCTACAGCCTCCTGCCGCTCATGAAGCTCCGCCTGGCGCAGCCGGCGCTGCTCGTGGACATCCAGGACGTTGGCGGAATCGATGGGATCGACCGCACGGGGAATGTATTCCGGATCGGGGGCCGCGCAACGCACCGTCGGATCCTGGAGGACGCATCCCTTGGCTCCGTGCTCCCGATCATGCGTGACGTGGCCGCGGGCATCGGCGACCCGCAGATCCGCAACTGGGGAACCATCGGCGGCTCGGTCGCTCACGCAGACCCGGCGGCCGACTGGCCGGCGGTCCTCCAGGCCCTCCACGCCTCGATCGTGGTGCAGAGCGTGGCCGGCGAGCGCGTCGTTCCCGCGCGGGGCTTCTTCATCGACGCGTTCCAGACCGGCATCGAGCCGGACGAGATCCTGACCGAGATCCGGATCCCGGTCCCGGCTGGGCGGAGCGGAGGTTCGTACCAGAAATTGGAGCGTCGGGCCGGTGACTTCTCGACGGTCGGGGCCGCCGTCCAGCTGACGCTCGGGTCTGACGGCCGCGTCAGCGCAATCGGCATCGGCCTGACCGCGGTCGGGGACGCGGCGTTTGCGGCCACTGAGGCCGAGGGCGTGCTCCACGGCGCCGAGCCGGGTGATGAGGCGATCCGAGGAGCGGCTGCGGCGGCGTCCCGGCAGAGCCGTCCCGGGACGGACAGCCATGGCCCGGCCGAGTACAAGCTGGCGATGGTGACCGAGATGACTGTCCGCGCGCTGCGCGCGGCCGTGGCCCGGGCGCAGGGGTAGGGAGCAAGATGACGACACAGCACGTCAGGGTCACCGTCAACGGCACCATCCGGGAGGCGGACGTGGAGCCACGCCTCCTCCTCGTGCACCTGTTGCGTGAGAACTTCGGGCTGACCGGCACCCACGTCGGTTGCGATACGAGCAACTGTGGGGCCTGCACGGTGCACGTCAACGGCATGAGCGCCAAGAGCTGCACGATGCTTGCCGTCCAGGCAGATGGCGCCGAGGTCAGGACGATCGAGGGGATGGCGGACGGGGCCACGCTCCACCCGCTGCAGCAGGCGTTCTGGGACCAGCACGGCCTCCAGTGCGGGTTCTGTACCCCGGGCATGATCATGCAGTCTGCCTGGCTCCTGGAGCAGAACCCTCAGCCGACCGAAGACGAGATTCGACTGGGGATCAGCGGCAACCTCTGCCGCTGCACGGGTTACGTGAACATTGTCAAGGCGATCCAGCAGGCATCCGGTCAACTCCCCGGCGGGGAGTCGGCTCCGGTAGAGGCTGCTGCGATCGTTGACACAGCACCGGCCAGCTGAGGGACCACGAGATGGCGACGGAGCTCCAGACCACCCCCGAAGTCGGGGGCATGGGCCACTCGGTCAAGCGCAAGGAAGACCCGCGCATGATCCGTGGGCAGGGCGAGTACATCGAGGACGTCAATCTGCCCGGCCAGCTCTGGATGGACATTGTCCGGAGCCCCTACGCCCACGCGACCATCAAGTCCATCGACGCCTCGGAGGCCCTCAAGATCCCAGGGGTCCTGGCCGTCATCACCGGGGCGGACCTCGAGAAGGCCGGCCTCCACTGGATGCCGACTCTGGCCGGCGACAAGCAGATGGTCCTGCCCACGACGACGGTCATGTACCAGGCCCAGGAGGTCGCGGCGGTCGTGGCCACGGATCGCTACGCCGCGGCCGACGGGATCGCCGCCGTCTACGTGGACTACGAGCCCCTGCCCGTCATCGTGGATCCCCACAAGGCGATGGAGAAGGACGCGTTCGTCCTCCGCCCCGATCGCGCCCCGGACAAGCAGACCAACCACATCTGGCACTGGGAATCGGGCGACCGGGCGGCCACCGACGCGGCCCTCGAGAGCGCCGAGGTCCGCATCTCCGAGGACATCTACATCCCCCGAATCCATGTCGCCTCGATCGAGACATGCGGCTGCGTCGCCGATTGGGACGCGGTCCGCGGCCAGCTGACGCTGCACATGACGTCGCAGGCGCCGCATGCCATCCGGACCGTGCTCGCCCTCGTGTCCGGCCTCCCCGAGCAGAACATCCGGGTGAAGACGCACGACATCGGTGGCGGCTTCGGCGGCAAGGTGCCGGTGTACCCGGGCTATGTTCTGGCGGTCGTCGCCTCCTTGACCGTCGGCAAGCCGGTCAAGTGGATCGAGGATCGCTCGGAGAACCTCCAGGCCGACAGCTTCGCCCGTGATTACCACATCCATGCCGAGATGTCGGCCACGAAGGCCGGGAAGATCACCGGCCTCAAGGTCAAGACGCTCGCCGACCATGGCTACTCGGACGCTGCCGCCGACCCCTCCAAGTACCCAGCCGGCCTCTTCAACGTGATCACCGGCTCGTACGACTTTCCGAACGCGTTCGTCGAGGTCGACGGTGTCTACACCAACAAGCCACCCGGGGGCGTGGCCTACCGCTGCTCGTTTCGGGTGACCGAGGCCGTCCATGCCATCGAGCGCATGGTCGACATCCTCGCCCACGACATCGGGATGGATCCGGCCGAGCTCCGGATGAAGAACTTCATCCAGCCGGAGCAGTTCCCGTACACGACGCCAACGGGCTGGGAGTACGACTCTGGAAACTATCCGGCCGCGCTCCAGAAGGCCATGGACATGATCGACTACGCCGGGTTGCGCCGGGAGCAGGTCGAGAAGCGCGAGCGCGGGGAACTCATGGGCATCGGCATCAGCAGCTTCACCGAGATCGTCGGGGCGGGGCCCTCCAAGGACTTCGACATCATCGGCATCAAGATGTTCGATTCGTGCGAGATCCGGGTCCATCCGACCGGCAAGGTCATCGCCCGTATCGGCGTCCAGAGCCAGGGCCAGGGCCACGAGACGACGTTCGCCCAGATCATCGCCGAGGAACTCGGCTTCCCGGCCGCCGACGTCAAGATCGAGTACGGCGATACCGACACCGCGCCCTACGGGCTCGGGACGTACGCGTCGCGATCCACGCCGGTTGCCGGGGCGGCGACGGCCATGGCCTCCCGGAAGATCAAGGACAAGGCTCGCAAGATCGCGGCCCATCTGCTGGAGGCTGCCGAGGACGACCTGGAGTGGACGAACGGCAAGTTCACGGTGAAGGGCTCGCCGGATCGCTTCAAGACGATCCAGGAGATCGCCTTCGCGGCCTACACGAATCATCCCACCGGGATGGAGGCCGGCCTCGAGGCGGTCGACTACTACGACCCGCCGAACCTGACGTTCCCGTTCGGGAGCTACATCTGCGTCGTGGACATCGACAAGGCGACGGGCCAGGTGACCGTTCGCCGTTTCGTCGCCGTCGACGACTGCGGCAACATCATCAACCCCATGATCGTGGACGGGCAGATCCACGGCGGGCTCACGATGGGCTTCGCCCCGTCGCTGCTCGAATCGATCACCTATGACGAGCTCGGCAACAACCAGGCCGGGACATTCATGGACTACCTCCTCCCGACGGCAGTCGAGACCCCGCGCTGGGAGGTCGCAAAGACGATCACGCCGTCACCGCACCATCCGATCGGTGCCAAGGGCGTCGGCGAGTCGGCGACCGTCGGCGCGCCCCCGGCGATCGCGAACGCGGTGGTGGATGCGCTCTGGCACCTCGGCGTGCGGAACATCGACATCCCACTGACCCCGCAGAAGGTCTGGGCGATCCTCCACGAGAAGGGCATCGCCTGATGTCCGGCGGCCGTTCGATCCACGCCCGCGCCGCGGCGCTGGAGGCGGACGGCCGTGTCTTCGCGTTCGCCACGGTCGTGGCCGTCCGGCGGCCGACGTCCGCCCGGCCGGGAGCGGCGGGGATCATCCATCCCGACGGCACGATCGAAGGCTGGGTCGGGGGCAGCTGCGCCGAGCCGGTCGTCCTCCGGGAGGCGCTCCGGGCCATGGCTGACGGTCAGCCCCGGCTTCTCCGGCTCTCGAGGGAGGGCCCCGGGGAGGGCCGCCGTGCCGACGGCGTCGTGGAGCTCGTGATGAGCTGCCATTCGGGAGGGACCCTGGAGATCTACGTGGAGCCGCACCTGCCAGCCCCGCACCTGTGGGTCGCTGGCACCACACCGATTGCCGGAGCACTCGTCGCGCTCGGCGCGGCGGCCGGCTGGCGAGTCACCGTCTTCGATCCCGACGCGGACGCGGACGCGTTCCCGGGCGCCGAGGCAGTCCTCGGGGAGCGCGAGCTCTGCACCCTCGAGTTCGCCACCGCACCCTTCGTGGTGGTCGCAACCCAGGGTGTCTGGGACGAGGAAGCGACGGCCGCGGCGCTCCGCCGCGACGTGGCCTATGTCGGGCTCATCGCCTCGCCAACGCGCGCCGCCGTGGTGCGCGCCTGGCTTCGCGACGAAGGCACCCTGCCGGAGGAGCGGGTTGCGGCCCTCCGGGCCCCGGCCGGCATCGACCTGGGAGCGGAGACGGCCGAAGAGGTTGCGCTGTCGATACTTGCCGAGCTCGTCCAGGTCCGGCGTGGGCGTGCCGGGTTCGTCGCCGCGCCCGGTCCTGCCACGATCGCGGGTCGTCCCGCGTTCAGGGGTGACCCAGCGGCTCCCATCGTCGGCGACATCGTGCTTGTGGATCCCGTCTGCGGGATGAGGGTCGGCCGGCACGAGGCCCGGCACCTCGCCGAACACGACGGCGTCGTCTATGCCTTCTGCGCGATGGTCTGTCGTACTCGCTTCATCCACGATCCGGCCGCCTTCGTGCCGCCTGCCGGATCGCCGATATCATCCGAGGTCGAACCCCCCGAGGCGTAAGCCGCTGCAGCCGCGGCGGGCGCCCCCGCAACGGAGATCGCTGATGGAGTTCTCGGGCGCCGTCGACATTCCCGCCGCGCGCGAGCGCGTGTTCGCGTTCGTGACGAATCCCGACAAGGTCGGCCAGTGCGGCCCGGGCGTCGAGTCGATCGAGATCCTCGACCCCACCCACTTCCGGGCGAAGGCGAAGGTCGGTGTCGGGTTCATCACGGCGAGATTCGTCGTGGACCTCGAGATCACCGAGCAGCAGGCTCCGGACATGGCCGTCATCACGGCCCGCGGCCAGGCTCCCGGCAGCGCCGTCGACGCCGTTGGCCGGATGGACCTCGTGGAGGGTGCCGAGCCTGGGACGACGACGATGCGCTGGGCGGCCGAGGTGAGCATCAGCGGCATGATCGCCAGCGTCGGGGCCCGCCTCGTGGAGGGAACCGCCAACAAGATGATCGGCCAGACCTTCGACTGCATCCGGGCGAAGATCGTCGCCGACAGCTGAAGCGACGCCCTTTCGACCCTGGTGAAGGTCCTGGAGAGGAAGATCGCGACGCCCGTGGATGCCATCGACTCCCGTCGCCAGGCCGAGGCGGCGCTCGTCCAGACCCAGTCCGCGCTGGCCCTCGCGATGCGCGGCGGGCGGATGGGCTGGTGGCAGCGCGACCTGCGAACCGAGGTCGTGACGTGGAGCCCGGAGCTCGAGGAGCTGTTCGGCCTGCCCGCCGGGACGTTCGCGGGCGACGAGGGTGCATTCCTGTCCCTCGTCCACCCCGACGATCGGCACCGCATCACCGATGCCGTCTCGACGGCCATCGCGACGGGTGGCGACTACGTCGTCGAGTTCCGCTTCCGCCGCGCGGACCATTCCTGGGGCTGGATGGAGGGCCGCGGCCGGGCGACATACGAGGACGGCCGGGCAACGATCCTCTACGGCCTCGGCATCGACATCACCGGCCGCAAGGAGGACGAGGCCTCGATCCGAGCCCGCGAGGAGCGCCTTCGCCTCGCCGCCGAGGCCGGCAACTTCGGCGTCTACGACTACGACCTGGTCACCGGCGGCAGCTACTGGTCACCCGAGCTGCTGCGGATCCTCGCCCTCGACGACGCGCTGCCGATCGAGGTGGCTCCGGTCCACCCGGACGACCGGGACGAGGTCCTCCGCCGGTTCCTCGGCGCGCGGGAGCCGGACAGCGAGGGCACCTTCGACCACGAGTACCGGGTCGTCCGGGGTGACGGCAGCGTGCGCTGGGTCTCGACCCACGGCCAGACGTTCTTCAGCGCCCCGGAGCCCGGCCCCGACCGCCAGGCCCTTCGCCAGATCGGGGTCGTCTTCGACGTGACCGAGCGCCGGCATGCGGAGGAGCTCCGCGACGTCTTCGTCGGGATGCTCAGCCATGAGCTGCGGACCCCCGTGACCGCGATCTACGGCGGCAGCCAGGTCCTCCGCCGGGAGAACGTCGACCCAAAGGTTCGCGACGAGATCATCCTCGACATCGTCGGCGAGAGCGAGCGCCTCGAGCGGCTCGTCGAGAACCTGCTCGTTCTCGCCCGGGCCGAACGCCACGCGACCCTCGCCGGCGGCGATCCGGTGGTCATCCGCCCGCTCCTGGCACGCATCCTGGAGGACAAGCGCCGGCGCTGGCCTGGCGCCACGTTCGAGGTCGAGATCGAGGGCGACATCCCGCCTGTCCGCAGCGACGAGGCGTCACTCGACCTGATCATCCGCAACCTCATCTCGAATGCCCTCAAGTACGGATCGCCGACCGGCACGGTCACGATCACGGCCGCGCGGCACGGGGACATGGTCGAGATCGGCGTGGAGGACGAGGGCCCGGGCGTGCCGGCGGAAGGGGCGGACCGCCTCTTCGACCTCTTCTACCGGGCAGAGGACGCCCAGCTCCGGGCGCAGGGCGCGGGCATCGGCCTGTTCGTCGTCCGGGCCCTCACCGAGGCAGCCGGCGGCCATGTCCAGGTCACGAACCGGTCGGCCGGCGGGGCCCGGTTCACCGTCTCGCTGCCGGTCTTCGCCGATCCGGATCTCGACGACTCGGACGACTGAGCGCCGATGGAGCTCGTCACCCGGGTGGTCGGCCCGGCCGGCACGAACGTCCACCTGCTCGCGGACGCCCGTACCCGCGAGGCGATCGCGATCGACACGGCGATCCCGTCGCTGGCCTGGATCGCGGACGAGCTCCGCGAGCGGGACTGGACCCTCAAGCTGATCGTGACCACCCACGGCCACTGGGACCACTTCGGCGAGAACGCGGCCGTCGCCGAGCACACCGGCGCCCCGATCGCCGTCCACCCGCTCGATTCGCATCGCCTCACGGACCCGCGGCCGATGTGGGCGCCCTTCGAGATCCCGGCCTGCGTGCCCGCGATGGACCTCACCGAGGGCGGGGAGGTCCGGTTCGGGGAGATCCGGCTCACGGTCCTCCACACCCCCGGCCACACCGAGGGCTCCGTCTGCCTGTGGTCTGCCGACGGGGGCCTGCTGTTCAGCGGCGACACCCTGTTCGCGAGCGGCTGGGGCCGCGTGGACCTGCCGGGTGCCTCCCCGGAGCAGATGGTCGAATCCCTCGCCCGCCTCGCGACGTTCGACGATCCGCTCGTCGTGCTGCCGGGCCACGGCCGCTCGACGACGATCGGCCGGGAGCGGCCGTGGCTCGAAATGGTCGCCCGCGAACGTCGCCTGCCGATGTAGGGCGGGCCGATCGGACCGCGGAGATCGGCCCGGCCGGGTCAGCGCTCCCGGCCGTACTTCCGGTCCATATGGCGCTCGACGCCCCTGCCCATGGCCGTCCACTTCCGCCGCTCGGCCCTGCGCGCCACCGCGTCGTTCGCGAGCTCGGCCCGGTGGGCCTCCAGTCCCAGCTTCTCGAACGCGGCCAGCCGGGCCCGGTCGAGCTCGCCGGCGGCGAGGGCGGAGAGCACCGCGCAGCCGGGCTCCGACGCGTGCGCGCAATCGCTGAACCGGCACCGGGCGGCGATCGCCTCGACATCCTCGAACGCGCTGGCGATCCCGTCGCCGTCGTTGAGTGCCAGCTCCCGCATGCCGGGCGTGTCGATGACCAGGCCGTCGGCGAGCGCGACGAGCTGCCGTCGCGTCGTCGTGTGGCGGCCCCGGGCATCGTCCTCGCGGATGCCGGCCGTCGTCAGCAGCTCGTACCCCGCCAGGCGGTTCACGAGCGTGGACTTGCCCACGCCCGAGGAGCCGATGAACGCCACGGTCCGGCCCGGGGCCAGGTGGGCCCGGACGGCCTCGATGCCGTCGCCCGTGACCGCTGAGGCGACGATGATCTCGACGCTCGGCGCCACCGCCTCCACGGCGAGGCGATGGCCGGGCACGTCCTGATCGAGGTCCGCCTTCGAGAGGACGACGACCGGCACGGCCCCGGATTCCCAGGCGACGGCGAGGTAGCGCTCCATGCGGCGGAGGTTCAGCTCCCCGTTCAGTGACGTGACGATGAAGACCGTGTCGACGTTCGCGGCGATCGCCTGGACCCCGCTGCCGTGATCCGCCGGGGCGCGCCGGACGATCGCCGAGCAGCGGGGGAGGAGGCTGTGGATCGTGGCCGTGCCATCGGCTGCGGCCGTGGCCGCCACCCAGTCGCCGACGATCGGAAAGGCCATCGGATCGCCGGCCGATTCGTAGCGGAGGCGGCCCGTGACCGTCGCGGCATGGGTGGTGGCGCCGTCGTGGAGGAGGAATCGGCCGCGCTCCTCCGACAGGACCCGGGCCGCGACACGCCCGGCGAGCTCGTGCGGCGCGAAGGCGGTGGCGAGGTCCGGGCGCCAGCCCATCGCGTGGAGGTCGGCAGCGGCCGTCACCACGCCACCTCGCCGCCCGACCGCGCGCGAGGCAGGGCCGGCGCCGCGCCGGGCGCGAACGGCCCCCAGCGCCACTCCCGCATCGTCGACACCACGGCGAAGCCGAGGCTCTGGTAGAGGGTCATCGCCTGGTTCGGGTTCTGCATGTCGACGCCGAGGCCGGCCGAGGTCGCCCCGGCGTCCCGGACCGCCAGGAGGCTGGCCGCGAGCAGCGCCCGGGCGAGCCCGCGCCGCCGGGATTCCGGCTGGACCGAGATGGCCTCCGTCCAACCGATCCGGGACCCGTCCGGCTCCGGACCGCCCAGGTAGCTCAGGACCTGGCCGGCGATCGTGTCGCCATCGAAGGCGACCCGCCACAGCCGCGGATCGAAGCCGGGGATCCCGATGAACTCGAGGAACGCCGCCTCCGACGGCGCGGTCTCGCCGTAGGAATCGGCGAACGCCCGGGCCCCCGCCTCGAAGACCCGACGATGCATGGCCCGGTCCGCCGGGTCGATGGGGCGGATGATGAGCCCGTCGGGCAGGGGAGCCTCCGGGATTGCCTCGAGGTCCGGACGGATCAACTGGGCCGCGCTCCGCACGACCAAGAGCCCGAGCGAACGCAGGAGGGCTGCCTGCGCCTCGTCGCGCTCCGTGACGTAGAAGATGACCTCGGTCGTCGCATCTCGCCCGACCTCCCCGATCAGCTCGATCGAGCGGCGGAGGGCGTGATCGACGAGCAGCTCCTCGATGCCCCGGCCGCGGACCGCGGGATCGATGTTGAGGATGCAGTCGATCCGGCGCCCGCCGTCCGCGAGCTGCTCCCAGGAAGCGCGGCCATAGCCCACGACCTCGCGGTCGAGCTCCACGAGCGCGCAGTCGCGCGGCAGGTCGGCGCGGACGAGGTGGGCGTAGTGGTTGTCCATGTCGGCGACGGTGCCGAGCTCGGCATCGCCGTTGAAGGCCCGGACCGCGGTCGCGGTGCGGGTCATGGCGGGGTGGTCCTCCGGGCCGCGATAGGCCCGGAGGACGAGGGTCGAGGCGGCGTTCCGGACGGCCATCTCAGCCCACCCGCTTCAGCTTGCCGGTCCGCTTCGCGTACCGCTCGGCGCGGCCGAAGGCCCAGAGGCCGAAGGGGATGAGCACGGTCCCCATGACGACGAGGGGCCAGACGTCGCCGAGCAGCCCGCCGACGGGCGTGCCGTCGATGAGGCCGCGCCGGACGCCGTCGATGGCGTACGTGGCCGGCGACAGGCGCGAGAGCACCTGCATCCAGCCCGGCAGGACGTCGATCGAGTAGTAGACGCCGCTCACGAGCAGCAGCACCGACTGCAGGACGAACGTCATCTGCGCCCCTCGTTCCACGAACAGGAGCGGCATGATCGCCGCCAGCATCGCGATGCCCACGAAGCTGAACGAGCCGAGGATGAAGAACGCCACGACCGTCAGCACGTTGGCATGGTCGATCGCGAGGTTCGGGAAGAACACGACCATCGCGAGGAGGACCGCCGCGGTGTGCACCAGGCCGAAGACCATGGCGTAGGCCACCGACCCCAGGAGGTGGGTGGAGCGACGGACCGGGGCCATCATCGTGTACTCGAGGGTGCCTTCCCAGCGCTCGACCGTGATCGTCTCGGCGATCCAGCTGAAGACCACCGACAGGTAGTTCCAGAAGATCGCCCCGACCATCAGGGTCAGGAGCAGGCGGGCGTCGCCGAGCTGGGCGCCGATGAACGAGATGGACAGGGCGCCCGCCGCGGAGTAGACGAGGAAGGCGATCTCCCAGCCCCAGTAGCGGCGGCTCAGGTTGAAGTTGCGTTCGACGAAGGCATACGAGGCCTTCAGCTCGTGCGTCAGCATCGACATCGGTCGGACCTTTCGGTTCGGGGCGCCCGCCCGGCCCTCAACGGGACCGGGCGGGCGTCAGGGCGGGCTCCGCCGCGAGCCGCTCGCCGAGCTGGATCAGCTGGCGCGCGGCGTAGTGGCGGAGCGACGGACGGTGGCGGTGCCGAGCCTGGTCGGCGAGCCGCGCGTCGGCGGCCTGGCGGTGCAGGCGATCGATTCGATCGTTTGCGAGCCGCAGCCGCTGTTCGGCGGTGGTGAACATTCGAGGTTCCCTTCTGGCGGCCACGCCGGCCGCCTGGTCAGTCATCGTTGTCATCGGATTCGCCCTCGACGTCGTCGTCGAGGGATCGGCCGGTGTAGGTCATGAACACGTTGTGGAGCGTCGGCTCCTGGCCGTGGATGTCGGCGACGAGCCGCTTCAGCCCCGAGGGGCTGTCCTCGGCGACCACGCGACCGTCGTTGAGGACGGAGATCCGGTCACAGAGCCGGTCCGCTTCGTCGAGGTCGTGCGTCGTCAGGACGATCGACGCGTCGTGGGTCGTCTTGACGTCCTCGATGAAGGACTGGACCTCCAGCTTCGACCGCGGGTCGAGGCCGGTGGTCGGCTCGTCAAGGAGCAGGAGGGCCGGACTCGTCAGCAGGGCTCGCGCGATGGCGACCTTCTGCTGCATGCCCCGGCTCATCTGCTCGACCGGCCGGTCGACCCGCTTCCTCGCGATGCCAAGCCGCTCGAGGATCGCGATCGCGTCCTCGCGGGCCCGTCCCGCATCCAGGCCGTAGAGCCGGGCGGCGAAGAGCAGGTTTTCCATCGGGCTGAGCTTCTTGAAGAAGGCCGCATCCACGCTCACCCGGTTGATGAGCCGCTTCACGGCCATCTCCTCGCGAACGATGTCGTGACCGAAGACCTCCACGCGACCCTCGTCGAGGGTGAGGAGGCCGGACACGAGCCGGATGAGGGTCGACTTGCCGGAGCCGTTGGCCCCCAGGATCCCGAACACCCCGCCCCGCTCGAGGCGGAGGGAGACGTCGTCGATCGCGAGGACCGGCTTCTTCCTGCGTGCCACGACGAACCGCTTGGTCACCCCCTCGACGAGGAGGGCCGGCACGGTCGCGTCGAGCGGTCGCGCCTGGGCCGCGACGGCCAGGCGATCCGGAGTCAAGGTCCTCGATTGTCCGAGCGGCGTGGCGGTCACTGGTTGGTCCTCGTCTGGCGACCCCGGCGGTCCCGGGCTCGCCCTGCTGGGCGGGTTGAAGGTGGTCGAGGGGGAGAGGCGAGCCTGCGATCCGTCCCGGACATGGGACGAGCCGCGGACTCTGCCTCGGCGCCTTCGCGTCGGGTGGGCTCGCGGCTCGGGTGATGCCCTCGGACGTCACGAGGCATCAAAAAAGCCGGGGGCCCGATCTGGCCCACGGCTCGTGGTGTCTGCTTGGAGCGGCCCTGCCGCCCGGCAACTACCTCGAAGAGGGCACAGATCTCCCGCGATCCGCGGCGCCGACGGGCGCGATCGTGGGCACGAAGAGGAGCGTCTTGCTCATCATCCTTGCCGCCTCCGCTGGGTGGTTGACAGGCGCGGAACCCGCGCCGGTCGCGGAGTGTAGGCGCCGCACCGCGGCGATGTCAACCGCGGCGTGCGGCACCTGTCGAAGGACAGCGATTCTGTCCGAGCTAAGGGGACAGCAACTTGGTCACTCTCGATCCCATGGAGACGAGGGAGAAGGTCAGCTTGGACAGTCGAGTCCAGCAGCGTCGTGGAACAGTCAGCCGGGTCCCGGCGGACGCGGCAGCAGGTCGAGGTACTGCCCGATGTTGTCAAGCGTGATCCCGCCCGGCGGATCAGCTGGCGGGAGCGTCTCGTCCGGATTGATCGGCGCGGTCCGATCGGCAGTCGGCGTCAGGATGCGGTTCGAACCATCCACCGGGAAGTCGCTGAGTACTGTCAGGGGAAACGTTGCGCCGATATCGAGCGGTTCCTTCATCCCGAAGACGATCACCAGCTGCCCACCAGCCAGTGGGAGCGGGTCTGGCTTCGTCTCCTCGACATCGTTGCCGACCTGGCCGCCCCAGCGGAGTGTGTAGAAATCCTTTGGCCAGTCGCCGCGCATGGCACGCACGAGCTCGAGCTGGATCGGCCGAAGGATTCGGAGGGCATTGCCGTTGCCGGGCACTGGGTCCAGGAAGTCGAGGCCGGGTGGCAGGCGGCCGTCCTTCGTGTTCCACTGCGCCGGCCCCATCGCGACGACGCGCGCAATGGCCACCTGATCGTACTGTGATGCCCATTGACGAAACGAGCGGTAGCGGTCCTCGCCGCTGACCGCCCCGCCTTGTGCGCTGAATACGTGCGGACTGGGCGAGGGCGACGGGGTTTGCGCGTCGACGAGCGGCGCCGACCTCGGTGTACCCGCGCTGGTGCAGCCGAGGAGGACGAACGCGATGGCGACCGCCAAAAGGAGCTTCACGGTTCCGGTCCCGACGGGCACGGTGGCGTCTGGCAGTCGTTGCCGTAACGGGCGAGCAATGCGCCGAGATCGGCTGAGCGCAGCGTGCGGTTCTTCCAAAAGGTGTGGTTGTAGTGGACCGGGTCAAGCTGGACGACGGCGTCGCCGTAGTCGGGATTGACGTGGTGACCGAGAGTGTTCACGTGCCCCATCTCGTTGAGGACGACGCTCTGGACGTCATACGTGTCGACCTCGGACGGCGTGAATCCGCTACAGGTTCGATTGGCGCTCGTCGAGCCATCCCACCAGCAGCGATCGGGCGAGTCCGACACGCCGATGTTCGTCAGCCAGACAAACCAGGTCCGATCAGGGTTTGGATCGGCGCACGCCAGCCACTCGATGTGCGTGTGACCTGGATCCGCGTCCGGGCATGGCGTCGAGTGGTTGTCTTTCATGTCGACGATGCCATTGGCCGAGGAGCTCGTCGTCAGCTCGAAGTCGGGGTTGCGGTAGAGCGTGTGGCCGATCGTGGCGATCGCCGCGCTGGCCTGGCTGCGCATCCACCCGACGGTCAGGTTCGGCCCCCACTGGTATGTGCCCCGGAAATTGGCGCCCCAGACCCCGGCATTGAGCGGATCGTTGGCGTTTGCTGCGACTCCCGGTGCCAGCATACCGCTCAAGACCGCGGCGAGGGCAAATGTCGTGAGGGTGCGAGCGAGACGCATGGCGCTCCCCAAAGGCGGTTTCGAAGCTCCTATGTCAAGCGGCCGCCGCGAGGGTGGCTCGCGGGGTCGCCCTGAGGCGCTCATCGTGGCCCATCCGGCGGTACACCTCGTCGCTGATCCGCCGCCGGAGGGCGCGGATGGCCTCGGCCTTCGTGTCACCG
>JACPOU010000015.1 GCA_016191345.1 Chloroflexota bacterium
CCGGGCCAGCGATGATGGACCGACCAAGGAGGTGGACGAAGGCAAGAGCCTGCTGCTGGCGTCCTGACCGACGCCGCCGATACTGTCGCTGCGGATCACGACGGATCGCTCAAAGTCCACCACTCCAGGGGGCACGGCCCCGCGCCGCGTCGCCGCAGGTCCAGCCGCGCCCGCGCCGCGTCGCCGCAGGTCCAGCCGCGCCCGCGCCGAAGCTATTACATGAACGCTTACCGATCACGCCCTGGCGAGCGGCGGGCGTCTGCGAGCACCTGATCATCACTCCCCGTGATGGATCGACCTTCGGGAGAGCCCGGAGAGCGCCAATCCTGGCAATCGGGCGGCAATTCGCGGCCGGCCGGGCCCGATGGCGTCCTGCTAAGCGTTCTTGCGATAGCGGCGCGTCCGGCGGCGCGCGAGACACCGCCCCGCCGCCACCGCCGCCCGCCTCGCGCTCAGCCCGGCGACGTCGCGCTCAGCCCGGCGACGTCGCGCTCAGCCCGGCGACGTCGCGCTCAGCCCGGCGACGTCGCGCTCAGCCCGGCGACGTCGCGCTCAGCCCGGCGACGTCGCGCTCAGCCCGCCGCCGTGCTCACGGGCGGCACGGCACCCGGTGACGCCACCTCGCGGCGCAGACCCTACAGCAGCCCGGGCGAGATCGGCAGGTAACGGCTGAAGTCGGCGAAGGGCCGGGACCAGCAGAGGAGGACGGGGAAGCCGTCGATGCGCAGGCCCGACCTGACGAGCATCTCCGTGGTCGGTCCCGCGCCCCCCGGCAGCCAGATCGCGGACGCGCCTCGCGGCGTGACCACGGTCAGCAGGTGGGCGACGACGGCCGCGTGCAACGATTCGTCCTGAACGGCGATGGGGCCGATCCGTCCCGCCTCGGCGGTGTAGCCGTACCCGGCGAGATCGCCGCCGGCGGTCCGGTACGCGAACCCGGACCGGCCCTGGCGACGGACGAAGGCGTGGTCCTCGGGGTGGGCGAAGCCGGCCGTCTCGAGGTCGAGCGCCGCGATCGCCGCGGCGAGCGGCGAGCCCGCATGACCCTCGTCGAACGGCGTGGCCTCGATGCCGTGCGGCAGTTGCACGAGGGCCTCGGGCCGCGACGGTCGTCCGACGAAGTTGAACATGGGCATCCGGGGCACGATGCCCAACGAGGCATAGAGCCCGTTCGAAATCGGCTGGGCGGCGTCGGTGACGGTGGCCAGCGCGACCGACGCGCCAACGTCCGGCAGGATCCGCCGGAGCAGCTCGCGCCCGATTCCCGAAGTCTGCTGGCCCGGCCGCACGAAGAGCATCGAGAGGAACCAGACCCCGCCGCGGACGACGGCCGACCCGAACCCGACGACCCGTTCCGCGCTGCCCGCGCCGCGCCTCGACGCGCCCCCGATGCCGCCCGCTCCACCCCTTCCAGCCACTCCACCGGGCCGCGTGGCGACCCAGAACCGGGACGGATCCGTGGCCAGCGTGTGGGCGTGGAGCAGCCGAAGGGATGGATTGTCCGGCGGCACCTCGTACTGCCCGAGCGGCAGGAGGTAGTCGTTCAGCCCATCCCGCCAGATCTGCTCGCAGGCCGGCAGGTCCGCCTCGGTCGCGGGCCGATAGGCGACCGCGGCCCGCCGGCCCGCGCCCCCTCCCGCGCCCGCCGCGCCCGCTCCCGCTCCCGCGCCGGCGCCCGCTCCCGCGGCCCGCCGGCCCGCTCCCGCGCCCGCTCCCGCTCCCGCAGGTCGCCGTCGAGGACCGCGCCCGTGTTCGACGTCTCGTGGCTCGTCCTGAGGTCCTTGACCATCTGGTACGGGTGGAGCACGTAGCTCCGGATCTGGTTGCCCCAGCCCGCCTCGACGTGCTCGCCACGGAGCTTCCGGACCTCGGCCTCCTTCTCCTCGAGGGCCCGCTCCAGGAGCCTCGACTTGAGGACCTTGATCGCCATCTCCTTGTTCTGCGTCTGACTCCGCTCGTTCTGGCTCTGGGCCACGATGTTCGTGGGGAGGTGCGTCAACCGGACCGCGGAGTCGGTCTTGTTGACGTGTTGCCCGCCGGCCCCCTGCGAGCGGAACGTATCCACGCGGATCTCGTCCCAGTTGAGCTCGATCTCGATGTCGTCGTCGGCCTCGGGCAGGACCTCGACCAGGGCGAACGTCGTCTGCCGGCGCTTCTGGGCGTCATACGGGCTGATCCGGACGAGGCGGTGGACACCCCGCTCGGCGCGGAGCCAGCCATATGCCTTCCGGCCATTGACGGCCACCGTGACGCTCTTCAGGCCGGCTTGCTCGCCCTCCTGGCGATCGAGGATCTCCGTCCCGTAGCGATGCCGCTCGGCCCAGCGGAGGTACATCCGGAGGAGCATCTCGGCCCAGTCGGTGGCCTCGGTCCCGCCCGCACCGGCGCTGATCGTGAGCAGCGCCGGTCGCTCGTCGTGCTCGCCGCTGAACAGGAGTGCCGTGCGCTCGATGCCGAAGTCCGCCTCGAGCGAGGCCATCCCGCGGTCGCCCTCGGCGACGAGCTCCGGGTCGTCCGCATCGGCGAGCAGCTCGACCATTGCCTCGAGGTCGGCGGCGCGCGCCAGCAGGCCGTTCCAGGTCTCGAGCTCGGTCCGCAGGCCATCGGCCTCGCGGAGGACCTTCTGGGCGGAACGCTGGTCGTCCCAGAACCCGGGTTCCTGCGTCAGCGATTCGAGCTGGGCGACCCGGGCTTCACGTGCGGGGAGGTCAAAGATGCCCCGAGGTCGACCGGATCCGCTCCGCCAGGTCCCGGACGCTCGCGGCGTCCATCAGTTTCTGACCTGGAGGTCCTGGAGCAGGATCGGACGGAGCTCGATGAGTCGGAGGGCCGACTTGCTCCGGGCGACGACGGGGTTCACGCAGGGACAGTAGCCATTGTGCGGACAGACGCCGCAGTTGCCATCGCAATCGAGGGCGGCGGCGTAGCTGCAGGACCGGCAATCGCGCTCACAGGCGATCAGGTCAACAAAGCTCGCTTCCTCAGCCTGCTTCACGTAAGCCTCACTTCACAGCTGGGCCGGGGTTCGGGGCGCGGGTTGCTGCCGGTGGGACGGTCCGCGTCCCGGGATCGGGAGGTTCTGGCGAGTATAGGTGCGGACCCTGCGAACGCCAAGGGGGTGCAGCCGATTTCCCACGGGAATCGCGTGAAATTCGGCCCGAATCCCGATCTCCGGCAGGTTCAGCCGGCCGGACCCGCCACATCCTCCTCGATGAGCGACCCGCCGCCGAGGAAATAGAGGGTCAGGGCACCCAGCTCGCGGACGGTCGCGCGAACCTGGCGGCTCGGGTCGAGGTCGATCGGGCTTGTCGTGGTCGGCGATCCCCAGGCCTCGATCCCCTCGTCCGTGGCGATCCGGAGGACGCGCAGCATGTGGGTCCGATCGCTCACGAACACGGCTGTCTCCAAACCTTCGTTGCGGAGGAGGACGGCCACCGCACGGAGCGACTCGAGGGTCGTTCGACCCGTGTCCTCGGAGAGGATCGCGCGCTCGGGGACGCCCCGGCCGATGGCGTAGGCACGGGCCGCGGCAGCCTCGGTGGTCCGGTCGCCCTGCGCCTTGCCGCCGGTCACGATGAGGACCGGAGCGATGCCCGCCTGGTAGAGATCCACCGCATGGGCAAGGCGAGCCTCGAAGACAGGCGACGGCCGTCCGTCGTACTGCGCGGCACCGAGGACCACGATCGCGTCCGCCGTGCGGCGTTCGTCGCGCGAGCCCTGCTGCCAGATCCGGAACGTCACGAGGCCCGCGACGAGGGCGCCACCGAGGACCGTGGCAGCGGCGAGACGGATCAACGCCTGTGGCATCGCGCGACGGCGGCTGCGGGTCGGCTAGCCACGCGACCGCATCAGCGGCCGTGGCACTTCTTGTACTTCGCTCCCGACCCGCACCAGCATGGGTCGTTCCGTCCGATCTTCGCGCCCGTCGGGGTGTACCCGGGCCGCGCCTGGGCACCCGGGCCGATCGCACCGGACGTCGTTCCGTTCGTGGCTCCGCTCGTGGCACTGCCGCCGCCGCCGATTCGCCCGGCCGGTTTGCCGCTCGCCGAGGCCTCACCGGGTGCCTCGCCCGGTGCCTCGCCGGACCCTGCCTTCGCGGCCTTCTCGGCTTTCTCGGCCGCTCCGGCGAGAATTCCCGCCGCGGTCCGGCTCGGCGTCCCGGGCTGCAGCCCCTCGGGCCGCGCTGGCTGGCCGGGCCCCGACATCGGGAAGAGGCCGGCCGGCGGCTCGGCGGGGGCGGGCGCCTTCGTGAGCGTGACCCGGAAGATCGTCGACGCGACCTGGTGGCGGATGAACCCGCTCAGCTCCTCGTAGAGGCGGAAGGCCTCCTTCTTGAACTCGTTGAGCGGGTCCTGCTGGGCGTAGCCGCGGAGGCCGATGCCGCGCCGCATGTCGTCGAGCTCGGTGAGGTGCTCCACCCAGAGCGAATCGATCGTCCGGAGGAGGACGAAGCGCTCGATCATCGACCACTCCGGGCCGATCTCGGCCTCCTTCGCGTCGAGCTTCTCGCTCGCGACCTCCTTCAGGTGCACCGCGATCGTCTCCTTCGACGGGATCGAATCGAGCTCCTCGTCGGTGATGTCCTCGGGCCCGATGCCCATCCGCCGGACGGCCTCGAGGAAGGCGTCCATCGACCACTGTTCGGGCGACGACTCGGCGAGGTACGTGTCGACGAGGGCGTCGATCTCCTCCTCGAGGAAGGCCCGCACGGTCTCGGTCAGGTCCTCGTTCCGGAGCACCTTGTCGCGCTCGGCGTAGATGGTCTCGCGCTGCTTGTTGATGACGTCGTCGAACTCGACGACGCGCTTCCGCATGTCGAAGTTGAAGCCCTCGACCCGGGACTGGGCACTCTCGATCGTCTTGCCAACGATGCCCGACTCGATGTACGTGTCGTCGTCGAGCCCGAGGCGCTCCATCAGGCCGGCCACCCGGTCCGAGGCGAAGCGCTTCATGAGGTCGTCGTCGAGTGACAGGTAGAACCGCGAGGAACCCGGGTCGCCCTGGCGGCCGGCCCGGCCGCGGAGCTGGTTGTCGATTCGGCGGCTGTCGTGGCGCTCCGTGCCGATGATGTGGAGCCCGCCCGCCGCGACGACCTTCTCGTGATCGGCGTCGGTGGTCAGGCGCGCCTCGGCGAGGGCCGCGTCGTAGGTCGCCTTGTCCACCTCGGCCGGGTTCAGGCCCTGCCGGTGGAGGATCTCCGAGGCGAGACCCGCCGCGTCGCCGCCGAGCTTGATGTCCGTGCCGCGGCCGGCCATGTTCGTTGCGATGGTCACCGCGGCCGTTCGGCCCGCCTGGGCGACGATCGTCGATTCCTTCTCGTGGAACTTGGCGTTCAGGACCTCGTGCCTGATGCCGCGCCGCTTCAGCATCTCGGAGAGCTTCTCGCTCTTCTCGACGGAGACCGTGCCCACGAGGACGGGCCGGCCGGCCTCCGTCATCTCGGCGATCTCCTCGATGACCGCGTTGAACTTGCCGTTCTCGCTCCGGTAGACGAGGTCCGTCTGGTCGTCCCGGATCATCGGCTTGTTCGTCGGGATCGCGACGACCTCGAGCTTGTAGATCTTGTGGAGCTCCTCGGCCTCGGTCATGGCCGTGCCGGTCATTCCGGCGAGCTTGTCGTACAGCCGGAAGTAGTTCTGGAAGGTGATCGTGGCCAGCGTCACGCTCTCGCGCTGGACGCGCAGGCCTTCCTTGGCTTCGATCGCCTGGTGGAGGCCCTCGCTCCAGCGCCGACCCGGCATCTGGCGGCCCGTGAACTCGTCGACGATCACGATCTCGCCGTCCTTGACGATGTAGTCCCGGTCCCGCTTGTAGAGGGCGTGGGCCCGGAGGGCCTGCTCGAAGTGGCGCGCCAGGCGAGGGTCGGCGTCGTACATGTTCTCGACGCCGAGGAGCTTCTCGATCTTGTCGATGCCCTCCTCGGTCGGCGAGACCGCCCGGTCCTTGAGGTCGATGAAGTAGTCGCCGCCCTCCTCGTCCAGGCCCTCGGGACGCGGCGTCAGGCGCGGCACCAGCCTCGCGAACTGGTAGTAGAGGTCGCCCGACTCCTCGGCCTGGCCGCTGATGATCAACGGCGTCCGGGCCTCGTCGATGAGGATGTTGTCGACCTCGTCCACGATCCCGAAGAAGCGCTCGCGCTGGACCCGCTGGTCCAGCTCCGTGACCATGTTGTCGCGGAGGTAGTCGAAGCCGAACTCGTTGTTCGTGCCGTAGGTGATGTCCGCGGCGTAGGCCTCGCGGCGGGTCACGGGCCGGAGGTTGATGAGCCGCTCGTCGTTCGTCGGATAGCCCGGCTCGAACACGTACGAGACGTCATGCGTGATCATCCCGACGGAGAGGCCCAGGAAGTGGAAGACCGGGCCCATCCACTGCGGGTCGCGGCGGGCGAGGTAGTCGTTGACGGTCACGATGTGGACGCCCCGGCCGGCCATCGCGTTGAGCGCCGCGGCGAGGGTGGGCAGGAGGGTCTTGCCCTCGCCCGTCTTCATCTCCGCGATCTTCCCCTGGTGGAGGACGACGCCGCCCATCAGCTGGACGTCGTACTGGCGCATCCCGAGAGTCCGCCGCATCGCCTCGCGGCCCATCGCGAAGACGTCCGGGAGGATGTCGTCGAGGGCCGCCTGGATCCGGGCGTTCTCGTGGAGACGGCGCTCCCTCCCGAGCTCACGGCGCCGCTCGAGGTCGGGGTGGTGGCGCTCGTCCTCGGACGGCTCGTCGGGCTCGGCGAGCTCGGCGATCTCGGCGCGCAGCACGGCGAACCGCTCCCGGATCTCCGCGTCGGAGAGGGCCTGGATCTCGGGCTCGAGCGCGTTCGCCGCGTCGATCGCCGGTTCGAGGCGCTTCAGCTCGCGGTCGTTGGAGTCGACGAAACGGGAAAGGAAACCCAGCATGGCCGATGCAGTCTAGCGGAGGAGACCCGGAATCGAGGAGGGACGGCCCCCGCGTGGGCCGCGGCCGGGCAGCTCAGCGAAGGAGCGACCAGAACCCGGTGCCGTAGCCGGCGACGAGGATCACGAAGGTCAGGACGGCCAGCCCGACCCAGAGGGCGACGGACCGGCCCGGCGTGGTGGGGTCCATCTCCGGGTTCTTGAGCTCCGGGAGGCGGCCGCCGCTCAGGGCCGCGCCCCAGCGCCCGGACTTCAGCTGGCGACGCCAGTCGTGCTCGCGCTCGACGCGCGGCTGCAGGCCGCCCTTGCCGTCCGGCCTGTGGAGCTGAAGGCTCATCGGTCTCCTGCCTGGCTCGCGGCGAGCATCGCCGCATCGAGGGTGTCGTCCTCGCCGGGCTCGTGGTCCGGCTCGTGGCGAGTATCGAGCTTGCGGGCGACGCCGTCCTCCCAGAGGAGCATCTCCTGGGTGAACTCGACCTCGCTGCTGAACAGAGCGCCCACGGATTCGCCGCGATGGATCCGCTTGATCGCCTCGCCGATGAGCGGCGCGATCGAGAGCGTCGTGATCTTCGCGATCCGCTTCGACGGCGGGAGCGGCACGGTGTCGGTGAGGACGACCTCGCGGAGGCTCGATTCGGTGATCCGCTCGACCGCCGGGTCGGACAGGATCCCGTGGGTGGCGCAGGCGTAGATCTCGGTGACCCCCTCGCGCTCGAGGGCGCGGACCGTCTCGGTCAGCGTCCCGCCGGTGTCGATCTCGTCGTCCACGATGACCGCCCGCCGGCCGCGCACGTCGCCGATGACGTTCATCAGCTCCGCCCGGTCGAGGTTCCCGACCCGGCGCTTCTCGATGATCGCGAGCGGCGCATCGAGGAGCTCCGCGAAGGTCCGGGCCCGCTTGGCGAACCCGAGGTCCGTGACGACCACGAGATCCTCGAGGTGCTTGTGCTTGAAGTAGTTGCTGAGGATGTGGACCGCGGTGAGCTCATCGACCGGGATGTTGAAGAAGCCCTGGATCTGGCCCTGGTGGAGGTCCATCGTCAGCATCCGGTCCGCCCCCGCGACCGTGATCATGTCGGCCACGAGGCGAGCGGTGATCGGGACGCGGGGCTGGTCCTTCTTGTCCGACCGGCCGTAGGCGTAGTACGGCACCACCGCCGTGATTCGCCCCGCGGAGGCCCGCTTGAAGGCGTCGATCATGATCAGGAGCTCCATGATCGACTGGTTCACCGGCCGGCTCGTGGGCTGGATGATGAACACGTCCTTCTCGCGCACGTTGTCCAGGATCTTCACGAAGATGTTCTCGTTCGCGAACTGGAACACCTCCAGCCGCCCGGTCTCCGTGCCGAGGTAGCGGCTGATCTTCCGGGCGAGGTCCGGGTTCGAGTTGCCGTGGTAGATCTCGAACTGGTCCGCGTACACGGAGGGCTCCTTCCGCTCGCCGGGCCGGGACGCGGCGCTCAGGCGTCGCGTCCGGGAGTGCCGCCGTCGCGGTCGCCCGCACCGTCCGCTCCCGGTTCGTCATTGTCGCCCCCGGCGCGCCCTTCTGCCAAGCCCGGGCGGAAGGCGGCGATGCCGACGACGCGATCGCCCTCGTTCAGCCGCATCACGATCACGCCACGGGCCTGCGGCGAGTAGCGGTTGATCGAGCTGAGCTCGGTCCGGACGACCTGGCCGTGGGCGGAGATGAGGACGAGCTCCTCGTCGAGCTCGGTGACCTGCTGGACCGCTGCCACGACGCCGGTCTTGCGGCCCTCGAGGGCGATGAGCCGGACGCCCTGCCCGCCGCGGTGCTTGAGCCGGAACTCGCCGATCGGGACGCGCTTGCCGTAGCCGGTCTCGGTGAGGACGAGGAGGTCCGCTCCGTGCTCCACGACCCGCATGGCGACGACGTTGTCGCCCTCCTTCTTGAGGAGCCGGATGCCGATGACACCGGCCGCGTCGCGGCCCATGGCCCGGACCTCGTCCTCGCCGAAGTGGGCGATCATGCCCTGCGCCGTGGCGATGATGATGTCGTCCTGGCCCGACGAGACGTCGACCCAGGCGAGCTCGTCCCTGTCATCGAGAGTGATCGCCCGGATCCCGGTCGAGCGGACCCGCTCGAATTGCTCGAGGGGCGTCTTCTTGACCTTGCCTCGGGTGGTGGCGAGGACGAGATAGCTGCCCGGCGCGAACGTCGGCAGCGTGATCGTCGCCATCGGGACCTCGCCCGATTCCACCTGGACGCCCGGCAGGTTGATGATCGGGATGCCCTTCGCCTGGCGCGACGCATCCGGGATCGCGTGGACCTTGGCGCTGAAGACGCGGCCGCGGTTCGTGAAGAACAGCGCCCAGTCGTGGGTGTTCGCGACGAGGAGGTGCTCGACCGCGTCCTCCTCGCGGGTGACGTGGCCGATGATCCCCTTCCCGCCGCGGCCCTGGCGGCGGTACGTCCCGACCGGCTGGCGCTTGATGTAGCCGCGCCCGCTGATCGTGATGACGACGTCCTCGTCGGCGATGAGATCCTCGTCCGTGAGCTCGCGGGAGGAGTCCTCGGCGACCCGTGTCTTCCGGTCGCCGGCGTACTTGCGCTTCACCTCGAGCAGCTCGTCCTTGATGATCGAAAGGACGCGCTGCGGGTTGGCAAGGATGTCCTCGAGCTCGGCGATGAGCTGGATGACCGCGAGGTACTCGTCCTCGATCTTCTGCCGCTCCAGCGCGGCGAGGCGGGCCAGACGCATGTCGAGGATCGCCTGGGCCTGCCGGTCGGACAGGTCGAAGCGGCTCATGAGGTTCGTCTTGGCGGCCTCGGTGTCCGCCGATTCGCGGATCGTCTTGATGACCGCGTCGAGGTTGTCGAGCGCCTTCTTCAGGCCCTCGAGGATGTGGGCCCGGTCGCGGGCCTTGCCGAGGTCGAACTCCGTCCGGCGGCGGACGATCTCGCGGCGATGGTCCACGTGGTGCTGGAGGACCGACTTCAGGGGCAGCGTCTGGGGCTGTCCGTCGACGAGCGCCAGCATGTTCATGTTGAACGCCATCTGCATCGGCGTGTGCTTGAACAGGTTGTTCAGCACCTTGTGCGGATTGAAGTCGCGCTTGATCTCGATGTACATCCGCATCCCGTCGCGGTCCGACTCGTCCCGCAGGTCGGAGATGCCGTCGATCTTCTTGTCCTTGACGAGCTCGGCGATCTTCTCGAGGAGGGTCGCCTTGTTCACCTGGTACGGCAGCTCGGTGACGATGATCGCCATCCGGTCGCCGCGGACCTCCTCGAAGGCGACCTGGGCCCGCATGACGACCCGGCCGCGGCCGTGGGCGTACATCTGGCGGATCGCGTCCACCGTCTCCCACTCGCCCGTGATCATGTTCCGCTGGCGCTCGTACCGGAAGATCGTTCCCCCCGTCGGGAAGTCCGGCCCGGTCACGAACTGGCAGAGGTCGTCCGAGGTGATCGCGGGGTTGTCGATGAGCGCGATCTCGGCATCGACGACCTCGCCCAGATGGTGGGGCGGGATGTTCGTGGCCATGCCGACGGCGATGCCGGAGCTGCCGTTGATGAGGAGGTTGGGGAGCTTGGAGGGCAGGACGCTCGGCTGCTTCTGCGTCCCGTCGTAGTTGTCCTCGTAGTCGACCGTCTCCTTGTCGATGTCGGCGAGCATCTCGGCGGCGATCGCGGTGAGGCGGGCCTCCGTGTACCGCATCGCGGCCGCGGAATCGCCGTCCACGGACCCGAAGTTGCCCTGCCCATCGACGAGCGGGTAGCGCATCGAGAAGTCCTGGGCCAGGCGCACCAAGGCGTCGTACAGCGCGACGTCGCCGTGGGGGTGGTACTTGCCCATCACCTCGCCGACGATCGCGGCGCACTTCCGGAAGGAGCTCGTCGCGGAGAGCCCCATTTCCCCCATCGTGTAGAGGATCCGGCGGTGAACCGGCTTCAGGCCGTCGCGGACATCCGGCAGCGCGCGCGCCACGATGACGCTCATCGCGTAGTCGAGGTACGAGACGCGCATCTCGTCCTCGATGTGGATGTTCCTGATGACGCCGGGATCGTCCGTCACGGGTGGCTTGCTCCTTCGGTCAGGTCAGCGGAGGTTCGGGCATCAGGTGGCCGAGGCCCAGATCCGCGAAGCGGGCCGCGGTGGCGGCTGCCGTGGCGGTGGAGGGGTCGCCGGCGCGGCGGCGGATCCCGGCGAGGCTGGCCCGGAGACGGGCAGCGTCCCGGGGATGAAGCTTCGGGAGGACATCGCGGACGACCCGGGCTCGATGGCCGTCGCCCGTGCGCCGGGCTGTTTCGGCCTCGCGCTCCAGCGCGGCGGTCGTGGCACCGCGGTCCACGATCGTCAGCGAACGGTAGGCCCAGGCGAGGGCCTTCTGGACGTCCGGGTCCGCGTCGCCGATGAGCATGCCGAGGATCGGCAGGGCGTGGCCGGTGACGGTCGGTGCCCGGCCTGCGCTGCGGTCGGCGAACGGGAGCGTCGCGATCGTGGCGCCCACAAGGCGCCGCTCCCAGGGCGACGGGGCGTAGACGAGCTGCTCCAGCTCTGCCCAGCGGTACGGCTCGGCAGCGATCCCGCTGGCGGCCGGATGGGCGAGCGTGTCGACGGTGATCCAGTCGGCCGCCTCGCGCCCGGCGCGGCGGATGAGCTGCCACGTCCGCTCCGGGTCCGTGCGCACCGTCCGCTCGAGGATCCGGAAGGCGAACCAGCGGGCCTCGAGCTCCAGCTCGCGGAGGAGGCGGTCGGCGACGGAGAGGAGCGCAGACGGGGAGTCGCGCCGGGTCACGGCCTCGAACGCTCGCACGGCCGCCTTGAGGAGCGGGCTCCGGACGCCATGCGTCAGGCCGATGCCCGGGGCCACGAGCCGCTGGTGATCGAGATGCTCCGGATCCGCGAGCGCGGCGAGGCCGCTGCGGAGGCGGGTCGCGAGCGCGGCGGGGTCCTGGACGAGCTCGCCGAGTTTCGTGCCGAGCGCGGCGGCCGTGGGCAGGCGCGCGGCCACGATCGGGTGCCGGGCCGGGGCGACCGGGGCGATGCGCATCAGGAGGCGTCCACCAGGCCGGTGGGATCGGGCGCCTCGGCCTGGACGCCTGAGCCGCCTTCGGCTCGATCGCCGGCGGGCCGCAGGCGGTAGCGTGCCTGGAGGGCCGCGAGCTGGTCCGGCGGTGCGGCGATGTATGTCCCCTCGGCGCTCGCGAGCCGCTCGCCGGTCGCCGCATCCACGATCTCGCCGGCGGCGCGGAACAGCCGTCGCGATGTGCTGGTGACCCGGCCGGTCGCGCGGATCGGACGGCCGACTTCCACGGGCCGGTGGTAGTCGACGGTCATCCGTGCGGTGACGCCCCACGTCCCGCGTCCGATCACCGACCAGGCCATGACCTCATCGAGGATGGTCCCGAGGATCCCGCCGTGGGCGATTCCCTCCCAGCCCTGGAACCGGGGATGGAGCGACAGCTCGGTGGTGCAGCGCTCCGCGTCGGCGTGGAGCTGGAGGTGCAATCCGTGCTCGTTCAGCTCGCCGCAGGCGAAGCAGCGATGCGGCTCGAACTGCAGGCGCCGACCGGCAATGTCCACGGCCGGGCGCGCCTCAGATGTCAAGGTTACGGACCTTTCGAGCCTCGCTCTTGATGAAGTCCTTGCGCGGCCCGACCTTCTCGCCCATGAGCATCGTGAAGATGCTGTCCGCCTCGACGGCGTCGTCGATCTCGGCCCGCAGGAGGGTCCGCGACTCGGGATTCATCGTCGTCTCCCAGAGCTGGTCGGCATTCATCTCGCCGAGGCCCTTGAAGCGCTGGACGGAGATGTTCTTGACGTTCATCTCCTTGACGATCCGGTCCCGATCCTTCTCCGACTGGGCGTACTTCGTGACCTTGCCGGTCGAGACGCGGTAGAGCGGCGGCTGGGCGATGTAGAGGTAGCCCGCCTCGATGACCTGGGGCATGAAGCGGTAGAAAAACGTCAGGAGCAGGGTCCGGATGTGGGCCCCGTCGACGTCCGCGTCAGTCATGATGATGATCCGGTGGTATCGGAGCTTCGCGAGGTCGAAGCTGTCGCCGATGCCTTCGATGCCGGCTCCCAGGGCGATGATCAGCGGCCGGACGTTCTCGCTCGCGACGATCTTGTCGAGGCGCGCCTTCTCGACGTTCAGGACCTTGCCGCGGAGCGGCAGGATGGCCTGGTTGCGGCGGTCGCGGCCCTGCTTCGCAGAGCCGCCGGCCGAGTCGCCCTCGACGATGAACAGCTCGCTCTTGGCCGGGTCCCGCTCCTGGCAGTCGGCCAGCTTGCCCGGCAGGGACAGGCCATCGAGCGCGCCCTTCCGGATGACCAGGTCACGGGCCTTGCGCGCCGCCTCCCGAGCGCGGGCCGCCGTCAGGCACTTCTCGATGATCCGGCGCCCGTCGCCGGGGTTCTCCTCGAGGTACTGGCCGAGGCTGTCCGCGACGGCGGCCTGGACCTGGCCCTTGACCTCGGCGTTGCCGAGCTTGGCCTTGGTCTGGCCCTCGAACTGCGGGTCCGTCAGCTTCACGCTGATGACGGCGGTGAGGCCCTCGCGGACGTCGTCGCCGGAGAGGTTGCCGTCTGCATCCTTCAGGACGCCGGCCTTGTGGGCCCAGTCGTTGAGGGAGCTCGTCAGGGCCGCGCGGAAGCCGGTGATGTGGGTCCCGCCGTCGACCGTGTTGATGTTGTTTGCGAAGGCGAGGACGTTCTCCGTGTACGTGTCGTTGTACTGGAGCGCAACTTCCACGGCCGTGGAGCCGACGCGCCGCTCGACGTAGATCGGGCGGTTGTGGAGCGTCTCCTTGTTCCGGTTCAGATGCCGGACGAAGGACTGGAGCCCACCCTCGAAGTAGAACGAGCGCTCGCGGTCGTTGCGCTCGTCGATGAGCGTGATCCAGACGCCCTTGGTGAGGTACGCGGATTCCCGGAGGCGCTGCGAGACGGTGTCGAAGGAGTACTCCGTCGTCTCGAACATCTCCGGATCGGCGCGGAAGATCGTCTTCGTGCCCCGCCGGGTGCCTTGTGGACCGACCTTCGTCACGGAGCCGGTCGGCTTGCCGCGCTTGTACTCCTGCGCCCAGACGTGTCCGTCGCGCGCGGTCTCGACCCGGAGGAATTCGGACAGCGCGTTGACCACGCTGACGCCGACGCCGTGGAGCCCGCCGGAGACCTTGTAGCCGCCGCCCCCGAACTTGCCGCCGGCATGGAGAACCGTGTGGACGACCTCGAGCGCGTCCTTGCCGGTCTGGTGCTTGCCCACCGGGACGCCACGGCCGTCATCGATCACCTCGACGGTGCCGTCCGCCATGATCGTGACGCGGATCGTGGTGGCGTGGCCGGCCATCGCCTCGTCGATCGAGTTGTCGACGACCTCCCACACGAGGTGGTGGAGGCCGCGGACGTCGGTCGAGCCGATGTACATGCCGGGGCGGCGCCGGACGGCCTCGAGGCCCTCGAGGACCTGGATGCTCGCGGCGTTGTAGTCGGATCCCGCAGCGTCCTTCCTTCGCGACGCCTTGGGCGCCGCCGCCGCCGCTCCATTGTCGCCCGCCCTCTTGGGCTCGGTCACGCAGTCCCTCCGATCAGTCGCTCGTACAGGCGACCGAGCTCTTCATCGCTGTAGTACTCGATCACGATGCGTCCGCCCCGGCGCGAGCGCGCGAGGCGGACCTTGGTTCCCAGGGCTCGGCGCAGGTCCTCTTCGACGCGCTCGAGCTCCGGATCGGTTGTCTTGGGCACGGTCGAGGTCGTGGGATCGCGGGGCTCCCTGACCCGGCGGACGAGCTCCTCGGTCTGCCGGACCGACAGGTCGTCATCGACGACGGTCGCGAGCACCTTCTCCTGGAGATCGTGCGGGAGGCCACCGAGCGCCCGGCCGTGACCCTCGGTGACGGATCCTTCGGCGACCGCGGCCTGGACCGCGGGATGGAGCTCGAGCAGGCGGAGCGTGTTCGCGACCGTGGAGCGGGCGCGTCCGACGCGCTCCGAGAGCTGTTCCTGGGTGAACGCGAACTCGTCGATGAGTTGCCGGTAGGCCCGCGCCGATTCGAGCGGGTCGAGGTCCTCGCGCTGGAGGTTCTCGACCAGCGCGAGTTCCAGCTGCTCGCGATCGGCCAGCTGGCGCACGACGGCAGGAATTCGCTCCAGTCCCGCGAGTCGCGCTGCCCGCACTCGCCGCTCGCCGGCGACGAGCTGGTAGCCGCCCGCGACCTCCGTCACGAGGATGGGCTGGATGACCCCGTGCTCACGGATGCTCGCCGCCAGCGTGGCGAGCGCGCCGGGATCGATCCGCAGGCGGGGTTGGCGCGGGTTCTCGCTGACCGTGTCGAGCGGAATCTCGATCGCCCCGCCGATCGACGGCGCCCGCTGCGGGATCAGCGCCGCGAGGCCTCGCCCCAATCCCTGGGGCCGATCCGCGCGTCCGATGGTCATGCGACGAGGACCCGTTCGGCCGCTGATTCGCTCCCCGCTCCAGCGGAGGTTTCCGGCTGCGTCTCGCCGTCGGCCGGCGACGTCGCGGCCGCTGTCCTGGTCATGACTCCGTCCGCTGGCGTGCCAGCGGACGGACGGTGCGGCGAGGCGGAATCCGCTGGGCGAGCTCGGCGGAATTCCTCCGCAAGGGCGCGGTAGGCGATCGCGCCGGGCGACGAGGGTGCGTACGCATGGATCGGCCGGCCGTGGCTGGGCGCCTCCGAGAGACGGACGCTGCGCGGGATCACCGCCTCGAACACCCGATCGGACAGATGGGTCCGAACCTCCGCGGCGACCTGGGCGCTCAGGTTGGTGCGGGCGTCGTACATCGTGAGCACGGCGCCATCGACGGCGAGATCGGCGTTCAGGTGCTCCCGCACGAGCCCGATGGTGGCAAGGAGCTGCGAGAGGCCCTCGAGCGCGTAGTACTCACACTGGATCGGGATCAGCACGCCATCCGCGGCTGTGAGCGCGTTGATGGTGAGCAGGCCGAGCGACGGCGGGCAGTCAATGAAGACGATGTCGTAGCGATCGAGGATCGGGGCGATCAGGCGCCCGAGCCGGCGTTCACGCTGCTCGAGCGGCGCGAGCTCCACCTCGGCCCCGGCCAGCGCGATCGACGAGGGCACGAGGTCAAGGTTCGGGATGGCCGTGGGGATGATCAAGGTCTCGAGCGCCTGCGATTCGATGACGGCGTCATAGATCGACGCCGTCATCGCGCGATCGACGCCGAGGCCGCTCGTGGCGTTGCCCTGGGGGTCGAGATCGATGATGAGAACGCGGTCGCCGGCGAGGGCGAGGTAGCTGGCGAGATTGACCACCGTCGTGGTCTTGCCGACCCCGCCCTTCTGGTTTGCGCAGGCAATGGTGCGCCCCACTAGGTGCCCGTCAAAAGGTGAATCACAGGCCTCCATTCTACCATCGCAAGGGCTCCCGCCCTTCGCGCGCGCGGCCTGGAACGGGTCCCCGGCGCCGTGGTCGAGCCCCATGCAGCGGGCCCGGGACGATCGTGCCACGGGGCACTTCACTGCCACGTATTCGATCCGTGTTTCACGTGAAACGGCCACTCGCGGAGGGGTCCGCGTACCCGCGCACTGACCCTCGGGAAGGGGGGTCTCGTGTGAAGCCCCGCGCGAACGGTCGAAGCGCCGCGGCCCCCGGCGTCCAGATTCCGCGCCGAGCGGAGGGACCCTGGGCAGTCATCGCGGGGGGTCTACCGACCGGACGATCGGGCCCGTTGCCGCTCGCGCCGAAGGCGTGGGATACTTCGTCCTGGACGTGGCCGGACTGCCTGCCGTCGGGGTCCGTTGGTCCTCGTCGACTCCAGGCCGGAACCCGAGGACCCTGCCGCCCTGATGGTTCAGCTACTCGCCGCGGTCGCAGCGACAGTTGCCGCGCTCGTCGAGCTCAGCCTCGTACCGTACCTCGGGGTGGGAGATGCACATCCGCACCCGGTGCTCGTCTTCGGGGTCATCTGGACGATCGCGTTCGGCGTCGAACGTGGGTTCGTCTGGGCTGTCGTCGGCGGACTCGCGCTCGACAGCCTGGCGTCGCGGCCGCTCGGCGTCTCGGTGTTCTCGCTCCTCGTCAGCCTCGGCGCAGCAACCCTCATCGGGCGGTCCTTCATCCGGATCCGGCCCTTCGCTCCACTCATCGCCGTTCCAATCCTGAGCCTCGTGAATTCGATGATCCTCCTCGCGCTCCTCTCGGCCATCCGCCCGCCGGTCACCGCTGCCGATCCCATCTCGGCGTTCATGCCCGGGGCTGCGTATGACGCTGTGCTGGCGCTCGTCTTCGGACCCCTGATCGTCTCGATCCGCGATCGCCGGATGGCCGAGGAGCGGGTGGACTGGTGAGCTCGACGGGGACGCCCTACCTGGACGGACGACCGAGCGATGCGCGATCGCCGCTCCGCTTCATCGCGTTCGGCGTCGCGATCGTCCTCGCGGCCTCGGTCCTCACCGTGCGCCTCTTCGCCCTGCAGGTGTCGAACGGCGAGCGCTACGCCGCGCTTGCCAAGATCAACCGCACGACCACGCAGGCCGTGCCCTCGACCCGCGGCGTCATCTACGACCGGAACGGCGTGCCGCTCGTTTCCAACGTCGCGTCGTGGGCCGTCAAGCTGCGCCCTGCCGACCTCCCGCAGGAACGGCGTGCCGAGGTGGTCGACCGGCTCGCGGCGCTCCTCAGCATGGACGCGACCGACATCAACATCGCGATCGACTCCAACCCGGGCTCCCGGTTCGATCTGGTCCGGATCGCCTCCGACGTCGATCCGAACGTCGCCTCGTTCATCTCCGAGTCCCGCCTGGACCTGCCCGGCGTGGAGGTGCAGATTGAATCCCGCCGGGAGTACGCGACCGGGCCGCTCCTCTCGCAGGTGATCGGCTACACCGGCCCGATCAATGGCGAGCAGCTCAAGGATCTCAAGGCGAGTGGCTACCTGCCCGACGACCTGCTTGGCAAGACCGGTGTCGAGGCACAGTACGAGGCGGAGCTGCGCGGGACCTACGGTCTGCAGACGATCGAGCGGGACGCGGCTGGCCGCAAGCTCCAGGTCCTCCAGACGACGAAGCAGCCGGTCGCAGGCAACTCCCTGGAACTCACGATCGACCTCCAGGAGCAGAAATACGCGGAGCAGGCCCTGAAGTGGGGCATGGCCGAGGCCGGCCTCAAGCGGGGCGTCGTCATCGTGATGAACCCACAGACGGGCGAGATCCTGGCCATGGTCACGCTGCCGACGTACGACGCCAACACCTTTGCGCGGGGCATCAGCAGCGAGGACTACGCCGCCCTGCTTGCCGATCCCAACAAGCCCCTGACGAACTACGCGATCGCAGAGAACTTCCCTCCGGGCTCGACGTACAAGCTCGTGACCGGGACCGGAGGTCTCGCCGACGGCAAGATCACGCCGACGACGAAGGTCCAGACCAAGGGCTACCTGACCCTCGGCTCGTCGCGGTTCTACGAGTGGAACCGCCGGGGCTGGGGTGCCTGCAACATCATGTGCGGCTTCGGCCACTCGAGCGACACGTTCTTCTTCCAGGTCGCCGGCATGCTTGGCATCGACCGCCTCGCCTACTGGGCGGACCAGTTCGGGTTCGGGCGGCGGACGAACATCGACCTGCCGGGTGAGGTTTCCGGGACGGTCCCGTCGAACCAGTGGAAGCAGGACACGCTGGGGTCGCAGATCTACCCGGGCGAGGTCTACCAGGCCGGCATCGGCCAGGGCTACGACGTCGTCACTCCCCTCCAGCTGATCAACGCCTACACCGCGCTCGCGAACGGGGGCACGCTCTACGAGCCGCGGGTCGTCCGGAACGTGCTCGATGCGAACGGCAATGTCGTGAAGCCATTCGAGCCGACCGTGCTGAGCAAGCTCGCCGTGGATCCCGGCGTCCTCGAGACGATGCGGAGGGCGGCCCGGAACGTCGTGGTGATCCGCCATACCTACAACCTCGTCGACCTGCCGATCGTCATCGCCGGCAAGTCCGGTACGGCCGAGTTCGGGACCCGCGATGCCCAGGGCCGCCTGCCGTTCCACTCGTGGTTCGTTGCCTTCGTGCCCAAGGACCCGGCAAAGAGCGCGGCCGACCCGAACGGTTTCAAGGCGATCTCGAAGCCCGACTCCGAGCTCGCCGTCCTCGCGTTCGCCTACGACTCGCGGACGAAGGGCAACGCCGCGACCGAGATCGTCAAGTACTACCTGCAGCTCCACTACGGCGTCAAGAAGGACTACCGGAACTTCAACCTTCTCGAGCGCGGCAACTTCTACCAGTCGAACTGAGCAGGCGATGGGTGTCCTGAGCGCACGCGAGGCAAGGATCGCCGACTGGACCGCCCGGTCGGTCGGGACCGTCTGGCGAGCCTTCGATCTCCAGATCGCGACGTACGCGGTTCTCCTGACGTTCTTCGGCCTGGCAATGGCGTACAGCAATGCCGTGGCGAGCGGCGACGGCGCGCTGGCCGCAGGCTCAATCTTCCTTCGCGGGCTCCTCTGGACCGGCCTGGCGCTCGTGGTTTTCACCGTGGCGGCAGCGTTCGATTACCACTGGCTCAAGACGCTGTCCTGGCCGCTCTACGCCCTCCAGCTGGGGCTCCTGACGACGACGCTCCTGATCGGGACCGGCGTCGGCGGCTCCTCGCGCTGGGTCACCATCCTCGGCCTCCAGTTCCAGTTCAGCGAGATCGCCAAGATCCTGATGATCGTGATCCTGGCCAACTATCTCGGAACCCGGAAGGGACGGATGGACACGATCTGGTCGATCCTCGGGGCGTGCGCGCTCGCACTCCCCCCCTGGATCCTCGTGATGGCCCAGCCAGACCTCGGGACCTCGCTCGTGTTCGCCGCGATCGTGGTCGGGATGCTGTTCATGGGCGGCGCAAGCCTTCGATGGCTCGGCGCAATGGCGCTCACGGTGTTGGCGGCGTTGCCGTTCGTCTGGACGTACGTGCTCCGCGACTATCAGAGGGAGCGGCTGACCTCGTTCCTCGATCCGCTCGGCGACCTCCAGGGCGCGGGCTACCAGCTCTTCCAGTCGCAGATCGCGGTCGGCTCCGGCGGATTCTTCGGCAAGGGGCTGACGAACGGGACCCAGAACCAGCTTGACTTCCTGCCGGTCCAGGCGACGGACTTCGTGTTCGCGATCCTCGCCGAGGAGCTCGGTTTCATCGGAGCGCTCGTCGTCATCACCCTCTTCATCGCCCTCCTCTGGCGGATCCTCGTCGCGGGCTGGCGGTCGCGGGACCCGTTCGGGACGCTGTTCGCGGCGGGACTCGGGTCGATGATCCTGTTCCAGCTCTTCGTCAACGTGGGCATGGTCACCGGGATCATGCCCATCACCGGCATCCCGCTCCCCTTCATCACGCACGGCGGCGCCTCGCTCATCAGCATCGCGGCCGGCCTCGGGATCATCGAGAGCATCAACATCCGGCAGGGCCGCGCGGAGTGGTGATTCCGGGCTGAACCGCCGCGGCCTCGTCGGTGCGATACCACCGGGCAAGTGGCAGCCGTGCACCCGGCGTCCGTACGATCCTCCCGGGGCGAACAGGTCCGGGCGAACCATGCCGGGGTTCGCGATGTCACATTGGCGCCGATTGTGGCCATTTCGTCATGCTTGGACGCCCGGGCCCAGAATCACGCCGCGAATGGCGCGAAGTTGCTCCTGGAAGGCGCCGGAGACGGGTTTCGCGTGCATGGTCGGGCGACAGCAGGCTCCCCGGAGCCGTCGGAGAGCCACCGGAAGGCGGCCCAAGCGTCCGTGGGCGACGAAACGGCCACAACGGAGAGCGAACGACAGCGGGAAGCGGTCGGAGCGGGCGCGATGTGGGATGCGCGTGGCGGCAAGTGCTGCGCGATGCGTGAGCAGCGCGGGGCGGGAGTAACGCAAGCTCAGGCGGGAGCGGTGCGCGCTGAGCGGGGTGCGAACTGCGGGTGGAGCAGCCCTCAGCGCCCCGGATCGATCGGCTCATCCGTGCGGATCGCCTGCAACGACCCCCAGCCTTCGCGGATCAGGATCACCGCCACCACGAGTGCCCCGACCGCATCTGCCCAGGTGAGCGCGAACAATTCGGTGAGTCCCAGCCCCACGAGGCTGATCAGCGCCAGCAGCCCCGCGATCCCGGTCAGGATGCTGTCTGCGCGGAGCGCGCCGCTCTCGAGGCGACGCGCCGTCCGGAACTTCGCCCATGCGAGCGGCGGCAGCACCACCAGGGAGACGACGAGCAGCGCGGTCCCGACGCCCGTTGCCTCGGGGCGCGCATTCGTCACCAGGGCGTTGACGGCGTTCAGGCCCAGGTACGCGGCAAGGACGAGGAGGATGATCCCCACGATCGCCTCGGCGAGCCGCTCGACCCGCTCGGCCCGGTGCGGCGCCCGGGCCTCGATCATGAACCGCCAGACGAGCGCCATGGATGCCGCGGAATCGATCGCGGCGTCGAAGCCGAAGCCGAGCAGCGACAGGCTCCCGCTGGACAGCCCGATGACGACCGCGCTCCCGCCGGCGATCCCGTTGATCACGATGCTCGCGATCGAGAGCGCCAGTGCCCGGCGGAGGAGCCCTTCGCGATCCATCGCGTCAGACTACCCGGCGTGACGACCGCTGACCCGGAGCCCGCGACCACGACGAAACCGCCCGGCCCGCCGCCTGGTGAGCCGCGCCAGCGCTGGCGCGTCACGTATCGGCGTGACCAGGATGCCCCACCACTCCGCCAGCGCGAGCAGCAGGAGGCCTGGGAGTCCGGCCTTGGCGGCAGCGGGCTACCAGTCGTGGGCCTGGACCTGCCGAGGCCCCGACCACGAATCGTCTTCGCGGCGCCGCTCGGGGTCGGGATGGCCGCCGAGCGCGAGCGGTTCGACCTGTTCCTGACCGCGCGTTGGGGGATTGCCGACGTCCGCGAGCGGCTCGAACGGGGAATGCCGGCCGGCCATGCGCTGATCGACCTCGAGGACGTCTGGCTCGGCGAGCCGGCCCTGGCGGGACAGGTGGTGGCGGCGGACTACCGGATCGGGCTGCTGGTGCCGGTCGACGGGGCGCGCCTTCGGGAAGCGGCCGCTTGCCTGCTGACGGCAACCACCATCCCGCGGGCCCGCGAGAAGGGCGGCCGCACGATCCGCTACGACCTTCGCCCGCTGCTCGAGGACATCCGGGCGGACGGCGAACCGCCGGAGGTCCGCGTCCGGACCCGATTCGACCCGGAGCGCGGCGTGGGGCGCCCCGAGGAGGTCCTCGGTGCCCTCGCCGAGGCCGCCGGCCTACCCCTGGAGCCCGCGTCGATCGTCCGCGAGCGGCTGATCCTGGCCGGCGAGCGGTGAGGGCCGCCAACGAGCGGTGACGCGCGGCCCGGCAGTCACTGACCGCGCCGGGCCGATGCCGCCCTGCGACATCATTGGCTCCCGCTGTGCGTGCCGGACACGTTTCCCGGCCTGGCGCCGCAGGAGACCGTCCCGCAGCCCTCCCAAGCCTCGGCACGGGGCGATTCCGTGCCCGCGGGGGCACGGATCCGGAGCGAAGACTGCGTCGATCGACACCTCGAACTCCAGATCGTGGCTCACAGGCACACCACGAGGTTGGCCCGGTTCACCCTGGCGGCGATACCCTGCCCACGGAGTACGAGGCCGAGGACATCGTGGCCTTGCTGGCGGGCGAGCCGTGACGGCCGCCGACAGCCGTCCAGCCGCGTTCGCGAGGGGCTTCCTGACCTCCTGATTGACGCTCGTGTGTGTTCAGGCCTACACTTCCCGTTCGTGCCTCGACCTGTTCGAGGTGCCCATCCCTGTCTCACAGGCCGCGGTCGTCCGACCGCGCGGCCGCCAGCCACGTCCGCAGAGGATCCATGTACGCAGTCATCGAGACCGGCGGGAAGCAGTACCGCGTCGAGGTCGGCACGGAGCTCGAGGTCGAGCTCCTTGACGTGACCCCGGGCGATGCGATCACCCTCGACCGGGTGCTCCTCGTCGCGGACGGCGACACCGCCGCCATCGGCCGCCCGGTCGTCGAGAACGCGTCGGTCGCCGCCGAGGTCCTCCGCCAGGCCCGCGGCGAGAAGCTCATCAACTTCAAATACGGTCCCAAGACGCGCCGCCGCGTGAAGAAGGGCCATCGCCAGGAGCTGACCGTGCTCCGGATCAGCGACATCGTCCTCGACGGCAAGAGTGCCGCGGTCGATGCCGCGAAGGCGGCCGAGGCCAAGCGGACCGAGCGCCAGCGCCTCGAGGAGGCGGCCCGCCGCCAGGCCGACGCGGACGCCGCGCTCGCCGCGAAGCTGAAGGCCGCCGAGGCCCCGGCGAAGGCCGAGAAGGCCGCCGCCCAGGCGGACGGGTCGGACAAGTCGAGCGCCGCCGCGAAGGCCGAGGCGAAGGCCAGGCCCGCGACGAAGGCGAAGGCCGACGCGAAGCCGGCCGCGAAGAGGACCACCGCGACGAAGGCCGACGCAGCCGACAAGCCGAAGCGCGCCCGCGCGATGAAGAAGGACGAGTAGTCGAGATGGCCCACAAGAAGGCTGGCGGCACCTCCAAGAACGGCCGCGACAGCGTCGGCCAGCGCCTCGGCGTGAAGGCGGGCGACGGTCAGCAGGTCAATGCCGGCACGATCATCGTCCGCCAGCGGGGGATGACCTTCCTCGCCGGCACGGGCACCGGGCTCGGCGACGACTACACCGTCTTCGCGACGACCACCGGCAAGGTCCGGTTCGAGCACGCCACCAGGACCAAGAAGCGCATCCGGGTCATCCCGGCCGACGCCTGACCGATTCGCGCCGTAGCGGCGACCACCGGCGGGGCAGCGTGACCCTGCACGGACGGCGTCGAGGAGAGCACCCGTGAGAGCTGACATCCATCCCAAGTACCACCAGGCGACGGTCCATTGCGGGTCCTGCGGGACCGAGTGGACGGTCGGGTCCACCCGAACCGAGCTCCGAGTCGACGTCTGCGGCAACTGCCATCCGTTCTACACGGGCAAGCAGACGATCATCGACACGGCCGGCCAGGTCGAGCGGTTCCAGAAGCGCCTCGAGCGGCAGGCCCGCGCCGGCTGACGGTCCCGAATCTGGACGACGAGCGGCGGGCGGCGAGCCCGCCGTTCCGGTTTTTCGGGGCCGACGCCGCCTCGCCGGTAGACTTCGGCGCATGGCACGGTTCAACTACGGCGGGCAGGCCCTCATCGAGGGCGTCCTCATGCGGGGTCGCAACGCGATCGCCGTCGCGTTCCGGCACCCCGACGGCCGGATCGTCTGGGCCGCCGAGCCCCTCAACTCAGGTCCCCACGCCTGGCGGTTCGCGGGTGCGCCCGGCGTCCGCGGCCTCGTCGTGCTCTACGAGACCCTCGTCGTCGGCACGCGCTGGCTGATCCGGAGCGCGAACGTCCAGGCGGCGGACGAAGACGGGGCCGAGCTGGGCCGCGGGTCGATCGCGCTCATGCTCGGCCTGACCCTCATCCTCGGGATCGGGGTCTTCTTCCTCCTGCCGCTGTTCATCGCCAGCATCACGACGGCGAACATCGAGCAGGGCGTGGTCCAGCATCTCGTCGAGGGGCTCGTCCGGGTGGCGATCTTCCTCGGCTACCTCGCCCTGATCTCGCGGACGCCGGACATCCGGCGCGTCTTCCAGTACCACGGCGCGGAGCACATGACGATCCACGCCCTCGAGGCCGGCGATCCGCTCACGACCGCGAACGTCCGCCGCTACCCGACGGCCCATCCTCGCTGCGGGACCGAGTTCCTCGTCGTCCTCATCGCCCTCTCGATCGTCGCCTTCAGCCTCGTCGGGCGGCAGACGCCGCTCGTCATGGTCGGCAGCCGGATCCTGCTCGTGCCGGTCCTTGCCGCGATCGGCTACGAAATCCTCCGCTGGGGAGCGAGGCATCGCTCGAACCCGATCGTCCGGACGATCATGTGGCCCGGGATCCTCGTCCAGATGATCACCACGAAGCAGCCGTCGGACGACCAGATCGAGGTCGCGATCGTGTCGATGGAGCAGGCGCTCCAGGCGGACGGCGAGACGGTCCCGGATGGCTCCGAGCTCCCGGAGCGCGCACCGCTCGACCCGGTGGAGCCGGCCGTCGCGACGGCATGAGCGATCTCGACGGCAAGCTCGCGGACGTTGCCCGCCAGTACGACGAGGTCCAGGAGCAGCTCGCCCGGCCGGAGACGAGCACGGATCCGGAGGCGATCCGCCGCCTCGGCCGCGAGCTCTCGCGGCTGGAGCCGGTCGTCGAGGCCTACCGCCGGCTCATGGCGACCCGCGAGGAGCTGGCCGGTGCCCGCGAACTTCGCGACGGCGAGACCGACGACGAGATGAAGGCGATGGCCCGCGAGGAGATCGACCGCCTCGAGGCCGACGAGACGCGCCTCGTCGAGGAGCTGAAGGTGCTCCTCCTGCCGCGCGATCCGGCTGACGACGGCGATGTCATCCTCGAGATCCGGGCGGGGGCAGGCGGCGAGGAGGCGGCCCTGTTCGCGGCGGAGCTGCTCCGGATGTACCTGCGCTACTCGGAACGCCATCGCTACTCGGCCGAGATCATGAGCCGCAGCGAGACGGGCATCGGCGGGGTCAAGGAGGCGATCGTCGAGATCTCCGGCGACGGCGCCTACTCGCGCCTGAAGTTCGAGGGCGGGGTCCATCGCGTCCAGCGCGTTCCGGCGACGGAATCGTCCGGCCGGATCCACACGTCGACGGCGACGGTCGTCGTCATGCCCCAGGTCGAGGAGACGGCGATCGAGATCGACGAGGAGCGCGACCTCCGGATCGAGGTCAAGCGCTCCTCGGGCCCGGGCGGCCAGTCGGTGAACACGACCGATTCCGCGGTCCGGATCACGCACCTCCCGTCCGGCCTCGTCGTCGAGATCCAGGACGAGAAGAGCCAGCACAAGAACAAGGCCAAGGCGATGTCCGTCCTCCGGGCCCGGCTCGCGGACGCGGAGAAGCGGCGCCAGCGCGAGGCCGATTCCGCGGCCCGCAAGTCGATGATCGGGGCCGGCGACCGGTCGGACAAGATCCGGACCTACAACTTCCCCCAGGATCGGGTGACGGACCACCGCGTGGACGCCGACCTCTCGAACCTGCCACGGGTCATGGACGGCGAGCTGGACCGGCTCATCGACACGCTGATCACCACGGACCAGGCCGAGCGGCTGAGTGCCTTCGTCGAGACCGCGCCGGGCGCGGGCGCGGGCTGAGGCTGAGCGCGGCGCCGCGTGGCCACCGTCGAGGTCCTCCTTCGGGACGCGATCGATCGGCTCCGCGCCTCGGGATCGGAGACGGCCCGCCTCGACGCGGAGGTGCTCCTCGCGAACGTCCTCGGGATCGATCGGACCGGAGTCATCGCGCATCCCGAGGCGCCCGTCGGCGACGGCTCGGCGGTCCAGTTCGAGGCGGCGCTCGTGCGGCGCGAGGCCGGCGAGCCCGTGGCCTACGTGCGAGGCGTCAAGGAGTTCCTCGGCCTGGCGTTCGCCACGGACGGTCGGGCGCTGATCCCCCGCCCGGAGACGGAGCGGATCGTCGAGCTCGCGGAGGCGGAGGTCGCCGCCCGGCTGCTGGCGGCCCCGCGGCCGCCGGGGACGCCGAAGCTGCGCGTCGTCGACGTCGGCACCGGCTGCGGCACCATCGCGATAGCACTGGCCGTGCGGCTGCGCGCGCGCCGGATGGTCGACGAGGTGGACGTCCTCGCCACGGATGACGATCCCGACGCCCTCGAGCTGGCGAAGGAGAACGCGGTCGGACACGCGGTCGGGGACTGCCTGCGGTTCGCCGAGGCCGACCTGATCCCAACCTACGAGGAGGCCTTCGACCTCGTGCTCGCCAACCTGCCGTACGTGCGGAGCGAGGCGATGGACGGACTCCCGGTCGCGACGTCCTTCGAGCCGCGCCACGCCCTCGACGGTGGGGACGAAGGCCTCGACGTCATCCGACGCCTCCTCGGCATCCTGCCCGAGGTGCTCGCCCAGCGGGGCGTGGCCCTCCTCGAGATCGGGGCGGACCAGGAGGCCGGGATCGCCGACGCCGTCCGCGAGATCCCGGGTCGCTGGTCGTGCATCGTGGAGCGCGACCTCGCCGGGCTGCCCCGCGTGGCTCGGCTGGAGCGCTAGGTGGCCGCCGCGCCGCGGCCGTTCGACGGTCGCTCCGTGGCGCCCGAGCTGCCCATCGGGATGATCGCGCTCGACATCGACGGGACCCTCGTGGACGACGACCTCGCCCTCGGCGAGCGGACGCTCGCGGCGATCCACGGCGCTCGCGATCGGGGAATCCGCGTCCACCTCGTGACCGGCCGGATGACCCGGTCGGCGATGCGGTTCGCGGAGTCGCTGGGGCTCTCGGATCCGGTCGTCGGCTACCAGGGGGCGCTGGCCCGCGAGATGGCCACGCAGCCGGGTCGCGTCGGGCGGCTGCTGCGCCACCGGCCCCTCCCGGCGGCCGTCGCCCGGGAGGCAATCCGCTGGAGCCGGGCCCATGGGCTCGATCCACATGTCAACCACCTCGAGCAGCTGGTGCTGCGGGCAGACGATCCGCAGGTGGACGACTACTCCGCGTTCCTCGGGACGCGGGCGATCCCGGCGGCGTCCCTCGAGGCCTGGGTCCAGCGGCCAGTCACGAAGGTCGTCGCGGTCGGAGCGCCGGATATACCGCTCGCGCTGCTGCCCGCGGCCCGGGCCGAGTTCGCCGGCCGCGCGGACGTGACCGTGGCCCATCCGCGATTCCTCGAGTTCGTCGCCCCGGGCGTCTCGAAGGGCCAGGCGGTCCGCTGGCTGGCGCGACGTCAGGGGGTGCCGCTGGGGCGCCTCCTCGCGATCGGCGACCAGCTCAACGACGTCGAGATGCTGGCGGCGGTCGGGCACGGGACGGCGATGCCGCACGCGCCGGCCGAGCTGCTGGCCGTGGCCCGCTACCTCGCACCGCCCCTGCACGAGGAGGGCGCCGCGCAGGTCATCGAGCGGATCGCGCTCGCCCGGGCGAGCGATGCGCGCCGAGCCGGCGCGGAGCTGGCGGCCGCGGCCGATGCCGCACGAGGGGCCGCGTGACGCGGTCGCGGGCCGGACGGGCGGCCAGGCGCGGGACGGCAACCGCCGGGGAGGCCGCCTCGGCCGGGGCGCCGGCGGGCGGGGAGGCGACCGGCGGGGAGGCAACCCGCGGGGAGGCAACCCGCGGGGAGGCGGCCGCGGGCCGTGGCGCGACCGGACCGGGCCCGTCGGGGCTGCGCATCGTCGCCGACGACGACGCGGGTCGAGCAGCAGCGATCGCGGTGTTGCGCGCCGGTGGCGTCGTGGCCCTGCCGACGGACACGGTCTACGGGATCGCGGTCGCGCTGGAGACGCCGGGTGGGATCGAGCGCCTGTTCGCGGTGAAGCGGCGACCGCCGGAGAAGGGGATCGCGCTCCTGCTGGCCGAAGCGGAGCAGGCGTACCGATTCGGCGAGCGGACCGCGGCCGCCGCTGCGCTCGCGACCGCGTTCTGGCCGGGACCCTTGACACTGGTGCTGCGCGCTCGCACTGACGTGGCGCTGCCCGAGGTCCTCCGCGGCGGCGCGCCCACCGTCGGGGTGCGGCTGCCCGATCACGCCACGCCGCGGGCGCTCGCGGCCGAGCTCGGGCCGCTGCCGACGACATCGGCGAACCTGTCCGGTGCGCCGGACGCGCTGGACGCGGCCGAGGTCGTCGCGCAGCTCGGCGACGCGCTCGATCTGGTCCTCGACGGGGGGCGGACGCGGGGCGCAGTCCCGTCCACGGTCGTGGATGTCACGGGCGACGAGGCGCGCATCCTTCGCCACGGCGCGATCGAGGACGACCGGATCGAGTTGGCGCTTCGCGGTTGAGGTCGTCGATCCGAGCGATCGAGGAGGGCGCGTGCCCGGACGCTCAACGGGCGAGGCGACAGGCCGGCCGATCCGGCCACACGGGCCGGCCGATCCGGCCACACAGGTCGGGGCCGATCCGGCCATTTCGACAGGAGGCGAGGGTTGGGCAGCGGCTGAGCCCGCCCGCCGGCGGGCCGCCGCCGTTGCGCCGCTCCAGCCCCTTCCGCCGCGTGCTCACGAGCGCCCAGATTGCGTCGTCGGGAGCCGCGGAGCGGCGATCCGGGCTGTCCAAGCCTCACTGGATGTCGAAGTGGCGTGATTCCGGGCAGCGAGCCCCTGGGCGGAGGCGCAGGCGCCCGCCACGGCCCCAGCTGGCCGTTTCGCCGCGCCCGGGGAGTGTGGGACGATACGGCGGCCGCAGGATGCGGCCCGCAGGCACGAAAGGCGCATCAGATGAGCGTCGCACCCGATCCCCGGCCCGGCTGGGCGCCCCTGTCGAGCGTGGACCCCGAGCTCTGGGCCGCAATGCTCCAGGAGCGGCGCCGCCAGCGCGACAAGATCGAGCTCATCGCGAGCGAGAACTACACGTTCGGGGCGGTCATGGAGGCACAGGGCTCCTGGCTCACGAACAAGTACGCCGAGGGCCTGCCGGGCAAGCGCTACTACGGCGGCTGCGAGTACGTGGATATCGCCGAGACCCTCGCCCAGCGGCGGGCGCTGGCCCTCTTCCCGGGCGCCGAGCACGTCAACGTCCAGCCCCACTCGGGCGCCCAGGCCAACATGGCCGCCTACTTCAGCGTCCTGACCCCCGGCGACCGGATCCTCGGCATGAACCTGGCCCACGGCGGCCATCTCACCCACGGCTCGCCGGTGAACTTCTCCGGCCGGCTGTACGAGGTCCACGCCTACGGCGTCGATGAGGCCACGGGCCGGATCGACTACGACGCCCTCGAGGCCCGGGCGAAGGAGGTCCAGCCGAAGGTCGTCGTCGCGGGTGCCTCCGCCTATCCGAGGCTCTTCGACTTCGAGCGGATGGCCGCGATCGCCCACGGCGTCGGGGCGCTGCTGTTCGTGGACATGGCCCACATCGCCGGGCTCGTCGCGGCGGGGGTCCATCCGAGCCCCTTCCCGCATGCCGACATCGTGACCACGACCACCCACAAGACGCTCCGCGGCGGGCGCGGCGGCCTCATCTTCAGCCGCACGGAGCTCCCCGATGCGGTGGACCGGGCCGACTTTCCGATGGTCAAGGGCACCCTGGCGGCGCAGGTCGACAAGTCGGTCTTCCCGGGCGTCCAGGGCGGCCCGCTCATGCACGTCATCGCCGGCAAGGCCGTCGGCCTCCTCCTCGCCGCGACCGAGCCCTTCCGCGCCGACCAGCGGCGGACCGTCGAGAACGCCTCGCTGCTCGCCGCCGAGCTCGCCGCGCGCGGCGCGAAGGTCGTCTCCGGTGGCACGGACAACCACCTCATGCTCGTCGACGTCACGCCCCTGGGCGTGACGGGCAAGGAGGCGGAGCACCTGCTCGACGCGATCGGGATCACCGTCAACAAGAACGCGATCCCGTTCGACCCGCTGCCCCCCAACACCTCCTCGGGGATCCGGATCGGGACGCCCGCCGCGACGACGCGCGGCTTCGGGCCGCAGGAGATGGGCGCGATCGCGCGGCTCATCACCGACGCCATCACCCGCCGTAACGACGAGGCCACGACGGCCGAACTGGCCGCCGAGGTCCGCGAGATCACGGCCCGCTTCCCGGTGCCCGGCCTGCCGGACGAGGTGGCGTGACCTTCATCCGCGACGCGGGCGGCGTCCTCCCGCTCCTCGTCGCGGCGTTCGGGGTCGCGGGTGCGATCTCCCTGATCCTCACGCCCGTCGTCCGCAGCCTCATGCGGCGGCGAGGGATCGTCGATGCGCCCAACCACCGGCGCGTCAACACGACGCCGATCCCGCGCGGCGGCGGCATCGCGGTCGTCGTCGCGTTCCTCGTCGTGGGGGGAGGCCTCGTGGTGTTCCGTCGCCAGATCGAGGCGATGCCGCCGCCGACGTCGATCTCGAACGGCGAGCTCCTGGCCCTGTTCGGCGGTGGCGCGCTCGCGGCGATCATCGGGGCGGCCGATGACCTCTTCGACCTGCGGGCCCGCTGGCAGCTCCTCGGCCAGGTGCTGCTGGCCGGGTTCGCGGTCGCCCTCGGCGTCGCGGTCGAGGCGATCAGCAACCCGTTCGGGCGGGGCACGATCCCGTTCGAGACGCCGTTCGCGCTCGCCTTCACCGTGGTCTGGGTCGTCGGGATGATGAACAGCATCAACTTCATCGACGGGCTCGACGGCCTGTCGACCGGGATCGCCTTCATCGCCGCCGTCACCCTCGGGATCCTGAGCCTGACGACGGCCGTGGCCCAGCCGTTCGTGGCGGTGCTCTGCTTCGTCCTCGCGGGAGCCCTCCTCGGGTTCCTGCGCTTCAACTTCCAGCCAGCCTCGATCTTCCAGGGCACGTCCGGCGTGATGTTCATGGGCTATACGCTGGCGATCCTTTCGATCATGGGGGCGGCCAAGGTCGTCGTCGCCGTGCTCGTCCTGGGTGTTCCGATCATCGACACCTTCTGGGTCATCGTCCGCCGGCTTCTCGGCGGGCGATCGCCGTTCACGCCGGATCGCGGCCACATCCACCACCGGCTCCTGGACCTGGGCCTCGGGCACCGCGGCACGGTGTTGCTCATCTACGCGATCTGCGCCAGTCTTGGGGTCATGGCGCTCCTCGTGTCCACGACGACGCAGGTCTACGCCTTCCTCGGGGCCCTGGTCGCCTTCGGGCTCGTGCTGTTCCTCCTGACGCGCGATTCGAGCGACGCGCTGGAGCCGGACTCGTACGAGCCGACCCCGGAGCAATGAGCTCCTGGCTTCGGCGGCCCGGGCCGGGCGAGGATCCCGCGGATGCCGCGATCTCCCCCGAGGACATCGCCCGGCGCATCGGGGCGTCCGACGATCGACCGGCGCACCACGACCCGAGCGAAGCCGAGATCACCGAGGTCGAACAGGCTGCGGCCGGCGAGGCAACGCCCGACGCACCGGCAACGCCCGACGCACCGGCGCCGCCCGTTGCACCGACGATCGGCTCCACGGCCCATCGGCTGCGGAACCGGGCGAACGCCGACTACCTTCGAACCCGGCGTGACCGCGCGGGCCACGCCGAGCGGGTCGTCCCGAGCGGCGTCCGGCGGCTTGTCCTGTGGCGCGACGCCTCCGCGGTCCTCCTCGGGGTCGTGGTCCTCGTCTTCGTCGCCCAGGTCCTGCTCGCCGGCGCGGGCCCGCAGGGCGCCGCCGTGCGCAGCGACACGTCCGCCGAGGTTGAGAGCCAGGCGGCCTTGGGGGCCACCTCGGGCCCGGGCGAGACTGCGCGGCCGACGATCGGGCCCGTCGTCGACCCGAGCCTGATCACGGATATCGAGGCAACGCCGACCCCTGTTCCGACGCCCGTCGTGCCCACGGCCTCGGCGGGTCCGACGGCGCGCCCGACCCCGACGCCGACCCTGAGGCCCGGCACGACGCCACGGCCCACCGCAACGCCCGCCCCGACCGCCGCCCCGACTCCGGTGCCGACGCCGACACCGCCGGATCCGACCTCAACCCCGCCGGATCCGACCCCTAGCCCCACGCTGCCCATTGCCATTGCCAACTTCAGCTGTGGGGTTCCGAGCGGAGGCGAAGTCACCTGCTTCAGCACATCGACAAACGAGGTCCCAGGCTCGGAGGTTTGGTCAACGGACGTGTCGGTGACGCTCGTGTCCGGCGGCACCGGCACCTCCTCGGTGGCGTACCGGTTTTCTGGCTTGGTGACGATCACGCTCGAGGTCACCGGGGCTGGCGGGGACGTTTCGACTCACTCCGATCAGGTGGAGATCCCGTAGCCCGGCGTGACCCGGGTGTCTCGAGGGCCCGGCCGCTGGACTCCCGGTCCAGACCCCGGCGGGCGAAGGGTCAGCGATTGGAATGGCGAGCCACTGCGCACTCCTCGAACGCCCGCCGCGGTATCGTCCTCTCTGCGAGACTGGACTGGCCGGCAAGCCGGAAGGGAGGGTGCCGCGCCCAGGTGGACTGGCGAACCAGCCATCGGCTTGACGGCGTGAATGACCACCAACGCGGCGATGTGCCCGCGGGCTCCTGTCGCAACCGTCCGGCAACCTCCAGGGGATGACGTCGCGGGACCCTCTGGTATACTCCCCGGGCTTTGCCAGGTCGCGGATGATCGAGCCGGGCCGCGGGGCGGCGTACTTCGCCCTCTTCTCGGAGATCGGGCTCGTCCTCCTCGTCACGACCTTGCTGGGCGTCGGCCTCGGCTACTGGGCCGACACGAGACTGGGAACGGTCCCGCTCTTCGTCCTCATCGGGCTCTTCGCCGGGATGGGGATCGGGGCCCGGGCGGTCTGGCTGCTCATCAGCCGGTTCCTGGCCCAGATCGACGGACGGCAATAGCGCCCGGCGGGCGCCGACGGAGAGCCTCGAGAGCGCGGCGCGGGCCGCGCTCCTGTGTGTGGAGCGAGCGTTGACGAACGAGCGGACGGCCGAGGTGGCCGCCTCCAGATCGAACCGGACCCGGAACCGGATCCTGCTGGCCGTGGCGGCCGTCGTGATCATCGACGTCCTCGCCGCGCTGTTCGTCCCGCCGACCCCCGGGGCAAGCGGGAGCTTCCAGTTCCCGGTCGACGGGATCACGTCCAATCTCGAGTATCCCCCGCCGCGCGTCGTGGTGGACCTGGACCCCACCAGCGCGTCGACGTCCATGCTCCAGTTCCACCCGAGCATCAGCTCCACGATCCTCACCTCCTGGATCGTGATGGCGATCGTCCTCCTCGTCATGATCCTGGCGACGCGGCGGATGCGGGACATCCCGTCCCGTCTCCAGAACGTCGTCGAATTCGCCTACGAGTCGCTGGAGGGTTTCGCCACCTCGCTCGGCGGACCGCGCGCAGCCGCCTACGTTCCACTCTTCGCAGCCTTCTTCCTGTTCATCCTCTTCTCGAACTGGAGCGGACTCATCCCGCCCGTCGGCAAGCTGGAGATGCTTCGTGCGCCGACGAGCGACGTGAACATCACGATCGGGCTGGCGCTTGTCAGCTTCACGATCTTCCAGGTCGAGGGATTCCGGCACCTTGGTGTCCGGGGATATCTCGGGAAGTTCTTCCCGCTCGGCGAGTTCAGGAAGGGCGTCGGGTCCGGGGCCATCGCCCTGTTCGTCGGGCTGATGGAACTGCTCCTCGAGTTCGTCAAGCCATTGACGCTCTCGATGCGGCTCTTCGGCAACATCTTCGGCGGCGAGGTGGCACTCGCGGTCATCACGGCCTTGACCGTGGCGGTCATCCCCGTCGCCCTGGTGGGTCTCGAGGTCTTCCTGAACGCGGTTCAGGCACTCATCTTCAGCGTCCTCACCCTCATGTTCACCCTCGCCGCCATCGAGGGTCATCACGACGAGGAGCACCCCGGCGGCCACGACGAGCTGCCGATCTCCACGCCGGTTCCCCATCCCACCCTGGAGCGGTCCGCCGCATCCTGAGCCAACTCGCGGCCACGTTTGCTTCCCGGACAGACCCGGGATGAAGGAGGAAGTCACCACATGGAGAACATCGGCGCAGGCCTCGCGGCCCTCGGCGTCCTTGGCCCGGGCATCGGCATCGGCATCCTGGCCGGCATGTCGAGCAGCGCCATCGGGCGCAATCCCGACGCAGCGGGCCAGATCCGCGGTCTCGCGATCATCCTCGCGGCCTTCGCAGAAGGCCTCGGCGTGCTCGCGATCGTCGTCGGCATCCTGACCCTCGTCCTCAAGTAGCCGGCCGGGACCCGATCCGTGCACTGGTCCGAACTCGCCGCAGGGCTTGCCCAGGTGGTTGCCCCACCCTCGGCCGCGGACGCCGAGCCGGGCTTGGTGATCAACGGCTTCTGGATCATCGTCTCCGCCGCGAACTTCCTGTTCTTCCTGTTCGTCATCTGGACCCTCGCGTTCAAGCCGATCAGCGCCATGCTGTCGTCCCGGCGGGGGCGCATCGAGCAGGGCCTCAAGGATGCCGAGCAGGCCCGGCGCGACCGGGAAAGCGCGGAGCAGGAGCGGCTCGCCACCCTCACCGAGGCCCGGCGGGAGGCGAACGAGATCCTGGCCCGCTCCCAGAAGGTCGCCCAGGAGACTCGTGATGCCGACATCGCCGCGACCCGCGACGAGCTCGAGCGGATGCGCGTCCGCGCCACAGCCGAGATCGAGGCGGAGAAGCAGCGAGCGATCGCGGACCTCCGGTCCGAGGTCGCGGACCTTGCCCTCGCCGCGGCCGGCCGCGTCGTCGGCGAGACGATGACCGGGGAGCGCCAGCGGCGCCTCGTCGAGGAGTTCCTCGCCGACGCGGCGTCCGGGGACGCCCGCAACTGATGGCTCGACCCACCACGGCCGCTCGTCGCTACGCGGAGGCCGCCTTCGAGCTGGCCACCCGCGACGGCGACGTGGACGCGTGGGCGGCCGGGCTCGCCCTCGCCGCCGGCGTGGCCGGCGACGCGGACGTGAACCGGATCGTCGACAACCCCGCCGTGCCGCTCGGGAAGCGCAACGCCGTGGTCGCGAGCGTCCTCGCCGGCCGTGCCCCGGCCGGCGTGCTGAACCTCGCCCAGCTGCTCGTGCGGCGGGGCAGGTTCGAGAGCTTGGCCGGAATCTCGGCCGAATTCCACCGCCTCCACAACCGCCAGCGCGGGATCGTGGAGGCCGTCGTGACGAGCGCGGAGCCCCTCACCGCCGACGAGACGAGGGCCGTCCGGGCCCGGATCGAGGCGATGACCGGCGCCGGCGTCGAGCTCCGGGCGGAGATCGACGAATCGCTCATCGGCGGCCTCACCGTCCGCGTCGGCGACCAGCTCCTCGATGCCAGCGTGCGGGGCCGCCTGGAGCGGCTTCGCCACCAGCTCGTACAGGGAACGCGCTGACCCACCCGCCTCGCCTCGGCGAGGCACCAGCGGGCCGGACGCGCCCGAAACGGAGAACCGATGGCCATTCGCTCGGACGAGATCATCAGCATCATCAAGTCGGCGATCGACGGCTTCGACCAGTCGACCGAATCCCGGAGCGTCGGGACCGTGGTCGAGGTCGGTGACGGCATCGCCCAGGTCTACGGGCTTGCCGGCGCCCTCTCGTCGGAGCTCCTCGAGTTTCCCGGCGGCGTCATGGGCATGGCCCTCAACCTCGAGGAGGAGACGGTCGGTGCCGTCATCCTCGGCGAGTCGCGCGCCATCAAGGAGGGCGACACGGTCAAGACGACCGGCCGGGTCGTCGAGGTCCCCGTGGGTCAGGCGCTCATCGGGCGGGTCGTGGATCCGCTCGGCCGGCCGCTCGACGACAAGGGGCCCATCGCGGCGACGAAGACCCGGCCCGTGGAGCGCATCGCTCCCGGCGTCATCGTCCGCAAGGGCGTCGACACGCCGGTCCAGACGGGCATCAAGGCGATCGATGCGCTCATTCCGATCGGCCGCGGCCAGCGCGAGCTGATCATCGGCGACCGCCAGACGGGCAAGACCGCGATCGCGATCGACACGATCATCAACCAGAAGGGCAAGGGGCTCGTCTGCATCTACGTGGCCATCGGCCAGAAGCTCTCGACCGTCGCGAACACCGTCGCGATCCTCGAGAAGTACGGCGCGATGGAGCACACGATCGTCGTCGTGGCCGGCGCCGATGACGCGGCCCCGCTCCAGTACCTCGCGCCGTACTCCGGCGTGGCGATGGGCGAGGAGGTCATGGAGGTCGGCGTCCAGATCGACGGGCAGCTCGTGAAGGACGCCCTGTGCGTCTACGATGACCTCTCCAAGCACGCCTGGGCGTACCGCGAGATGGCCCTCCTCCTTCGCCGCCCGCCGGGCCGCGAGGCGTACCCGGGCGACGTCTTCTACCTCCACAGCCGCCTCCTGGAGCGCGCCGCGCGCCTCAACGAGGAGAACGGCGGCGGCTCGCTCACGGCCCTGCCGATGATCGAGACGCAGGCCGGCGACGTGTCCGCCTACATCCCGACGAACGTCATCTCGATCACGGATGGCCAGATCTTCCTGGAGACGGACCTGTTCAACGCGGGCCAGCGGCCGGCGCTGAACATCGGCATCTCGGTCTCGCGCGTCGGCTCCGCCGCGCAGACCAAGGCGATGAAGAAGGTCGCCGGGCCGCTCAAGCTGGACCTCGCCCAGTACCGCTCGCTGGCCGCGTTCGCGCAGTTCGCGAGCGACCTGGACAAGGCCACTCGCGACCAGCTCACCCGCGGCGAAAAGCTGTCCGAGGTCGTCAAGCAGCCGCAGTACCAGCCGGTCCCGGTCGAGAAGCAGGTCGCGATCCTGTATGCGGCCACGAAGGGCTACCTCGACGACGTCCCGACCCCCCGGGTCAAGGACTTCGAAGCGCAGTTCAACCGCTTTCTCGAGACCGAGCGGCCCAAGATCCTCGAGGACATCGCCGCGTCCGGCGCCCTGAGCGACGAGGCCGCCGCCGCGCTCGACGATGCGCTGAAGTCATTCCGCGAAAGCTTCCTCGCTTGAGCCGCGCCTGCGATCACCCGATGGCTGCGTTGGCGTCTGCGCGCGCTCGCTCACGCACGTTCGAGTGCGCTCGCTCGCGTGCTCGCCGCCGCCTTGCACTCGGGCGCCGCATGCGCCGCACGGGCCGCAGGAGGGGCGTCGATGGCTAGCCAGAGGGACTTGCGACGCCGCATCAGGGACGTCGGGAAGATCAAGCAGATCACCCGGGCGATGCAGTTCGTGGCTGCCTCGAAGTTGAAGCGTGCCCAGGATTCGACGCTCGCGGCGCGGCCCTACAGCGAGAAGATCGACGAGGTCCTCGCCGACCTTTCGGCGGTCCTCGGCACCGATGAGCACCCGCTCCTCGCGAAGCGCGAGGGCGGCAAGCGGCTCCTCGTGCTGATCACGTCGGACCGCGGCCTCGCCGGACCCCTCAACACGAACACGATCCGGTTCGGGGCGCGGGCGATCATGGAGCACACCGGCGACCTGACGGTCGCGAGCGTGGGCCGCAAGGGCCGCGACGCGATGCGCCGTTCCCGGGTCCCGCTCGAGGCCCACTTCGCGGGTTTCGGCGACCGGCCGACGTTCGCCGATGTCATCCCGCTCGCGCGGCTCATCACCGACGGCTACATCAGCGGCGAGTTCGGCCGCGTGGACCTCGTGTTCCCGCGCTTCGTCTCCACCCTCGTCCAGCGGCCAACCCTGGAGACCCTTCTGCCGGTCACGCCGTCGGAGGACACCGCCGGCATCCCCGGCAACCAGTTCATCTTCGAGCCCAACCCCGCCGCCGTGCTGGAGCAGCTGCTCCCACGGTACGTGGCGGCCCGGCTGTACCAGGCGGTCCTCGAGGCGAAGGCCTCAGAGGAATCGTCCCGCATGGTCGCGATGAAGAACGCGACGGAGAACGCTGACGACCTCATCGAGGAGTACACCCTCGCCTACAACAAGGTCCGCCAGTCGAACATCACCCGCGAGATGATCGAGATCGCGACCGGCGCCCAGGCGCAGTAACGGCGCGCACCAGGAGGCATCCAGAGACCATGGCGACCGCCACCGCTCCCACGACCGGCCGGGTGATCCAGATCACCGGCCCCGTCGTCGACATCGAGTTCCCGGCCGGGCAGCTCCCCGCGATCTACAACGCGGTGGAGATCCAGCGCGAGGGCCAGGAGCCGCTGACCTGCGAGGTCCAGCAGCACCTCGGCAACAACTGGGTCCGGACCGTCGCGATGACGACGACCGACGGCCTGCCCCGCGGCGGCGAGGCCGTCGATACCGGCGCGCCGATCACCGTGCCCGTCGGCGAGGTGACGCTCGGCCGCGTCTTCGACGTGCTCGGCAAGCCGATCGACGGCAAGGGGCCGGTCAAGGCCGAGACGAGCCTGCCGATCCACCGCAAGGCGCCCGCCTTCGACCAGCAGTCCACCGAGGTCGAGGTCTTCGAGACCGGCCTCAAGGTCATCGACCTCATCTGCCCGTTCCGCAAGGGCGGCAAGATCGGGATCTTCGGCGGCGCGGGCGTCGGCAAGACGGTCATCATCCAGGAGCTCATCAACAACGTCGCCAAGGAGCACGCCGGCGTCTCCGTATTCGCCGGCGTCGGCGAGCGGTCCCGCGAGGGCAACGACCTCATCAAGGAGATGACCGACTCCGGGGTCATCAAGAGCACGGCCTTCGTGTTCGGCCAGATGAACGAGCCGCCGGGCGCCCGCCAGCGCGTCGGCCTGACCGGCCTGACGATGGCCGAGTACTTCCGGGACGAGGAGGGCCGCGACGTCCTCCTGTTCATCGACAACATCTTCCGCTTCACCCAGGCCGGATCCGAGGTCTCGGCGCTCCTCGGCCGGATGCCGTCCGCGGTCGGCTACCAGCCCAACCTCGCGACCGAGATGGCGGCCCTCCAGGAGCGGATCACCTCCACGAAGACGGGTTCGATCACCTCCCTCCAGGCGGTCTTCGTCCCCGCCGACGACTACACCGACCCGGCACCGGCGACGACGTTCGGCCACCTCGACTCGACGATCCGCCTGGAGCGGAACATCGCCGAGCTCGGCATCTACCCCGCCGTCGACCCGCTCACGTCGACCTCGCGAGTCCTCGACCCGCTGGTCGTCGGCCAGGAGCACTACGACGTCGCCCGCGAGACGCAGCGCGTCCTGCAGCGCTACCGCGACCTCGAGCAGATCATCGCGATCCTCGGCATCGACGAGCTGTCCGAGGAGGACAAGTCGACGGTCGCCCGGGCGCGGCGCCTCCAGCGGTTCATGAGCCAGCCGTTCACCGTCGCGGAGGTGTTCACCGGCCGCCCCGGCAAGTACGTCTCGATCAAGGACACGGTCGCCTCGTTCAAGGAGATCCTCGAGGGCGGCACGGACACGCTGCCCGAGCAGGCCTTCTTCCTCGCCGGCACGATCGAGGACGTCCGCGAGAACGCAGCGAAGCTGGCGGGGTAGGCGCCATGGCCCTCCAGCTCGAGATTGTCACGCCCGAGAAGCTCGCCTACAGCGACACGGTCGATGCCGTGACGCTGCCCGGCAGCGAGGGCGAGCTCGGGGTCCTGCCGCACCACGCGCCGCTCGTGTCCATGCTCGGGGTCGGCGAGCTCCGGATCCGGAAGGGCGGCGCAGTCGAGACGTTCGCGATCGCGGGCGGCTTCCTCCAGGTCCGGCCCGACAAGGTCGTCGTCATGGCCGAGATGGCGGACCTGGCCGGCGAGATCGACCTGGAGCGGGCCAACGAGGCGCGCCGGGAGGCCGAGCGGGCGATCGAGGGCGGGTTCCACGAGGGCGCAGACCTCGCCGCCGCGCGCGCCTCGCTCCAGGTGGCGCTGCTCCGGCAGCGCGTGGCCGAGCGGCATCACCGCGAGGGCCCGCGCCGCCACCGGCTCGATGGCTAGCCGGAGCGCCGCCCCGAAGCCCGGCTCGTCGCGTGGCTGAACCTCGCCCGTTCCACTGGGAGTACGTTCCCCAGCCGGTCCCGAAGGAGGCGTTCAGCGTCGTCGGTGGCACGCCCCTCCACGGGACGGTGCCGGTCGCGGGCGCCAAGAACGCGGCGCTCAAGCTGTTCGCGGCCGCGACGCTCACCGGCGAGCGGTGCCGGTTCACGAACGTGCCGGAGATCGAGGACGTCCGCGTCATGGCCGAGACGCTCCGCGACCTCGGCGTCGTGGTGGACCACCCCGCCCCGAACACGTACGAGGTCGCGGCGGGCGACGTCGACTGGCTGTTCGTGCCGCTCGAGGCGGCGGCCAAGATGCGGGCCAGCTTCATGCTCCTCGGGCCGCTCCTCGCCCGGTTCGGCGAGGTCATCATCAGCAACCCCGGCGGCGACCGGATCGGGCGACGCCCCGTGGATCTCCACGTCGACGCGATGCGCGCGCTCGGGGCCGACATCGAGTACCGCTACGGCTACTACTACGCCAAGGCGCCGGGCCGGCTCCGCGCAACCGAGGTCCGCTTTCCGTTCGTGTCCGTCATGGGAACCGAGAACGCGATGCTCGCGGCGACCCTCGCCGACGGCCATACGGTCATCCGTCCCGCCGCCCAGGAACCCGAGATCGACGACCTCATCGCGTTCCTCTGCAAGATGGGCGCCGACGTCGAGCGGACGTATCCCGACACGATCGAGATCGTCGGCAAGCGCCGCCTCCGCGGCGCCGAGCACGACGTCGTCCCTGACCGGATCGAGGCGGGCACGTTCGCGATCGCGGCCGCGATGACCGGCGGCAAGGTGACCCTGGAGCGGGCGCGCTGCGACCATCTCGACAGCCTCGTCGAGATCCTCGGCCGGATGGGCATCGCGGTCGACTGCGGCACGGACCGCCTGACCGTCGATGCCACCGCCGTGGGCCCGGGGTCGTACAAGCCCATTGACATCGAGACGGCGCCGTATCCGGGCCTCGCCACGGACCTCCAGCCGCCGACGAGCGTCCTCCTGACCCAGGCAAACGGCCGCTCCACGGTCCACGAGGCGATCTTCGAGGACCGCCTCGAGTGGATGACGGAGCTCCGCAGGATGGGCGCGACGATCGACCTCCCGGATCCTCACCACGCGGTCATCGAGGGCCCGGCGAAGCTGGTCGGGGCGGACGTCGAGATCTCCGACCTGCGGGCGGGGGCGTCGCTCATCCTCGCGGCGCTGGCCGCTCGCGGGACCTCGCTGATCCATGGCGGACACCACGTCCGGCGAGGGTATGAGAACATCGAACGGAAGTTCCTGGACCTCGGCGCCAGGATCGAGCGCCTCCAGGAAGGGGATCCAAGCACACCCGCATGAAGATCGGTATCGACCTCGGCACCGCCAACGTCCTCGTCCATGTCGAGGGCAAGGGCATCGTCATCCAGGAGCCGTCCGTCGTGGCGGTGGACGATGACAACCGCATCCGGGCCGTGGGCGAGGAAGCCCGCGAGATGATCGGGCGGACCCCCGGCAACATCACGGCCATCAGGCCGATGAAGGACGGGGTGATCGCGGACTACATCATCACCGAGGCGATGCTCCGCTTCTTCATCGGCAAGGCCACGAAGGGCAAGTTCCTCTTCAACCGGCCGGAGGTCATGATCAGCGTCCCCGCCGGCGTCACCTCGGTCGAGAAGCGCGCGGTGCGGGACGCCGCGCTCAAGGCCGGCGCCAAGGAGGCATGGCTCATCGAGGAGCCGCTCGCCGCCGCGATCGGCGCGAACGTCCCGATCAGCGGTCCGTCGGGCAACATGATCATCGACATCGGCGGCGGCACGAGCGAGATCGCGGTCATCGCCCTCGGCGGGATCGTCGTCTCGACCTCCCTGCGCGTCGGCGGCAACAAGTTCGACGAGCACATCGCGAGCTACATCCGCAAGAAGTACAACCTCATGATCGGCGAGCGGACGGCGGAGGAGGTCAAGATCGCGATCGGGACGGCCCTCCCGCTCGAGCGCGAGCTGACCATGGAGGTCCGCGGCCGCGACCTCATCGCCGGTCTGCCGCGCACGATCCCGATCACCTCCTCGGAGGTCATGGAGGCGATCGAGGGGCCGCTCCAGCAGCTCGTGGCGGCGGTCCGCCAGGTCCTCGAGCAGACGCCGCCGGAGCTGAGCTCGGACATCATCGACAAGGGCATGGTGATGTCGGGCGGTGGGGCCCTCCTGCGGAACATCGACAAGCTGCTGACCCAGGTCACGGGCGTTCCCTGCCATGTCGCCGAGAACGCCCTGAACTGCGTGGCCCTCGGCACGGGCGAGGCGCTCAAGCACTACGACTTCTTCAAGAAGTCGCTCGTCCAGTCCCTCTAGCCCGGCCGCCGCAGCCCGTGGACCCTGCGGGCGCGTGCATCGACCTCCACTGCCACACGTCGGCGAGCTTCGACTCGCTCGCGTCGCCACGGAGCGTCGTCGCGGCCGCCGCGCGGCGCGGCCTCACCCACCTCGCGATCACGGATCACGACCGGGTCGACGGAGCGTACGAGGCGCAGGCGGCGGCGCCGGCCGGACTGACCGTCCTCATCGGCGAGGAGATCCGGACGCGGGACGGCGACCTCATCGCCGTCTTCCTCGAACGGGCCGTGCCGCCCGGCCTGTCCGCCGCCGAGACGATCGCTGCCGTGCGGGAGCAGGGCGGTCTCGTCGGGATCCCGCATCCGTTCGATCGCTTCCGGGGCTCCATGGCCCGGGGGGAGGGGCTCGCGACCATCGAGGCGCTTGCCGCGAGCGTGGACTGGATCGAGGCCTGGAACGCCCGGCTCATTGTCGGCAACGGCAACCAGCGGGCGGCCGAGCTCGCGGTGGCAGCGGGCGTGCCCGGGGTTGCCGTCTCCGATGCGCACACGACCCTCGAGGTCGGCATCTCGTCCACCACCCTGCGCGGCGATCCGTCCACCGCGGAGGGCCTGCGCGCGGCGCTTGCCGACGGGCCGGTCCTCGCCATGGGGCGCGCGTCGGCCTACGTCCGGCTCGCCACGCCGTTCGCGAAGATCGTCCAGCGAGCGCGCGGCCAGCGGCGCGTGTGCCCGGATGCCGCGCCATGACGGGTTGCGCCATGACGGGTTGCGCCATGACGGGTTGCGCCATGACGGGTTGCGCCATGACCATGGCCCCGTCGTGACCACCGAGCGCCAGGTCTCCGCCGACCAGATGTCCCTGGCGCGCCGCCTGCGGCAGCCGAGGACGATCATCTCGCTCGTCCTGCCCCTGGCCCTCCTCGTGCTGTTCGCGAGGAGCCTGCCAGGGTTCCGTCTGGAGCAGATCCCGGACAAGATCCTTCGCTCGAACGGGCTCCTGCTCTTCGCCGCGTTCGCGGTGTTCTACCTCGGCTTCCCGATCCGCGGGCTTCGCTGGACGCTGCTCGTCCGTCGCACCGGCTACCCGCTCAAGGTCCGCGACGGGACCGAGATCATCTTCCTGTCGTGGCTCGTCAACTGCCTCGTGCCGGCCAAGCTCGGCGACGTCTACCGCGCCTACCTCCTGAAGATCAACAGCACGGTGTCGCTGTCGCGGACATTCGGGACGGTCTTCATCGAGCGGATCCTCGACCTCTTCGCGATCGTCGTCCTGGGGCTCGCGTCCGGCTTCGTGTCGTTCCGCAATGGCCTGCCGGGCCAGGTCCAGGTCGTATTCGCGGCGGGGGTGGTGTTCGTGATGCTCCTCGCCGCGGGCCTGCTCACGATGCGGAACTTCGGCCGGCGGATCATGCAGGCGCTGCCGGTGCCGGTCCGGATCGTCGAGTTCTACGATCGCTTCGAGGAGGGCGTCTTCTCCTCCGTCGGCCTGCGCGCACTGCCCGGTCTCATCGTGCTGACGGGCCTCATCTGGGCGACCGAGGCGATTCGGCTGTTCCTCGTCGTGCAGGCGCTGGGGCTGCCCGACGTGCACCTCGGGATCAGCGGCGCGTTCTTCATCGCCCTGTCGGCGTCGCTGCTCACCGCGATCCCGATCACGCCCGCGGGCCTCGGGTTCGTCGAGGGCGCCATCGTGGGGCTGCTGACCCTCGTCTACGGCGTGCCGCAGACCGAGGCCCTGGCGATCACGATCGTGGACAGGACGATCAGCGTCCTCACGGTCATCATCCTCGGGGCGATCGCGTACGCGATCTCCTCGAAGCGGCGCGGCACGCTGGAGCCGCAGCCGGCCTGACGCTCGACGTACCCGCGCGGGCCTCCCCGCCCAAACGCACCAAACCCACCCACGAACGGAGGCTGGGGCTGCGTTCCTCACGGCGCCGGCAGTCCCCCCCTGCTCCGGGGAGGGTCCCGGTACCACGGACCGCTGCGAACCGTCATCGACCGCACCACTCCACCCAGCCCGGAGCGTGGCGCGCGCGGAAGGTCGGGGGACGAACGGGTGATATGGCCGTAATGGCCGCAAGTCGATAGTCAGGTCATCTCGCGGCACGGTCCGCCCATCACATGGAGCGTCCGGAACCGAACGAATGACAACCCAGAACGGCCGAGCATTCAACGAGTGGCTCCGTGCCCAGCTGAAGGCGAAGAAGATGTCGCAGCGACAGCTCGCCCAGCAGTCCGGCGTGGACCACTCGACGATCTCACGCCTCATCCGCGGCGATCGGATGCCGTCCCTCGGGACGGCGACGAAGCTCGCCCGCGGCCTGCGCGAGATCCGCGAGGACGCCGACGCCGCGCAATACCTGGGTCTCGTGGCCAACGGGACGCAGAATCCAACGGCCCGCGTGGAGTACGCGCTCCGCGCCGACGAGGCGCTCTCCGAGGCGCACGTCCGCCAGATCATGGAGTACTACCTCGCCGTCCGGATGCGCCGCTTCGGCCGCGTGTACCACGGCTCCGAGGCCGTGTCCGTCGGGCAGGGCGCGCCCGGCGAGTCCGGCGGCTCACGCGGCAACACGCTCGAGCCGTCACGGGCCCGCCCGATGGGCTTCTCGGCCACCCCCGCTCCGTCGCTTTCGCCGCGGGTCGCGATCGCGACTCGCGTCACCGCGACGCCGGCTTCGACCACCTCGACCATGACTCGCATCGCCGGCCGGAGCACCGACCGCTACTGATCCGCCTTTCACAGGTGATCCGGACGCCCTCCACGTCCGGGTCTCGGGGACAGCGAATGCCGGCGTTCGGGGCGCCGGCATTCGCGATTCCGGGGGTCTGGGCGGCGCCCGCCGAGGCGCGGCGCGGGCGTGCCGGGCTCCACGTGCGGGGCGCATTCCGGGCTCGTCCGGTGCCGGCCTCGGCGCCTCCCGACCGCCGGCCATTGCAAGAACGCTTAGCGGTGACGCTCGGCGATCGAATCGGGTCCCTGCCGGCGGCCGCGGCGACGACTCCGGGCCGCGATAGGCGTTCACCAAGTATCTCGTGGCGCGGGTGGCCGCGTGGGACGTGTCCCTCGCCCCGAAGGCGCTCCGCTAAGCCTTCTCGCGATGACAAGGCCGCGCGGCGCCTCCCGACCGCCGGCCATTCCAAGAACGCTTAGCGGTGACGCTGAGAAGTCGAATCGGGTCCCTGCGGGCCGCGTGGGCGACGATTCCGGTCAAGTCCCAGGTCGTGGTGTAACAGGTCGTCGTCTCGCGCCGGGTCTCGTCAGCTCGCAAGCAGCAACGGCTGGCCCACCTCCTCGATCGCGACGGCGCCGATCGCCGCCATGGTCTCCGGCAGGAAATAGCGTCGA